>JBDHHQ010000001.1:0-167994 GCA_039589315.1 Gemmatimonadota bacterium
ACCGCTGCCCCCTGGTGTAACGGCAGCACAAGGGTCTTTGGAACCCTTGGTCCAGGTTCGAGTCCTGGGGGGGCAATTCGCAGGAAGGAGTACATGCACAACCCACTCGCCCTCGTCGGATCACTCAGCTTGCTGATCGCACCCCCGCTGCTCTCGACGGCGGTGGCCGGTCAGGAGACCGTCCGCTTCACGTCGGTCTCCGAGGCGGTGGATTCGGCCGACGTCCGTGACCGGGCTCGTAGCGCCCAGGCCCGCTTTGAACGCTACCGCCGACTCCACCTTCCCTCGACATGGGGCGGCTGGGGTGGCCAGTGCGACGAGGTCATCGGCCGCATGTGCATGCGGTACGGCGAGGACGACTGGGAGCCGGTTACCGAGGCTCCCGAGGTCCGCGCGGCCCGCGAGGAGCTGCTGATGGAGCTGCGGGGGGCGGGCGACCGGATTCCGGGTGACACGTGGATCACGGGCCAGCGGATCTTCTACCTCGGCGAGGTCGGCCGGTGGCCCGAGGCCGTCCGCATCGCCGACGCGTGCCGAGGAGGGGAGGAGGGGTGGTGCGACGCCCTGCGGGGCCTGGCCTACCACGGGGCCCAACGCTTCGTGGACGCGGAGAGGGCCTTCGATGCAGCCCTGTCCGCCATGAGTCCCGAGCGAGCGGGCCGGTGGCGGGACCCGTCCGTGCTGCTCGAGGACCGGGGAGACGTCCTCCGGGACGCACAGGGCGCACCCTCCCCCGACGGCCTCGTGGCTCGAGCTTGGCAGCTCGCCGACCCCCTGTTCCTCAAGCCCGGCAACGATCGCCTCACCGAGCACTATGCTCGCCGCACGGTATCCCGCATCCGGTCCGGCAGCCGATCGGCATATGGCATGTCCTGGGGCGCCGACCTCGAGGAGCTGCTGGTCCGCTACGGTTGGGAGGTGGGATGGGAGCGCACCCGCGCGGGTCCCGGCGAGTCCAGGAGCACGGGAGTGGTGGGCCACCATCACCCCGAATCCCTGACCTACATGCCCCCGCCCGCGGCCATCGCCCGGCCCGCCGCAGCCGACGAGGGTGCGTGGGAGCTGTCGCCCGATCGTCCCCGGAGTGCCTACGCGCCCCTATACGCCCCTGTGGCGACCCCGGCCGATGTCCAGATCGCTCGCTTCTGGCGTGGCGACTCGGTCCTGGTGGTGGCCGCCTACAGAATGACGCCACCCGACGACGAGGACCGCCCCGACGGTTCGCTGCTGCGGCGGTTGGACTCGGACGTCCCGCCCGATCAGCCCGTGGAGGCCGGTCTCTTCCTCCTGCCCGAGGTGGGTGGGAGTCTCCAGGGGGCCACCAGCACCGCGGGGCCCGTGGGACGCCTGTCGCTCCAGGTGCCGGCCGGGGCCTACCTGGCGTCGGTGGAGAGCCTGATCCCGGAGTTGGGGCGCGCCAGCCGGACGAGACTGGGACTGGTGGCCGACACGCTGCCACCCGACGTTCCCGCCCTGTCCGACGCACTGCTTCTCGACGCCGGTCCCGGCATGCCCGAGACCCTGGCGGTGGCCATCGACCAGGCCTGGCCCGGTAACGCCATTCTGCCCGGACAGCCGCTCGGCGTCGCCTGGGAGGTGACGGGGCTCGGCCCCGAAGCGGTGAGCATGGCCTATCGCCTCACGGTCGAAAAGCGGGACCGGGGCCTGGTGGAGAGGGTGGGTTCGCTCGTCGGCCTCTTCGGCGGAGGGCCCGAAGTGCAGGTGTCGTGGAGCGAGCAGGGTGGGGGTGGAGCTCGCCGACAGTTCCGGGCCACGGACGTGGACCTCACTTCCCTCGACGCAGGCCGGTACCGCCTAACGCTCGAGCTGGAGCTGCCGGGACGTTCCACCATGGCCGTCCACCGTACGTTGAGAGTGGTGGAGTAACGCCGCCGCCACGTTGACGACACCTGGGCCCGTCTCTAACTTAGCGGGCTGTCGCCACTAACATTGGATCCGACCTCCAGGCAATATGGACTACACCTACCAAAGAGGCCCGCTGATGCTCCTGGCCGGGCGGGCGAATCGCTCGCTGGCGATGGAGATCGGAGACCGGATCGGCCAGACTACGCTGGGCGTCACGATCGAGGATTTCGCCGACGGCGAGATCTTCGTCCGGATCGACGAGAACGTCCGCGGGCGGGACGTCTTCATCATCCAGCCCACGCCGGCCCCTGCCGAGAACATCATGGAGCTGTTGCTCCTGATCGACGCGGCGATGCGGGCATCGGCGGCTCGCGTCACGGCGGTGATCCCCTACTTCGGCTACGGTCGTCAGGACAGGAAGGACCAGCCGCGCGTGTCCGTCGGTGCGAAGCTGGTGGCGAACCTCATCGAGGCGGCGGGCGCGGATCGGGTGTTGGGCATCGATTTTCACCAGCATCAGATCGCCAGCTTCTTCGACATCCCGGTCGACCACCTGTACGGGCGCCCCGTCTTGATCGACTACTTCCGCCGACTCGAGCTCGAGGATCTGGTCGTGGTGGCCCCGGACGTCGGGTCTGCCAAGATGGCCCGGGGCTACGCGAAGCGGCTGGGGGCGTCGCTGGCCATCATCGACAAGCGTCGCCCTCGCGCCAACGTGGCGCAGGTGCTCAACGTCGTGGGTGAGGTGGAGGGGCGCCCCTGCCTGATCACCGACGACATGGTGGACACGGGCGGCACCATGGCGAACGCGGTGCACGCACTCAAGGAGCGAGGGGCCACCAAGGTCTACGCGTGCGGAACCCACGCCCTCCTTTCGGGGACGGCCAGCGAGAAGCTCTCTGCCGCACCGTTGGAAGAGCTCGTCGTCACCAACAGCATCCACGTGCCCGAGGAACGGCGCTTCGACCGGCTGCGGATCCTCTCGGTGGCAGGCCTTCTGGCGGATGCCATCGTCAACACCCACTCGAACGAGTCCGTGAGCGAGCTCTTCGAGATCCGTCCGCACGGGACGAGTCACGGGTCGGAGACCCTCGAGCCCACTCACCAGTCGTAGGACGAGCGTCATGAGCGAGAATACAACGTTGAGCGCGACCCGCCGGGAGGGCACCGGCAAGGGTGTCGCACGGAAGCTCCGAGCCTCGGGCCAGGTGCCGGCAGTCGTCTACGGGAAGGACATGGACGCGGTCCATCTCGCGGTGGACGCGCACGCTGCGGAGCACCTGTTCCAGGGGATCTCGGTCGCGAGCACGATCGTCGACCTGAAGATCGAGGGCGAGCGCAGGCCTCTGCCGACGCTGGTACGGGAGGTACAGACGCATCCGTACCGGCCCGAGCTCATCCACATCGACTTCTACCGGATCCAGAAGGGCGTGGCCGTGGAGGTCGAGGTGCCGCTTCACTTGAAGGGCACTCCCGCGGGCGTGCGCGACGGCGGCACCCTCGAGCAGGTCTTCCACGTGATCCCCATCAAGTGCATGCCCTCCAACATCCCCGAGGCCATCACGGTGGACGTGACGGGGCTGAACGTGGGTGACTCCGTCCACGCCTACGACCTGGAGATCGACGAGGGCCTCGAGCTGCTCATCGACCTGGAGCGGACCCTGGCCGCCGTGGCGGCGCCGAGGGCGGAAGAGGAAGTCGTGGAGGAAGAGGAGCTCGAAGAGCTCGAAGCCGCGGCCGCTGAGGCGGGCGCAGCCGAGGCAGCAGAGGCCGAAGGAGAGGGCGAAGAGGCAGGGAGCTAGGCCCCTCTCCGCACTGGACGCCACTTCCTGGAATGAAGGTCGTCGCCGGGCTCGGCAACCCCGGGCCCGAGTACGACGAGACCCGACACAACGTCGGGTGGTGGGTGCTGGATCGTCTGGCGTACGATTGGGAATTCGGCGCCTTCCGGCAGCGGGGATTCGCCCTCGCCGTGGACGGCGTCGTGGAAGACCACGACGTCCGGCTGATCAAGCCCACCGCATACATGAACCGGAGTGGGTGGGCCCTGAGCCCCCTCTCCTCGGCGGCGGACTTCGAGCCCGCTCGCGACCTGCTGGTCGTCGTCGACGACGCGGCCCTGGACGTTGGGCGGGTCCGTTTTCGTCCCCGGGGCGGCCCCGGCGGACACAACGGCCTGAGGTCCGTGTCCAGTACCCTGGCCATGGACGACTACCCACGCCTGCGGTTGGGCGTGGGCGTAGCACCTGCGGGTGCGGACCTGGCGGCCTGGGTCCTGTCGCCCATGAGCGAGTCGGATGAGGACGTCGTGGTGGAGCTCCTTCCGGAGCTGACCCGGGCCGTGGAAACCTGGATCGTAGAGGGAATCGAGGCGGCCATGAACCGATACAACCGGTGACCGACCGGACCGCCGCCTCCACACAACACCTGAGGAACCGAGAAAGGGTCGCTGAATGACCGACTTCGTGACGCTGACGGACTGGGCTTGGCTGCTGGGCCTGATCGGGCTGGGCGTGGCCGGATTCATCTACGGCTACGTCAAGAGGCAGGATCCCGGGACGGAGGTCATGGTCGATCTGGCCAATCAGATCCACGACGGTGCCATGGCGTTTCTCAGGCGCGAGTACACAGTGCTGGCGGTTTTCGTCGTGGTGGTCGCCGTGCTGTTGGGACTGGCCATCTCGCCGCAGACGTCCATCGCGTACTTGTTCGGCGCGGTGAGCTCGGTCTCCGCCGGCTTCTTCGGTATGAAGGCAGCGACGCGGGCCAACGTGCGCACGTCGGCGGCAGCCAACCAGGAAGGCCAGGGCAAGGCCCTTCGTATCGCCTTCTTCGGTGGGTCGGTCATGGGGCTCGCCGTGGCGTCGTTGGGGCTCCTGGGACTGGGCGCCCTCTACTGGATCTACGCGGCTGACGCCATCCCCGGCACCGGTGACCTGCCCCGGTTCGCCGAGATCGTGTCGGGCTTCGCCATGGGTGCCAGCTCCATCGCTCTGTTCGCCCGCGTGGGCGGTGGCATCTACACCAAGGCGGCGGACGTCGGCGCGGACCTGGTGGGCAAGGTCGAGGCCGGCATCCCCGAGGACGACCCTCGGAATCCAGCCACCATCGCGGACAACGTCGGCGACAACGTCGGTGACGTGGCAGGGATGGGCGCCGACATCTTCGAGTCGTACGTCGGATCCATCGTGGCCACGATCGCCATCGGCGCCACGGCCGCGGGGCTGGCGTCGAACCGCCTGGAGGCGGTGGCCCTACCCGTCGTCACGGTCATGGTGGGCCTGGTGGCATCCCTCGTGGGCATCGCCATGATGAAGGTGCTCGAGCGCACGGACCCGGCCGGGGCGCTCCGGAACGTCACCTTCATCGCCGCCGCGTTGTTCCTGGTCGCGATGTACTTCGTGATCGACTCGCTGGGTTTCCGGATGATGGACGCGTCCGGCGGCACGTACCCGTCCACCGGCCCGTTCTGGGCGCTACTGTCGGGCACCATGGCGGGCATCCTGATCGGCCTGGCCACCGAGTACTACACCGCCGCCGGTCCCGTCCGCCGTATCGCCGAAGCGAGCAGCACCGGCGCGGCGACGAACATCATCACGGGCCTGGCCGTCGGCATGGAATCCACGGCGGTCCCCGTGATCCTCATCGCGGTGGCCATCGGCGTGTCCCACTTCTTCTCCGGCCTGTACGGGATCGGCATTGCGGCGGTGGGGATGTTGGCCACCGTGGGCGTGACCATGTCGGTGGACGCGTACGGGCCCGTGGCCGACAACGCCGGCGGCATCAGCGAGATGAGCGCCCTCGGACCCGAGACCCGGGCCATCACCGACTCACTGGATGCCATCGGCAACACCACGGCGGCCATCGGGAAGGGCTTCGCCATCGGCTCCGCGGCACTGACCGCATTGGCGCTCTTCTCGGCCTACGCCTCGGCGGTCGGCCTGCTGGATACGGGCATCAGCATCGTGAACCCCACCGTGGTCATCGGCCTGCTCCTGGGGGGCATGCTGCCATTCTTCGTGGCGGCCCTGACCATGACGGCCGTCGGCCGCGCGGCCGCGGGGATGGTGGACGAGGTGAGACGCCAGTTCCGGGAGATCCCGGGGCTGATGGAAGGTACCGCGAAGCCGGACTCGGCCCGCTGCGTGGACATCTCCACCAGGGCGGCCCTGCGGGAGATGATCCTGCCGGGGGTGACGGCCTTGCTGGCTCCCGTGCTCGTCGGGGCCTTCATGGGCGTCGAGGCTCTGGGCGGCCTCCTGGCCGGGGCCACGGTGACTGGTGTGCTCATGGCCCTGTTCATGGCCAACGCCGGAGGGGCATGGGACAACGCCAAGAAGTACATCGAGGGAGGGGCCATGGGCGGCAAGGGCTCGGATCCCCACAAGGCGGCGGTGGTGGGAGACACCGTCGGTGATCCGTTCAAGGACACGTCCGGTCCGTCCCTGAACATCCTGATCAAGCTCATGAGCGTGGTGGCCCTCGTGCTGGCGCCGTGGTTCGTCCGTATCCACGGACTGGACGTGGATGGCACGTCGTGGATCACCGACCTCATGACGCGGTTCCTCGGGTAGAGCCAGGCCAGGAGCTTCCGTGACGAAGGACGCCACCTTCGAGAATGCCCTGGCCTTCGCCCAGGCACTGATCCGCCTGCCCTCGCCGCCGGGACAGGAGGAGGCGGTCGTCCGGCGCGTCCAGGAGGAGATGACGGCACTGGGGTTCACCCGGGTACGCACGGACGAGGTGGGCAACGTGATCGGCGTCGTGCCAGGCTCTGGCCGGGCGCCCACCGTCATGCTCAACAGCCACGTGGACGTGGTGGCGGAGGGGGATGCCGCCGAATGGGAGCATCCACCCTATGGCGGCGTGGTCGCTGACGGCTTCCTCCACGGGCGGGGAGCCATGGACATCAAGGGTCCTCTGGCGCTGCAGACCTATGCAGCGGCCATGCTCATGGGGCGGACCGAGGGCGACGTCGTGGTGGCGCATACCGTTCTCGAAGAGCGCGGTGGCTGGGGCATGGACCACCTGATCGAGTCCGGGGGCGTGAAGCCGGACGCCGTGATCATCGGCGAGGCCACCAGGGGCGACATCGCCATCGGACACCGGGGAAGAGGTGAGCTGGAGGTCGTGCTACACGGCCTGGCGGGGCACGCCAGCGTGCCGGACCGAGCGCGGAACGCGCTGGATCTCGTTCCCCCGGTCCTGGCCGCCATCCAGGATCTGGCCGAAGACCAGCCCTCCGATCCGATCCTCGGTCGCGCGAGCCTCGTGGCCACGGGCGTAGACGTGCTTCCCGAGAGCCGCAACGTCATCCCCGACAGGGTGGCCGTCGTCATCGACTGGCGGGTCCTGCCCGATTCCACCGACGAGGGCCTCATCCGGTCGGTGGAGGAGGCCATCGGGCGGCGGTTGCCGGCCGTGCCGGAGGGCTTCCGGGTCGAGGTGCAGATGGCCCGGGAGCGACAGGGGACCTACACGGGCTTGAACCGGGATCGCCGGCTGTTCACCCCCGGGTTTCTCATGGACGCGGACGCGCCGGTGGTCCAGGCGGCCGCCCGGGCCGTGGGCCGCCGGGACGGTGAGGGCTCCGCTACGGTGCGACCATGGGCCTTCGCCACCGACGGCGGTTGGAGCTGCGGGATCCATGGCATTCCGACGCTGGGCTTCGCGCCCGGCGAGGAGCGGTTCGCCCACACGAACCGGGAGCGGCTCGACCTGGAAGAGGCCCGGTGGGCCCTGTCCCGCTATCCCGACCTGATCCTGGCCGTGCAGGACGCGGTGAGGTAGCGCCGAGGCTGGCAGGGCGAGGGCCGGCGCAGTCCCGACCGAGAAACGACCCCGGAGGCGAGAGCCCCGGGGTCGTTCTCGTCAGGGTCGGCCGCAGCGTCCGGTCAGAGGGTCTCTCCGCCTGGCCGCGCGATCTGCTGGCTCGGCGCGCCGTTTCCGTCGCTTTCGGCCGGAAGCTGGGCGACACGAGCGGTCGCTCCCCTGAGGACGGCCTGGATGTCGATGCCCAGAGCCGAGGCCAGACCCTCCATGGTCCCGTAGGCGCCCTGGACCTTCTGGTTGACCGCGTTGCTGGCCCCGCTGCCGCTGCCCCCGTCCAGGACCACCAGCCGATCGATGTCGACGTCCTTCACCGCGCCGACCGCGATCCCGAGCAGCTCCGGGAGCTTCTCCGCCAGGAACACGGCGAACCCATGCTCGCCCCCCTTCTGCACTTCCTCGTAGAGACGGCGCAGTACCTCGACCTGGGCCTTGCCGCGCTCCAGGATCGGGGCCGCTTCGGCCTGGGCCTCCGCGAAGGCGGCCTCCCGGGCCGCGTTGGCGGGCTCCACCACGTCGGCCCGCAGCCGCTCCTGCTCCTTCTCGACGCGGCGCTCCTCCAGCACCCTCTGAGCCTCCACCTCTGCCTGCTCCGCCCTCACCAGTGCCGTGCGCTCTGCGATCTGGGCCTCCTGGTCGAGCTCGGCCTCCCGCACACGCAGGGCGTTGTTGGCCTCGGCGATACGGATGTTGGCCTCGGCCTCCTTGACCTCGGCCCGCTGCTTCGCCTCGGCCTGCCGCTCCCGGGTCTCGGCGTCCGCGTCGGCCTCTGCGATCTCGGCGTCCCGCACCGCCTCGGCCGCCCGCTTCCGGCCGATGGCCTCGAGGTAGCCCCGCTCGTCGCTCACGTTCTGGATCTTCAGCACGTCCAGGTGGAACCCGAGGGCCGCCAGGTCCTCGCCGGCGTCCTCGGCCAGCGCCTTGGCGAAACCGAGGCGGTCCTCGTTCACCTCCTCGGGCGTCAAGGTTGCCAACACGCCGCGGAGGTTCCCCATCAGCGTGTCCTTGGCAAGGAGCTTGACCTCCTGCTCCGACTTGCCGAGGAGCCGCTCCACGGCGTTGTTGAACACCGTCTCGGGCTCGGAGGCGATCTTGACGTTGGCGATGGCCTCCACGGTCAGAGGGATGTTCCCCTTGGAGAAGGCGTCGCTGACGCCCACCTCGATGGGAATCGTCGCGAGACTGACCCACTCGACGGCTTCGATGATGGGGATCCGCAGCGTTCTCCCGCCGATCACCGAGCGGTATCCGACACGCTGGCCGTCCGGGAGACTCCGGCTCCGGCCCGTGATCACGGCCGCTTCGTTGGGCGGGACGATGATGATGAGCGACTTGATCGTCAGGATCGCCACGAATACGGCGAAGAGAACGGCAAAGCCGATCGCAGCGCCGCCTGCGAGCATCTGGTCCATCTTGTCCTCCGAATCGAATGCGATCAGTTACCGGTCGATTACCGACGGCTCCGGAGCGGGGGTCGGTCCCCCCGATTCGGGGCGCGTCAGCCGCCGTCCGGGAGCCGGAGCTCCTCGTCCACCGGGACTACACGGGCGATCCCCGCGTCCATCTCCACCACCAGCACTTCCTTCCACGCCCCCGGGTCCAGGTGTCCGGCCGTGTCGTGGGGCAGTGCCCGGATGCGGAAGCTCCGGTCGCCGCGCAGAACGGTCACCTGTCCGGGAGAACCGGGTCCGATGGGCAGGCTCACGAGGCCCGGGAGTCCAACGAAGCTCGCTTCTCCGGCCCGGTCTCCGACCTCGGACCGCCGGAGGAACCCGAACAACGCCGAGGCGATGAATCCGGTGGCGACACCACCGGCCGTGGCGAAAAGGGCTGTCTGCGAAGCCTGCGCTCCTCCCCACATCTGCGTCAGGATGGTACCCACGGCCCCGAATCCGAACAGGGCGTATACCAGGGTCCGCAGGGAGAGGATCTTGAGTGCGTTGACGTCGCTGCCTCCACCGGCGTCGACATCCAGGTCGGCGTCGAGGTCGAGGTCGAGGTCGAGATCGACGTCTGCCACGTCACCTCCTCCCGCCACGTCTCCGAGGAGGGAGAGGGCCATGAATCCGCCGCCTACCACCAGGGCGAAGATGTACGCTACGGCCATCATGTCGGTCCGGACCGGGGGAGCCGGGGGTTGGACCTAAACCCATGCCCTCCTGCTCCCGTTCTCGGATGTATCCTGCATACGGATCTTGACGACGTCGTCTTCTCCAGCTGCCTGGATGGCGCGCGCGTGGAGGAACAGCGGTCGACTCCGCTCGGCCCCCAGGCTACCCGACGATGCCAGGTGGAACGTCCGCCCGACGGGTCCGGGGCGCAAGGCCGCCAGAGGGCCGGTGTCCACCGCTGCTCTCGGCCGTGAGCGCCCCCGCCCGTTCCCGACCGCACCGGCCTGGACACGACGGGCGTAACGCCGTGGAGTCACCGCTGCCGACCCCTTCCCCCGCGGCGGGGCGGAGCGATATCTTCATAGGCTCATCCCGCTCCGCCCGACGAGGCGGAGCCCGCGTTTTTCACGACGGACCGAGGGAGAGTCGTATCATGCGTCTCTACGAGATCGTCTACATCTTCGACGCCGCTCTGGACGAGGCCGGCGTCAACCTCCATCTGGAGGAGCACCACCCGCTGCTCACCCAGGTCGAAGGCGCCGAGATCGTCGCGGTGGACCACTGGGGGGCTCGCCAGCTCGCCTACCCCATCGACAAGAAGAAGACCGGCTACTACGTGGTGGCCCAGGTTCGCACCGACCCCGAGGCCCTGCCCGAGTTCGAGCGCCGCGTCGGGTTGAACGAGCAGATCATGCGATACCTGGTGGTGCTCAACGAAGGCGAGCCCACGCGGGGCATGTCCATCCAGAAGCCCGACACCCGGGTCCGGGAGGATGACGACGACGACCGCGGCGGCCCCGACGATGACGGAGATGCCGAGATCGTGACCCACCGGTCGGCTCCACCCGAATTCAGCGGAGGCCGTGGGCGGCGTCGGCGCATCGAAGGGCCTGCCATCGAGCTCCTGAACTACAAGGACGTGGCCACCTTGTCGCGGTTCATGACGGAGCAGGGCAAGATCCTGCCGAAGCGGACGACGAAGGTGACGGCCCGATTCCAGCGTCAGCTCGGACGCGCGATCAAACGTGCCCGGTACCTGGCGCTCGTCCCCTACGTTCGAGACCACGAGGTCTGAGGCGGAATGCACGCCAGCCACCGAGAGGGTCGGGGGTGGCTTCGCGCTGCGGCGCTGCTGGCTTTCACGGCCGGCTTCTCGGTCCTGCAGCCCGGCGTCCTGGTCGCCGTCCCGTTCGTTCTCCTGGCATTCATCCTGCCGCCCCATCGGATCATGGCCCTACTCCTGGCGAGCGCGGTCGGCTATCTGGTGTTTCGTGGCTCGGGTCAGCCTGGTGTGTGGTTCATCGAGCGGGGGTGGGCCCTGTTGCTGGGCGGCTGGTTCGTAGCCCTGACGCTGCGTTGGCCCGGGAGCGGCTTTGCCAGCCGGGCTCTGGGCGCGCTGGGCGGAGCCCTGGCGGTGACGGCCTCCATCCTCGCGGTGCGGCCCGGCGAGTGGGCGGTGGTCCGCTGGCTCGTCGACTCACGCATTCGCCAGGGGCTCGGGTCGGCCCTCGAGGCGTTACGGCTGATGCAGGGCGACGGGGAGGTCTCGGAGGCGCTGGCAAACGCCGCCTACCGGACCGCCGACATCCAGAGCGCGGTGTTCCCGGCGCTCCTCGGGCTGACGTCGCTCTCGGCGCTGGGCGTGGCGTGGTGGCTATACGTGCGGCTGGCACGCGGAAGCGACCAGGGGGTCGGCCCTCTCAGGGACTTCCGGTTCAACGACCAGCTGATGTGGGTGGTGATCGCTGGACTGGGCGCGTTGCTCTTGGGGTCGAGCGAGGCGTGGTCGGAGGCAGGCACGAACGCCCTCGTATTCATGGGCGCGCTGTATGCGCTCCGAGGGGCCGCGGTCGTGGTGTTCCTGTACGGCGGGTTGAACCTGCTCGGAATGATCGTGTTCGTGTTCGGGTTGCTGTTCGTGGCGCCGATCGTGGTCATGGCTGCCATGGTCATCGGGATCGGAGATACGTGGCTGGACCTGCGCTCGCGGGCGACGCCCCGGGCGGAGGGCGGGTCTTGAACGAAACGAAAGGGAGTGGCAGATGAAGCTCATCCTGAAGCGAGATGTGCACAACCTCGGGACGTCCGGGGACATCGTGAACGTCAAGCCGGGCTACGCACGGAACTACCTTCTTCCCCAGGGTCTGGCGTACGTCGCCAGCGACGCCAACCTGCGCCGGATCGAGCTGGAGAAGCAGCAGGTGGAGGAGCGGGGGAAGCGGGACTACTTGGAAGCGCGCAGGCGCGCCGCACAGCTCGCGGGCCTGGTCCTCACCTTCCACGCCAAGGCCGGCGAGGAGGGCAAGCTCTTCGGGTCCGTCACCGCTGCCGACATCGCGGACCGGGCCGGTGAGCACGACCTCGACTTCGATGTGGACCGCCGCAAGATCCTCCTGGACGAGCCCATCAAGCAGCTCGGGGCCTTTCCGGTTACGATCCGCCTCGGATCCGAGGTGGACGCCGAGATAGAGGTCCGGGTGGAGCGGGCCACCGAGTAGGCGAGGCCGAGATGCAGCGTGCTGCTGAACGGGCCACGCCCGAGCTGCCGTCCGTGGTGAGTCAGGCCGCGGAGGTCGCCCTCGAGCGAAAGTCGTCGGACGTCGTCGCCCTGGACCTCCGGGGGATCTCCTCGGCCACGGACTACTTCGTGATCGGCTCCGGAACGTCCGACATACACGTCCGGTCCATCGCGGAGCACATCGAGGAGGCGTTGCGCAAGGAGGGACACCGTCCCGACCACGTCGAGGGTAAGGCCGGGGGGACCTGGGTGCTCCTGGATTACATCGACTTCGTGGTGCACGTCTTCCACTCTGCGGCGCGGGATTTCTATCAACTCGAGCACCTGTGGGGGGACGCACCGCGGGTCGCCTTCGAGGACTGATTGACCGGGTTCGGGTGCCTGCACCCCCCGCGATGCCCGATGGACCCTGCGGCCGATTGCCCGGCCGCTTCGCCGGGCGTTAAGTTGACGAGGTTTCCATGGGGTCCCCGACGAATAGCTGCGCCGGGTCCCGAGCCGGGTCTGCGGAGCCGGCTTGCCATAGCTTCCCGATCACGCGAATGACACTGGAGACACCCGTCTGGCAGGCCTTTGACCCGGCGACGGACGACGTGCCGGACTCGATCTTGGCTCTCCTGGACGGCGGCGGCCCGGTACGCGTGTTGGCCCTGGCGGTGGCTCCGACGGCGGAGGACGGGCCGTGGGCGGCCGGTGTGTCGGCGCAGATCGCCGAGGCCGCCGCCGCGCGGGGCGCCCGGACACTCCTGATCGACCTGGGCCTGGAGGGATCCTCGCTCCCCGCCGAGCTCGACATCACGCCTGGCGAGGGCATCAGCGACGTCTTCGAGTTCGGTGCCTCTGCGCGTCGGGTCTCCACGGGCGTCCGCGAAGGGTCTTTTCTCTTCGTGCCCGCTGGCACCGTGGTCGGGGATTCCTCGAAGATCCTCGAACACCCCCGGTGGGGCGCGGTCCTGGCTGGCTACCGGAGTTCGGGCACGCTGGTGCTTCTCCACGTGCCGCTTTCCCTCGAGGGCGCCGCCGGCTTGCTGGAACGTGCCGACGCCGTGGTCGTCCTGGCGGGAGCTGCGGCAGCGTCCGAGGCGCTCCTGGAGTCGTCCACGGAGGTGCATGCCGTGATCGGCCCGCCGGAGGCGGCGGAAGGCATCGCGGCCGGCGCGGTGGAGGACCCCGGCGCCGAGGGCGAGGACGGGGTGGCGGGAGGGGACGTCGCTGCCGACGACGTCGCCAGCCTGGAAGTTCGCCTCGCGGAGAGCCTCGAGCTGGCAGAGGAGCCTGGAGCCCTGGGCCTGACGAGTCAGCTGGAGGCTGGGACACGACCGGTCGTCGACGAAGGCGCGGCGTGGGCAGCGGAGCGCCCTGCCGAGGATCTGCCGACGGGAGAGGACGCGGCCCCCGGTGAGGGCGCGGAGGTGGGGCCGGATCCGTTTTGGGACGAGGCCGCTGCAGGCGACCTCGTTGGCGAACGCGCGGAACCGGCTGGTGCGGACGAGCCGGACGCCACCGGCGACCCTGACACACTGCTGTACACCGAGTTCGAAGGCCTGCCCGGGATCGAATCGCCGTCAGGCTCGCGTCGCTCTCGGCTCCTGCTGCTGGCGTTGATCGTCATCGTGGTGGTGGCGCTCATCGCCCTGATGAGCTGGGGCGACGAGCCGGCCGTGTCGAGCGGTCCGGCGGACGACGAGGCGCCGATCGAGGTGTCCGCGGCAAGGTCGGCCGAGGCGGACATGGTCGCGGCCCGGCCGGAACCGGGTGACGAGTCCGAGGGCGGGGATCCCGTGACCGTTGAGGGGTCCGTGCCTGCCGCCACCGGCGGCGAGCCGGTCGATCCGACGGTCGGCGAGGAAGGTGGCGCCCCCGCCGAGCTCGTGGACGACGCGACGGAGGGAGGCACTCCACCGGCCACCTCGCCCGGTAGGCTGTCGCCCAACGCGGTCATGCGCTTCGGCCTGACCATCAACGCCCACGAGCGACGGACCGCCGCCGAAGAGCAGGCCCAGGACCTGCGGGCCCGCTTCCCGTCCCTCCAGTTCGTTCTGGTGCCGGTGCAGGTTCGGAGCGTCACCTACTACCGGGTCGTGGCGGGGCCCGCCGAGACGGGAGCGCGTGCCGAGGCCATTCGCGCCGAGCTGGCCGGCTACATCGGCAGCGCGGTCGCCCGGAGCGCCATCGTCCGATCCACCCGCGTCGCCTTCCTCCTGGGCGAGTACGAGTCGCTCGACGAGGCCATGGCGCGAAGGGCCCAGGCCGAGGACGCCGGGATCCCGGCCTACTTCGCGGAATACGGGCTCAGCGCCGGTCCGCTGCGGTATCGCGTCTACTCCGGCGCCTATGCGAACGCCCGCGAGGCGAGTCACCTCCAGACCCAGCTGATCGAAACGGGCCTGACCGGTGCGATCCTCACCGAACGGATGGGCCGCCCCCTTCGATGAAGCTCCGCTCTCTGAGGGTAAACGGCTTCAAGTCCTTCCCAGACCGCACGGATATCGAGTTCCACGAGGGGATCACCGCCATCGTGGGTCCCAACGGCTGCGGCAAGTCCAACATCAGCGACGCCATTCGCTGGGTACTGGGAGAGCAGCGCCCGACCGCCATCCGGGGTGCCAAGATGGAGGAGGCCATCTTCCAGGGAACCGTGAACCGCCGGCCCGTGAACCGGGGCTCCGTCGTCATGACGGTCAGCAACGAGGACGGACTGCTCCCGGTTCCGTTCGAGGAGGTGGAGATCGGTCGGACCGTCTTCCGGGACGGGGGCAGCGAGTACTCGATCAACCGGTCCCACTGTCGCCTGAAGGACGTCGTCGAGCTTTGCCGCGACACCGGTCTGGGCGCCAACGCCTATGCGGTCATCGAGAACCGCATGATCGACGCCATCCTCTCGGACCGGGCCGACGAACGTAGGGGCCTCTTCGAGGAGGCGGCCGGGATCGGCAAGTACAAGGACCGGCGGAAGGCGGCGACCCGGCGTCTGGAGCGGGCGGAGCTGGATCTGCAACGCCTGGAAGACGTCATCACGGAGGTCGAGACCAAGGTCCGATCCCTGGCCCGCCAGAAGGGGAAGGCGCTACGGTACCACGCGCTGCGGCATCGGCGGCTGGCCGTGGAGGTGGCCGTCGTGGGGCATCGCCTGACCGGCCTCCAGGAGCGGCTGGTGGAGGTGGAAGGTGCTCTGGGTGGGGAACAGGGGTCCGTCGAGGGCATGCTGGCCGAGTTGCGGGCCGCGGAGGCGCGGGTCGAGAGTCTACGGCTGCGCCAGATCGATGTGGAGAAGGAGCGCTCCGAGGGTGCCGCACGGCTCGACGACGTGCGCAGCCAACTGGTGCGGTGGGAGCGGGACCTGGCGGTCGCGGACGAGCGGGCGGCGTACGCCGAGCGGCGATTGGCCCAGATCCTGGAGGAGCGCCAGCAATCACAGGATCGGGCCCATGCGCTGGAGTCCGAGACCCGGAACCTGTCTCGTTTGGGGCGGGACCTGGAGGAGGAGCTGGGCGAGGCGCGGGGATCGCTGGAGGCCAGTCATGCGTCAACGGGCGAGGTGAGGCAGCGGCTCCAGAGCGCCCGTGGCGACGTCCAATCCATGGAAGCGCGCGAGCGCGAGGTGGCACGCAAGGGGGCCCAGCTCGAGGGCGACGCTGACGCCTCCGAAGCCCAGGCGGCAGAGTTGGGAAGGCGCCTGGAACGGCTCCACGACGAGCTGGAGGCCGCGGCCGACGCCCTCTCGGACCTGGAATCCCAGGGAGATCTCTTCGCGGATCGGCTCGAGCAGCTGTCCAGGGACGAGCAGGTGGCGCGGTCCACGGTTGCCGGCGCGGAAAGCACGCTCGCACAGGCCCGGGCGGTGCTGGACGACGCGCGCGTCGCGGAGTTGGAGACGGCCGACCACGCCGGATCGCTGTCTGCCGAGGCCGTGGCGCTCGAGCGCATGGCGCGGGACCAGGAAGGTGTGGAGCCCGCCGTCCAGGCTGTCCTGGAAGGAGCGCGCACGGGCGTGCTCGGCCCGCTGTCCGACTTCGTCACCGTGGAGGCGTCCCACTCGGCGGCCGTGGAGGCGTATCTGGGCGCCTTGCTGCGGGGCATCGTCGTGAAGGACCGGAAGGCGGCAGGGAGCGTCGCCGGCTGGTTCCGGGACGAATGGGAAGGGGGCGGGGGTCTGATCCTGCTGCCGCTGGACGGCGTGCCCGGCTCGGGAGGGGCGGTGCCCGAAGGCGTGACGCCCACGGGGGCTGGGACGCCCTGGGTGGAGGCCCTGCTCGGCGGCGTGAAGTTGGTGGACGAGGAGGGTCTGTTGAGCGCTGGCGACGGGCGCCGCCTGGCCCCCTCCGGGGCCTCTGTGGACCGCCTGGGCGTCGTGCGGGTGGGCAATCCCATGGGCGCCACCGGTGTGCTGGAGCGTCAGTCCCGCCTGGATGAGCTCCGGCCCAGGGCGGAGGCCGCGCGTGCAGCGGCCGACCAGGCGCGAGCGGGTCGCGAGGCCGCCGAGGGCCGCGCGAGGGATGCCGAGACGAACCTGGAAGACGCTCGAGCGACGCTCCGGAGCGCTGAGGACGCCCACCGCCAGGCCGGTGCCGAGATTGCCGCGCAGTACGACCGGAAGGACCGGATGGACCGGCACCGGGACGAGTTGGCGCGGCAGCTCGAGGGAACGCGGGCGGCCCGGGCTCGAGCCCTGGAGCGAGGCGAGACCGCCCGGGAGGATCGGGGCGCCCTGTCGGCGGAAGAAGAAGCGCTGCATGGCCAACGCGAGAAGGCCCAAGCGGCGCTGGAGACCGTGGAGGAAGAGTGGGAGGCGGCACGGGCCGAGGAGTCCAGACTGACGGTGGAGCTCACCCGCCTCCAGGGCGAGCTGGGCCGGACCCGCGAACGGAACGAGGACGCGGCCAAGGCCCGCCAGTCCGCTCTCGATCGGGTCGAGGCGCTCGACCGAGAGGAGATGGCCCTGCGAACCGAGCTGTCCGAGGTGAGTCAGCTGCGGCGGCAGGGCGAGACCGCCACCGAGGAGCTCTTCAAGGCCCGTACGGAGGCCGAGTCTCGACTCGCCGAGCGGGACCGGGTGGTGGCGAGCGTGGCGGAGGAGCTCGACGTGGAGGGGCGCCGGGTACGGGCAGCCCGGAGCGCCGAGCGTGAGGCGACCAACCGGCGCCATCGGCTCGAGCTGGAGCGGCAAGAGCTCCTGGGAGACATCGGGCGGATCCAGGAGCGGCTCGAAGGCGAGTGGGGCAGGCCGCTCCAGACGTTGCTGGAAGAGGCCGAGCCCATCGAAGGTGATCCGGACGCGCTGGCCGCGGAGCTGAAGGAGATCGTCCAGGCCCTTGACCGGGTCGGACCGGTGAACATGCTCGCGATGGAGGAGCACGAGGAAGAGAGCACCCGCCTCTCGTTCCTGCAGGAGCAGCAATCGGACCTGGTAAACGCCCGGGACGACCTGCGGGCCGCCATCAAGCACATCAACGAGACCGCCACGACCCTGTTCCTGGACACCTTCCACCAGATTCGCGAGCACTTCGTCAGCACCTTCCGGCGTCTGTTCGAAGGTGGCGAGGCCGATCTCTGGCTGTCGGACGAGGAGGATCCCCTAGAGTCACTCGTGGAGATCCACGCATCGCCCCGGGGCAAGAGGACTCAGCGCATCGATCTCCTGTCGGGGGGCGAGCGGGCGCTGACCGCCCTGTCCCTCCTCTTCGGCATTTACCTGGTGAAGCCCAGTCCGTTCTGTGTGCTGGACGAGGTCGACGCGCCTCTCGACGAGGCCAACATCGGTCGCTTCATCCGCCTTCTCCAGGAGTTCAAGCGGGGCACCCAGTTCGTCGTGATCACCCACAACCCACGCACCATCGAGGCCGCCGACTGGATCTACGGGGTGACGATGGAAGAGCCGGGCGTGAGCAGCATCGTGGGCGTGCGCCTCGAGGATGCCCTGCAGGCGAGTGGCTCCGCAGCGTAGGCGCGACCGGGGCCGGAGCTCGGCCCCGCTCCTCCTTCTCCTCTCCTGCGCCTGGGGCGCGTTGCCGTCGCCCGCGCAGGCTCAGCAGGCTCCGCTCGGTAGCCGGCCCACGGCTCTCGCGGACACCTCGTACGGGGCCCTCACGGACGTGCTACGGCGCATGGGCGTTGACGGTGCCCATCGGCTCGGCGTCACCGGTGCCGGCGTTCGGATCGGGATCCTGGGCGGAGCCGTTCGCATCGACCATCAGGCGTTCGCCGGCAGCGACCTGCTCGCGACGCGGGACTTCGTGGACGGCGACGACGACGTGACTCCAGGACCGGGCGAGGAGGAGGCAGCGGCCCGAACCACCGCGGCGTGGTCGCTGGCCGGAGCCCGGGCACCCGACGTCCTCGTGGGGCCGGCGTTCGGCTCGTCCTTTCTGCTGGCCCGAACCTTCACCGCCGGGGGGGCGCCCAGGGACGACGAGGATCGATGGGTCCAGGGCCTGGATTGGCTGGAGAGCCAGGGCGCCCGAGTCGTCGTCAGCGACGGCGGCTTCCGTGCCTTCGACGATGGATTCGCGTACACCATCGAGGATCTGGACGGAGCGACGACGCCGTCCACGGTGGCGGCGGTCCTGGCGAGCGAGCGGGGTGTGCTGGTCGTGACGCCCGTGGGTGACCTGGGCCCCGGCGAGGGGACGCTCGTGGCTCCCTCGGACGGTGACGGTGTGCTGGCGGCCGGGGCGGTGGCCGGCGACGAGACCATCGCCTCCTTTTCTTCCGAGGGGCCCACCGCCGACGGGCGCCCCAAGCCCGACGCGTACGCACCGGGTGTCGATGTACCGGCTGCGGGCTCAGGGTCGCCAACGGACTTGGTGGCCTCTGACGGGACGGCGTTGGCGGCGGCCCTGCTCGCGGGTGGGGCGGCTCTCTTCACGGAGGCTCATCCAGAGCGGACGCCGGCCCAGATCATCGATGCCCTCGTGTCGTCCGCGGACCTCCGGGTGGGGCGAGCCGACGCCGCGCCGTCCATCGACGTGGGGTCGGCCATCGCGTTCCCGGACGGCATCGTGGCCATCCCCATCGCCGAAGTGGACGCAGAAGGTCAGGTGACGACGCTCACGCCGCTCTTCCGGTGGGACGCGCCCACGATCTATCCACCAGCCCTGCCGGTGTCGTTCACGATTTTCGTCGCGGCGGACTCCACGTTCCAGGACGTCCTCCTGGCCGACCGGGTCGTGGGAACGTTCGCGCGCCGCCTCAGTCGGCCGTTGCCGCCACGGCAGCGGATCTTCTGGCGGGTGAATGCCGAGACGCCCCAGGCCGTGACACGGAGCACGGAGACGCAAGGCCCGCTCACCGTCCCGGCCTGGCTACGGCTCATGGTCCTGAACAACCCGGCCGGTCAGACCATAGAGGAGCGGAGGCCCACCTTCGAGTGGGAACCGTTCGAGGTGCTCGAGCCGCCGGCCGGGCCGCTTACCTACGATCTGGACGTCTTCAGCGACCGGGACGAGGAGTCCGTGGCCGCCTTCGCGGGCCTGGACTCCACACGCTTCCGGGTGCCCGAGCCGCTGCCGCTGAACGAGCCGCTACGCTGGAGCGTGGTGGCCAGGGCCCCGGGGGGTCAGGCCGACACGGCGATCAGCGCCGGTCCTTTCGTCGTCGTGAGCACTTCGAGCCCGCCGGCCACCATCCTCTTCCAGAACTTCCCCAATCCGTTCCCGAGCGTGGAGCTCGGGTTGTCGGAGACCCGTATCTGGTTCGACCTGTCCCGTGAAGGGCCCGTCCAGCTCACCGTGTATGACCTCCGCGGCAGGCTGGTGCGCAGACTGGTTCCGGCGGCAGGTTGCGGCGAGGTCGTGTTGCCTGCGGGTATCTACGGGAGGGAGGAGGGAGGCTCCCCGGATCCCTGCGTGCAGCTCCGCTGGGACGGCACCGACGAGGCGGGCCGTAACGTGGAGCCCGGCGTGTATCTGCTTCGTCTGCGCGCCGGAGGCACGGAGGGGATCCGACGGATGGTGTATTGGCCATGAAGTTGACCGTGCTCGGCTCCGGGACGTTGCTACCCGATGGGGAGCGGGCGTCGCCTGCCCACCTCCTGCAGGGACGGGGGTTCTCCATGCTCCTGGACTGCGGCTCCGGCGCCGTTCATCGCCTGGGCAGCCTCGGGAGCGCCTGGCAGCACCTCACCCATGTGGCCATCACCCACTTCCATGGCGATCACGTGGGTGACCTACCTGCCTTGCTCTGGGCGTTCAAGCACGGTCTGAGCAAGGGTCGAGCCGAGGGTTTGACCGTCGTCGGGCCCCGGGGCCTACGGGATTTCCTCGACGCTGCGGCCGTGGCGTTCGGCCGTTACGTCCTTGAGCCGGGTCTGCCCCTGCAGGTGGTGGAGCTTCCCCGGCAGGGCCGCTGGTCCGATCCTGCGGGTCGGTTCACGCTGTTCACGCACCCCACGGTCCACACGGACCGGTCGCTCGCCTACCGGGTCGAGGCGGGGGGCGATGTGCTGGGGTATACAGGCGACACGGGTCCCGACACCGAGCTGTTCTCCTTCCTCCGCGGCGCCCAGGTGATCGTGTGCGAGTGTGCCCACCTGGACCCGGCGTCGACGGACACCCACCTCACGCCCTCGGGGGTCGCCGAGCTCGGCCGGGTCGCGGCGCCGGAGCGGATCGTCACGACCCACGCCTACCCGCCGCTCCCACCGGACGAGGTGCCGCGCCTGGTGAGGGAGGCGGGGTGGGAGGGCCCGGTCACGGCGGGATTCGACGGACTGCAGCTGGAGGTGGCGGGTCCTCACGATCCGGAGGGCGCGGAGGGGGCACGGTAGACCGGCGTCCCCCTTGTCCCTTAGACTTACACCCCGACGGCGCTCGTCCGAATAGACGCGAGCCTGAAGAATTCGCCTGACCAGAGCGGTTGTCATGCTGATCGTGATGAGCCACAGCGCCTCGGAAGAGGAAATCCGGACGGTCGTGGACACGATCCGGGACATGGGCTACGACGCACGGCCCATTCCCGGGCGGCAACGGACGGCCGTTGGCCTGATCGGCAACGACGGGCGCGTCGACTCGGCCCGCCTGGAGGGCTTGGAAGGCGTCCGGGAAGTCATCTCGGTCACGAAGCCCTACAAGCAGGTGTCTCGGGAGTGGCGTTCGGACGACACGGTCATAGAGCTGCCCAACGGCACGCCGATCGGTGGACGGTCGATCGTGCTCATGGCGGGCCCCTGCGCGGTCGAAGGGCGGGAGCAGATCCTCGACGTAGCCCACCGACTCCGGGACATGGGCGCCACCGTCCTCCGTGGCGGTGCCTTCAAGCCGCGAACCTCGCCCTACTCCTTCCAGGGTCTCGGGCAGGCCGGGCTCGAGCTTCTCGCCGAAGCCCGGGAGGCGACGGGTATGGCTGTGGTCACAGAGGCTCTCGATCCGGCCAGTGCCAAGCTGGTCGCCGAGTACGCCGACATCGTACAGATCGGCGCCCGCAACATGCAGAACTACGCATTGCTTCGGCAGGCAGGTCGCCTCGACAAGCCCATCCTCCTCAAACGGGGCATGTCGGCAACCATCACGGAGCTGCTTCTGGCCGCCGAGTACATCCTGGCCGAGGGCAATGAGCAGGTGATCTTCTGCGAGCGCGGCGTGAGGAGCTTCGACACCCACACGCGGAACCTCCTGGACCTGACGGCCATCCCCGTCGTGCAGGCGCTTTCCCACCTGCCCATCATCGCTGATCCGAGCCACGGCACCGGCATCCGCACCAAGGTCACGCCCATGGCCCGTGCCGCGGTCGCCGCAGGAGCCGACGGCCTCATGGTGGAGGTCCATCCGGATCCACCTACGGCCCTCTCGGACGGTGCCCAGAGCCTTTACCCCGAGCAGTTCGCGGCCCTGGTCCAGCAGATCCGCGTGATCGCCCACGCCCTGGACCGGGACCTCGTGGCTCCCCTGCCGGAGGCGACCGTCGCGGGCGCCTGACCCGACCCGCTCGGTGCCAAATTCCCCTTGCTCGGACCCGGTCGGCGCCGGCGCTTGACCCGACCTGATCGATACCGGATTCCCCTCGCTCGGACCCGGTCGGCGCCGGCGCCTGACCCGACCCGCTCGGTACCGGATCGACCCTTGCCCGTCGTGATCGGCGCATTGGCTGGGCCGGTGTCGGGCGGCAGTCCCACCCCCGGTTTCACCGGACCATGGTCCCGCCCGGAGCCCGCCGCGACCTTCTAGCCATGAACGAGCAGCTCCCGACCGGGTCGCCCACGGGCACCTCGCTCGAGCTTGGCAGAGAGGGCGAGCGTCTGGCGGCCGATCTTCTGGAGCGCCGGGGCTGGACGATCCTCGAACGGAACTACCGGGCGGGTCGGAAGGAGGTGGACCTCATCGCGCGGCGGGGAGCGCTGGTGGCGTTCGTCGAGGTCAAGAGCCGGAGTGGCACGGGTTTCGGCCACCCCCTGGAGGCCATCACGTGGAAGAAGCGCCGCGAGATCTCCGCGGTGGCTCGTCAGTGGTGGGCCGCCCATCCAGGGGTGGGGCGGATCTACCGATTCGACGCCGTGGCGGTATTCTTCGGACCTGAGGGTCCGACACGGATCGAGCATGTCGAGGACGCTTGGCGGCGGCAGCGTTGAAGCCCCGGCATCCACCCCCGATTCGGTTGACGCTGCCTCCCTGCGTGGATAGCTTTTGCGGTGCCCCAGGTCCGTAGGGCGAGAGCCCACGAACCGCGTCAGGACCCCGCAGGTAGCAGCGCTAAGTGTGGTAATCGTAGCTGCGGGTCGCCTGGGGCATTTTTTTTCCCGTGCCGCCTGCTTCGACTCCCGTCCTCCGCCCCCCGGGCCGGGGCTCCGGGCCCGGAGCCCCGGCCGGCCGGGACAACGTCAGCCAGCCATTCGGGCGGCCCTGTGTCCCACACGGCGCTAGCGCGCAAATACCGACCCCGGACGTTCTCGGAGGTGGCCACCCAGGGCCACGTCTCGGAGACCCTGCGGCGTGCTGTCGCAGGTGGCAGGGTCGGCCACGCCTACCTCTTCTGCGGCCCCCGCGGCGTCGGCAAGACCACGCTGGCTCGCGTGCTGGCCATGGCCCTGAATTGCCCGACGCGGAGCCCGGAGGGGGAGCCGTGCGGGGAGTGCGAGAGCTGCGCCCGGATCTGGGGCGGACACACCGCCCTGGACGTGGTGGAGATCGACGCAGCCTCGAACCGGGGGGTGGACGACGCGCGCGAGCTGCGGGCCCGGGCCCAGTACGCGCCGTCGGGCGAGGGTCGGTACAAGGTGTACATCCTCGACGAGGCCCACATGCTGACCCGGGAGGCGTGGAACGCGCTCCTCAAGGTCCTCGAAGAGCCGCCCCCCCGTGTGATCTTCGTGTTCGCCACGACCGAGCCGCAGAAGATTCAGCAAACGGCGGCGCCGATCCTCTCCCGCTGTCAGCGGTTCGACTTCCGTCGGATCGGCGTGGCCGACATCGTGGAGCGCCTCTCGGAAGTGTTGGAGCGCGAGGGGACCGAGGGCCCTCAGGACGCCCTCCGTACCATCGCCCGCAAGGCCGATGGCGGCATGCGGGACGCGCTTTCGCTCCTGGACCAGGTCATGGCCCTGACGGGAGGGCGAGTCAGCCAGGAGGCGGTCCGGCAGATCCTGGGCCTGGTCGAGGAGGAACGATACGTCGAGTTGATCGACATCCTCATGGCCCGGCAGACGGGACGGATCTTCGCGTTCGTGGATGGCCTGGTGGCCGACGGATACGACCTGGTCGAGTTCTACCACGGCCTCGTCGAGGCCATCCGGCTGCTGCTGAGGATCCGGCTAGAGGGCTCCGCCGACTTGTCCGACGTGCGGGAGGACCTCCGCGACGGCTTTCGGGACCGGGCGGAGCGCTGTGACCCCGTGGATCTCGTGCGCATGCTGGCGCTCGCCGCGGAGCTGGAGACGTCCGGCAGCCTCCGCCGCAGCGTGCAGCCCCGTATGCTCGTGGAGATGCTCCTGCTCCGCCTCGCCTTCCTCGACCGCAGCGTGGACCTGGAGGAGCTGCTCCGAGAACTAGGCGGTGCGCCGGTGGACGCCGGGTCTCCAGGCGGTGGATTCGCGACCTCTACCGGGTCGTCTACCTCCCCACAAGCGCCGGTGACCGCGGCACCGGCGCCTGCCGCCTCCGAGAGCCGAGCGTCGGAGGCGCGCGGGGGCGAGGACGCGGGCGCGCCCAGCTCGCCAAGTGCGACGGCACCACTGGGGCAAAGCACGTCGGAGCACGGGGAGCCGGAAGAGCGAGAAACCACGCCGCCGACCGGTGACCCCGCTGTCGCGTGGAGTCGCCTGCTGGATGAGGGTACGGGCCTACCGGGTGGGTTGGGCCCGTTCTTGCGGGCGGCCGTGGTCCGGAGCGGCACCCAGGGCCAGGTGGAGGTCGTCCTCCCGCCCGGCCCGGGGCTGGACCGGCTGAAGGAGCCCCTCGTGCGCTCCGGCTTGGAGAAGGCGCTACATCGACATCTGGTGGGCCGGCCCCGACTGGTCGTCGTCCCCGGGGAAGCACCCGGGGCCGCGAGCGGGCGGATCACACCGGAGACCGTTCGGCAGAGCCGCTTGAGAAAGCTGATCGAACGGGAACCACTGCTGGGCAAGGCGGTACAAGAGCTCGACCTCGAACTGCTCGACTGAGCGGTTCGAGGTCGTTGTCGGAAAACGACTTCTAGGATTCGAGCCGATCGATGGACAACAACCTTCAGCAGCTGATGCAGATGGGCCAGCAGCTTCAGGCCCGCATCGCGGAGATCCAGAACAACCTGGACAGCCAGGAGGTCACCGCAACATCGGGCGGTGGCATGGTGACGGTTTCCGTCGACGGGAAAGGGGCCGTCAAGAAGATCTCGATCGAACCCACGGTCGTGGATCCCGCAGACGTGGAGATGCTCGAGGATCTCGTCCTGGCCGCCGTCGCCGAGGCACAGAAGAAGGCACGCACCCTCTACGAAGAGGAGATGCGCAAGGCGGCGGGCGGGCTCCCGGTCCAGATCCCCGGCCTCTTCTGACGCCGGACGTCACCCGTACCGGAGCCAAGCGCCAAGACCGTGTCGGCGATCGATCACCTTACCGGGGAGCTGGCTCGCCTGCCGGGCATCGGGCCGAAGACCGCCCTGCGGCTGGTGCACCACATGCTCAAGGGATCCCGCGAAGACGTGCATCGATTGAGCCGTGCCCTGAAGGAGCTCGCAGAGCGGGTACGCCCCTGCGCCCGGTGCGGCAGTTTCAGCGAAGACGAGCTCTGTGAGATCTGCTCCAATCCGCGAAGAGATCCGTCGATACTATGTGTGGTGGAGGAGGCCTACGAGGTAGGCGCCATCGAGCGTACGGGCGGATTCAGGGGACTGTACCACGTGTTGGGCGGCCACCTCTCGCCACTCGACGGAGTGGGGCCGGACGAGTTGAACATCGGCTCCCTGCTCGAGAGGGTGGCGAACACGGACGGCGGAGTCGCGGAAGTCATCATAGCGACCAACGCCAGCGTGGAAGGAGAAGCGACCGCAGTGTACCTTGAGAGCACTTTGAGGTCCGGGGGCGTGCGCCTGACGCGGCTCGCCCGGGGGATTCCGGTGGGATCGGACCTCGAGTACGTCGATGGAACGACCATCGCGGAGGCCCTGGCGGGCCGCCGCGAGATGTGACGGGGCGTGCAATGAACAAGACCCTTCGAATCGCGACGTTGGCCGCGCTCGCGACGGCTGCCGCAGGAGCGGTGGCCCTCCTGGTGGTGCGTGATCAGATCTCGCGTCACCAGCGGGACCTGTTCAGTCCCCACGCCTTTCGCAGGCTGGCGGCCCTGGGGCACATCGCCCGGGAAGAGCCGTCGGTGGACCACATCACCCTCCTCCGAGATTACGTCGCGTGGGAGCCCAGCAAGCTCCTTCGCAATCGGGCCCGCGTCATCCACGAGCGCATGGAGCGTGAGGCGCGGGCGCTCGAGCACAGTTCGGAGGAGGGAACCGCGTGAAGCTCGGTCGACCACACGACACCACAACCGACCCCCTGGGGGTCCTGCGCGCGAACCTGGACGAGCTCCTGCTGGAGACGGACGGGCGCATGGGTATTCTCATGGATGGTAGCGGGGCCGTAATTCTCGAAGCCGGGCGGTCACCGGACCTCGATCGCACCGCCTTCGCCAGTCTCACGGTGAGCCACCTGGCCGCGACCCGGGCGCTGGCGTCTCTCGTGGGAGAGGATGAGCTCAAGGGCCTCTGCCAACAGGGTGAGCACACGTCTCTCTTCGTGGCACCCGTAGCCGATCAACTCATCCTGTCCATTCTCTTCAACGGACGTCGCCCGTCAGGGCAGGTCAGCAAGGAGGGTAGCAGAATCGTCTCGAGCCTCGAAGCGCCCTTGCGCGAACTGATTGAAGCCGGGTCGACCGGAGGCCGGCCCCTCGATCCCGACTGGGTCTCGGCGGCGGGCGACGAGATCGACCGCCTGTTCGAGGAAGGAGCGTAGCCGGTCATGTCGATGATCAACTACGCGAGCCGTGAGATCAACTGCAAGATCGTCTATTACGGCACGGGCCTCGGCGGAAAGACGACCAACCTCGAGTACGTCTACTCTCGGGTGAACCCCGAGACCAAGGGCAAGATGATCTCGCTTGCCACGGAGACGGAGCGCACGCTCTTCTTCGATTTCCTTCCCATCGACCTGGGAGAGATCCGCGGCTTCAAGACCCGGTTCCACCTGTACACGGTCCCGGGTCAGGTGTACTACAACGCCAGCCGCAAGCTCATCCTGAAGGGGGTGGACGGGATCATCTTCGTTGCGGATTCCCAGGGGGAGCGCACCGAGGCCAACATCGAGGCCATGCACAACCTGTACGAGAACCTCGAGTCCTACGGATACGATCTCGAGGAGATCCCGTTCGCGATCCAGTACAACAAACGGGATCTGGGCAACGTGATGGCGGTCGACGAGCTCCGGGCCCAGCTCAACCCGGCGGGCGTTCCGGACTTCGAGGGTGTGGCCATTGAGGGTCGCGGCGTTTTCGACACGCTGAAGGCCGTGTCCAAGATGGTCGTGAAGTCGCTCAGCTGAGCGAAGTGCGTCTCTGCCAACCCCCCGTCACGACCCCGGTTCTCCCATAGCCCCTGACACGCTACCTTCAGTCCGTTGCCATGACACGAACGCGCCACTGGAGCCTATGGCCGGGCGACGACTGACCCTCCCGAACATCATAACCGTAGCGCGCATCGCCATCTGCCCGGTGATCTTCGCGCTCGCCCTGTCCGAATCCGTACCGGGTCGGACGGCGGCATTCGTGCTGTTCGTGGCCGCGGCCCTCAGCGACCTGTGGGACGGGTACCTGGCCCGGAAGCACGGTTGGATCACCGACGTGGGCAAGCTGCTCGACCCCATCGCCGACAAGCTGCTCATCGTGTGCACGTTCATCCCCTTCTACATCCTCTCCCACTCCGCGGAGCCCCTCAACCGAGTGCCTTGGTGGGGCACCTTGCCCCTCTGGGTCCTGGTGGTGGTCCTGGGGCGGGAGCTCGGCATCACGTTGTTCAGGAGCTGGGCCGCTCGGCGAGGCGTCGTCATCTCCGCGGGTCAGTCGGGCAAGTACAAGGCGTTCATCCAGAATCTCTTCGTCGGCGCGCTCCTGCTCTGGTACCCCCTCCTCATGATTGCCGAGGAGTCCGGTTGGATGGGGACCTCATCCTGGGCCAACTGGAGCCGCTTCCACGGCGCCTTCATCGGGGTCACGCTCACCGTTGCGGTGATCCTCACGGTCTACTCGATGCTGGACTACCTCTGGAGCTATCGATCGTTGGTCCGGAGCGGCATCTGAGCTATCCCCGGGCCGGGCACGCCACGGCCAGCGCCGTCATCGTGACGGTCGGAGAAGAGCTGCTCCTGGGTGAGACCGTCGATACCAACAGCGCCTGGCTGGCCCGGGAGCTCCATGGGCTCGGCATGTCCGTCGAGGCAACGGTCACGGTGGGTGATCGGGAAGCCGACATCCGGGAAGCCGTGTCGAGGGCCTTGGAGCGAGCCGACGCGGTGCTCGTGACCGGCGGCCTCGGCCCCACTCCCGACGACCTCACGCGGAACGCCGTGGCCGACCTCCTGAACCGTGACCTCAGGGTCGACCCGTCGTTGCGGGACGCCCTCGAAGCTCGCTTCCGGGCCCGGGGCTACGACCGCATGCCCGAGACGAACCTCCAGCAGGTGCAGGTGCCATCGGGTGCGCTCGTACTGGCCAACCCCATCGGGACCGCGTCGGGACTGGTGTTGGAGGAGGACGGCAAATGCGTGATCCTCTTTCCCGGCGTGCCCGCCGAGCTCAAGCGGATCTTCGCGGAGTCGGCCGCGGGCTATCTGCAGGAGTCCTTTCCCGGTCGCCTGTGGCCCACCCGGTACCGAGATGTCTACACGACCGGTATCCCGGAGTCCGAGCTGGCCCTCCTGCTGGGTCCCCATTTGGAGGCGGGGCTGGGTGGCGTGGACGTCGCGTTTCTGCCGGGCGTCGCCGGTGTCGCGCTGCGGTTGACCGTGCGGGACGCCGCCGATGGAGAGCGTGCCGCGGTTCTCCTCGATCGGGCGGAAGGGCTGCTGGAGCCGGTCCTGGCAGCGTACCGCTACCGGGCTCGGTCCGGAGACCTCGTGGAAGCTGTGGCCGACGCATTGAGGCAAGCAGGCAAACGCCTGGCCACGGCGGAGAGCTGCACGGGAGGCGGCGTGGCCAAACGCCTCACGGACCGTCCGGGCTCGTCGGACTACTTCGTGGGCGGAGCCGTGTCGTACTCGAACGAGGCGAAGGCGACGTTGCTGGGTGTGGATCCCGGCGTCATCGAGCGTGAGGGAGCGGTGTCGGAGTCGGTGGCGGAGGCCATGGCCCTGGGCGTGGCGGAGAGACTGGGGGCCGAGGCGGGCCTCGGCATCACGGGGGTCGCCGGTCCCGACGGAGGGACGGAGGCGAAGCCGGTGGGCACCGTCTGGTACGCCGTCAGCCTGGACGGCCGGGTCGTGGCCCGCACGGAGCGATTCCCCGGGGACCGGGCGGTCGTGCGTGCCCGAGCCGGGCAGGCGGCGCTCGCTCTCCTTCTCCGGATGCTCGAGGGTGCGGCGTGACCGCCGGAGCGGGGAGCGTGCCCGGCGAGGGTCGGATGGCCGGGAGCGGGGGCGTGTCGTTGCGGACCCTCTGGTGGACGGCACCTGAGCCGAGGGGTGCTGCCGTGGTCGTCCACGGCCTGGGCGAGCACGCGGCCCGGTACGAGCACGTGGCGAGGGCGCTCAACGCTTCGGGGATCAGCACGTTCTCCCTCGATCACCGGGGACATGGCCTTTCGGCGGGGGACCGGGGCCACGCCGGGAGCTTCGAGTTGTTCCTGGAGGACCTCGATCGGGCCTGGTCCGAGGCGGAGCAGGTGTTGGGACGAGCACCCTCGTTCCTCATCGGGCACTCCCTCGGTGGCCTCATCAGCCTGGCGTGGACCGCGACCCGCGACCCGCGGCTGAAGGGCCTCGTCCTGTCCGCCCCGTGGCTCGCCACGGCCGCACCGGTGCCCTGGTGGAAAGTCGCCGTCGGTCGCCTCGCGGCGGGGGTCTTGCCCCGGATCCCCATGGACACAGGGACGAAAGCCGAGGTGCTGACCTCGGACCCGGAGGTCATCGCAGCGTACGAGGCCGATCCCCTGGTGCACGCCACGATCACCCCGAGGTTGTACACCGAGGTGGAGCGCTGGCAGCAGTGGGTCCGACGCAGCGCGGATCGGTTGAAGGTCCCGGCGCTGTTCTTCGTACCGGGGGCGGACCGTCTTGCAGACGCGTCGGCCACCCTGGAGCTGGCCGAATCGTTGCCCTCCGCACAGACGACCATCGTCGAGCTGCCGGGCTTCCGTCACGAGCCGTTCAACGATACGGGCCGAGCCGAGGTCATCGCGCACCTGTGCTCCTGGCTCGCGGCTCGGACGGTGTGAGAACACGGCCCGCCCGGGTGGGTATTGCAGCCCTGGCTCGGTGGAGCCCTTTTGTCTCGATGTCCGGGGGTGACCCGGGCACCTGACGACCCATGGACGACTGATGACTAGACCCGACGAAGACCCGACCCTCACGGGGGCTGAGGAAGCATTGGAAGAGGCCGATCCCCTCGCGGCCCATGCCGACGCCGAGGGAGCGGTGGACAGCCAGGCCGCCGGCGCGGAAGAGAAGAACACCCATGCCGACGCCGAGGAAGCGGACCCGGTCCTGGCCTCGGACACACCCGAGCTCGCCGAGGAGCAGGAGGCCGAGGCGGAGCTCAGGAGCGAGGCCGAGCACGTTCAGGCCGAGATGGCGGAGCTTCACGACCGTCACCTGCGCCTGCGTGCGGAGTTCGACAACTACCGCAGGCGAGCCCAGGGCGAGATGATGGAGTCCTGGGTGCGAGCCCAGGCCGACCTGGTCCGGCGCCTGCTGGATCCCATCGACGACATCAAACGGGTGTCGGCCCTCGACCTGTCGAATGCCACCGTCGAGGCCATCATGGAGGGCGTCGACCTGGTGGAGCGCAAGGTCATGCGAGCCCTCGAGGAGGCCGGCCTCAAGGAGATCGACCCGGAGGGAGAGCCCTTCGACCCCAACATCATGGAAGCGATGATGCGGGTCCCTGCCGAATCGCCTGAGGACGACGACCGGGTGCATCAGGTATTCCTCAAGGGCTACTTGCTCAAGGGACACCTGGTTCGCCCCGCCCGGGTGAGCGTCCTCAAGCACGACGCCTAGGTCTCGGCAGCCATGGCTACCGGTACGAAGGACTTCTACAAGGTGCTGGGCGTCGGAGAAAAGGCGTCCCAGGACGAGATCAAGAAGGCCTACCGCAAGCTGGCCAAGCAGTACCATCCGGATGCCAATCCCGACAGTCCCAGAGCCACGGAGCGCTTCAAGGAGATCGGTGAGGCCTACGCCGTTCTGTCGGACTCTGCCAAGCGCAAGCAGTACGATCAGATGCGGAAGCTGGGGGCCTTCGGGTTCGGCCGCGGGGCCACGCCTGGGGGCTACAGCACCGGCAGACCCGCCCCGGGCGGCGCCGGTGGCGGATTCTCGTTCGACGACCTGTCGGGGTTCGGTGGGATCTCCGACATCTTCAGCTCGATCTTCGACCTCGGGAAGAAGGGATCCAAGCCCAAGAAGGAGGGGCCCGAGAAGGGCGAGAACGTCGAATACGTGGTCGAGATCTCCTTCGAGACCGCCGTGCGCGGCGGCAAGATCTCCATCAGCGTGCCTATCAGCGAGGAGTGTGCAACCTGCGGGGGATCCGGAGCCGCACCCGGCACCCGGACTCGCACGTGCGGAGAGTGCAAGGGGTCGGGTAGCGTGACCTTCGGCCAGGGCGGCTTCGCCGTGACCCGGCCGTGTCCCGCCTGCTTCGGCCGCGGGAAGATCCCGGAGACGCCGTGCCCCTCGTGTTCGGGCAGCGGCACCGTCAGACAGACCCGGAAGATCCAGGTGGCGGTCCCGGCCGGGGTGGAGACGGGCAGTCGGGTCCGTCTGTCCGCTCAGGGCGAGCGCGGACGGGAGGGAGGACCGCCCGGCGACCTCATCATCAATTTCAAGGTGGGATCCCACCGGTTCTTCCGGCGGGAGGGGTTGGACATCCACGTGACCGTGCCCATCAACATCGTCCAGGCCACGCTGGGGTCCAAGATCCGCGTCCGCACCGTCAGCGCGAAGAAGGTCGTGCTGCGGATTCCCCCCGGTACGCAAGCCGGTACCAAGTTCAGGCTGCGGGGCCAGGGCATCGAAAAGGGCGACCGAAGGGGCGACCAGTACGTGGAGGTCCGGGTGGAGGTCCCGGAGAAGATCTCCGAGGACGAGCAGAAGGCCATGGAGGAGTTCGCGGACGCGGCCGGCCTGAAGCACTGAGCCCCGCTACGCCGGCCGGAGCACGATGGGTACGGCGGGGGCATGGTCGTTTCCCTGCACAGCCGCGCCAGGGGCCCCGCGCGATCCGGTCCGCTCTACGGCCCAGCCACGGGAAGGGGTGGGGCCGCGGTGGGGTCAGACGGCGACGCCCCGGAGGGCGTGCTGGATCCGCCCGCCACCGAGCACCCGGTCCCCGTCGAAGATCACCGCTGACTGACCGGGCGTGATGGCCCGCTGCTCCTCATCGAAGGCCAACTCGAGGACCTCGCCCCCGCGCGCCACAGTCGCGGACACGGCGGCGGCCCGATACCTGGGCTGAACCTGCACACGGCTACCGGACGCCGGCGGAGGGGCGAGCCAGTTCAGCTCTCCGACCTCCACGCCGACGCTGCTCAGCTCTGCGAGCGGACCCACGACCACCGCCCGGGCCTCCGGCCAGATCTCGAGGACGTAGAGGGCCTCGGGGAACCCGCCGCCCAACCCTCTCCGCTGGCCTACGGTGAAGCCTGCGTAGCCCCCGTGCTCGCCCAGGACCTCTCCCTCGCGGGTGACGATGGGGCCGGGCAGGAGCGATGGGTGGGCGAGGGGTAGCCGCTTCTCCAGGAAGTCGCGGTAATGGCCCGTCGGCACGAAGCAGATCTCCTGGGATTCGGGCTTGTCGGCCGTGATGAGGCCCAGTTCCCGGGCCCGTGCCCGGACCTCGGTCTTGGTCAGCTCGCCGAGGGGGAACTCGAGGCGGGGGAGCATCTCCCGGGGGAGGCCCCAGAGGAAGTAGGACTGGTCCTTGGAGCCGTCGACCCCCCTCAATATCGCCGACGAGCTGGGGCCGTGGCGGACGCGCACGTAGTGCCCGGAAGCCACGGCATCGCATCCCAGCAGCCGGCCCCGGGCGAGAAGGTCCCGGAACTTGGTGTTGGAGTTGCACCGGACGCAGGGATTCGGTGTCCGGCCGCGGGCGTACTCCGAGACGAAGTCGTCGATCACGTCGCGGGTGAACTCCTCCTCCACGTCGTACACGTAGTGGGGGATGCCCAGGTCGTGCGCGACGCGGCGAGCGTCGGCGATTCCGTCCAGGCCGCAACACGTCTTCGCAGGCCCCGTAGTGCCGCTGTAGCAGAAGGTCTTCATGGTGGCGCCCACCACCTCGAACCCCTCCTCGACCAGCAACGCGGCCGCCACTGACGAGTCCACTCCGCCGGACATGGCCACCAGGACCCGCCGGGGTCGAGGCCGGCTCACCCCCGAACGCTCCCGGCCAGCTCGCGGAGGCGCTCGATCACCTGCGACGCGACCCCGGCCGCACGACGCACGCGGCCGTCGTCCGAGAGGTGCCCCAGGCTGAACCGCACCGAGGCCTGGCTGGCGCCCGGGCCGTAGAGAGCCGTCAGGACGTGGCTGGCCTTCGAGGCGCCGCTGTGGCACGCCGAGCCGCTCGAGACGGCCACGCCTTCCATGTCCAGCGCTTGCACCAAGGCGGTGGCGTCCACGCCGGGGACTCCCAGGTTGGCCACGTGGGGCGCACGGGTACCCTCGCCGCCGTGCACGGTGAGGTCCGGAAAGCGCTCCAACAGCGACGACTCGAGGCCGTCACGCAGCGCCGCCAGGCGCAGGGACTCCCGGGGCTGCTCTTCGACGGCCAGGGCAATGGCCTCGGCCAACCCCACCGCGCCGGCCACGTCCTCGGTGCCCGGGCGTAGCCCGCGCTCCTGACCTCCTCCCACCAGACTCGGGACCAGCTCGGTTCCCTCGCGAACGAACAAGATGCCGGCCCCGCCGGGCCCGTAGATCTTGTGGCCGGTCACGGTGAGCAGGTCCACCGGTGTCTGGTCCACCCGGACCGGGATCTTGCCTATGGCCTGCACCGCGTCCGTGTGCATCGGTACGCCGGCTGCCCGAGCCCGGGCCGCCAGCTCGGGCACCGGCAGGACGAGCCCCACCTCGTTGTTCACCCACATCACCGAGAGGACGTCCGGGCGGAGCGACAGCACTTCGTCCAGGACGTCCCCGTCGAGGGATCCGTCGGGGTCGACCGGGATCCGGTGCGCATCGCCGCCCCGTGCCTCCACACGGTCCAGGGACTCCAGCACCGCCGAGTGCTCCACGGTGCTCGCCGCGACCCGGGGCCGGTCGCCCCGGGCGCGGGCGACGGCTGCCCGCCCGCGCACGGCCATGTTGTCCGACTCGGTGCCGCCACGCACGAAGTAGATCTCCGTGGGGCGAGCGCCGAGAGCGGCCGCGACGCGCTCCCGCGCCTCTGCCAGGGCCGCGGCCGCCCTACGACCGAATCGGTGGACGCTGGAGGGGTTGCCGAAGGCCTCGCCCATCCACGGGTCCATGGCGTCGCGGACTTCGCGTCGGAGGGGTGTGGTGGCTGCGTGATCCAGGTAGATGGCGTCCATGCGTCAGGTCGCGGCTCGAGGGAAGTCGGTCGGCGGCCTCCGCCATTGCACGGCAGGACGCCTTCGGTAAGTTATCGACGATGCGCCAGACCTGGAACCAACCTGGGAAGACCCCGTGACCCTCCGGCCCCCTCCGTTCCCCGAGGGCCGGCCTCGGCGGTTCCGCGCGACCGTCCACGGGACCGTCTTCGCGGACCGGGACCGCCACCTCCCCGGCCTCGCGGCGGGCGACACCCTCGTGCTGATTCCCGATCCGCCCGGTCAGGACGACCCCGACGTCTGGGTGCACCTCCGGTCCGGCGATCCGATTGGACACTTGCCGCCCGAGATCGGGGCCTGGTTGGCCCCCTGGATGCGGGGGGGTGGGGGGGCCAGGGCCCGGATGCTCAAGGTCGGAGGGGCGGACGTCCCGAGCTGGCGACGGGTCCTCGTGGAAGTGGACTGCGGAAGCTGAGGCTTAGTGTGGCGGTGCACACTAGTAGGTGGAGATCCGGAGGCTCCCGAGGGTGTCGGCGGAGACGGTCTCGCGGGTCCAGAAGGGCTCCCCGTAGGGGACCCGGATGAGCGAGCCGTAGGCCGCCGACTGGGCTCGGATCTGCTCGTCCAAAGGCCGTCCACCGGGAAACACCTCACCGGCCTGCACGGCGCCGCCGAACTGAGAGACGTAGCAGGCCACCGCTTCCAGCTTGCGCTCGACCTGGTCGGTGACGTCCACCACGAACGTGGGCTTCACTGCATCCTCCCGGAAGGTCATGGCGTGGACGACCTTGTCCGGCCGGTGCGCCTGGCCCGGTGCGTCGAATCCCTTCAGCCCCGCGAGGAAGCTGGCGTCGTAGACCAGCTCAGCGGCCCGTCGGTGGTCCGGGTGGCGACCGCTCATGAAATGGGTCACGACGATCCGGGGACGGAGCTCCCGGATCAACGCGGCCACGGTGCGGCGAGCTTCAGGCGTGCTGGCCAGACGCGTGTCGGGCAGGCCCGCGTTGCGGCGGACCGCCAGGCCCAGGATCTCGGCTGCCCGGGCCGCCTCGTCGGCTCGCTGCTTGGGCGTGCCCAACGTCCCGGCCTCGCCACGGGTCAGGTCGACGATTCCGGTGCGCTCTCCTGCATCGGCGCTCTTGGCCAGCGAGCCGCCGCACAGCAGCTCCGCGTCGTCGGGGTGGGCCATGATGGCCACGACGTCCAGGGGTTCGCTCAAGGCTCGTCTACTCGTATCCGAGGGCCACGATGGGATCCATCCGCGACGCCCGCAGGGCGGGGAAGATGCCGAAGAGGATACCGGTCACGATCGCCATGCCCATGGCGGCGACCACGGACCACAGCGGGATGGCGGCGGGGATCGGGGTCACGCGGGCGACCGCCTCGGCGACGCCGGCGCCCAGGGCCATCCCCATTCCTCCACCGAGCATCGTCAGGAAGGCGGCCTCCACCAGGAACTGCCACAGGATCTCCTGCCGGGTCGCGCCGACCGCCTTGCGCACGCCGATCTCGCGGGTGCGCTCCGTCACCGAGATCATCATGATGCCGATGACGCCGATGCCCCCGACCAGCAGGCCTACCGACGACAGCGCCATCATCACCAGGAAGAAGACGCCCGTGAGGCGGTTGAAGACCTGAACGATCTGATCCGACTTCACGATGGCGAAGTCGTTCTCTTCCCAGGGGCGAAGTCCGCGCAACCCCCGGAGCGTGCCGATCACCTGGTCCTGGACCTCCATGCTGGGCACATCGGGCTCGGGCACGATCCAGAGGTTCACGAAAGTGAACCGGTTGCGGGCCTTGAGCCGCTTGTCGGCCGCGGTCCAGGGGACCATGGCGAAATGGGAGACGGCCGAGGCGAAGATGTTGTCCTCGAGGTCGTAGACGCCGATCACCTCGAACTGCTCGCTCACGCCCCGGGCCGCGTTGCGGGCGCGGACCCGAATCCGTCGGCCAATCGGGTCCACGTCCCCGAAGAGCGACTCCGCCAGGTCCACGGAGATGACGATCACCGCGCGGGCCTGGTCGACCTCGGCCGGGAGGAAGTTCCGGCCCGCCACGAAGTCCCCGACGGAGTACTCGGGCCAACCGGCGTTGTAGCCGCTGCTCTGGATGCCCGTGACGCGATCGCCCTGGTAGTCCATGTCCGACTGGAAGTCGAAGCTCACGACCGCCTCCCGGACCGCCGGCAGGCCCGTGATCCGCCGGATCTCCTCGTCGGTGATCTCGGGCTTGCCCCACCAGGGGGGCCGGTCGCTGATGAGGCGGGCCTGGGAGAAGTCGAAGGGCATGACGCCGAAGTTGTCCGGGCCCGCCGATTCGAAGGTCTCAAGGATCTCGGTCCGAATGCCCGTGATCAGCGCGGCCATCGTGACCACCACGCTCACGCCGATGGCCACACCCACCACGGTGAGGGACGACCTGAGCTTGTGCGCCCGGAGCGCCTCCATGGCGATGCGGACGCCCTCGTCCAGGGTCTGAAGGCGCTTCATGGCCACGGGCTCACCTCCCGTCGGACCCGACCCTCTGTCCGGCGCCCGCAGGGCGGCGGGCGGCGATCGGCCCAGGGACGCACGGTGACGGTGGCATCACTCATAGCGGAGCGCGTCCACGGGGTCGAGTCGGGCGGCCCGAGCCGCCGGGTAGACGCCGGCCACCACGCCCACGGTCACGCCGAGCGCGACGCCGACGGCGATCCACCGGGGGGCCACGGCAGCCGGCAGCGGGGACACCGCGCCCACCAGGATCGTCAAGCCGATCCCGATGCCCACGCCCAGCAGGGCGCCGAAACCCGACAGGGTGGCCGACTCGATGAGCACCTGGATCAGGATGTCGCGCTGCCTGGCTCCGATGGCCTTGCGCACGCCGATCTCCCGCGTCCGCTCCATGACAGAGACCAGCATGATGTTCATGATCACGATGCCACCGACGACCAACGAGATGGAGACCAGACCCGGCAGCGCGAGGAAGAGGATCCGGGAGATGCGGTCCCAGAACGAGAGCGAGGCGTCGGCGGTGACCAGGGCGAAGTTGTTCTCCTCCGCCGGTCGCAGCCGCCGCCGGACCCTCATGATCCCTTCGGCCTCCATGGCGACGGCGTCCATCAGCCCGGGATCGTCGGTCTGGATGAGAACGTCCTCGACCACGTTGCCCCGCGTCATGTACCGACGGATCGGGGAGTGGATCGGCATCACGGCTATGTTGTCCAGAGACTGGCCCAGAATGGAGCCTTGTTCTTCGAGCACGCCGATTACCCGGTACGGGAAGCCCCGCACCTGAACACGCTGGCCTATGGGGTCGGAGTCCGGGAAGAGGATCCCCACGGTCTCGGTGCCCAGCACCGCCACAGGGACTCCCTGCTCGGCCTCTTCGGGCGAGAAGGGCCGGCCCAGCGCCACGTCCAGGTCCCGGATCTCGAAGACTTCCGGCGTGGCGGCAACGAGGATGACGTTCTCCACGCTCCGGCCTCTCGGCCCCTCGATCTCGCCGCTCCGGTCGTTCAAGACGCCGACGCGCACGGGGAGGGTGAGCCGTTCGCGGAGGTACTGGGCGTCCTCGAACTCGACGGGAGGACGGCGGGCCCAGGCACGACGCTGCTCGTCGCTGGTGTTGATCTGGATGTCGGTGCGGCGGAGCGTGACGGTGTTGAGGCCGAAGACCTGCTCCGCGAAGTCCTCTTTGATGTACTGGTCCAGGCCCTCGACGACGCTGACCACGACGATGAGGAACATCACCCCTATCACGACGCCCAGGACGCTGAAGAAGCTCTTCAGCTTCTGGCTGTGGATCTGGCCGAAGGCCAGCCGGATCCCCTCCCAGACGTGCATGGCTCAGACCCCCTTCCGCATCAGTACTCGGGGCCCCCTGCCCTGCCCTCGGCGTTGGATTCCGCCTCCTTGACGGCGTCCCCGTCGCTCAGGTTCCGGATCCGCTGGTAGGGTCCCGCCACCACCGTGTCCCCCTCTTCGACGCCCGCCACGACCTCGAAGTACTCCTGTCCGGTGATGCCGATCTCCACCTCAGCGAACGTCACGGTCCCTTCCGTGACCACGAAGACGCCTTCGGTAGGCTTGTCGAGACGGCTGCGGGCCACCGGCCCTTCCGGACGCTGCTCGGTCTCGTCCTCCTCGTCGGGGGGGGCGCGGTCGCCGTCCCCGTCCTCCCGCACGGTCACGGAGATGATGGGCACGGCCAGGACGTCCCTCCGCGTGTCTATGATGACGTCGGCGGTAGCGGACAGATCCGGGCGGATGTTGTCCGGTGGGTCGGTCATCGTGATCACCACCTCGAAGTCGACGGCCTGGGCCTGGCCGGCAGCGGCCGTGGACGAAGGCGGCCGGATGGCGCTGTTGCCAATCTCGGTCACCCGGCCGTCGAACCGGGTGTCGGGGAAGGCGTCCAGCTCCACGACCGCGCTGTCCCCCAGAGCGACGAGGGGCACGTCGGTCTCATCCACCTCCATCACGGCTTCCACGACCGAGAGGTCCGACACGGTCAGGAGGAGGCTCCCCGGGTTGTTCATCGTCCCGATGACGACGGTCTCGCCCAGCTCGATGTTGAGGCGCGTGACTTTGCCGGAGATGGGGGCTCGGATGACCGTCTTGGACAAGAACTCCTGGGCTTCCGTCAAGGCGGCCCGGGCCTGGGCGACCCCGAACTCCAGGGACTGCTGCTGAGCCCGGGCCACCTGGAGAGCCGTCTCGGCGTCCTGCACCTGCTGGGTCGAGACGAGCAGTGAGTCCCGCTGGCTCAAGGCCAAGATGCGGTCGTAGTCACGCTGGGCACGGATGACGTGGGCCTCCTGCTCCAGCACCCGGGCCTGGGCCTGGCTCAGCGCACCCTCGTTCCGGGCGACGGCAGCCTGATACTGGGTCGGATCGATGCGGAGCAGGATGGCCCGGGCCTGGACGTCGTCTCCCTCGTCGACGTTGAGCTCCACCACGCGGCCCTGGACGTCGGCGCTGATGTCCACGGTCCGCCGGGCCCGCACGTGGCCGCTGGCGGTCACGGTGGCCACCAGATCCCGGCGCCCCACCTCCTCGAGTCGGACCTCAACGCCCCGATCCCGACCCTGAAGGACGGCCAGGACGGCCGCAGCGGCCACCACGAGGACCACCACTATCCCAACCACCACCTTGCGTCGTGAGCTCATTGGGTGCCTCGGTGCGTGCTCCGATGTCTGTCGCTACTGGTCGCGCAACGACGTTCCCACGACGGCCTCGAGCCGGGCCAGCGTGTCATGATAGGCGAAGACGGCGGCGATCAGCTCCCGGTCCGCCTGAGCCTTCACCGTCTCCGCCTCCACCAGCTCCACGAAGCTGGTGAACCCGAGCTGGTACTGCTCTCGGGCCAGCCGGAGTTGCTCGTCTGCGAGCTGTTGGTTCCGCTGCTCGATCAGAGCAGCCTGGTACGCCGCTCGGAGCCGCGCCAGCCCCGAGCCGATTTCGGCCTGAAGCGCCAGCTGCTGCTCACGGATGCGGTAGTCGAAATCCTCTCGCTGGACCTGGGCGGCCTCCACGTCGCGCTGACGGTTCAAGCCCTGGAATATGGGCAGGTTGACGGTCAGGCCCACCTGGGCCGGCTGGGCCGTGAAGTTGAACGGGAACTGGCTGTTGCCGCTCACGATGGCGTCACGCTGCGCGTCGGTGAACGCGAAGGCGTTGCAGTCCTGGGTGGGCAGGGGGTCCGCCAGGCGCCGGAACAGCTCGTTCAGCGCGGCGCAGTTCTGCATCTGGTTCTGGGCCGCAGCTTGACCCTGTGCCAGCAGGAATCCGGTATTGCTGGCTTCGCGGGTGAATCCCCCGATGCCGGCCTGGACGTTCAGTCGCGGGAGGTACGCCGACTTCGCGATACGCACGTCGTAGTCCGACGCGTCGCGGTTGGCTCTGAGGGCCCCGAGAGTCGGGTTCATGTCCAGCGCCAGGTCGTACAGGTCCAGACCGTCGAAGACGGGCTCGAAGAGATCGAACGTCGAAGTCAGGTCGTGACGCCGATCCAGGTCCAGGCCCAGACGTCTCAGCAGCTCGAACCGCTGGGCCTCCAGGTCACTCGTCGTCACCAGGATCGCCACCTCGGCTCGACCCACCGCCACCTCGGCCTGCTGCACGTCGATGATGGTGGCCGATCCCACTTCGCGGCGGCCCCGGGCGAGGCGGACATTGTACTCGGCCCGCTCGAGCTCCTCCCTGGCAACCCGAAGACGCTCCTGCTCGTTCAGCACGTTCAGGTACGCCTGCGTCACACCGAGCACCAGCTCGGCGTCTGCGGTGCGGATGTCGGCCTCCGTCGCGGTGCGCCAGGCCTTGGCCTGACCCGGTTGGAGGATCGTACGGCCGTCCAGCAGATAGCTCAGTCCCAGGCTGTAGCTGGAGAAGTAGTACGACGGCGGATCCACGACGCCCAGCTCCGCAGCCGTGATGCTCCCGAAGACCTGTTCGCCGCCGCCCTGCCAGGACACCCCGGCGTTTGCCGAGAGTGAGGGAATCAGCGATCCGTATGCCGACTTCACGTCCCAGTCGGCGACCGCGCGGCCGTTCCTCACGACCTGGAAGGCGGGGTTGTATTGTCGCGCCGTGACGAGGGCCTCTTCCAGTGTGAGGTCCACCGCCTCGTCTTCCTGTCCGGCCGCCGGGCTGGCCAGGGCCAGAATCGCGAGGCCAGCCACGGTGGCGGGTATTCCGAGCTTGAGCACGTTCAGCTCCTGAATGCCATTTCGAGAGATTTCGCTCCTCCCCCCGCGTCTCCCCGGATCATCCCCATCCCCGCGCCGGGGGGTTCATCGTTCTACACAGATGTTTACGGCCGAGGGACCCTGGCAAGGATCCCGTGCCGCTCGAGTCGTCGCCCGAGCGTTTGCAGAGCTTACGGAGAACGGAGGCGGCTCCTTCAAGAGACGGGCGCAGTCCGTCAGCCTCGGGGCGGATCCTGGCGGTTGGCGATGAAGCCGAGTGCGGGATCCTCGACGCGCAGGACCCGTCCCTGCCCGTCGAGCCACACCTCCCGCCGGTCGTCGCCGCTGGTCAGGGTGACATGCGTCGCGTCCAACGACGCGCTCCCCACGCGAACGGATGCTCCTGTCTCCACAGTCACCAGGAAGCGGCTGACGTCGCCCGCCCTGGGTGTCAGGACCCAGACCGACTCGGCTTCCGCCGCGAGGGCTGGTGCGAGGAGGAAGTACTGATGGGCGACAGCCTCCTCCAGGATCACCGAGCCGGGCCTGAATCGGAACTCCCGCTGCTGCTCTCCGGCGTCGGATCGGACATTGGCCACGAACCGGCGTCCCTCGGCTCGCAGGTAGATCTCCTCTCTTTCGTCTCCCGACACTTCCACCTGGTAGGCGTAGACGCCGAGCGCTCGCCCCCGTGCCTCGAGAAGCGGCACGACGTCTCGGGCGCCGGAAGGCAGCGACCACTGGATGTGACCCTGGGCGATCACGCGGGCGTCATCGCCCGAGCCGGCACGACGCACGGTGAAGGTCTCCGTGCCCGCGCCTCCGCCGGCCAGGGACACCGAGAACGCACCCTCGTCGAGGGTCACGTTCTGAGCGACCGCCCCGCCACCGGGAGGGAACACCAGGCCGCCTGCCATCAGTAGTGCAATGTGAAGACGCGTCATGGATCCGTCCGATGCGCAGGAGGCACGCCGTTCGCGCTTCCGCCGAGTCGCCCGCTGATACACGGCGCTCGGTAAGAGGTTCGCGGGTTCCCCCGCTCTGGGAGGAGCACGAGAACGAGGCTGCAGCGGGAGCTCAGGCGGGTCGCCGCTCGCGCATCGCCCTGCGGACGCCGTCGACGTAGCGCTGGTAGATGCGGCGCCCCGTCTCGGCCGACGCGCGCGACGGGCGACCGACGGCCCCCTGCGAAGAGGGCGGGGGTGTGGGGACACGTCCCCGCACATATCTTCGCAGGGTTCCGGGGGCCAGGAGGTAGTCCGCGATCATCCGGGTGCGCACACGCTCCGGCGCCAGGTGCAGGAGCAGGGAAGTCTCCACCTCGCCCGCATGCTCGGCCTCCGGCGACACCTCGATGACGTCGCTCACGTCGATGGCGTAGAGATCGACCACCGTGGTGACGGACTTGGTGGTGAGGGCCATGAGAAGGGCATCCACATGGGGCTCGTACCGATGGGCCGTAACGATGATGAACTCCTGGAAACCGTGGTCCTCCCAACTGGCGAGGAGCTCGTTGACGGCCCTGTGGAACGTCTTGCGCCGGAGAGCGGCCGTGCCGGAATACGGGTGCTTGGCCGGCAGCCCGACGCCATAGGGGAATACGGGCCCGCGCAGGATTCCCAGATCCTCAGAGAGATCCCGGGCAACGTGGGTCGCGATGAACGTGTTGGTGCCGAGCGGCAGGTGGGGACCGTGCTGCTCCAGGGCTCCGACAGGAAGGATCAGCCTGGGATCCCGGACGACGGCTCTGCTGACCTCCCTCCACGTGAGCTCGTCCAGGGCGTATGACGGCGGACCCGACCGCGCCGGCCGCTCCGGGAAGGGCTCCTCGCCTGCGTCGGCTTCTGTCATCGTTCGGCCCTTGGGTCGGCGTTGTCGTGTTGGGCGCGTGGCTCCGCTGGCACAGCCCGTGGCTTCTCGTGGTCGGCGTCGCCTGCGTTGTCGCGTGGACCCTGTCGCCCCGTCCCTGGTCCAAGCTCCAGGCCCTGGGGATCGCCCTCACGGTCGGGGCCATCACCGCCGGGTTCGCCACGTACCCGGACCTGGTCCCGTTCGAACGCGACTGGGCGGAGCACTGGTCCGCCCGGGAGGCCGAGCTCGTTGAGCTGCTGCGAACCGACCTCCGGGCGTTGACCGATGCCGGTGAGCTGGCCGCCGACCGGATCGCCGCCCTGAGCGACTCGCTGCAGGGCGGCGATCTCGACCGCGCCCTGTCCTCGCTGCGCCGCGAGACCGGGATGGCCGGCCTGGCGGTGTACGGCCCGGGCCCGAACCCTCGCCTGGTCACCTGGGATGGCGCCCACCAGGGCCAGGTCCCCGCCCAGGTCACGCTGGGCCGGCGCAGGTTCTCCTACGGGGAGAGTCCGCTCTTCAGCTATCTATACATTACGGCCCCGGTGGAGGGTACGGGAGGGACTGCCGTAGCGGCCGCTCTCCTCCGGGCCGAGTTGCCCCCGGGCCTGCAGGGCAGCGAAGACGACTTCGCGGTACGCTTTCGCCGCCAGACGGGTGAGTCCATCCGGATCTTCGCCCCGCACCGGGTCGTCGCCGAGACCGTCTGGGACTTCCTGATCGAGGACCGGAGCCTCTTTGCCGTGGCCGTCGCACAGCCGTCTCGGACCGAGCGGCGCGCGGACGCCCTGCTCGCATGGTCGCGAGTCGTCCTGGCACTCCTGATAGGCGCCTGGCTCTTCCTGGCGCTCGGCGGACACGGAAGGACCCTACAGCTCCCCCTGGCGGCGGCCTCACTTCTGGTCCTGGCCGTTCTGGTCCCGCTGGACCCGCTGCTGAGAGGCGAGACGTACCTGTCGTCGGCCCAGTTCCTCCTGCCCGGACCGCTCACGGTCACCCTCGTGCCGCTCCTGGCCCTGGCGGTGGCAGGGGCATTCGTGGCGGGTCTGCTCATGCCGCGGGGCCCGGGAAGGGTGAGGATGCCATGGATTCCAGCGCTGCTCCTGGTGGGCGTGGGCTTTCCGCTGCTTGGCGGCGTCATGTTGGAGGGGGCATCCGGCTCCTTGCTGTCGGGGCCGGAGCGCAGCTTCGTGGCCTTCCAGTCTGCGCTGGCCCTTTTGCTCACTCTGCCGGCCTACGGCGCGCTGCGATCCATCCAACTGAGGCCGGGGCGCCGGGGTGCGCCGGCCGCCTTTCTGTCGGGCATCGCCATACCGCTGCTCATGGTGGCCTACGCCTCCATGTTCGTCCGTCAGTTCGGCTCCTTTCCCACCTGGGCGCTGGCCTTCTGGGCGGTCCCGGCCGGGCTGATCGGCTATGGCCTGGATCGTCGCGGTCGGGGTTGGCGGTCGGTGCCACGCTGGATTCTGGCGGGCCTACTGGGTGCCACGGCGGCGCTCAGCCTGGCCTGGGGGGCGCGGGTCGACGCTCGGATCCAGGCCGCCGAGGACCGGATGACCAACCTGGGCGTGCAGGTCGATCCGTACCTGGAGTTCCTGCTGCGCCGTTTCGGAAGCCGGGCCCAAGCCCTGGACGCGAGCGGCGCGGGCGCCGTCGAGATCCTGTACCGCAGCTGGGTCGACAGCGAGTTGGCGCGGGAGGGTTACCCGGTCTGGTTGACGCTCTGGTCCCCCGGTGACCTGCCCCAGGAGGAGTTCCGGATCGGCGTGTCCGAGTCTCGGCCCGGGGTGGCCGACGACTTCCTCTCAGCTGCCCGGCAATCGGACACCGTAGCCATCCATCCCCTCGCCCGGGCGGATGCCAACTACCTCGCGGTGGTCCCGCTCCGAGCAGGTGCCGTGGTCACGGCCACCGTCCCGCCGCGCCGGGAGGCGTCGGCCACCTCGCCCCTGAGCGACCTGTACGCGCCTGACCGAACCGTCCGGGAGGACCCCCTCACGTTGGTCCCGCTCCTCCCCGGAGACGTGGCCACGGCCGCCGAAACGCCCCGATGGTCCCCGGAGCCGGAGGGGTGGAGAGGGGAGATGCTTCTCACCACGCCGGAGCTGGAGTACGACGCCCACTTCCTCGTGGCCATCCCGGGCCCACTGGTGCTCAGCGCCCGAGCCACCCTGATCCTTTTCCTCAACATGGTCACGTTCTTCGCGGCGTGGGGGGCCGGGCGAACCATGTCCCGGGGGCTACGCCCCCCCTTCGGCGGTTGGCTCGTCGCCGTCACGTCCTTCCGCGCCCGCATCACGCTCGCCCTTTTCGGGTTCTTCCTGCTGTCGAACGCGATCTTCGGCACCGTGGCGTTCCAGGCGCTCTCCACCGCCACCCAGCGCGCCTCCGAGACCCTCGCGGAGCGGATCACGGAGGATGCCGCGGGCTGGTATTACGAGCTGTCGGGAGCCATGGAGCTGTTGGCTCGCCGAGTCGGTGGGGACCTGTTGGAATACCGGGACGGCGCCCTCCGCGACGGATCGGTGGAGGAGCTGGTGCGTCTGGGTGTCTACCCCGGCTGGCTCCCCCTGGACGTGCATCAGCTGCTGAGCAGCCGACGGGAGCTACGGACCGTGGAGCTGTCGGGCCTGGGCCGATTCGCCTACGCGACCGCTTTTCGACGCCTGCCCGACGGTGACGTCCTCGCGGCGCCGGTCTCGCTGCGGGCGGGCGCCGAGGCGGTGCGCCGCAGAGAGGTCATGGATCTGCTGGCCTTCGCGGTCATCGTCGGCGCGCTGCTCTCGTTGGGACTGGCCCTTCTCGTGGGTCGTGCCCTGGCCCGACCGCTCCTGATCCTCCAGGTGGCATCCGAGCGCGTGGGCGGCGGCAACCTCCGCGTCCGCCTGCCGGAGGAGCGAGCGGACGAGTTCGGCTCCGTGTTCGTGGCGTTCAATCGCATGGTGGGCCGGCTGCGCCGCGCTCGACGGGACCTCGTGCGCACGACGCGCCGGACCGAGGCCATCGTGGAGGAAGCGGCGACCGGCGTCGTGGCGCTGGACGCTGCCGGCCGGGTCACCCTGGTGAACCCGCGGGCCGAGGGGCTGCTGGGTCGGCCCATCTCGGTGGCGAAGCCCCTGAGCGAGGAGGGCGGGCCGAGCGACGAGCTGGCCCGTTGGGTCCGGCTCTACTTCCGGGACGGCGTGCGAGAGTCGGCGACCGACCTTCAGCTGGGGGACCGCCGCCTGCGGGTCCGGGCCCGACGCATCGAGCGCCAGGGGCCGCTGGGGGGTGCCGTCCTGAGCATCGAAGACGTAACCGACGAGCTGAGGACCGAGCGCATCCTGGCCTGGGGGGAGATGGCCCAGCAGGTGGCTCACGAGGTGAAGAACCCACTCACCCCCATCAAGCTGAGCGTGCAGCACATCCGTCGTGCCTGGGAAGACCGCCGGAAGGACTTCAACGCGATCCTCACCAAGAACGTCGAGGCGATTCTGGGTGAGATCGACCGGCTCGCGTCCATCGCCACCAGCTTCTCGCGCTTCGGCGCGCCCAGGGCCGCGGGCGAGGAACCCCTGGAGGGGGTGGATCTCGCCGAGGTGGTCGGAGAGACGCTGGCCCTCTATGGGAGCGGCGCCCCGGAGATCTCCTTCGAGGCATCCGTGGGAGCGGAGGTGCCGCGCGTCACGGCTCGGCCCGCCGAGTTGAAGGAGGTCCTGGTGAACCTCCTCGAGAACGCCCGCGCGGCCGTGGAGACCCACGGCGTCGTGAAGGTGGAGGCGTCGCTCGGTGCCGACACGGTGGAGCTGCGGGTGCGGGACAACGGCTCCGGCATCCCCGAGGAGCTCATGGGCCGTATCTTCGAGCCACACTTCTCGACGCGGTCCACCGGTACGGGACTGGGGCTCGCGATCGTGCGCCGCCTCGTGGAGTCGTGGGGCGGATCCGTGGATATCGAAAGCTCACCCGGACAGGGGACGGTGGTGAGGATGGAGCTGGTGCCGTGGCAGGGCGGGGACTCGGCGACGCCTGTGGAGGAACCGGAAGCCCAGGGCGGTGCATCGGTTTCGCCGCAGGGCCCGGGTCTCTGACGCTCTGTGCCTGACGCCGGTCCCGGCGGGCTTCATGCCCGAGCGCCCCTCGGTGGCAATCTACTCCAGTCCCGCTATCTTTCGAATCGTCCGTCTCCGCCAGGCTCCCAACCGTGCGAACGGCAGATGACCCCTTGAAAACCGGCAAAAGCACGTCTCGGCCGCCGCAGCGTGCGGTGGTCCACACACCCGGGCAAAGACACGACAGGAAGCTCAGACCCTTGGATCTCGCGCAGTGGGTCGACGCCAACGCGGAGCGATTGGCCGAGCGCTGGCTCGCCGAGGTCGCTGCGCGGTCCGGCCCGTGGCCCGACGAGATTCGGGACCTGGTGAGCCGGTTCATGGGCCTTTTCGTTTCGCTGCTGCCGGTGAGCGTGGGCCCCCTTCGGGCTCAGTTCGAGCCCCTCTGGCTCGAGGCGGCGGAGCTCTATGGATCGGTCTCCGCGATGCGCGGACTCGCCGCCGGGGAAGTCATCGAGGAATTCCAGTCCCTGAGGGAGGCGCTGATTCGGGCCCTCTACGAGCGTCCGCCCAAGGACGGGCACGAGCCCCTGTCACTCCGAGAGATCCTGACGCTGAATCGCATCGTCGATCAGGGCGTGACGCAGGCGAGCGTCGGTCACACGGACGCCCTCTTCTTCGCCCTGTTCCAGGGCTCGGGACTGCCGGCTTCCCCGACCGCCCAGCTCCTGGCCGAGGTCCGGGAGCAGATCGACGGCGTGGCGAGCGAGCGGGACGCGATCCTGGCGGACGTGCGGCGCCACTGAGCCGGGGGCTCGCCCGACGGCGTATCGCCGCTCTGAGGCCCCCTCGGTGGGGCCGATCCGTCAACGCCTCTTCGCGAGGAAGTCCCGGAGCTTCCGTTCTGACGGCAGAGCCAGCATCATGGCGAGCAGCACCACCGCCGCCAGTCCCAGCCCCCACGCGAGGTCGCCCGTCAACAGTGCCACCACGACGGCGAGGAGGGCGGCCCCTTCGCGCAGGGCCATGCCGACAATGACCGCATTGCCGAACCGGACCGTGGCCTCGGCACGGTCGGCTCCGGCCGGCACCTTCTTCAGGGCGGATTCGAGAAGAGGGGCCACCACCAACGACAGCAACACGTACCCGGCGGTCACCGGGAGCAGGAGGCCCTCGATCCCTGGCGCCACGGGCTCGAAGCCGCTCGAGCTCAAGACGGCCACGACGACGCCGAGCACGACCACACCCCCCATGAGGGCCGCGCAGACGATGCGGAGAATGCGGAGGGCCTCGTCGTCCTTCCCGTGCGGCATCCCTTCCTCCGTCAAGATGGACGGACGCCCGGGGTCCGATTCCCGGGGCGTCGCGCCGACCCGCATGGCCGACGCGGGGTCCTCGTGGGCCGATGCGCACGGCTACGCCTCCCGGACCTCCCGGGCGAGGTTGACCATGGAGTCGTGGGCGTCGCCGAAGAACATGTAGGTCTTGTCCATGTAGAACAGATCGTTGTCTATGCCGGCGAACCCCGGGCTCAGGCTCCGCTTCATGACGATGACGTTCCGGGCGTGGTCCACGTCCAGGATCGGCATGCCGGCGATGATGCTGTCGGGATCCCGCGCCGCGGGATTCACCACGTCGTTGGCGCCCACGAGCAAGACCACGTCGGTGCGCGCGAACTCGTCGTTGATCTCGTCGAGGTCGTAGAGCTGGGTGTAGGGCACGTCGGCCTCGGCCAGCAGCACGTTCATGTGCCCGGGCATGCGGCCGGCCACGGGGTGGATGGCGAACTTCACGTCGACGCCTCGGTCCCCCAGCAGATCACTGACCTTGCGGAGCTCGTGCTGGGCCTGGGCCACGGCCAGGCCGTACCCCGGTACCACGATGACGGACTGGGCGTAGGCCATCATCATGGCAGCGCCCTCGGCGTCGATGTCCCGGACGGACTTGTCACCCGTGGCCCCGGCAGTGATCTGGGCCGTGCCGCCCCCGAAGGCCCCGAACGCCACGTTGGCCAACGACCGGTTCATGGCCTTGCACATGAGCTGGGTCAGGATCAGCCCGGCCGCACCCACGAGGGCGCCCGAGATGATCAGCACGTTGTTCCCGAGCACGAAGCCCGTGGCCGACGCGGCCAGCCCCGAGTAGGAGTTCAGCAGCGAGATCACGACCGGCATGTCGGCGCCGCCGATCGGGATCACCAGCAGCACGCCAAGGATCAGCGCTACGACGGCGAAGGCGAGGAAGACGTTTTGGTCCGGCGCCACGAGCACCAGGTAGACCCCGGCGGCGACCAGCGCGAGAAAGACCAGCAGGTTGACGAAGTTGGCCCCGGGGTATGTGACCGGCTTTCCCGTGACGATGCCCTGCAGCTTGCCGAATGCGATGAAGCTCCCGGACAGCGTCACGGCGCCGATCAGCACGCCCAGCACGATGGTCGTTCCCTCCGTGCCCGGCATCTGTCCCTGGTTGGAGAGGCGCAGGAACTCCGCAGCCGCCACCAGGGCCGAGGCGCCGCCGCCGAATCCGTTGAAGATCCCCACCATCTGGGGCATGGCCGTCATCTTCACGGTCCGCGCCGCGATGCCGCCGATGAGGGACCCGATCACCACCCCGACCAGGATGCCCCGCCAGTCCAACACCTGGTTGTCGAGCAGCGTGACGATGATGGCGATCAGCATCGCCAGGGCGGCCAGGGCGTTGCCGTTCCGGGCGGTGACAGGGGACTGGAGCTTCTTGATGCCGACGACGAAGAGGATCGCCGAGACCAGATAGGCGAGATCGATCATGATCACGAGCCCCCGTCACGCTTGAACATCTGGAGCATCCGGTCGGTCACCATGAAGCCACCCACCACGTTGATCATGGCCATGATGATGGCGAGCACGCCGAGCACCGTGGACAAGGGCCCCTCGGCCTGGGCCGAGACCACCAGGGCGCCAATGATGGCGATCCCGCTGATGGCGTTGGCCCCGGACATGAGGGGCGTGTGGAGCGTGGGTGGGACCTTGGTGATGAGCTCCCGGCCGGCGATGGTCGCCAGCACGAACACGTACAGCCCGACGATCAGCTCACCCACTCTGGGTGCCCCCTCTCAAGCGCGCTGATGACAGTACCACCCTAGGCCTCCTGACCCATGTGCTCGAGGGTCCGGCCGTGAACGACCTTCCCCCCGTGTGTGATGCACGTACCCGACACGATCTCGTCGTCGAAGTCCAGCTTCAGCTCCCCCTCCTCCACCATGTCCAGCAGCAGCGTCGTGATGTTCTTCGAGTACATCTCGCTGGCGTGATACGGGAGCTCGCCGGGCAGGTTCGTTGGCGCCATCACCTTCACGCCGTTGTGCACGACCGTCTCCCCGAAGCGGCTCACCGCGCAGTTGCCGCCGCTGGCGCCAGCCAGATCCACGATCACCGAGCCCGGCTTCATGGATTCGACCATTCCCTCGGTGATGAGCAAGGGAGCCGGGCGTCCCGGGATCTGGGCGGTGGTAATGACGATGTCGGCCGCGTCGATGTGGCTCGCGATGAGGTCCAGCTCCCGCTGGTGCTGGTCCTGGGACAGCTCCTTCGCGTAGCCCCCCGCGTCCTCGGCGTCGGCTTCCATCTCGGCCTCGAGGAACTTGGCGCCCAGGCTCTCCACCTGCTCCTTCACGGCGGCCCGAACGTCGAACGCCTCCACGATCGCGCCCAGCCTCCGAGCCGTGGCGATGGCCTGGAGGCCGGCCACTCCGGCACCCAGGATCATGACCTTGCCGGGCCGGATGGTGCCGGCCGCCGTCATGAACATGGGAAGGAACTTGCCCAGGTTGTCCGCGCCGATGAGGACGGCCTTGTAGCCCGCCACGTTGGCCTGGGAGGAGAGGGCGTCCATGCGCTGTGCCCGAGTGATGCGCGGGATCTGATCCATGGCCATGGACGTAACGCCCGCCTCGGCCAGGCGCGTCACCAGGTCGAGGTTGGTCACGGGGCTCAGGAAGCTGATGATCGCCTGGCCGGACGAAAGGAGCGCCACCTCGTCGGTGCCGTCTCCCGTTGCCGGTGCGGCGACCTTGAGGACCACGCCGGCGCCCTCCAGTGCCGAGCGTGCGTCGTGTGCAATGGTCGCGCCTTCCGCCTCGTACGAGGCGTCGAGAAAGCCTGCGGCGGTGCCGGCGCCCGATTGGACGCATACCTCCAGGCCCGCGGAGACGAGGGACTTCACGCCGGTCGGAACCAGCGCGACGCGGTGCTCGTCCGCACGCGTCTCTCCCAGGACAGTCACCTTCATGGCCGCTCCCGTTGTGGGCGGTTTCGAGGGAAAGGGGCGTAAAGCGCCCGGACGATAAGCGGGGGCCCCGGGCCCCGCAACGTCGGCACCGAACGAGCTTTGGGAGACACGCCTTGCGAGGTGGGAGAACGCCAGGCAGGATTCGGGTCGGGCGCCGGGCGGCACGACCGGACCAGCTCGTGACCGGGCTCGTGACCGGGCTCGTGGCGTCCCGCGACCCCGTCCTCCGAGGATGCCATGACCCAGCGATCCACGGCTCCGGCCGGCTTCCCACTCGATCGACGCGCTTTCCTTTCGTTCTTCTCGGCGGCCGGACTCTCGGGGACGCTGCTGCCGGGGGTCCTCTGGGCCCAGGCCCAGGAGGGCGGTCCCATCACGAAGGACGTCCTCGCAGCGGCGGAGAAGGTCGCGGGTCTGTCCTTCACGGAGGAGGAACGGGAGATGATGCTGGAGGGTCTGAACGAGAGGCTCGAGGCGTTCAAGGCCATCCGGGCCGTGGAAATCCCCAACGGAGTGCCGCCGGCGCTCCACCTCCAGCCCGTGGTGCCGCCGCCGGCCGTCACGGGACCCTCCCGATTCCGGGCCTCACGGAGGCCGGATCTACGGCGCCCCGACCGGCTCGAGGACGTGGCATTCTGGCCCGTGACCCACGTCTCCGAGCTGGTCCGGACGGGCCAGGTATCGTCGGTGGAGCTCACCGAGATGTACCTGAGTCGGCTTCGGCGCCACGGAGAGGCGCTGGAATGCGTGGTGACGCTCACGGAAGAGCTGGCCCTCGAGCAGGCGCGTCGCGCGGACGCCGAGCTGGCCAACGGACGATACCGGAGCGGCCTTCACGGAATCCCGTGGGGTGCCAAGGACCTGCTCTCGACCCGCGGCTACGCCACGACCTGGGGCGCCGAGCCCTTCCGCGAGCAGGTGATCCAGGAGGACGCCACGGTAGTCGGACGGCTGGAGGAGGCGGGCGCCGTCCTGGTGGCCAAGCTCACACTCGGGGCCCTGGCGTCGGGGGACGTCTGGTTCGGGGGGCAGACCCGGAACCCCTGGAACCTCGAGCAGGGCTCGAGCGGCTCCTCGGCCGGACCTGCCGCAGCCACCGTGGCCGGACTGGTGGGCTTCGCCATCGGCAGCGAGACCTTGGGCTCCATCGTGTCGCCGTCCACACGGTGCGGGGCGAGCGGGCTCCGCCCGACGTTCGGCCGGGTCAGCCGCTACGGGGCCATGGCCCTGTCGTGGAGCATGGACAAGCTCGGTCCCATCTGCCGGACCGTAGAGGATTGCGCCCTCGTCCTGAACGCGATACAGGGCGCCGACGGCAAGGACCCCACGGCCAGGGATGCGCCGTTCCATTGGGATGCCGGACGCCCGTTGTCCTCCCTGCGCGTCGGCTACCTGAAGAGCGGCTTCGAGGACGAGGAGTCCCGTAGCCACGATTTCGACGGACCGGCGTTGGAGGTGGTGCGGCGGCTGGGGATCGACCCTGTTCCCGTGGAGCTGCCCGACCGGTTTCCCCTGAGCGCCATTCGATTCGTGCTCAACGCCGAGTCCGCCGCCGCCTTCGACGAGCTCACGAGGAGCGGCCGGGACGACCTGCTGGTGAGGCAGACGGACAACGCCTGGCCGAACCGGTTCCGGGTCGCGCGCATGGTACCGGCGGTGGAGTACATCCAGGCGAACCGGGTGCGCACCATGGTCATGCATGCGCTGGAAGCCGCCCTGGAGGGCGTAGACGTCTTCGTGACGCCCTCGTACGCCGCCGGCGTGCTGCTCATGACCAACCTGACGGGTCATCCGACGACAGTGGTGCCGAGCGGCTTCACGGAAGAGGGCACGCCCGTGTCGATCTCCTTCGTCGGCAAGCTGTGGGGCGACGCCGAGGCGCTGCTCCTGGCCAAGGCGTACCAGGACGCCACCGGGTGGCACGAACGGAGACCCGAGCTGTTCCTGGGCTGATCGGCACGGTTGGCGGCTCGTCGCAGCCGCCGCGGGAGTAGGGGCCCCGGCCGGCCACCACCGGCGACCGGTGGGTCGACGACCCCGCTTCACATTCCGGGGCCCGAACGAGCCCGCCAGCTTTGGCTATGCTCGCTCAGGTCACCTCCGCAGCGCTCCAGGGCGTGGACAGCTACCTCGTCAGCGTCGAGGTCAACGTCAGCTCCGGGCTGCCGTCGTTCACGGTGGTGGGGCTCCCGCACGGCGCGGTCCGGGAAGGGCGTGAGCGGGTCACCGCCGCCCTTCAGCACGTCGGCGCGCCGGTTCCCCCCCGCCGCGTCACCGTCAACCTGGCGCCGGCCGACGTGCCCAAGGAGGGCAGCGCCTTCGATCTGCCCATCGCGGTGGGCCTCCTCTGCGGCACCGGCGCGCTGGACGCCGGTCGCGTGGACGGAACCGCGTTCGTCGGTGAGCTGGGCCTCGACGGAGGGCTGAGGCCCGTTCGCGGTGCGGTCTCCATGGCGGCCGGGGCCCGAGCGGCCGGAATCCGGCGTCTGGTGGTGCCTGCGGGCAACGCGCGCGAGGCGGCCATCGTCCAGGGCGTAGACGTGATCGGCGCGCAGCGACTGGCGGACGTGGTGGCCGATCTGAAGGGCCGGGTCCGCCTTCTCCCCACCCGGATCGATCCCGAGGCCATCCTGGACGAGCCCGAGCGGACGGGGCTGGACCTTGGGGACGTGCGGGGACAGCGGGCGGCCAAGCGAGCACTGGAGGTGGCCGCTGCCGGCGCCCACAACCTGCTGCTGCTGGGTCCCCCCGGCTCGGGCAAGACCATGCTGGCCCGGCGGCTCCCGGGTGTCCTGCCGCCTCTGTCGCTGGACGAGGCCCTCGAAGTGACGAAGGTCCACTCGGTGGCCGGGATGCTGCAGGGCGGTGAAGGGCTCGTCCGCACCCGGCCCTTCCGGGCGCCCCACCACACGGTGAGTGACGCGGGCCTCATCGGCGGCGGTCGCACGCCTAGGCCCGGGGAGGCCAGTCTCGCCACCCACGGCGTGCTGTTCCTCGACGAGCTGCCCGAGTTTCGGCGCCACGTGCTGGAGTCTCTCCGTCAGCCCTTGGAGGACCATCATGTCACCCTGGCCAGGGCCAGCCAGAGTCTGCGGTTTCCCGCCCGCTTCGTCCTGGTTGCGGCCATGAACCCCTGCCCGTGTGGGTACTACGGTGACGGCTCGGACCGCTGCACCTGCGACCCCGGCATGGTGGAGCGCTACCGGTCCCGGATCTCCGGCCCACTGCTCGACCGAATCGACCTGCACGTGGAGGTTCCATCCGTTCCGTACAGGGAGCTGACGGCTCGTGCGGACAACGGGGGGAGCGCCACGGTGCGGGCGCGCGTAGCCCGGAGCCGTGAGCGACAACGGGCCCGCTTCTCGTCCGCGCCCGGCATCCACGCCAACGGGCAGATGGGGCCCACCGAGATCCGGCGATGGTGTCGCCCGGCCCCGGCCGTCGCGCGCCTGCTGCAACGATCGCTGGATCGCCTCGGCCTGAGCGCCCGGGCGTACCACCGGATCCTGAAGGTGGCCCGCACCATCGCGGACCTCGACGAGGCCGCCGAGATCGCACCGGAGCACGCCGCCGAGGCGGTGCAGTACAGAACCCTGGATCGCCAACGGGCCTCTGCGGTAGCGCTGCGGTGAGGGCTACCGACCGCCATGGCCCGGTGGACTCACGGTGGAAGCCCGCGCGGCCGCCCGGGCGAAGAGGCCCGCGCGTAGCGGGCTCAACCGCCCCGAAGCGTGGGCGATTCGGTTGTATGCTACCGCGGGCAGGGGTACGTTATGCCGTCTCTCGCCGTCCGACCGCACCGCCCAGGCCGACGATGCATTACCTGGACTACGCAGCCACCTCCGCCGTGCGCCCCGCGTCCGTCGTCGACGCCGTGACGGCCTTTCTGGCCGATTGCGGGGCGACGCCCGGCCGCGGTGGGCACAGGCCCTCCATCGAGGCGGGGCGGGTGGCCTTCCGGTGCCGCCGGTCGCTCTGCCGCCTCCTCGGCCTGCCCGGCGACCCCGGCCGGCTCGCCTTCACGCACAACGCGACCCACGCCCTCAACACGGCGCTGTGGGGCCTCCTGCGGCCAGGTGACCTCCTGGTCGTCTCGCCCTACGACCACAACGCCGTCCTCCGACCGGCGCATCGTCTGGCGAGGGAGCGCGGGGTCGAGGTCCGGATGCTGTCGGGTGCTCCCGACGGCAGCTTCGATCTGGACGAGGTGGGCCGGGTCGTGGAGGGAGCCCGGCTCCTGGTCATCAACGCCGCGTCCAACGTGCTGGGGACCCGGGCTCCTGTGGCCGAGCTCGCCGCCCTGGCCCACGACCGTGGCGCGCTCGTGCTCGTCGATGCCGCTCAGTCCGCGGGCGTCCTGCCCGTCAGCCATGCCGAGGAAGGCGCCGATCTGATCGCGGTCACGGGCCACAAGGGCCTCCTCGGTCCCCAGGGACTGGGCGCCCTCTGGGTGCGGGACGGCCTCGACGTCGAGCCTCTCCTCTGCGGCGGGACCGGTGGCGATTCCAGGACGCGGGAGATGCCTGCGGCCATGCCGGACCGATTGGAAGCCGGAACACCCAACTCGCCCGGCATGGCCGGGCTCGCCGCCGGGGTCCGCTACGTCCTGCAGGAGGGCGTGACCGAGATTCAGCGCAGGGAGCTGGTGTTGAAGCGCCGCTTGCGCGACGGCCTCTCCCAGATCGCAGGCGTCCGTGTGGTCTCGCCGGCCGGGGAGGACGGCGTGGGGGTGGTTACGGTGGCCAGTGACGCCATGGACGCAGGGACCCTTGCCGGACGGCTGGATGCCGAATTCGGCGTCATGGTCCGAGCGGGTCTTCACTGCGCGCCCGAGGCTCACCGGATCCTGGGGACCATGGGGACGGGGGCCGTGCGATTCTCGGTGGGCTGGGCCACCACCGACGCCGACGTCGACGCCGCCGTGTGCGGTGTGGACCGGATCGCCGGGAAGCGTCCCGTCCCTTTGGCGTGACTGTCGAACGGCCCGGAGGTTCGTGTTGCGCCTCTTCGTGGCCCTGAACCTCCCCGACCGCGAGAGAGCCGGCATTCACCGCGCGGCGGCCTCCCTACGTGAATCGACCCTACCCGTGCGGTGGGTCCCCGCCGAGAACCTGCATGTGACCCTGGCGTTCCTTGGCGAGGTGGACGAGGGGCGGGTGGACCCGGTCGGCCAGGCGCTGCGATGGGTGGGAGCCCAGCACGCCCCGCTGACGTTGGAGGTCGGTGGGGTCGGCGCGTTCCCGACTCCTCGCCGCCCCCGGGTCTTGTGGATCGGTGCGGAGGGTGGGTCGGCCCTCCGCGCGCTGCAGCGAGGGGTGCAGGCGGCGCTGGAGCCCCTGGGATTCGCGCCCGACGAGCGCTCCTTCCATCCTCACGTGACGCTCGGGCGCGCTCGGAGGCACGCCGGACCACGGGACTTCGGGGAGTTCGCTGCCATGGCCGAAACCGTGGACTACCGGCAGCGCGTAGGGATCGGTACGGTGGATCTCATGCAAAGCCGGGGATCGCCATCCGGTGTTCGCTACCGGGCAATGCTGCGCTGCCCACTGGGCGGCGCTGGATAGGGTGCGGGTGCGGAAATCCCGGTGGCGCCCTCCGTGGAGGCACGCGCCGGTAGAATCGAACCGAGGCGCCCGGGGCCGAACCTGGAGAGGCTCCGTCCGGACTGGAGCGGAATGGAATCGTGAAGACGCTGAGCTGGATCGTCCGCAGGGTCGTGGACCTGGTCGTGCTGATCCTCGTCGCCTACGGCGGCTGGAAGTGGGGGGGGCTCGTGTTTCCGGGCCTCGAGGCGCGGCTGGGCGTGGGGGCCGCCCCGGCCATCGTGGTGGAAGGAGTGGAGCCGTCCGAGGAGCTGGGTGATGCCGCCCTTCGCCGCATCGAGGACTTCCTGGAGGGCGGGGAGGACGAGCTGGCCCTGTCCGGCGCCGAGCTCACCAGCGTCCTGCGTTACGGGCGCCAGGACCTGGTCCCGGCGGGACTCCACGAGCTCCACGTCCGTCTCGAACAGGGTCGCGCCCATGCTGCCGCCGATGTGTCGCTCTCCCAGTTCCCCGCGTTGGCGGAGCTCGGGCCCGTGACCGGGATCCTCCCGGACCCGGTGACCCTGGAGCTCCAGGGCTCGGTCATGGGGTTCGGCGACCATTCAGCGGCGCTGGTGGTGCAGGGAATCGCGGTGGCGGGCGTGCCGCTGCCCAGAGGGCTCATCCCCGAGGTCGTGCGTGCCCTGCGCGAGATCGACCGACCGGGCCTTCCGGACGAGGCGCTGGTCGTGGGCCTGCCGGAGGGGATCGCGTCGGCCCACGTGGTGGGTGACCGCCTGGTCCTGGTAGCCGGGTCCTGACGCCCACGCCGCCCCGCAGGCTCCCGCATGGCCTACCGCGCCGCCCCCGGGGTTCGGTCCGGTCCGGCCGGCCGGTCTCGGCCCAACCGGGAACCGCCACGCCGTTGTTGTGTCCTACACAGGTGACACCTGGGCGGCAGCGTCCACCCCCTGGCCAGGATCTCCGCCGGGGGCCGTAGCGCTCGGCCAGCGAGCCCGCAGGGCCCGCCGTCCTTTCATCCCAGACCCGGAGCCGTTGCCGTGGCCAAGCTCCTCATCGTGGATGACGAGACGTCGATCCGCAGCGCCCTGAGCCAGTTGTTCGAGTACGAGGGCCACACCGTTGCCGTTGCGGAAGACGGTCCCGACGCCCTGGAGCTGGCGAGCTCATTCCGACCGCACGCGATCTTCCTGGACGTCAAGATGCCCGGAATGGACGGGCTCGACGTCTTGGCGCGCTTGCGTGAGGCCGACCCGGGGGCCGTCGTCATCATGATCAGCGGCCACGGCACCATCGGCACCGCCGTCGAGGCGACCCGCAAGGGCGCATACGACTTCCTGGAAAAGCCCCTGGACACGAATCGGCTGCTCGTCACGCTGCGGAACGCCCTGGACGTGAAGGGCCTCACGGACGATGTCCGGCGCCTTCGTAGCGAGGTCGAGAGCCGGCACGAGATCGTCGGGGCGTCGTTCGAGATCAGGCAGGTGCTGGAGCGGGTCGAGCGCGTTGCCCCCACGGACGCCCGCGTGCTGATCACGGGCGAGAACGGCACGGGCAAGGAGCTCGTGGCTCGGGCGCTTCACCGCCTTTCGAACAGAAGCGACGGGCCGTTCGTCGAGGTCAACTGTGCCGCCATTCCCTCCGAGCTAATCGAGTCGGAGCTGTTCGGTCATCTGAAGGGGTCCTTCACCGGCGCCGTGGCGGACCGGGCCGGGAAGTTCGAGCAGGCCGACGGAGGCACGCTGTTCCTCGACGAGATCGGTGACATGTCCCTCGCCGCACAGTCGAAGGTCTTGAGAGCCCTCGAGCACGGCGTGGTCAACCGGGTCGGCGGCCAGAAGCCCATCGACGTGGACGTCCGGGTGATCGCGGCCACCAACAAGGATCTCGACGACGAGATCGAGAAGGGCGACTTCCGCGAGGACCTCTTCTACAGACTTAACGTCGTGCCCATCCAGATTCCGCCCCTGCGGGAACGGCGTGACGATATCCCCATGCTGATGCAGCACTTCGCCGACACCATGGCGAGGCGCGACGGCGTGACGCCCAAGGAGTTCTCGCCCGACGCGGTGGAGCGCCTCCAGGCCTTGAGTTGGCGTGGGAACATCCGCGAGCTGAGAAACACCGTGGAGCGGCTCTTGATCCTCTCCACGGGAGACACGGTCGGGGTCCGGGACGTGGACGTGTTGGTCGGGGCGCGCGCCGGGGCCCAGTTGGGCGGCGAGCTGTTGGGCACCGACACCTTCAACCACTTCAAGGAAGAAGCCGAGCGCGCCTACATCCTGCACAAGCTCCGGGAGAACGACTGGAACGTCTCGGAGACGGCGCGCAAGGTGGAGATGCCTCGCTCCAACCTCTACAAGAAGATCGAGAAGTACGATCTGGTGCGCGACAGCTGACCGACCGGGTCAGCGGTCCTGGGCGCCCATGCCTTCGATCTGGGCCCCGTTCGGCAGCCGGTAGAGAACCTCGACGGTGCGGTAATCCCGTGCCGACAGGCTCCGCGCCGTGTTCGTCGGATACATCACGTCGCGCGGCGAGTCGCTGTGGGGCAAGCCCAGGGCGTGGCCCATCTCGTGGGCCGCGACCAGCTCCACCTCGTGGGGGCTCAGCTCGTAGCGCGGGTTGTAGGGACTGCGCGTGGCCAGCGCGAAGTCCACGATGCGGAGCGATTTTTCCCCGTTCCTGTCTCGCCATTCGGACCGGGTGTGTCCCAGGCTGGATCCGTCGAGCTGGAGCGTCCACCGTACCACGATGTCGGCACCCTCACGACTGCCTCGGTCGTGTATGCGAAGCGCGAACGGACGTTGGTGCCAGGCCTGGATGCCACGCACGGCGGCCCGTTGCAGCCCCCGGGCCCGGCCGGGGGGCTCGAAGTCCGGTTGCGGGACGGAAACGGTGAGCGTCTGAAGGGTATCGGGCCACCGCAGCACCCGGTGCGAGTCGGGAGCCTCCGGGTTGGCGCACAGGTAGCCGGAATCCGGACACACGGACCGGGCCGGCAGGACGAGCCGTTGCGTCCGTGCAACCGGGGCCTCGGCGGAAAGTGGACACGGCGACGTCTCGCACTCGTCCATACCCCCGAACGCCTCGTCCATGCCGAACAGAGGTCTCGACAGCCGGGACGCGGGGCGAAGGAAGCCGATGAGGGCCACGACCACGGCCACACCGACCAGAGGCGTGATGGGTAGACCGCCCCGACCGGGGGAACGTCGCAAGCCGGTGTCCTTTCACGCAGGGGCGATGGAAGCAGTGGATATACACTTCTTCGGCCCCCCCGGGCGGAAAGATTAGGGACGGTTGACCGTCGGGAGCTGGGCGACGTTGGTGGGCGCCGGGGTGGCGGGCGCGGCCTTCGTGGGCTTCGTCGTGGCCCTGGTGGCGAGGCGCGTGAGCCCCGCCTCGCCGTTCGTGCAGACGTGGCTCTTCTACACCGCCCTGGTGGCATTCTTGATGGCGGCGGTCCTCGTGGTCGGGCTCACCTGATCGCGTCCTCCCGCCGGGCCCTCGTGGGAAGCTCGGGCGGGGCTGGACCAGGGCCGCCGTGACGCGAACAGCCGCCCCGGCGCCACCGGGGTGGCGGAGCCCGGGCGCCCCGCCTCGGCCATCTCGAAGGGCGGAAAGCCCGGTGACGCGCACCGAGGAGCTTCGACTCGGCGACGGGCTGCTGCCCGAGACCGCGATCGGGCCGCTGATCGACGCCGACGCTTTCCGGAAGACCCAGCGGTACATGGAGGTGGCCCGGTCCGCAGGCGAGATTCTGTCGGGTGGGTGGCCCGCCGGGGGCGGCCACCGGAAGGGGGGCTGGGAGGTCTACGAGTTCTACTCGGAGACCAAGGTCTGCTCCCTGGACTACTCCGGCAGGCTCCAGCGAGCAAAGATCGACGACTACTGACCGGTGGGTCGAGACTATTGACCGGCGTTCCGCGGCTGAGCCAGGTTGGGTACACCGCAGGAGTGTCGAGATTCTACGAGCGGTCCGTGCCACCGCTTACGGCGGGAACGGCCCCGGGGCCGGTGTGTATTCGTCGAGTACCGCCGCGAAGAGCTCGGGGATGCGAGACCGGGCCGGGAACGCCCAGCGGGATCCCGTAGGGACCGGAAGAACCGAAGCGGAATGAGCGTGACCGACCCAACCGACCAAGTCAGCGATCCCAGGCCGCGCCTGGCGGACCGCCCCTCGTTCTTCCGGACCGTCTGGGACTGGACCAAGTCCGTGGCGGTGGCCTTCGTCCTGTTCCTCTTCATCCGGGCCTTCCTCGTCGAGGCGTTCAAGATCCCGACGTCGTCCATGGAGAACACGCTTCTCGTGGGCGACTTCCTGATCGTCAACAAGGCGATGTACGGTGCCGAGATCCCCGGCGTCCACCTCCGCGTTCCCGGATTCGCCGAGCCGGACCGGGGAGACGTCATCGTCTTCAATCCGCCGCACGATCCCGCCAAGAATTACGTGAAGCGGCTCATCGGACTCCCTGGGGACACGCTCGAAATGCGAGGCAAGGACGTCTACGTGAACAACGTCCTTCAGGAGGAGCCCTACGCCCGCTACCTCGACCGGGGAGGCGACGCCGTCCATCCGTCGATGAGCTGGCAACACCGATTCCTTCCCACCAGTCTGGAGGCGCGCGAGTACCGCCCGTCCCGGGACAACTGGGGGCCCATCGTCGTTCCGGTGGGCCGCTTCTTCGTTCTCGGTGACAACCGGGACAACAGCGAGGATTCCCGCTACTGGGGCTTCGTGCGGAGAGAAGCCATCCGCGGTCGTCCCTGGTTCATCTACTACTCGTTTCGACCGCACGACGACGGCATGAGCTGGCTCCGGGACATCCGCTGGGAACGCATCGGCGGGCGCATCGAATAGCCAAGCCGTCCCCCCGGCGGAGTCGGGCGGCGCTTCACCGCCCGGTCGGGACCCTCTGTCCAACACTTCCCGCCGGGTTGCGCGACGGCATTCCGGGCCCTACTGATTCCTCGACGGGCTCGCCTGGCAATGCGCGGCTGCCCATCCTGATGAGCGACACCCGCGACTTTCGAACGAGCTGCTGATCTGAGCGTGGACCGCCGGGTTGCCCCCCACCTCGCTGCGCCACGGCGCACCGGTGTTCCCGTGCGCTCGAGCCCTCTATCTGGCACATGAGCTTCCAGGCCCGCCGCCGACCCCTCGGAGAGGGCTCTCTCGACCAGTACCTCAAGGAGATCTCGGCGTATCCGCTCATCGATCGCGATGAGGAGGCCCGACTCGCCAAGGCGATCCGCCGAGGCGAAGACGAGGCCCTGGACAAGCTCGTCAGGTCCAACCTCCGCTTCGTCGTTTCGGTCGCCAAGAAGTACCAGAACCAGGGCGTGCCTCTGGCGGACCTGATCAACGAGGGCAACCTGGGCCTGATCCGGGCGGCCCATAAGTTCGACGAGACCAAGGGGATCAAGTTCATCTCCTACGCCGTGTGGTGGATCCGTCAGGCGATCCTGCAGGCGCTGGCCGAGCAGAGCCGGATCGTCCGGGTGCCCCTCAACCGAGCGGGGGCGCTGCACCGGATCGGACGGCGAAAGGCCATGCTGCTCCAGGAGCTCGGCCGGGAGCCCACCGTCGAGGAGCTTGCCGACGACCTCGAGCTGACCAAGGAGGAGGTCGAGAAGACCCTGGCCATCTCCCAGTCTCACCTCTCGCTGGACGCCCCCATGACGCCCGGCGAGGACAATCGGCTCCTGGACTATCTGCCCGATCAGTACTCCCCCGGTCCGGAGGACGAGGCCTACGAGCGAGCGCTCAAGGAGACGATCGAAGAGGCGCTGTCCACCCTCAAGGAGCGTGAGGCCAAGATCCTTCGCCTCTACTTCGGGTTGGATGACCAGGAGCCCATGACGCTGGAGGAGATCGGATCGCTTCTGGGCATCACCCGGGAGCGCGTTCGTCAGATCAAGGAAAAGGCGCTGCTCAGGCTGCGTCACGCGTCGCGGGCGCGCTTCCTGGAAACCTACCGCTGAGGCCCCCCTAAAGCCGCGGAACCCCCCCCACTCCACGGTCTGATGCGGGGCTCTCGGGCCGTTGACACCCCCCAAGGCCTGGACTATCATTCAAAGCTCTGTTGCTGAACCTGCTTTTTCGCAGAAAATGAAGACATACACGCCCAAAGCCACCGAGATCGAGCGCAAGTGGTGGGTCGTCGACGCCGATGGAAAGCCCCTCGGCCGACTGGCCACCGAGGTCGCGCGCGTGCTCCGTGGAAAGCACAAGCCGATCTTCACGCCGCACCTCGACGTGGGGGACCACGTCGTGGTGATCAACGCGGAGAAGGTGGCCCTGACGGGGAAGAAGGCCGAGCAGAAGACCTACTTCCGGCACAGCGGCTACATGGGCGGAGAGAGGCACATCCCCTTCAAGCGCATGATCGAGAAGAACCCTGAGCGGGTCATCGAGCTCGCCGTCAAGGGCATGCTCCCAAAGAACACGCTGGGGCGCCACACGCGAAAGAAGCTGCGGGTGTATGCGGGCGGCGAGCATCCGCACGTCGGCCAGGCACCCGAGCCCCTGGAGATTCGAGCAGGATACGAGCCTAGTTCATGACCGAGTCGACGAACCAGATCCACGCGGTCGGCCGCCGCAAGACCAGCACCGCCCGGGTCACGCTTCGCCCCGGGCGAGGTGAGTGGTCCATCAACGGCCGCCCCCTCGCCGAGTACTTCCCCCGGAGAGCGCATCAGCTACGCATCGAAGAGGCGCTGCGTGTCGCCAATGCCGAAGGCCAGTTCGACGTCAGGGTCCGGGTGCGCGGCGGTGGCCTCACCGGCCAGTCGGACGCGATCCGCATGGGTCTCGCCCGTGCCCTCGTGGCGTATGACGACGAGCACCGCCCCGCCATGCGCACGAATGGCCTGCTCACCCGCGACGCCCGCAAGGTAGAGCGGAAGAAGCCCGGGCAGCCCAAGGCACGCAAGCGCTTCCAGTTCAGCAAGCGCTGATCATGACTTCGACGGCTACCGAGACAGAGCAGCCCATGGAAGGCGAGATGCAGCAGGTGGGTCTGAACGAGCTCCTCGAAGCTGGCGTCCATTTCGGGCACCAGACTCGTCGCTGGAACCCGAAGATGCGCAAGTTCATCTTCGCCGAGCGCAACGGGATCCACATCATCGACTTGCGCAAGACGGTCGATCGTCTCGAGCGGGCCGAGAAGGCGGTGCGGGAGGTGGTACTCCGCGGCGATCAGGTCCTCTTCGTGTGCACCAAGGGGCAGCTCGGTACCATCATCAAGCAGGAGGCCGAGCGCTGCGGCGCGTTCTACGTGACCGAGCGGTGGCTCGGGGGCATGCTCACGAACTTCCAGACCATCAGGAAACAGATCCGCAGGTTGAAGGAGCTGGAGCGCGGTCAGGAAGAAAACGCCTTCGAGTTCTACACGAAGAAGGAGCGCCTCCTCCTGGATCGGGAGCGGCAGAAGCTCGACAAGTACCTCTCTGGCGTGAAGGACATGGGCCGCGTTCCGGGCGCCATGTTCGTCGTCGACGCGCGGCGTGAGCACATCGCCGTGAAGGAGGCGAACCGCCTCGGGATTCCCGTGATCGCCATCACCGACACCAACGCCGATCCGGATCGGATCGACTACCCGATCCCGGGCAACGACGACGCGATCCGGTCGGTGAGCCTCATCACCCGGGTGATGGCGAACACGATCGAGGCCGCCCGGAGGCAGGTGCCCGAGGAGCAGAAGAAGCGGGTCCAGGAGCTCGAGGCCACGACCTACTCCACCGAGACCGGCGAGAAGACGACCGAAAGCGCCGAACGCCCGCGGCGACGCCCGCGGCGGAAGCGGCGTCCCCGGCCGGAGGTCATCGCCCAGCACCTGAAGCCCGCCGGCGAGGACGCCGGTGCGGCAGAGGAAGCCGAGGCGCCCGCCGAAGCGGCGCCCGAGCCCGCGACGGAGGGCGGGGCCGCGGAGTAACCTCCGGCCAGACAACCCTCCCGGACGGGATCGAGGCGGCAGCCGGACGGCGGATGGGCACAGCCCTCCGCCCACCGCTCCCGCCTCTCTTTTTTGAGAAGCAGGGAAGAGCCCAGCTTGGGCAAAGACGGCAACACCGCAGTACTCAACCACGAGAGCACATGACGACCATGGCAGAGATCAGCGCGAAGGACGTGAAGGAGCTCAGGGATCGTACCGCTGCCGGTATGATGGACTGCAAGCGCGCGCTCCAGGAGACCAGCGGTGACATGGAGGCGGCCATCGATCTGCTCCGAAGCCGCGGCGCTGCAAAGGCAGCGAAGCGGGCCGAGAAGTCGGCCAACGAGGGCACCATCGGCAGCTACATCCACTTCAGCAACAAGATCGGCGTGATGGTGGAGCTCAACTGCGAGACGGACTTCGTCGCCAACACCGACGAGTTCAAGCAGTTGGCCAAAGACCTGGCCATGCACGTCGCCTCCTCCAAGCCCCTCGCGGTGGCCGCCGAGGACGTCGACGAGGCAACCGTGGAGCGGGAGCGACAGGTCTATCTGGAGAAGGTGCGAAACGAGGGAAAGCCCGAGCACATCCACGACAAGATCGTGGACGGCATGCTGGCCAAGTTCTTCAAGGAGAACGCGCTTCTGAAGCAGCCCTTCGTGAAGGACCCGGACAAGACCATCGAGCAGCTGGTGACCGAGGTGTCCGCCAAGACGGGTGAGAGGATCGAGGTGGCTCGCTTCTCTCGCTTCGCGATCGGCGAACGCTGAGGGCCTCGTGAAGCCGGCGGCCGACGACGTGCCCGCGGAGCGTTTCAAGTACGGACGGGTCGTGGTGAAGCTCTCGGGCGAGATGCTCGCCGGGGAGCAAGGCTACGGGATCGATCCCCCCGTGGTGGACAGGATCACCGACGAAGTCATCCGCATCCACCGCATGGGCGTCTCCCTGGGCCTGGTCATCGGCGGAGGGAACATCGTCCGTGGCGCTACCCAGAGTCAGAAGGGGATGGATCGGGTGTCGGCCGACTACATGGGGATGTTGGCCACCGTGATCAACGCCTTGGCGGTCCAGGACCTCTTGGAGCGGAAAGGACTCGACACGCGCGTGATGACCGCGATTCGCATGGAGGAGCTGGCCGAGCCGTACATTCGGCGTCGTGCGCTCCGGCACCTCGAGAAGGGCCGGGTCGTACTCTTCGCGGGGGGCACCGGCAACCCGTACTTCTCCACCGACACGGCCGCGGTTCTGCGGGCAATCGAGATGGAGGCGGACGTGTTGATCAAGGCCACGAAGGTGCCTGGTGTGTTCACGGCCGATCCGGCTAAGGACCCCTCGGCAGAATTCATCCCTGCGATTACCTTCCAGGAGGTCATGGCCCGGGAGCTCGCGGTCATGGACGCCCCCGCCGTTTCGCTCTGCAAGGAGAACAACCTCCCCATCGTCGTGCTCAACCTGGAGAAGCCGGGCGCCGTGTCCGCGGCGATCCGCGGGGAGCGTGTGGGGACGCTCGTGTCCTGACGGGGCCGAACGGCGGATCGACGCCTGCAGGACTACTGCACATTCGTACAGTGCGCTGGCCAGGTGGCCGGTCGGGAGACACGCTCGCGATGCCGACGCTGCAAGAAGTAAGGACCCGGATGGACGAATCGTTGGAGGCCGTTCGGCGGGAGTTCGCGACGGTCCGCACGGGAAAGGCCACGCCGGCCCTGCTCGACACGGTGCGCGTGGACGCGTACGGCTCCAAGATGCCGCTGAATCAGGTGGCCACGGTCGGCACGCCCGAGCCGTCACTCCTCGTCGTACAGCCTTTCGACAAGAGCCTCATCGGGGACATCGAGAAGGGGATCCTTATCGCCGACCTCGGCCTCAACCCCTCGAATGACGGCTCCATCATCCGGATTCCCGTGCCGCCCCTCAACGAGGAGCGGCGCCGGGAGTACGTGAAGCTCCTGCACAAGCTCGCGGAGGAGGGTCGTGTGTCCGTGCGTGTCGCTCGCCACAAGGGCAACGACGACATCAAGGCGCGCATGAGGGAGCACGAGATCAGCGAGGACGAGGGCCGCCGTCAGCTCACCGAGGTGCAGCGGCTCACCGATCAGCACATCGGGAAGATCGACGAAATGCTCGAGAAGAAGGAGAAGGAGGTCATGGAGCTGTGACGCCGCGCGCGCCCGCCGACCAGGTCAGCTCCACGCTCCGCTGCCGATGGCATCCGAGCTCCTGAACGAGATTCGCCTCCACGGCGACATCCCGCGCCACGTGGCCATCATCATGGATGGAAATGGACGCTGGGCCCGTCGCCGTGGTCTGCCCCGTCAGGCCGGTCACGGCCAGGGCATGAAGGCTGTGCGAGAGGTCACCGAGGGAGCGGTGGAAGCCGGCATCCGGGTGCTCACCCTGTTCGCGTTCTCCACCGAGAACTGGCAGCGTCCCCGCGCCGAGGTCAGCGCCCTCATGGGGCTGCTGCAGCGCTACGCCCGCAAGGAGGAGGCTGAGCTCAAGAAACGGGGCGTCGAGGTGCACGTCCTGGGGGAGCTCGGGCGCGTGGATCCCTCCACCCGGGGAGCGATCGACCAGATCGTCCGAGCCACGGCCGGTGGCCAGAACCTCCGCCTCAACCTCATGATCTCCTATTCCGGTCGCGAGGAGATCATCCGCGCCGTGCGAGCGCTGGTCGCACGGGTGTCGTCCGGTGAGCTCGCCCCCGATCAGATCGACGAAGCCACGTTTCGCACCGGCCTGTTCACCGGCGACCTGCCCGATCCGGATCTACTGATCCGCACCTCGGGCGAGCACCGCCTGAGCAACTTCCTGCTCTTCCAGATGGCCTACACGGAGCTCCACATCACCGACGTGCTCTGGCCAGACTTCTCCCGCGAGGATTTGTTCGCGGCCGTTCAGGACTACCAACGCCGGGAACGTCGGTTCGGCCGGGTCACCGCTCCGTAGGGCCGTGCCCTCAGCCGACCCGACCCGCCCGAGGGCCAAGACCCTCTGATGGCCAGGAGCGAGCTCGCTGCCCGGGTGGCCGTGGCGGTGGTGGGAATCCCGTTCGCGCTCCTCGTGATCTACCTCGGTGGTTGGCTACTCGGTGTCGTCTTGGCCGTCTTCGCCGGGATCGCCGCGTATGAGTACCAGGAGCTGTCAGCAGCCACCGGCGGGAGGCCCTTCAGCTTCCTCGGTGTAGCCGCGTCGGTCCTTCTTGTGCTCGCGGCGACGCAGGCACCGTCATTTCCGGGCCTGGCCGCTCGCGGATTCGCGTTGTTGTTGGTTCTGACGCTCACGTGCCTTGCCCTGGCCGTGTGGCGCCGATGGCCGGACGGCCAACCGATCACGGCTGTTTCGGCCACCGTGGTCGCGGCCATCTACACGGGTGGCTCTCTGGCGTTCGCGCTCCTCTTGCGGCACCTGCCCCCCGCCACGGGTGGGGAGGCGCTGCCGCTGGCTGGCGCAGCGCTGCTGTTCTTCCCCATCCTGGTCACCTGGGTGGGCGACTCCGCCGCATACTTCGCCGGCAGGGCGTGGGGCAAGCGCAAGCTGATCCCTCGCGTCAGTCCGGGTAAGACGGTGGTCGGCGGAGTCGCCGGCCTCGTCGGCTCGGTGGTGGTCGCCGCGCTCTACGCCGGCCTGGTCCTGCAGGTTTCGCCCCGCCCCGGGTTGAATCCGGCTACCGCGGCGCTCATGGGCCTGGTCCTCGGGGCCGCGGCCCAGGTCGGCGACCTGGCCGCGTCGGTGATGAAGCGAGAAGCCGGGGTGAAGGACTCGGGCCGCCTGCTTCCGGGTCACGGTGGAGCCCTCGACCGGTTCGACGCCCTGTTCTTCAACATCCCGCTGGCCTACGCTCTCATAAGAGTCGCGGAGGTGCTGGCTTGATCGACGTCGTCGTCCTTGGGTCTACGGGCTCCATCGGCAAGAGCACGCTGGCGGTGATCGCCCGTCATCCGGATAAGTTCCGCGTCGTGGCGCTGGCCGCCAACTCGTCCGTGGAAGGGCTCGCGGCTCAGGTTCAGGTCCATCGCCCAGCCTTCGCCGTCGTGGCCGATCCGTCGGTGCCCGACGACAGGCCCAACTCGCCGAGTACGCGCTGGCTCTCGGGCCGCGACGCCCTGCTGGAGATGGCCGAGACGCCGGACGCTCACGTCGTAGTGAACGCGATGGTGGGAGCAGCCGGCCTCGAGCCCACGTTGCGGGCCCTTCGGGCCGGAAAACGGCTCGCGCTCGCCAATAAGGAGTCCCTGGTGGCCGGTGGCCCCCTGGTGCTGGAGGCCGCCCACGCCGGCGGCGGCGAGCTGGTACCCATCGACAGCGAGCATTCGGCGATCCTGCAGTGTCTGGAAGGGTGCACGCCGTCGGCGGTCTCTCGCATCGTCCTGACCGCGTCCGGTGGACCGTTCCGGGGGTGGGGAGGTGACGAGCTGGAGCGGGTGCGGCCGGAGGACGCCCTCGACCATCCGACCTGGGATATGGGCGCCAAGATCAGCATCGACTCGGCCACCCTCGCCAACAAGGCACTGGAGGTGATCGAAGCCCACTTCCTCTACGAGATGCCGTACGAGCGAATCGGGGCGGTTGTCCACCCCCAGTCGATCATCCACTCCTTCGTCGAGCTGGTGGACGGATCCGTGATGGCCCAGTTGGGGTTTCCAACCATGGAGCTCCCGATCCTCTACGCATTGAGCTATCCGCGCAGGGTGGAGGACGGGGCGCTGCGCACGTTCGACCCGGTGCGGGCCTCCCCGTTGACGTTCGAGGAGGTGGACCGGGCTCGCTTCCCCCTCTTTGGACTCGGTGAGCAGGCCGGCAGGCGGGGAGGGACGGCCCCTGCGGTGTATAACGCCGCCAACGAGGTCGCCGTCGAGGCGTTCCTCGGGCGGCGCATCGGATTCACCGAGATCGCGCGCGTCGTCGAACACGCTTTGGAGGAGTCGGCCGCGGAGTCGGTCGCCAGCGTCGAACATCTACTGGAGGCGGACGCGAGAGCCCGCGCCGCGGCCCACGAGGCCGTACGGGCCTGCCAGACCGTCCGGTCGTAGGACAGAGACATGACCGTTCTTGCCACCATCATCGTCCTGGGCGTGCTCATCTTCGTGCACGAGCTCGGCCACTTCCTCGCGGCGAAGGCCGTGAACATCGAGGTCCAACGCTTCTCCATCGGCCTGGGGCCCGTCATCTGGGGCGTCACGAAGGGCGAGACGGAGTACGTCCTGAGCGCGATCCCGCTCGGCGGCTACGTCAAGATGGGCGGGATGGCGGACGAGATGATGGACAAGGTCGAAGGAGGGCCCGTCGAGACCGAGCGCCAGCCGGGGCCGCGGGACTTCGACGCGAAGCCCGTGTGGGCCCGGGCGTTCGTGATCTCGGCCGGCGTCATCATGAACATGCTCTTCGCCCTGGCCGTCTACGTCGGGGCGGCGGCCGTCTGGGGGATCCGGAGCGCGGACACCACCCGCGTCGGGGCCGTCCTGGAGCACGTGCTTCCGGCAGGGGCGGAGTCGCTGGCCGACATCCAGCCGGGGCAGCGCATCGAGACGATCGGCGATGCGCCCGTCCGGCACTGGGGCGACGTGGAGCGGGGAATCGTGGACGCGGATCCGGGCCCGTTGACCATCCGGCTGGCGGATCCCGTCACCACCCTCGAAGTCCGGGTTCCCGCCGAGGAGGAAGACCGGGTGCGTATGGCTATCTCGCTGGTGTTCTGGCGGGATCCGGTGGTGGCGCTGGTCACCCCCGGAGAGCCGGCCTACGAGGGGGGCGTGGAGGCCGGAGACCGGATCCTGGCCGTCGACGGCGAAGCGGTGACGGGCTGGATGTCGTTCGTGACCATGATCGAGTCCCGGCCGGGAGAGCGGGTCACCCTGAGCCTGGAGCGGGACGGCAGGGAGGTCACCCGCATGGTGGGTGTGAACGCCGTCGAGGAAACGGACCCGGTTACGGGCGACGCGCGGACGGTGGGGAAGGTCGGCGTCCAGGTTCAAGAAGTGAGCGCCATCTACAGCCCGGTGGACTTCGGCGAGGCGGTTCGCATCGGTTGGAACCGCACCGTGTTCATGACCGACATGATCCTCGACTTCCTGCGGAATCTCTTCACCGGCGGCGTCTCTCCCCGGTCCCTGGGTAGCATCATCACCATCGGGCAGGCGTCGGGCCAGGCCGCGGCCATGGGAGTCGAGCGCTTCCTCAGCTTCATGGCCCTGTTCTCCATCAACCTCGCGGTGCTGAACCTCCTGCCCATCCCGATCCTGGACGGCGGACACCTGGTGTTCCTGGGCATCGAGGCAATCCGCGGGAAGGCGCTCTCCGTGGAGCAGCGCATCCGATGGAGCCAGGTAGGGCTCGTCGTGATCCTGGGGATCATGGTCCTGGCCCTGTCCAACGACGTGCTCCGCCTCTTCGGTATGTAGCCGGCCTGGACCGCCATGTCCGCGCCGGCGCGAGACGGACACCGCCGCGGCGGTTCGTGACGGCCCGTCGAACCACGGCGGTCGGCCGACGGGCCGCTACAGGAACGACAGCTGGGCCGGACCGGTGCGCAGGCGCAGTGCCCCGACGTCGATCAGCTCGGTAGGGTCGTCCTGTCGGGCGACCGCCAGATACCCCCGGTACCCCGCCCGCTCGAGGGCTCCGCTCACGACGCGGTGGGCGAGCTCGGGCCGGTTCGATTCGTTGGAGAGATGGGCCAGCAGGATGCCGGCGAGGCGGGGGTGGAGGAGGTCACACGCCAGGCGCGCGGCCGCGTGGTTGGAGAGGTGGCCGTGACTCGACGCGATCCGCCCTTTGACCGACCAGGGATAGGGTGCTTCCCGGAGCAGCACCTCATCGTGATTAGCCTCCAACACCAGGAAGTCGCATCCCGACAGGGCGTGCCGGACCTGGGCGGTCGGGCGACCGAGGTCCGTTGCGAGTCCGATTCGGGTCTCGGTGTGGGGGTCTACGACCGCAACGGCCACCGGGTCCACGGCGTCGTGGACGGTGAGAAAGGGCTCCACCCGGAGCGAGCCGATCTCGAAGGCACGCCCCGGCCGGTAGGTGCGCACGTCCTCGCTGCCTCGCAGCAGCCGTCGGCAGGCGCGGTGGGTCAGCTCCGTCAGGTAGAGCGGGACGCCGAAGCGGCGGGCGAGCACCCCGATGCCTCGGGTGTGGTCGCCGTGATCGTGGGTCACGACGATGCCCGCCAGGCTCTCCGCAGCCACGCCGACGGCGTCGAGACGGCGAACGAGCTCCCGGCCGCTGAATCCGGCGTCCACCAGGATACGGGTGGAGCCGGCCGCGACCAGAATGGAGTTGCCGGCGCTTCCGCTGCCGAGGACACTGATCCTCACGGCCCGATGCCCCGCGACCGTCTGAGCTCCCTGGTTCCGTGCCACGCGGCCGCCAGCAAGGCTGCCATGCCGTCGGTGAGCACCTGCGCTCTCCGCTCCTGCATGCGGCGGGCGGTTTCCAGGAAGCGGTCCAGCCGATGCTCCGTGAGCTCGGTCCCGGCCCCCCAGGCAAAGGGCGGCACGTACTTGGGCGGCATCTGGCCGCCGAAGACATTCGAGCCCGCACCGATGACGGCCCCGGTGTTCAGGAGCGTGCCGATGCCCGTGCGCACGTAGTCGCCCAGGTAGCAGCCGACCTTGAGGCGTCCCGTGTCCACGGGGCCGCTGCCGAGCTCCACCCGGACCGGGCCATACGTGTTCTTGAGATCGCTGTTGGTCGTCAAGGCCCCCAGGTTGATCCAGCGCCCCAGCAGGGCATGTCCGAGATAGCCGTCGTGCGCCTTGTTGCAGAATCCCGTGAGAACCGAGTCCGCCACCTCGCCACGCACGATGCAGCGGCGGCCGAGGCTGCTATTCGCCACGGTCCCACCTAGAAGGACGGACTGGGGGCCCACGTACAGGGGGCCCGTGAGCCTGGCGGGGCCGAGGGCGCGGGCGTCCCCGTCCAGGATCACCGGTCCGTCCCGGGTATCCACGACGACGCCGGGCTCGATGACCGCCTCCGGCCCCAGGAGCACCGGATCTTCGCCGATCCGCGCCACCTCCGAGGGTGGGGCGGCACGAAGCCCCGCCGTGACGGCGTCGTCCCGGATCCGCGCTCCGTTCCGCTCCACCAGCTCCCAGGGGGCGTCGAGGAGGAAGCCCTCGACCCGGACCGGAGGGGGCGCGGCCGACCAGGCAGCCGGGATGGCCAGGGCCGAAGGGGGCGGTGACGGCACGCCCGCCGGTAGGATCCAGCCGGCTACGCCGTCCTCGGTCAACAGCGTGGCCGGCGCGGCGGGGACGGGGAGCGTCACTTCGGGGAGCACCGCCCGGCTGCTGACCAGAATCCTCGCCGACGAGGGATCTCCGGGGAGCTCCACGACCGGAGGCGCCCCCTTCTCCTCGAAGCCGGCGAGTGCGGATCCGGCGACGTGCCCGGAGCAGGGGAGTCCCCACGAGCTCTCCGCCCGCTCCCTCAGCAGGGCGCATCCGAACAGCAGCTCGCCCACGGGTCGCGTCAGGGCGAACGGCTCCCAGGCTCGCGCCCGGGCGTCGTCAAAGAGGAAGAGCGTCATGGCCCGCAGGGCGTCTCCCTTCGCGGGGTGAATGGGCGCGGGTCATCTACGACGGGTCACGGAGCCGCTCGGGGAGCGCCGCCAGGAGCTCCTTCAGCTCGGGCGCTCTTCGGCGGGGAGTCACGAGGGTGACGCCGCCGGAGCGGACGACCACCAGGTCGTGAACGCCGAAGAGGACGACGGCGCCGTCTTCGGAGTAGGCGATGTTCCGACCTCCGTCGACGACGTGAGCGTCTCCGATCCGGATGTTGCCGGCCTCGTCGGCCTCTCTCGTGCGGCCCAGGGCCTCCCAGGATCCAACGTCGTCCCAGGAGAACGCCGCCCGCACCGTGGACACCCGTTGGCTGCGCTCGAGGACCGCCACGTCGATGGCCACGGCCTCGGCGGCATCGAAGAAGCCCTGGACCTCACCCCTTTCGAGATGAGGGAGCAGCCGCCCGATCTCCGGGGCCACCGCCTCGATCTCGGCGAGAAGCACCGAGGCCTTCCACACGAAGATCCCCGAGTTCCAGAGGTAGCCGGCGGATACGTACCGAGCCGCGGTCTCCGCGTCCGGCTTCTCCACGAAGGCCTCGACGTCGAAGGCCTCGGGCGTTCCTTCCACCGGAAGCGCGTCGCCCGGCAGGACGTAGCCGTATCCGGTCTCGGGCCGGTCGGGCACGACGCCCACGGTCACAAGCCGGTCGAACCGGCCGGCAACCTCCGCGGCGCGGGCGATCACGGCGCGGAAGCCCTCGAGGGGCTGGATCACATGGTCGGAGTGGAGTGACACCAGAATTGCGTCGGGGTCGAGGCGGGCCAGCTCCCAAGCGGCCCACGCCAGAACCGGTCCCGTGCCCCGGGCTCTGGGCTCGCGCAGCAGGGTCTCGGGGCCCAGCTCGGGGAGCGAGGCCATGATCCGATCTGCCACTGGGCCCCCGGCCAGAACGCGGATTCGCTCCGGCGGCACCAGAGCGAGGGCCCGGTTCACGGTGTCCTCCACGATGGGCCGGTCTCCGCCCAGCGGAAGGAGCTGCTTCGGCCGAAGCGGGGTGCTCACCGGCCAGAAGCGGGATCCCACGCCGCCGGCCAGCACCGTGATCCAGAGGTGCGGATCAGGGGTGTTCGAGGAGGGCGTCGATGAGGGCAAGCAGCTTCTTCGGGCTGAAGGGCTTGGTGACGAAGTCTCTCGCTCCCAGGGAGAACGCTTGCTCCCGGTCGGTATCCTGGCCCTTGGCCGTGAGGACGACGATCGGGAGGCTCAGGCGGTGGTCGAGCTCCTGCACCCTGGCCAGCACCTCGAGTCCCGAGGCCTCGGGCATCATGAGGTCGAGCAGCACGAGGTCGTAGTGGGTGTCTCCCTCCAGGACATCCAGGGCGGCGCGGCCGTCGGGTACCGTGTCGATGTCGAAGGGGCGGGACCGGAGCAGGGTGGTCAGGATCCGCCGGACATGGGGTTCGTCGTCGGCAACCAGGACCCGCCGCTCGCCGGCGGGAGTCGGTGCCCTTTCGACCAAGAGAACCTCCTGCTGGGGAGACCGATCCTGAAGGCGGGGAACCTACCGGCCGGGGGGTGTAAATGTCAAGAAATCAGCGCCTTCCCGGCCTCCGCTGACAGCGGTGTGCCGCCGGGTGCCGGAAGCGTTCGCGCAGGTCCCTCGCACCTCTGACGACACCCAAGTGAATCGACCCCGCTCCCCGTCCCGGCTACTGGTCTCGGGTCTGACGGCGCTCGTTCTCGGCGGCGCCGCGGCCGCCTGTGGGGACGACCCGTTCCAGATCACCTGGATCTCGACGCCCGACACCACGGTGATCTACTCGTTGGCCCGCCCCGAGCTGGGATTGCCGTCCGCCTTCGACTTCCTGGATCGTGACCGTTTCGTGGTCGAGGCACCGGGCTCCACCGACGCGTGGGACGTGGCGCTGGACACGCGTGACGGGCGTCTGGCCCTGGTCCCGCCCGGCGCCCTGGGAGTCGTGAGCGAGGCGCGCATCACGGTGATCGCGGACGTGAGCTTCGACGATGTCCTGGAGGCACCGGCGGATACGACCCTGTACACGGCCACGGATCCGGTCTTCCTCGCCCTGGGCAATGTCTACGTGGTGCGCACACGCCTCCAGTCCTCCAGCTTCGGTGTCTGTATGTTCTACGCCAAGCTCGAGCCCCTCGTCATCGACACGGAGCTCGAGAGCGTCCATTTCGTCTTCGACAACAACCCCCGCTGCGAGGACCGAAACCTCCAGCCTGACCAGGAACGGAGCTGACGTCATGCTGGACATCCGTTCGATCCGGCAGGAGCCCGACACGCTCAAGGCCGGCCTGGCCAGAAGGGGCGTCGAGGGCGGCGACGGCATGGTGGACGAGCTCCTCGCCCAGGACCTGAGCCGCCGTGAGGGGATCGCCGAGGTCGACGTGTTGAAAGCCCGGCGCAACGAGGCCTCCCGCCGAATCGGCGAGATGAAGAAGGCGGGCGAGACGGCCGACGACGTCATCGCCGAGATGCGGGCCGTGGCCACGGCCATCGGCGAGCTCGACGCCCGGGTGATGGCGTGCGACCGCCGAATCGAGGAGCTCTTGCTGTCCATCCCCAACTCGCCCCTGGCCGAGGTGCCGTGCGGCGGTGAGGAGAACAACGAGGTCGTGCGGACCTGGGGCACGCGCCGGGAGTTCGACTTCGCCCCCCAGGCCCATTGGGACCTGGGCGAGGCCCTGGACATCCTGGACCTGCCCCGCGGCGCCAAGGTGTCCGGATCGGGCTTTCCGCTGCTGAAGGGCGTGGGCGCTCGCCTGCAGCGCGTGCTCATCGACTTCATGATCGACCTGCACGTCGGGGAGCACGGGTACCGGGAGCTGCGCGTGCCGTATCTGGTCACCCCTGAGGCGCTCATGGGCACTGGACAGCTCCCCAAGTTCGCCGATGAGTCGTACCAGACCGAACGCGACGACCTGTGGCTGATCCCGACCGCGGAGGTGCCGGTCACCAACCTCCACCGGGACGAGATCCTGGAGGCGGACGAGCTCCCGGTTCTGTACACCGCCTACTCGCCGTGCTTCAGGCGAGAGGCGGGCGCAGCCGGAAAGGACACCCGGGGGCTGCTTCGCGTGCACCAGTTCGACAAGGTCGAGCTCGTCCGCTACGAGCGACCGGACCGGAGCCTGGAGGCCCTGGAGGAGCTCACCGGCGAGGCCGAAAGGGTCCTGCAGATCCTGAACCTGCCGTACCGGGTCGTGCGGCTGGCGACGGGAGACCTGGGCTTCTCTTCGGCCATGACGTACGACCTCGAGGTGTGGGCCCCCGGCGTGGAGCGGTGGCTCGAAGTCTCGAGCTGTAGCACCTTCACGGACTATCAGAGCCGACGGGCCAACATCCGATTCCGACCGGCCGCCGGGGAGAAGCCCCGGTTCGTCCACACCCTGAACGGGTCCGGGCTCGCGTTGCCCCGGTTGATGGTGGCGATCCTGGAGACCTACCAGGAGGCAGATGGAACCGTCACGGTGCCAGAATCGGTCCGGGATCGGCTCGGGACGGATCGCCTGGCGTAGGCGAGGGCCGCGGGGACGGAGTGTCCGTACCCGGAGCTCGCACGACCGACCTGGAGGGGCCGCGTGCTGACCCGGAGGGGTTGGTCGCTGGCCCTGGCCGTGCTGTTCGGCAGCCTGCTCGTCTGGTACATCGCCTACACCCAGCGGATCGTGGACGCGCTCCGGGAAGACGGTGCGGTCCTGACCGAGGTGTTCGCCGAGGTCCAGGAGTGGGCCAGCGATCCCGACCCCGCCGCGGCCGACGAGACCCTCTTCGAGCTCCAGCGCCTGGTCGTGGAGGTGGGTGTGCCTCTCGTAGTCACCGACCCACGAGATTCGGTTCTGGCCGTGGAGAACCTGCCCTTCGAAGCCGACCCGACGACGCCCGAGGGTCAGGCCCGGATCCAGCAATACGTCGTCCAGCTCTCCGCCCGGCGGAGCCCGGTGGGAGACCCGGCGGGGAACCACATCCACTTCGGTGACACGCCGGTCGTACGGCAGCTGCGCTGGGTCCCCTGGCTCCAGGTCGGGGGGCTGGTGCTGACCGCCCTGATCGGCTTCGTGGTGTTCACCTTTCAACGCAGGGCCGAGGCGGAGCGGGCGTGGGCCGGGATGGCCAGGGAGCTGGCCCACCAGCTCGGCACACCGCTCAGCTCGCTGGAGGGCTGGCTCGAGCTGCTTCGACTGCCGCTTGACGAGCGACCCGAGAGCCTCCCCAGCCTCGAGATTGCCCGGGGGATCGAGGAGGACCTGGAGCGCCTGGAGCGGGTGAGCCGCCGGTTCGAGCTCATCGGCCGGTCACCGGACCTCCGTCCGTTGGCTCTGTCGACGGTGGGGGGGGAATTGGAGCAGTACATACGCGCCCGGCTCCCTCGTTTCGGCTCCGACGTGCGTCTCATGGTGGACATTCCGGACACCTTGCCCCTCATCCGCGGCAACGGAGTGCTGCTCGTCTGGGCCCTGGAGAACCTGGTGAAGAACTCGTTGGACGCCCTGGCCGGCCGCGGCGGGCGCATCATGATCTATGCCCGGTCCGAGACGCCGGGCTGGGTGACGCTCCGCGTGCGCGACACCGGTCCCGGTGTGACCGTCGATCTCCGGGAACGCCTCTTCGAGCCGGGGACGAGCGGCAAGAAGGGGGGATGGGGCGTCGGCCTGGCGCTGGCGCAGCGGATTTTCGAGAGCATGCACGGCGGTCGCATCGAGCTCTTGGAGCGGAACCGACGAGGCGCGACCTTTCAGGTGCGGTTGCCGACCGCCGCCGAGACCCTCGAGCCCGTTCCCCAGGTGCGTGCGGCGGGTGCGGATCGGACCCCTGGCGCCGCGCCGCGTTGAGGCCTAGCCTCGAGCGACTCGGTGCCGGAGTCTCGGCGCTGGCCCTGGGGCACCACCGCTCGTCCACATCCTTGCCGGAGCCCATGATCGAGAAGGACCACGCCGCCCCGCCCTACGCCCAGGGCCTGAACCCCGAACAGCAAGCAGCCGTCTCCCACTTCGAGGGACCGATCCTGGTACTGGCCGGCGCCGGGTCCGGCAAGACCCGGGTGCTGACGGTGAGGATCTGTCACCTGATCCAGCACCATGGGGTGCCGCCGGAACGGATCCTCGCCGTCACCTTCACCAACAAGGCGGCACAGGAGATGAGGACGAGGATCCGCCGCGCCCTGGGCACCGAGCCGGCGGGCATGTGGATGGGCACGTTCCACTCCATGGGCGCGCGCCTGCTCCGGCGTCATGCGCCGCAGCTGGGTTGGTCCCACACCTTCACCATCCTCGATGCCGAGCAGAGCCTCCGGCAGATCAAGCGGACCACCGAGGCGGTGGGCCTCGATCCGAAGCGGTGGTCACCGAAGGCGATCCGGGCCCAGATCAGCGGTGCCAAGAACCAGCTCGTGGGTCCCCAGGACTTCGCCGCCGACAACGGGGACAGCTTCGACGTGTTCGTCCGCAACGTCGCGAAGGTGTATCCCCGTTATCAGCGCTCCCTGAAGGACCAGAACGCCTTCGACTTCGACGATCTGCTCGTGAGACCCGTGGAGCTTCTCCAGCAGGACGAGCGCCTCCTCGAGCGGTACCGCGAGCGATTCGCCTTCGTCCTGGTGGACGAGTATCAGGACACCAACCGGGCCCAGTTCCGCTTTGTGGAGCTACTGGCCGGGGAGCACCGGAACCTCATGGTCGTGGGCGACGACGATCAGAGCATCTACGGCTGGAGGGGCGCCGACATCCGCAACATCCTCGACTTCGAGCAAGCGTTTCCCGGGGCCGCCACCGTGCGGCTCGAGCAGAACTACCGGTCCACGGAGCGGATCCTGGCCGCAGCCAACGCCGTGATCGCGCTGAACTTGCGGCGAAAGGGCAAGACGCTGCGCACGGAACGGGTGGGCGGGGAGACGATCACGCTCGTCGAGACGGGCGATGAGACGGACGAAGCCGGCTGGATCGTCGAGGAGATCCTGGAGCGGTTCCAGGACCGGCCCGACCGAAGCTACCGGCGCTTCTCGGTGCTCTACCGCACAAACGCCCAATCCAGGGCGCTCGAAGACGCCTTTCGGCGGCGCGGTGTCCCGTACCAGGTCGTGGGCGGCGTCCGCTTCTATGAGCGGCGTGAGATCCAGGACGTGCTGGCGTACCTGCGCCTCATCTCGAATCCCAAGGATGCCGAGGCCTTCGATCGGGTGGTCAACTACCCGCGACGCGGCGTCGGAGCCACGAGCATGGGGCACGTCAGGGGCTGGGCAGAGTCCGAGGACCTGACCCTCCTCGAGGCGGCGGCCCGAAGCTCCGAGATCGCCGGGCTGCGGACGGCCGCCGCCCGGGGCCTCGACGGCGTCGCCTCGCTGATCCAACGGTACTCGGCCAGGGCGGCCCGGCAGCGCGTCGGCGACCTGCTCAGCGACCTGATCGAGGAGTTGGAGCTGGTGAGGCACCTCCGCGCCGAGGGCCCCGAGGGCGAAGACAGGATCGAGAACGTCAAGGAGCTCATCGCCGGGGCGCTGGACTTCGACGCGGAGCTGATGGAGGACTGGGACGAGGGCGAGCGCGACCGCTTCACCGAGTTGGACCTGTTCCTGCAGCAGGTGGCGCTCGTCGCCGACGTGGACCGCCATGATCCGGACGCCGACGCGGTGGTCCTCATGACCCTCCACAACGCGAAGGGCCTGGAGTTCCCCTCGGTGTTCATCGCCGGCCTGGAGGACGGGCTGTTCCCCCTGAGTCGGGCCTTCGAGGAGCCCGAGCAACTGGAGGAGGAGCGCCGGCTCTTCTACGTGGGGCTCACCCGGGCGGAGGACAAGCTGTACCTGACGCATGCACGCCGCCGCCGCCGAGCCGGCGAGTACATGTATGGCGGCCTCTCCTCCTTCGTGGAGGCGATCCCCGCCGATCTGCTGGAGAAGCGGAAGTCGCTGAGGCTCCGAGCCCGGGACACGGCGTCGGAGGCCTACCGGACCCGGGTGCCGGCCCGGACGGAAGCCGCCCGCCGGCCCATGGCGGACTTCGACCCCGACCTGGACTTCTCCCTGAACCAGGACCTGCCACGGTTCGTGAAGGGTGAGCGGGTGGTCCATGCGACGTTCGGCGAGGGCTCCATCGTCGACGTCTCCGGCTTCGGCCGGGATCTGAAGCTGCTGGTGGAGTTCGACGAGGTAGGCAGGAAAAAGCTGCTGGCGCGGTACGCCGGGCTGGAACGGCCCTTCGACTGAGGAGACCCGCTCTTGTCCGTCACCCCTGAGGACGTACGGCGCGTGGCCGCTCTGGCCCACCTGGTCTTGCCGGACGACGAGACCCGGCGGCTGACCCGGGAGTTGAATGCCATCCTGGAGCACGTCGCGGCGCTGCCGACGGCCGAAGCGGCTGAGGCCGCCGGAGCGTCGGTGGGTCCGTCGAGGGCCCCGGAGCGCCGCCCGGGAGACGCCGAGCCCGACCCGCTTCGGCTGCCGCCCGAGAGCTTCGCGCCGGACTTGCGGGATGGTCTCTTCGTGGTGCCGGGACTGTCGGTCCTGCAGGAGGAGGGCGGGGGGGAGGGCCCCGACCCGTGAGCGACGGGCCTCTCGCCCGGCCGATCTCGGCCATGGCCCGGGCCGTCCGCGCCGGGACGGTAGGGCCGAGCCACTTCGTCTCCGCCGCCCTGGAGGCGATCCGGGCCCGGGACGATCTGAACGCCTTTCTGTCGGTCCTCCCGGGCCCGGAGGCCGGCCCTCCTCCTCCGGCTTCGTCCCCCGGGCAGCCTCGAACCCATGGCGTCGACAGCCCAGGGAGCAGCACGGCAGCCCGGGAAGACGGAGCGCTGGCGGGCGTGCCCATCGCCGTTAAGGACAACCTGGCGACCCTGGACATGCCGACCACGTGCGCCTCCCGGATGCTCGAGGGCTATCGGTCACCGTTCGAGGCCACCGCGGTACGCCGCCTCCGCGATGCCGGCGCCGTGATCGTGGGCAAGACCAACCTGGACGAGTTCGGAATGGGGTCCTCGACCGAAAACTCCGCGCGCGGGCCCACGCTGAACCCGGCGGACCGCGAGCGCGTGCCAGGAGGCAGCTCCGGGGGATCGGCCGCGGCCGTGGCCGCCGGTCTGGTTCCGGGGGCGCTGGGCTCGGACACCGGGGGCTCGGTGCGTCAGCCCGCCGCCCTGTGCGGAGTCGTGGGCATCAAGCCCACCTACGGGCTCGTGTCCCGCTACGGGCTCGTGGCCTTCGCCTCGTCGCTGGACCAGGTCGGGACCCTCGCGAGAACGGTGGAGGACGCTGCGGCACTCCTGGACGCCATCGCCGGGCACGACCCGCGCGACTCCACGTCCCAGGCCCGGCCTCGCCATTCGTTCGCCGCCGCCGCCCTCGGAGGCGCGGAAGGTCTTCGGGTAGGGGTGCCCAGAGAGTACTTGCCGGAGTCGCTGGGACCCGAGATCCAGCGATTGTGCCAGCGTGCTCTCGACCGCCTCCGAGGTCGGGGCGCAGAGATCCTGGACGTCTCTCTCCCCAATACGCACCTCGCCATCCCGGCGTACTACGTCATCGCCCCAGCCGAGGCATCCAGCAATCTGGCCAGGTTCGACGGGGTCCGCTTCGGCCGCCGGGCCGAAGGGTCCCTGTCTCCTCGTGAGATGTATGAGCGATCCAGGTCCGAGGGCTTTGGCGTCGAGGTGAAGCGTCGGATCATGCTGGGGACGTACGCGCTGTCCGCCGGCTATTACGACGCCTACTACGGCAGCGCCCAGAGGGCACGGGCTCGCGTGGCAGCCGACTTCGGCGACGCCTTCCAGGAGATGGACGTGCTCTTCACGCCTACGTCGCCCACGGTCGCCTTCCGCATTGGCGAGCGAGTGCAGGACCCGGTTCAGATGTACTTGAGCGACGTCTTCACGGTCACCGCCAACCTGGCCGGCATCCCGGCAATGTCCCTACCCATCGGCCGGAGCGGGGGGTTGCCGGTGGGCGGGCAGATCATGGCACCCCACTGGGGCGAGGTCTCCATGCTCCGGGCGGCGGGCGCCCTGGAGGCGGCCCTGGCGGAGGACGGGACGTGACGGACGACGCCGGCCCACGCGGGACCCCGAGCGGGTACGAGCCCGTCATCGGCCTGGAGGTGCACGTTCAGCTTCGCACCGCAGAGAAGCTGTTCTGCGCTGACTCTACGGCGTTCGGCGCGGCTCCCAACACGAATGTCTGCCCCGTGTGCCTGGGCCTGCCCGGCGCCCTCCCGGTCCTCAACGGCGAAGCCGTCCGACTCGCGGTCACAGTCGCGCTCGCGTTGGAGTGCCGCGTTCATCCCACGAGCGTCTTCGCCCGGAAGAACTACTTCTATCCCGACTTGCCCAAGGGGTACCAGATCTCCCAGTTCGAGGCGCCGCTGGCCACCGGAGGTCGGTTCGCCGCCGGAGACGGGGAGCATGCCCCCGTGGTCGGCATCACGCGCATCCACATCGAGGAGGATGCGGGCAAGTCCCTGCACGATCGCTTCGAGGGTGCCACGGCCGTGGACCTGAACCGGACGGGCACTCCCCTCGTCGAAATCGTGACCGGACCGGACCTCGCGTCACCGGAGCACGCCCGGTCCTTCCTCCAACGCCTGAAGCGACTTCTCGAGTACCTGGACGTGAGCGACTGCAACATGGAGGAGGGGAGTCTCCGCGTGGATGCGAACGTCTCGGTGCGACCCTCCGGTTCCCGGGGCCTCGGGACCAAGACCGAGGTGAAGAACCTCAACTCGTTCTCCGCGGTGGAGCGGGCCCTTCACACGGAGATCGCCCGTCAGGTCGCGGTCCTGGAGCAGGGGGGGCGGATCGTACAGGAGACCCTGCTGTGGGACGCGGCCGCGGCTCGAGTCCGCACCATGCGGTCGAAGGAGGAGAGCCACGACTACCGGTACTTCCCCGACCCCGACCTGCCGCCCCTGGTCCTGGAATCGTCCGAGATCGAGGCACTCCGGTCGACTCTGCCCGAGCTGCCCGACGACCGGCGCCGGCGTTTCGAGGTGGAGCTGGGACTGCCGGAGTACGACGCCGGTGTGCTCGCGGCGTCGAGGGGCGTCGCCGACTACTTCGAGGCCCTGGTGGCGGCGGGGCTTCAGGCCAAGGAGGCGTCCAACTGGGTGATGGGCCCGGTGCTACGTGAGGCCAACGAGCGGGGCCTCGGGCTCGCCGACTTCCCCGTTTCTCCCGCAGGACTCGTGGCGCTGGTGGAGTTGGTGGAGGACGGAACGTTGTCGCGGCGGATGGGCAGGCAGGTCCTGGTGGAGATGGTGGAGACCGGCCTGCCCGCAACCGAAATCGTCGAAGCCGGAGGCCTGGCCCAGGTTTCGGGTGCCGAGCAGCTGGAGGAGTGGGTTCAGGCCGCGCTGGCGGACCACCCGGACGAGGTGAGCCGTTACCGGGCGGGGCAGGCGCGGTTGCTCGGCTTCTTCATCGGGGAGGTCATGAAGCGCTCGGCGGGGCGGGCAGACCCAAAGGCTGCTCGGGCTGTTCTGTCTCGGCGGTTGGCTGGAGAGGGATGACGTCCGCGCTCCAGGGCGTGTCGAATTCGGGCGACGGCCAGTAGCGCAGCGGCTCGGCAGGCAGTGGGAAGAACTCGTTGGCCATCTCCGCCAGTGCCGTGGCATCCTGGGCCTCGGGATTCGCCATGGCCACCCGGCGCACCTTCTTGGCGAGCCGCAGGTTCAGATCCCCGACCGGATCCAGAGCGCCAGGGCGCGAGTCGCTTCGGCTTGTCAGGTAGTCGACGACATAGTCGAAAGAGAGGGCGCCGTACTGCTCCACGTCGGTGTCCGGGAGGTCGAAGCGGGAGTTCTTCAGGACCCGATCGAAGACCTGTTGCCACTGATCGCTGTCCTGGATACGGATCATTCCGCGGAAGATGCGCCGATTCGTCTGAAAGCTGAAAAGGGTCCGGCTGAGCACGGCGTCGAAGAGGGCGTCGGCCTCGGAGTGATCGTAGTCGATCACGAGCCGGCGGGCCTTGGCCATGTGATCCTGGCCCACGTGCATGTCCATCCGGTGCTCCCAATACGTGTGCCCCAACGCCTGGGTCGTGCTGGTGAGCAGGAGCTGCCGGGGCACGAAGAGGTTGTGGGCGATCGTGTCCGCCGCCAGGTGCGCGAGGTAGCCGAGCCCGGTGGCTCTCAGCGCGTCGTTCTCGGCCGACGCCAGGATCTCCTCACCCACCGGCCAGTGGTGACAGTGACGGCCCTCGGGAACGTACTTCTTGGCGAACGAGATGTCGGCGGCCACCGAGCCGTAGAGAAAGTGGATGGGAAACCTCTCGAGCAGCGCACGGATGGCTGGTGGCAGCAGGTAGAGAGAGGCCAGCACGGCCTCGCCCAGGGCCACGTGCGTGGCCGGGCCCCAGGCCCATGCGGGCTGGGGCAGCAGCAAGAGCCACCCCAGTGCCACGAGAAGTGCCGCCACCAAGGTCCTACCGCCCCCCCGAGTTCCAGGCACCCAGGAACGCTCCGCCCAGCCGAGAGAGGGCGGTGTGCGCGAGCTCCTCACCCGCGCCGCGGGCGAGCCGGCCCGCTTCGTCCTTGAGCTCGCGAAGAAACGACGACTGGCTGGCTGTGCCCCGACGACGACTCCGTCGGCCCGGGCGGAGCCGGCGGGTCGGCGTGGGCGTTCGCTCCTGGGAGCGCAGCACTGTGACGACGCTCCAACCGATGGCGGCCCCGAGTGCGAGGGCTGCCGTGAAGTCCACAGCGTCTTTGGAAGGGAACGGCCTCATGTCTCCTCTGGGTCCGGGTCCTGGCTGACTGCATGGGGTTGGCTGAGGGCTCGTGCCCCCTCCCGCACGGCCCGTACGGTCGAGGCCGTGTCGATGAACAGTCCCTCGGCCTCCGACTGGACGACCTCGAGGAGCGCGTTGAACTCCTCGATTCGTTCTTCGACACGATCGGAGGCCTGGTTGAGCCGTGCCGTGAGCGATGCCACCGACCCGTGGACCCGCTCCAGGTCCTCCCGGAGGACCGCGGTCATGTACGTGACGTTGTCCGCGGCGGTCTGGGCGCGTGTGGCCACTGGCAGCACGTGCTTGCGCGCGTCGGCCATGAGCCGGTTCGAGAGGATCACGAGCCGCCGCATCTGCACCATCGCGCCGATGGTGAGCACGACGAGCACGGCGAGGAGGATCGCGATGACGACTGTCGACACCTGCGCCCACATCTCCAACTGGGCGGCGGCGGGAACGAACACCACGGTGTCGGCCTGCACGGCGGCCGGGTTCCACGGGACCAGGAGTAGCTGCGTCATGGAAGGAGTCTACGACGAAACGCGCCCCAGGGTCCAGACGCACGGGTCGAAGGCCTCGGCTATCCCGGAGCGAGGCTGGGACGATCCGGGGCAAGCCGTAGCGCATCGAGACGAGCAGTCGGGATTCCGCGACCAACGCCGCAACGTCGGACGAGGTCAGAACTCTTTGCGAGAGAATGATATGGATGATCGCGCGGCGTGACGCGAGGGCTTCGCCGGGCCGGCACGGGGACTGCAATGGCACGGGGGTGCACGGGTTGGCCGCTCCCCTCCGGGGTGTTCGCGAGGGGTTGCCCGACGAAGCCCCCCCGGGAGGGGAAGGAGGACCCACATGAGTCGGTTGCTGAGGGCCCCGGGGCCCGGATATGTTCGTGCCGATTCAACGGCGATCCACCCCGCACCCGCCGGGGACACCCGCCCGCCTTCATCCCGGTCCGGTCTCGACATGCCCAGCTTCGTCGTCGACGGCGGCCGCCCTCTGGACGGAGAGGTGCGCCCCGCCGGCAACAAGAACGCCGCTCTTCCGGCCCTGGCCGCCACCGTCCTCACGGACCAGCCGGTCACCTTGTCCAACATCCCTCGCATTCGCGACGTGGAGACCTTCCTGGAGATCGTGGTGGCGCTGGGCGCCGACGCGACCTGGGAGGCCTCGAACACCGTGCGGGTCGATGCGTCCGGGGTCACCGTGGGCAAGCCCGACCCGCAGCTGGCCAAGCGCGTGCGTGCCTCCCTGCTGCTGGCCGGGCCGCTCCTCGCCCGCTTCGGGCGGGTGAGCTTGCCGCCTCCGGGTGGCGACGTGATCGGGCGGCGTCGTCTGGACACGCATTTCCTGGCGTTCGAGGCGCTGGGCGCCAGCGTCACCCTCAACGGCGGCTTCGAGATCGAGGCCGACCGGCTGCGAGGCGCCAACCTCTTCCTGGACGAGCCGTCGGTGACCGGGACCGAAAACGCCCTGATGGCCGCCGTCCTCGCGGACGGGGTCACGGTCATGCGTAACGTCGCGGCCGAGCCCCACGTCCAGGACCTCTGCCACCTGCTGAACGCCATGGGGGGCCGGATCGAGGGCATCGGGACGAACACGCTGCGGGTGGAGGGGGTCCCGTTCCTGGGCGGTGCCGACTTCGCCATCGGCGCGGACCACATCGAAACGGGATCGTTCATGGGACTGGCGGCCGTGACCGGCAGCCGGATCACCGTGAAGGACGCGCCACTGGAGCACATGGACTCCACGCTTCTCGGGTTCCGCCGACTCGGCCTCGAGTGCTCGACTCAGGGCAACGACCTGGTGGTGCACGGCGATCGAGACCTGGTGGTTCGACGGGACGCCTTCGGCCACGTGCCCAAGGTGGACGACGGCCCGTGGCCGGCGTTTCCCGCCGACTTGACCTCCATCGCCCTGGTCACCGCCGTCGTTTCGTCCGGGACCGTCCTCATTCACGAGAAGATGTTCGAGTCCCGCATGTACTTCACCGACAAGCTCGTCGGCATGGGAGCCCAGATCATCCTGTGTGACCCGCACCGGGCGGTCGTCGTGGGTCCGGCCCAACTCCGGGGGCAGACGCTGGAGAGCCCGGACATCAGGGCGGGCATGGCGCTCCTCATCGCCGCCCTGGGCGCCGAAGGGAGGAGCCGGATTCACAACATCGGGCAGATCGAGCGTGGCTACGAGCGGATCGACGAGCGCCTGAGAGCTCTCGGTGCCGCCATCGAGCGCCTGGAGGAGTAGACGCCCGTCCGGCGGACGCGACCCGTGCGGCGCCGAGCGGAAACCTGGGCGCTCCCCGCTCCGTAGGCTCTTGTGACCGGCCGGCCGGAGAACGGAGACCGCAGGGACGCCTGCCTGACAGTGACCGACAACGGCAAGACGACATGACCGACGACAACAAGGGAAAGCGCGAGGGGATCCGGGACGGCCTTCGCCAGGGCGTGGGGGTCCTTTCGGCCTTCAAGGAGGCGATAGAGGAGACCATCGCCGAGGCGCGTGAGCGGGGTGACCTCAGGCCGGAGCGGGCCAAGGAGGCCATGCGCGGTGCCCTGGACAAGGCGCAGGAGGCGGCCGGGACGGCGCGGGAGCGTTTCGACTTCGTGACCCAGAAGGAGCTCGCCCAACTCGCCGAGACCGTGTCGGACCTGGTGCGCCGCGTCGCGATTCTGGAAGGCACCGGCGACGAGGGCACCGCCAGCCCCGACGAGGCCGCCGAGGCCCCGGGCGAGCTCGCGGACGAGGGCACGGGAGCCCAGGCCGGGGAGGGAGATACCGCCAACACGTGAGGCCCGTGGCGTCACCTTGAAACGGCGCCCGGTCCTGACTATACTACTGTGCGGTAGGTGCGGCCGCCCGGGAGGCGGCATTTTTTGCGAGTGGGGGTGTTGGCGGCCCCCGCTTTTTTATTCCCGTCGGCCCGGGCGGGAGGCGAGATGCGAAAGCCGGTGCCGGAGGTGGAGCTCGAGCTCGAGGCCCGTGTGGAGGGCCTCGGCTACGAGCTGGTCGCGTTGGAGTGGGGCGGTTCGAAGAACCGACCGCTGCTCCGGCTCCGGATCGACGTGCCGGGCGCGTCTCCGGGGCAGGGCGTGACCGTGGACGACTGCACCCGGGTGAGCCGAGCGCTGGAGGCCTGGTTGGACGGCGTCGAGGCTCTGCCGGAGCGATACGTGCTCGAGGTTTCGTCGCCCGGGCTCGACCGGCCGTTGGTACGGGACCGGGACTTCGAGCGCTTCCGGGGTGAGTGGATCGCGGTAAAGGGCAGGACGGTCCTGGCGGAACGCGCCCGTCGGCTGGAGGGCGAGTTGCTGGGGATGGACGCTGAAAAAAGGGCGGTGCGCCTGAAGCTCCAGGACGGAGCGGAGGTCTCCATTCCGAAGGGGGAGATCACGGGGGCGCACCTGGTGTTTCGCTGGGATTGACCTGGCGATAGGGCCCTCCCGGCGACGAGACGCGTTGCCGTGGGGGCCTTCGATACGGAGCGAGGGGTCAGGGGCCTGCGACCCGCACGTCACGAGCGGACAGGGCCCAACAAGGGGGAGCAAAAGACCATGGACAGTGGCCAGATCATCGCGGCCTTCCGCGACATTGCAGCCACGAAGAGTCTTTCGCCCGACGAGATGCACGACCTGATCCGCGACGGGATCATGGCCGGTCTCGCACGGATCCACGGGCCGAACGTCGAGGCCGAGATCGAGATCGACGAAGACACCGGCGAGTTCAGTATCGTCGTGCTGCGCCGGGTCGTGGAAGAGGTGGAGGACCCGTCGACGGAGATCTCGTTGGAAGAGGCCCACTGGGACGATCCCACCTACGAGGTGGGAGACATCATGGAGATTCCCGTGGACTTCGCGCAGTTCGGCCGCAACGCGGTCATGGCCGTCAAGCAGCGCATCGTGCAGCGCGTCCGCGAAGGCGAGCGCCAGCGCATCCGCGACGAATACGAGGATCGCGTGGGCGAGCTGCTCTCGGGAGAGGTGCAGCAGGTCGAGCGCGGCAAGATGGTCGTGATGCTCAATCGGACCCGTGACGCTGACGCCATCATCCCCTGGAAGGAACAGAACCCACGGGAGCGCTTCCGCCAGGGTGATCCCATCAGGGCGGTGCTCAAGAAGGTGGACGAAACGCCCAAGGGGCCACGGTTGATCCTCTCGAGGGCCGACCCGCTGTTCGTCGCGGCGCTCTTCAAACTGGAGGTGCCGGAGATCTATCAGGGGATCGTGGAGATCAGGCAGCTGGCCCGGGAAGTCGGAGGCCGGACCAAGATGGCCGTCTCCAGCCGGGACGACTCCATCGACCCGGTTGGAGCCTGCGTCGGGTTGAAGGGCTCGCGGGTGCAGGCCGTGGTGTCGGAGTTGAACGGCGAGCGCATCGACATCGTGCCGTGGCACCCGGACCCCGAGGTGTTCGCCCGCCGTGCGCTGGCGCCCGCCCGGGTATCCAAGGTCATGAGCGACCATCAACGGCAGGTCATCACCTCCATCGTCGACGAGGACCAGCTTTCGCTGGCCATCGGCCGGAACGGACAGAACGTACGGCTCGCCTCCCAGCTCATCGGTTGGCAGATCGACCTGTACGGGTCACGGGAGTGGCTCGAGCGCGGCGCGGACCTGTCGCTCTTCGGCGGCGGCGAGGAAACGATGGAGATGGCCGACTTCCCGTTGGCCGAGCTCGAGCTGGAGGCGGCGACTCTGGCGGCCCTGGAATCGGCCGGGTATAGTACGTTTCTTGACATCATCGACCTCGAGAGGGGCGATCTGCTGCAGGTTGAGGGACTTGGAGAGGAAGAGGCGGATCGCATCCTGGGACTCATCGACGAGCTGACCGTCGTCGAAGGGGAGCCCAGCGAGGTCGCCGCTGGCGACGTTATCGGCGAAACCGAAGCGTCCGGGTCCGAAGCGGACGCGGACGCTTCCGAGTCGGAGGGTGTGGAGGCTCTTGTCGCCGGCGAATCGGTGGCGGCGGGTGAGGAGACGGAGCCCGAGGTCACCGAGGAGGCGACGGTTGCCGCCGAGGAGTCGCAGAAAGAGACCGGCTGACGGCCTGGCGCTGTTGGGTTTGGCACAGCGGGCCGGCGCCCTGGCTCGGGGTGGCGAGGCGACGCGCCGCGCTATCCAGAAGGGTGAGGCACGGCTGGTCGTGCTGGCCGAGGACGCGTCTCGGACACAGTTGGACAAGATCCTGAAAGCGATGAAGGGCCGATCTGTCGATCGGAGGTTCGTGCCGAGTCGGAGCCAGTTGGGCGCCGCGCTTGGAGTCGCGCCACTCTCTGCGGTGGCCGTGACCGAGCGGGCGTTCGCTCGGCAGTTGGCGCGAACGCTCGAGTCGGACGGCGGAACTGCCGTCCCGACCCATTCGAAGTAGCGGAGGTAGTACGAACGCATGCGGGTCAGCGAGCTAGCAACAGACCTCGGGGTAGGGGGAAGCGCCCTGCTCCGTCTCCTTCGGGAGATGGGTATCCCCGTTGCCGATCAGAGTGCTCCGGTGTCGGACGCCGACGTGTCACGCGTGTTGGCACGGATGGAGCGTGAGCGACGGGCCGGCCACGAGCGTCCGGGCGAGGCGCTCCAGGCGGCCATCGAGGACTCGAAGACGGCGCCCCGGCGGCGGCGGCGCCGCCGCTCGGTGCCGGAGCCCGAGCCGGAGCTCGTGGTCGAAGAACCCGAGGTCGATGAAGCCGAGCTCGAGTTGGCCGGCGAGGCCGCGGACGAAGAGACGGTCGGTGCCGAGGCGCCCGAGCCGACGGAGCCCGAGCCGGTCGCCGTCGAAGAACCCCCGGTAGACGTCCCGGTGGCCGAAGCGCCGGCTGAGGAGGAGCCGCCGGTCGAGGAGGAGTTCGAGCCCGAGCCTGCCGTGGAGGTCGAGGCGGTCCTGGAGGCTGAGCCCGAAGCCGCGGAGACGGCCGCGGCGAAGCCCGCCTCGGTGCGTGAGCTCGTGGGCGAAGCCCGCCCGGGCCGGCGGACCATGAAGCAGGACGCCGCGCCCGAGCGCAAGCCGACCCCTGCGGCGAGCGCCGCCCCCGGTGGGCAGGTCCGCATCCAGGCCGAGGGATACACCACGGACGGCCGCCGCAAGAGCGGCGTGAAGAAGAAGGGCAAGAAGCGGGGACGGGTCGACAAGGAGGCGGTGCAGGAGAACATCCAGCGGGTCATGGCCGAGCTGAAGGGCGGCGGTGGCGGCAAGAAGCGCCGCAAGGCCCGTCAGGCGGCCCAGGTCCGGGAAGAGCGAGAGTTGGCGGCCGAGGAGGCCCGGCAGGAAGCCGAGCGGGAGGCCCAGACGGTCAAGGTGAACGAGTTCCTGACCGTGGCCGAGCTCGCGGAGCTGGTGGACGTGTCGTCCACCGAGATCATCGGCTCGGCGTTCAAGAACCTGGGCATGATGGTCACCATCAACCAGCGCCTCGACTTCGACCAGATCGAGCTCCTCCTGGACGAGTTCGGCATGGCGGCCGTACGGGAAGAGGAGTACGGTACCGAGGCCGAGGTCGAGGAAGTGGAGGAGGACCGAGCCGAGGACCTGCAGCCCAGGCCGCCGGTCGTCACGGTCATGGGCCACGTCGACCACGGGAAGACGCTGCTCCTGGACTCGATTCGGAAGACCAACGTGGTCGCAGGCGAGGCAGGAGGCATCACGCAGCACATCGGTGCCTACCACGTACAGCTTCCGGACAGCCGGACGATCAGCTTCCTGGATACACCGGGACACGCCGCCTTTACGGCCATGCGGGCCCGCGGGGCCGACGTGACCGACATCGTCGTCTTGGTCGTGGCAGCGGACGACTCGGTCATGCCCCAGACCATCGAGGCCATCAGCCACGCCAAGAATGCCGGTGTGCCGCTGATCGTGGCCGTGAACAAGATCGACCTGCCTGCTGCCGATCCGCTGAAGGTCAAGCAGGAGCTCCTCCAGCACGAGGTGACGCTCGAGGACTTCGGTGGTGATGTGCTGAGCGCCGACATCAGCGCCAAGACGGGGCAGGGGATCGACGATCTGCTCGACAAGATCCTGCTCCAGGCCGAGCTGTTGGAGCTCAAGGCCAACCCCGACCGACCTGCTCAGGGGACCGTCATCGAGGCCAAGCTGGACGTGGGGAAGGGGCCCGTCGCCAGCGTCCTCGTGCAGCGGGGCACGCTGCGTGTCGGTGACAACTTCGTGGTCGGTCAACACGACGGGCGGGTCAGGGCCCTCCTCGACGAGCGCGGTCAGACCGTGACCGCGGCCGGGCCCGGCATTCCGGTCCAGGTGTTGGGCGCAGGAGGGGTTCCCCAGGCCGGGGACACCATGAGCGTGATGGAGGCCGAGAAGGCGACCGAGATCGCGACGGCCCGACAGCGCCTCGAGCGGGAGAAGCAACTTCGCATCAGGGAGCGCGGGTTCAAGCTGGGCGACTTCTCGCAGCTCCGTGCCGAGGGCCAGGTCAGCACCCTGCCGTTGATCATAAAGGCCGACGTGGACGGCTCGGTGCAGGCTCTCTCGGATGCGCTGGAGCAGCTGAGCACCAGCGAGGTTCAGGTCGACATCATCCATCGTGCCGTCGGGGCCATCAACGAGGAGGATGTCCTCCTCGCCCAGACGGGTCGCGCCGTGATCATCGGCTTCCGGGTTCGCCCGCACACCAACGCGCGGCAGATGGCCGAGCGGGACGACATCGACATCCACGTCTACGACGTCATCTACGACGCCGTGGACGAGGTGCGGTCTGCCCTGGAGGGCATGCTGGCACCGGAGCGGCGGGAGAAGATCCACGGAGCCGCGGAGGTCCGGGAGATCTTCAAGATCACCAAGGTGGGGACCATCGCCGGGTGTCATGTGATCGAAGGCGTCATCGACCGGAAGGGCAGGGCCAGGCTCATCCGGGACGGCATCGTCGCGTACGACGGCGAGCTCGCGTCGCTCAAGCGGTTCAAGGACGACGTGAAGGAGGTTCGGGAGGGCTTCGAGTGCGGGATCGGGATCGCCAACTACAACGACGTCAAGGTCGGCGACATCATCGAGTGCTACACGGTGGAGGAGTTCGCGAGGACGCTGGCCGGGACCACCTGAAGACCGGAGAGGGCCCCGAGCCGACTCCGGATCGACTGGCCGACGTGACCACCGCATGCATCGGGCTTCTGGTGGGAGGTAGGAGCCGTTGATCGTCGGCGTGCTCTCCTGGCAGCTTTCCCTACCCGGGTGCGGGTCCTTGAAGGAGAAGCGCTCGGTCGTACGGTCTCTCAAGGAACGCCTGAAGCATCGCTTCAACGTGTCCGTGGCCGAGACCGGCCATCAGGACGTCTGGAACCGTGCCGAGATCACGGTGGCCATGGTGGCGGCCGATCGCCGGTTCGCCGAATCGGTCATGGACAAGCTCGACTATTTCGTGGCCGGGAACGGACGGGCCATCGTCCTCGACACCTTCCGCGAGCTGTACTGACCGCATGAGTCTCGCCCCGCCCGGGCGGAGAGAAGCCAACATCCATGTCGACCAAGCGGCTCGCCCGCCTGAACGAACAGATCAAGCGGGAGATCTCCGAGATCCTCCGGCGTGACGTGCGTGATCCCCGCGTAGGCGCGGTGACCGTCACGCGCGTCGAGGTATCGGGCGACCTCTGGGTGGCCCGCGTGTTCGTGCGTCTCGCCGGAGCCGTTGAGGAACGGGGTGAGGGCCTGGCGGGCCTGGAGGCGGCCGCGCCCTTCATGCGGCGACTGCTCGGCCGCGAGCTCCACATCCGTCGCGTGCCCGAGCTCCATTTCCGCGAGGATCGGGCCCTCGACCACGCCACCCGCATCGACCGGATCTTGAAGGACCTGTCCGTACCCCCCGCCGAGGACGACGGCGCCGGGTCCGACGGTGACGGGGGCACCGACGCATGAAGCCGCCGTCCCCGGGAGGCGTGATCCGGGTGGACAAGCCCGCCGGGCCCACGTCCCACGACATCGTGGCGCGAGCGCGTCGAGCGCTCGGCGTGCGGCGCATCGGGCACACCGGAACCCTCGACCCGTTCGCGTCGGGTCTCCTGCTACTTTGCGTGGGGCCCGCGACGCGGCTGGCCGAATACCTCACCGGGCTGGACAAGACCTACCTGGCCACCGCCGTCATGGGGCAGTCCACCGACACCGACGATCTGGAGGGCGAGGTCGTTCGGGTGAGCGAGGCATGGCGGGAGCTGGACGTTGCCCACATCTCCGAAGCCCTGTCCGAGTTCGTCGGGCTGATCGAGCAGGTGCCACCGGCGTTCTCCGCCAAGAAGGTGGGAGGAGAGCGCATGTACCGGCGGGCCCGCCGAGGCGAGACTGTGCGTCTCGACCCCGCCTCCGTCCAGATCCATGAGGCGCGGGTGCTCGGCGTGGACCTGCCCGAGGTGAGGTTCGAGCTCAGCTGCTCGAGCGGAACCTACGTGAGAGCGGTTGCCCGGGACCTGGGTGAGCGCGTGGGCACGGGCGCACACCTGAAGGCCCTGCGACGCACGCGGATCGGTGCGTTCACCGTAGGAGACGCCGTATCCGGCGACGAGCTGCACGACGCGGCCGGCATGAAGGCAGCCTGGCTGGAGCCGGCGCGTGCGCTCCCTCATCTGCCCAAGGTGCGCGTCGGCGACGAGGAGGCGGCCCGCATCCGTCATGGACAGGCTGTACCGCTGGAGAGTGACGAACTCCCGGAAGGGGCAACGCTGGCCGTGCTCCACGACGACGAGCTGCTGTGCATAGCCACGAGTAGCGGCGGCCGCGTCCGCCCCCGTAAGGTCTTCGGTGATGGCTGATTGGGCCATCGATCCATCCCTCCCTCGCGGCCTGCCCGAGAACGGGAGGGGGACCGTGGTGACGGTGGGGACCTTCGACGGCGTGCACCGGGGGCACTGGGCCGTCCTCCAGGAGATTCGGCGGCGCGCCCAGGCGTCGGGGCGCCGCAGCGTGCTGGTGACCTTTCACCCGCATCCCCTTCGCATCGTCCGCCCGGAGGCCGCTCCCGAGCTCCTCACCACGCCCGTGGAGAAGAAGGAGATCCTGGCCGAGTCCGGTCTGGACTACGCGGTCTTCTTACCCTTTTCTCCCGCCCTCTCCCGGTATTCTCCGCGGAGGTTCGTGGAGGAGGTGCTCATCGGCCGCTTGGGGGTCCAGGAGCTGGTCATCGGCTACGATCACGGGTTCGGGCGCGGGCGATCCGGTGACGCGGATACCCTCAGGGAGATCGGCCGGGAGCTGAGGTTCGCCGTGGACGTGGTGGGTCGCGTCCTGGCCGACGGCGACGCCGTGTCGTCGACCCATATCCGCGCGGCCGTACGAGCCGGAGACATGGGCTCGGCCGCCCGCGGCCTGGGCCGCCCCTACGGAGTCCGTGGCCTGGTGGTCCGCGGTGACGGACGCGGCCGCACCCTCGGGTTCCCCACAGCCAACCTCGTCGTGCCGGGCGGAGACAAGCTGATCCCGCCCGAGGGCATCTACGCGGTTCGAGGCGTTCTCCGCACGGGCACCTACGGCGGGGCGCTGCACCTGGGTCCGAGGCCCACGTTTCGCGGCTCGCCGCCCACGATCGAGCTCCACCTGATGGACTTCGCGGGCGACCTGTACGGTGAGGAGGTCCGGGTGGACTTCGTGCGACGCCTCCGGGCGATTCAGCCCTTCTCGACCGTCGAGGCGCTCGTGGAACAGATGAGCCGAGACGTTTCGCTGGCCCGCCGAGTCCTGGACGAATCTTGAGGGAGCGACGCGACCGTCCCGAGCGAGGCCGGTCGGAAAGCCAGTGCGCCCCCTCTGACGGCCCAGGGTTGGCGCGCCGGGTCGGACGTGGTGCCCCTCCTTGAAGCGGTATGCCGGTTTGGCTAGCTTAAAGGGCTTACATTCAAACGAAAACCGCGCTTCCCTTGCAGCGCAGACTCCTGCGGAGGCCACGTCATGATCGACAAAGACGCCATCATCAAGAAGTACCAGCTCCACGACAAGGACCGGGGAAGCGCTCCCGTGCAGGTCGCGATTCTCACCTCGCGCATCAACGATCTCCGGAGCCATTTCGACAGTCACAAGAAGGACCATCACAGCCGCCGCGGGCTCCTCAAGATGGTGGGACGCCGCCGGCGGCTTCTGGAGTACCTCCGGCGGACCGACGTCGAACGCTATCGAGCGCTCATCAAGGACCTCGGACTGCGCCACTAGCGACGTTCGCCCGAGATCGACGGCGACGGCCGAACGAGCCGCCGCCGTCCTTTCTTGAGACGAGGATCGACGGGGCGGGGGCAAACACGTACCCCGAACGGCAAAGCATGCAGGAACGCAGGAACACGCAGAGGCCACGCGTAGAGAGACGCTACCGTGGAGACGTTGAAACCAACCGCAACGAAGCGGAAATCAAAAGCGAAGAAGCGGAAAGAAGAAAGCGGAAGAGATGATTCAAAGGATCGAACGCAAGTTCGCGGGTCGGAATCTGACCCTTGAAGTAGGACGCATGGCCAAGCTGGCCCATGGCTCGTGCCTGGTCCAGTTCGGCGAGACCGTAGTGTTGTGCGCCGTGACGGTGCAGCCGCGGACCACCCACCTCCCGTTCTTCCCCATGACGGTGGAATACCGGGAGAAGACCTACGCGGCAGGGAAGATCCCCGGCGGGTTCTTCAAGAGGGAGGGCCGGCCCGGCGAGAAGGAGATTCTGGCGGCTCGCCTCACGGACCGTCCGCTGCGGCCTCTGTTCCCGGACGGGTTCATGAACGAGACGCAGATCGTCTGTTACGTGCTCAGCGCCGACCAGGAGAACGACGCCGACGTGCTGGCCCTGCTGGGCGCGTCGGTTTCGCTCAACATGTCCCCCATTCCCTTCAACACACTCGTGGCGTCGGTGCGGATCGGCCGCATCCAGGGCAACTGGGTTCTCAACCCCACGTTCCAGCAGCTCGAGTACTCCGACGTCGACATGATCGTCGCCGGCTCGCGCGACGCCATCACCATGGTGGAGGGGGGAGCCGTCGAAGTGCCCGAGGAGGACATCCTCGAGGGTCTCCAGGTCGCGCATGACGGAATCCGCGAGCTGATCGACATCCAGGACGAGCTCATTCGTGAGCTCAGAGTCCCCGACATGGAGTGGACCTCCGTGGCTCCGGATCAGGCTCTGGCGGCCAAGGTCGAGGCCATGGCCGAGGCCCGGGTGTCCGAGGCCCTCGGGCTGCGCGACAAGCAGGAGCGCAACCAGGCCATGGCGGCCGTCGAGGAGGACGTCATCTCCCACCTCGTGGAGGAAGACGAGGCGTGGGCCGAGCACGAGAAGGACGTGCGAACCATCCTCCGCTCCATCGAGAAGAATTCGATGCGAGCCCGGATCTTGGATCAGGGCGAGCGGGCCGACGGCCGCGGCGTGGATGAGGTGCGAGCCATATCGGCCGAGGTCGGGATCCTGCCTCGGACCCACGGTTCGTCGCTGTTCACACGCGGTCAAACCCAGGCCCTGGGGGTCGTCACGCTGGGCTCGTCGCGTGACGAGCAGCGCATCGACAGCATCGACTCTCACGAGGAGCAGACGAAGTCGTTCATGCTCCACTACAACTTCCCACCGTTCTCGGTGGGCGAGGCCCGGCCGTTCCGGGGCACGTCGCGTCGCGAGGTCGGGCACGGGAACCTGGCGGAGCGGGCGATCCAGCCTCTCCTTCCCGCCTACGACGAGTTCCCGTACACGATCCGGATCGTCTCCGACATCCTGGAGTCCAACGGATCGTCTTCCATGGCGACCGTGTGCGCGTCTTCGCTGTCTCTCATGGATGCGGGCGTACCCATCCAGGGGGCCTGCGCCGGCGTGGCCATGGGCCTGATCAAGGAGCAGGACCGGGTCGCCATCCTCACCGATATCCTGGGCCTCGAGGACGCGCTGGGCGACATGGACTTCAAGGTGGCCGGCACCCGGGGCGGCGTCACCTCGATCCAGATGGACATCAAGATCGAGGGGCTCACGGTGGACATCCTCACGGAGGCGCTGACCCGGGCTCGGGCAGCCCGCATGCGCATCCTGGACGTCATGGACGAGACCATCTCCGAGGCCCGGAGCGACCTCTCGGTGCACGCCCCGCGGATCGTGTCGATCCAGATCAATCCCGAGAAGATCGGCGAGATCATCGGACCCAAGGGCAAGACCATCCGGGCGATCCAGGACGAGTCCGGCGCCCAGATCGACATCGAGGACTCGGGCCTGGTGAAGGTCGCCGCCGTGTCGGGCGATTCGCTCCAGCGGGCCCGCGAGATGATCGAGGCCATCGTGCAGGAGCCGGAGGTGGGTCGCATCTACGAGGGGACCGTGAAGAACACGACCTCGTTCGGCGCCTTCGTAGAGATCCTGCCCGGGACGGAGGGACTCTGCCACATCTCCGAGCTCGAGGATGGCCGAGTCGAGAAGACCGAGGACGTGCTCAACAAGGGCGATCTCACCAAGGTCAAGCTCCTCTCCATCGACGAGAAGGGTCGTCTTCGCCTGTCGCGCCGGGCCGCGCTGGCCGAGGAGGCCGAAGCGGAGGCAGCCGAGGCCGGGGCAGGAGCCGAGCAGCCCGCTTGAGGCGACCGAAGAACGGAATCATGCCCGAGGGCGGATCCGGACGGGGGCACGGGCTTCGGCCCGTGCCCCCGTCGCGCGCCGGTACGGAGCGGGCTCAGACCGCCACCGCCCCCAGGCTGGCCGGGCGTCACACGGGGGTCATGGCGGCCAGCCGGCTGGCCAACGGCGTCGAGGTCCTGACCGAAACCCTCCCCGGCGTCCGATCTGCCGCCGTGGGGGCTTGGGTCCGCCACGGGTCCGCTCACGAGGGCGCCGAGCACATGGGTGCGAGCCATCTCCTGGAGCACATGGTGTTCAAGGGCACGGAGCAGCGCTCGGCCCGGGAGATCGCGCTGGCCCTGGAGAGCCTCGGCGGGTCGCTGGACGCCTACACGAGCCGTGAGCAGACCTCTTTCCAGGCCAGGGTGCTCGACGAGCACCTACCCCAAGCTCTGGACGTGCTGGCGGATCTGGTTCGCTCCCCTCGACTCGACGAAGGGGACCTGGCCCTGGAGAAGGACGTGGTCCTGGAGGAGATCTCCATGGTCGAGGACACGCCCGACGACCTCGTCTTCGAGCTCCACGGAGCCCGTCTCTGGGGCGCCCATCCTTACGGGCACTCCATCCTGGGCACGCGCGACACGGTAGGAGCCATGACCGCGGAGACTCTCCGCGAGCTGCACGGTAGGGCCTACGGTGGTGGGAACCTGGTGGTGGCGGCTGCGGGTAACGTGGAGCACGACCGGGTCCGAGGCCGGGTCGAGGAGCTGTTCGGGGACCTTGCGCCGGTCCGGAGACAGCCCCTGCCCTCCGCTCCTCAGCCCACCTCCTGGGGCGAGGACCGGGTCGTCAGGCCGGGCGCCCAGTCGCACCTCGTGTTCGGGACCGCCATCCCGGGCCATTCGGACCCGGCACGCTACGCGCTCGTCATCCTGTCGGCCGCTCTGGGTGGGGGCATGAGCTCTCGGCTCTTCCAGAGGATTCGGGAAGAGCTGGCGCTGTGCTACACGGTCTTCACCTACCAGTCGTTCTACTCCCGCGCCGGCGTGAGCGGTCTCTACCTGGGCACCCGACCGGAGTGGACCGACCGGGCGGCAGAAGCGGCGCGCGAGGAGCTCGAGCGGGTGGCCCGGACGGGGCTGTCGGCGGAGGAGTTGGGGCGCACGAAGCAGCAGGTCAAGGGGCACGTCATGCTGTCGCTCGAGTCGTCCGGCTCCCGGCTGCACCGACTGGCCGGGTTCGCCCTCTACGACGAGCCCTTCGCTACGCTGGACGAGACGCTGGCCCGCATCGACGCCGTGACGCTGGAGCAGGTTCGGGAGGTCGCCGGGCGGTACTTCTCACCCAATCGCCACCTGCTCCTTCGCCTCGGACCCGACGGCTGATCCCGGGTCGAAACCCGCAGGCAGCCGGGGTCGCGTCGGGCGTCGCCATTCCGTAGAATAGCGCGTCTCTCGACCGAGCCCTTCGCTGGCCGCGAACCGGCCGACGATCGGACGCGATCCACCCCGTAACAGAGCGGCGTTCCATGCTGATTGGCGTACCCAAAGAGATCAAGACCGACGAATACCGGGTGGCCCTCACACCGGCCGGCGCCGAGGCGCTGGTGGGTGCCGGGCACTCGCCGATGCTGGAGGCAGGTGCCGGGGTCGGGAGCGGGTTCACGGACGACTACTATGCGGCTGCCGGGGCCGAGATCGTGGACACGGCCGAGGAGGTCTGGGCTCGCGCCGAGATGATCATGAAGGTGAAGGAGCCCATCGAGCCCGAGTGGCCACGCATGCGGCAGGATCTGGTCGTCTTCACGTACTTCCACTTCGCCGCCTCGGAGGCGCTGACCAAGGCGTGCTTGGATTCGGGGGCGGTGTGCATCGCCTACGAGACCGTGGAGCTGCCGTCGAAAGAGCTGCCGTTGCTGACGCCCATGAGCGAGGTCGCCGGTCGCATGGCCGTCCAGGAAGGGGCCAAGTACCTGGAGAAGCCCTCCGGGGGCAGTGGCGTGCTGCTGGGTGGGGTGCCGGGAGTGCTGCCTGGGAAGGTGCTGATCCTGGGTGGCGGCGTCGTGGGGACGCACGCGGCGCGGATCGCTGCCGGCATGGGGGCGCGTGTGAGCATCATGGACATCGACCTCACCCGGCTGCGCTACCTCGAGGAGGTGATGCCCGCCAACGTGCGGCTCCTCTACTCCACGCGGTACGCCATCCGCAAGCAGCTGCAGGACTCCGACCTGGTCATCGGGGCCGTGCTCCTCCACGGCAAGAAGGCCCCGTCGCTGGTCATGAGGGAGGACCTCGGCACCATGCGGCCGGGCTCGGTCATCGTGGACGTGGCGGTCGACCAGGGAGGGTGCGTCGAGACGATCCGCCCCACGACCCACGAGGATCCCACGTACATCGTGGATGACGTGATCCACTACGGCGTGGCGAACATGCCGGGGGGCGTGCCGCGCACGAGCACCCTGGCGCTGACCAACGCCACGCTGCCCTACGCCCTCACGTTGGCCGATCGGGGGTGGCAGACCGCCTGCTCGGCGGATCGGGCTCTGGCGCTGGGCGTCAACGTCGTCGAGGGTCGCGTGACGTACCCGGGAGTCGCGGAGGCCTTCGGCATGGACTGCCACGACCTCGAGCGGTTCCTCGCTCCTCCTGTCCAGGCGTGACCGCCGCAGCCCGCGACGGGGGCGGCGTGCGGTTTCGGCGCCTCGAGACCAACCCCGACCTGCCCCTTCCCACGCGGGCTACGCCTCACGCTGCGGGCTACGACGTGCGGTCGGTCGAGGGCGACTTCGTCCTGGAGCCAGGCGCGATCCGAGCCGTAGCAACGGGCCTGGTGATGGAGCTGCCGGAGGGCGTCGAGTGCCAGGTCCGCCCGCGCTCCGGTCTCGCTGCCCGGCATGGGATCACGGTGCCCAACAGCCCCGGAACCATCGATCCCGACTACCGCGGCGAGGTGAAGGTGCTGCTCATGAACCTCGGCGCCGAGGCCGTGACCATTCACCGGGGTGAGCGGGTGGCTCAGCTGGTGTTCGCGCGCTTCGAGACCCTGGAAGTGACGGAGGCCGTGGCGCTCACCGTCACCGAGCGGGGCGCCGCAGGGTTCGGCAGCACGGGCCGTGCGTGATCGCGACCGCTCGCAGGCCGTCCCCGATGGAGAGTGAGGCGTTGCTGCGACAGGCCTGGAACGGGCGAGTTCGAGCTGAGATAAAACCTGATATCAGGGATATTAAGATGCTGTGTTGGAATAAAATACGGCACCGTGTATTCCAGGCTGCCGCAGGTGCGTCACGCTTGCATGCGATGCCTCGGCGGTTGTAGCTTGAGGCCCATCGGCCGATACCGGAAGACGAAGTGCTCGCATCACTTCCACGCCCTTGGTTGGGGCCTGATCCCGCGACAGGTTGTCCTCTTTGGCACGCTGGCTGGACTCGGGGCGGCTCATCCCCGTAAACGACATCGCCGTAGACCTCGGCACCGCCAACACCCTCGTATACGTGAAAGGCGAGGGCATCGTCCTGAACGAGCCGTCGGTAGTGGCCGTGGAGAAGGGCCGCCGGCGCATCATGGGCATCGGCCTCGAGGCCAAGCGCATGCTCGGCCGGACCCCTGAAGGGATCGAAGCCGTCCGTCCCCTCAAGGACGGCGTGATCGCCGACGTGGACGTGACCGAGATGATGCTGCGGCACTTCTTGAAGCAGGTCACGGCCAAGCGCATCTTCCGCATCAAGCCTCGGGTGGTGGTCGGAGTCCCGTCGGGGATCACGGAGCTGGAGCGGCGCGCCGTCCGCTCGTCGGCCATGGCCGCAGGCGCGAAGGCGGTATACATGGTGGCCGAGCCCATGGCAGCGGCCATCGGTGTGGGCCTCCCAGTCGAGACCCCCACGGGCAACATGGTCATCGACATCGGCGGCGGGACGACCGAGATCGCGGTCATCGCGCTGTCCGGCATCGTGTCCAACACGTCGATCCGAATCGGCGGGGACGAGCTGGACTCATCCATCGTGACCTTCCTTCGAAAGAACTACAACCTGCTGATCGGCGAGCCCACGGCGGAGGCGATCAAGATACAGATCGGCTCGGCCTTCGACTTCGGCGAAGAGCGGGAGATGGAGGTGAAGGGCCGGGACCTGGTCAGTGGGATTCCCAAGACCGTGACGGTCCACTCCCAGGAGATCAGGGAGTGTATCCAGGAGCCTATCCAGGGCATCGTGGAAGCCGTGCGCCGTGCGCTGGAGATCACACCGCCGGAGCTCTCGTCCGACATCGTGGACCGCGGCATCGTCATGACGGGCGGTGGGGCGTTGATTCGCGGCCTCGACGAGCTCCTCGCCCACGAGACCAACCTGCCCATCCACGTCGACGAGGAACCCCTCACCTGCGTGGTTCGGGGAGCGGGACGGATCCTGGACGACTTCCAGAAGTACAGGTCTGTGCTAACCACCTGATGCTCGAGTCCTCCCCGGGTCAACCGCGGTCCCGGGAGTCGGGATCGACCCTCTGGCCCGACGGAGCCCGGGTGCTCGATCAGGCAGGACCGTACACGGACCGCGGCCGCGCCCCCGAAGCGTAGCATGGCGTTTAACGGAGATCCCACCGAACGGGCCGAGCGCCGGCATCTCATCCTGGCGAGCGCCTTCTTCGTCCTCTCTCTGGTGGCTCTGAGCATTCCCTCACCCGCACAGCAACAGATCGCCACCGTCCTCCGTCTGACCGTGCTCCATCCGTTCGTGGTGATGCAGCGATCGGTCAACGGCGCTCGGCTGCGGGCCGTGGAAAACGCCCAGCTGAGGGCCCAGCTGGATACGCTGGTGGCGCTCATGTCCAACACCGGATCACTGGCCGAGGAGAACCGGCGCCTCCGGGGGCTCATGCAGTTGGGTGGGCGTCTCGGCGCGAGCTACAGATCCGCCAGCGTCACCCGGTCCGGGACCCCCGGCTCGGAGAGCGTGTTCGTGATCGACCTGGGGGCTCGGGACGGAGTTCGACCCGGCGCTCCCGTACTGATGCGGGACGGACTGGTGGGGAAGGTCATCGACGTGCGCAGGAGCGAGTCCAGCGCCATGGACTGGACCCACCCGGACTTTCGGGCCTCGGCCATGACGGCGGAGGGAGACGCCTACGGGATCGTGGAGCCGGATCGCGGGTCGTTCCGGGAAGAAGACCGCTTGCTCCTGAACGGCATCGCGTTCTTCACCGAGTTGGACCCGGGGACGGCGGTCGTGACGAGCGGGCGGGGTGGCGTCTTCCCCCGGGGTGTTCCCATCGGCACGATCGTCGAGCTCAACGAGGCCGACGCCCGCTGGCGCAGGAGCTACTGGCTTCGGCCGGCGGCCGAGCCGGCGTCCGCCCTCCACGTGCTCGTGGCGGTCGAGGGTGGCTTTGCGCGCACCGACCTGGGGAGGGCCTTTTCGGACGACAGCGGCCCTGAGTCGCGGGCCCCCCTGGGCAGTGACACGACGGACCCCGGGCCGGATAACGAGCAGTCGGCGGCGGAACGGATGCGACCCGTTCCCCTCGCTCCCACGTCCGACAGCACCGGTGGCGGCGCGCTGTGAGGATCGACTGGAAGGTATGGGGTACGGTAACCTTTCTGGTCCTCCTGCATTTCGGACTGCACACGGGCTTCGGGTTGGGTGCCGTAGCGCCGGATCTGTTGAGCGTGGCGTTGCTCGTGGTGGCGCGGGAGGTGGGCACGGGAACCGGGGCCGGCATCGGCTTCGGCTTCGGCCTTTTGGAAGACGCGTTCTCTGCGCTGGCCTTCGGTGCCAATGCCGTCGCCATGACCGTGGTGGGTGCGCTGGGAACTCGGACGCGGGATCTGTTCGTGGGCGATTCGATCTACTTCCTCCCTTCCTACTTCTTCGCCGGGAAGTGGCTGAAAGACCTCGTCTACTGGATGGCCGCCGGTGATGCCGTGCGTGGCCCCTTCGTCCAGGAGATCCTGGTGGAGTCGCCCGTGGCCGCCGTGTATGCGGCCGTCGTAGGCACCGTGGTGGCCACTGTGACGGGAGCCGGTTGGAGAACCTGATGCACACGACACATCCACATGCCATGCGCCGGCGCGCCCGCGGTGCGACCATCATCATCGGAGCGGTGATCGGAGCATTGGTCGCGACCTTCTTCCGGGCCCAGATACTGCGGTCCGACACGTGGAGCCTCCGCTCGGAGTCCAACCGACTCCGGCCCCTTCCGGTGCCGGCCGCTCGGGGGACCATCTTCGACCGACACGGTGAGGTCCTGGCCGACAACATCCCGGGATACGCGGTTTCCGTGCTGCCGGCATCCCGAGACTCGGTGCGCGCCGTGCTGGAGCGGCTTCGTCCGCTCCTCGGCCTCTCGGACCAGGGGATCGAGGGCCTCATGCTCCGCCGGAGCCAGGACCCGCGCCGTCCGCTCCTCGTAGACTCCGACGCCAGCTTCGACGAGGTCGCGGCCCTGGAGGAGCGCCGCGAGCAGAATCCGACCGTCTTCCTCGAGATGCGGCCCAAACGGCGCTACGTGGCTGGGGCAGCGGCGGCCCACGTCCTGGGCTACGTCGGCGAGATCACCGCCGAGGAGCTGGAGCGGCCCCGATTCGAAACGTACGAGCAGCGCATGGTCGTGGGGAAAGAAGGCGTCGAGCGACAGTACGAAGCGGACCTTCAGGGGCGGCAGGGTGTGCGGTACGTCGAGGTGGACGCCCTGGGCCGCATCGTCGGGTCGTTCGAGGGGCGACGGGGTGACCCGGCGGTGCCCGGTGACGACGTTGTCCTCAACCTGGATCTGGATCTCACCCGTGAGATCGACCGAATCTTCCCCGATTCCATGCGTGGGGCAGTCGTCGCCCTCGACGTGGCCGATGGCGGGGTACTGGCGCTGTACTCGGCTCCCAACTACGACCCCAACGAGTTCGTCGGAGGCATCGAGGTGGGGCTCTGGAACGAGCTGAACACGGATCCGGCGAGGCCGCTGTACAACCGGCCGGTGCTGGGCCGCTACGCGCCTGCCTCGACGTGGAAGCTGGCCACCGCTGCCATCGCCCTGGAGTTGGGCGTGGTGGAGGCCACCGAGCACATGCCCATTCCCTGCACCGGAGGCATGCGGTGGGGGAACCGATACTGGCGCTGCTGGAAGCCCGAGGGGCACGGATCCCTGAGCCTGGTGGACGCCCTGCGCGACTCGTGCGACGTGTACTTCTACCAGATGGGCGTCCGGGTGGGGTTGGACCGGTTGCTGGAGCACGGGACCCGCATCGGCTTCTCGAGCACCTGCGGGGTGGACCTGCCCCTCGAGCGCGAGGGGATCTTCCCGGCCGACCGGAGCTTCTGGGAGCGGCGCTTCGGGTACACGCCGACCGAAGGTGAGGTCCTGAGCCTGGCCATCGGCCAGGGTCCGAACTCCCAGACACCCCTGAAGGTGGCCCAGTTCTACTTGGCCATCGCCCGGGACGGAACGGCGCCCGCGCCGTCCATCGTTCAGAATCCCGCGGAGCCGGCGCCCGGTTGGAGCCTGGACCTGTCCGCCGAGAACCTGGAGTGGCTTCGGGAGGGCCTCCGTCGCGTCGTGCGCCCGGGCGGCACCGCCTACATGTCCTCCCTCGAGCACTGGGACCTGATGGGCAAGACGGGCACGGGCCAGAATCCCCAGGATCCCACCCGGGACCACGCGTGGTTCGCGGGCATGGCGGGCCCCAAGGGCGGGGGCCCGGAGATCGTGGTAGTGGCCCTCGTGGAGTTCGGTGAGAGCGGCTCGGGCACGGCGGCGCCCATCGTGGCCAAGACTGCGGACTACTGGTTACGGCGCCGGTACGGGATCCCCACGGACACGATCCAGACCCTGCGCGAGCACTACATGGCGGGTCGCCCGGCCCCCTGGGCTGGGAGGTGATGGGCAACGTCGGCGGGCTCCCGCCTCTCGGCCGGAGCCGTCCATGAGGACGCTGTTCGTTCGGTGGGCGCGGGACCCGAAGCTGGTTCTCGCCCTGCTGGGTCTGTCGCTGTTCGGCATCGCCATGATCTACTCGGCGGGCGTGCTCAACGTCCCCAGCCCCGTGACTCGCGGGGCCTGGCTTCGTCAGAGCGTGTGGCTCGTCCTGGCGTTGATTGCCTTCACCCTGGTGAGCCGGATTCCTCTGCGCTGGTTCGAATGGGCCGCGTACCCGGCGTTCGTCATGGCGGTCGTCGTGTTGGGCGCCACCCTCGTGATCGGGACGGGTGGTGGGACGGCGGCTGGGGTGAAGAGCTGGATCAGCTTCGGCGGGTTCCGCTTCCAGCCCGCCGAGGTCGCGAAGGTCGCGACGATCCTGGCCCTTGCTCAACTGCTGTCCTCCCAGGAGGGGCCGCCGGCGTCCCTGCGGGAGCTGCTGGCGCCTGCGACCCTCGTGGCGGTGCCGTTGGGCCTCGTGATCCTGCAGCCCGACCTCGGAACGGCGCTGGCCTTCGTGGGCATTCTGTTCAGCGTGCTGTACTGGGCCGGGACCCCCCTCCCCATGCTGCTGCTGCTCGCGAGCCCCGGGCTGGGGCTCATTCTGAGCTTCGATACACGCGTGTGGTCGGCCTACACCATCCTCCTGGTCATCGCCCTCTATCTGTACCGCTATCGCCTGTACCTGGTGGAATCGGTGGCCGTGATCCTCGCCAACCTGGCCGCGGGCACCATCGCCCAGCCGTTGTGGAACTCCCTGGCCGAGTACCAGCGGAATCGCCTGCTGGTCTTCCTCGATCCCAGCGTGGATCCACGGGGCGCGGGATGGCACCTGATCCAGTCCAAGGTGGCGATCGGGAGCGGGGGGCTGGTGGGGAAGGGCTTCACCCTGGGCACCCAGAAACGGCTGGACTTCCTGCCCGAGCAGCACACCGATTTCATCTTCAGCGTCATCGGCGAAGAGTTGGGGTTCTTGGGGACGACGGCCGCGCTCGTGGCCTTCGCATACGTGCTGCACCGATTGGTGCGCATGGCGGAGGCCTCGGCCGATCCCTTTGCGGGCCTGGTGATCTTCGGTATTTTCGGGGCCTGGATCGTCCACATCTTCGTCAACGTCGGCATGACCGTGGGCCTCGTGCCGGTCACCGGGATCCCCCTCCCGTTCGTGAGCTACGGGGGATCGTTCTTGCTGATGTCGTGGGTCGCGGCGGCGATCGCCGTCCGGGTGGCCTACGAGGACTGACTGCCCTTGCCCTCCGGTCACCCGCCAGGTCCGGAGGCTCTCCGAAGGCGCGGTATCCAATGGACTGGTTTCGAAAGAAGAAGAAGCCGCTCAAGGCGTCCGACCGGCGCGATCTGCCACCGGACGTATTCGAGAAGTGTACGGGGTGCGGGGAGATCCTCTACCGGGAGAAGCTCGCCCAGAACCTGAACGTGTGCCCCGAGTGTGGGTTCCACTTCCGGATCTCTGCCGACGAGTACGTCGGTTTGCTCATGGACGAGGGGACCTTCGAGGAGTTCGACGCCGAGATGGAGAGCGGCGATCCGCTGGGCTTCGTGGATTCGAAGCCGTACCCTCAGCGCCTGGCCACGGCCGAGGCGAAGGTGGGCCGCAAGGAGGCCACGATATCGGGCGTGGGTGAGCTCGATGGGATCCCCCTGTCGCTAGCAGTCATGGACTTCCGGTTCATCGGCGGTTCCATGGGCTCGGTCGTGGGCGAGAAGATCGCCCGGGCGGGGCGGCGCGCGGTCGAGCGGGGGATCCCGCTCACCGTGGTGAGCGCTACCGGCGGCGCCCGCATGCAGGAGGGGATCTACTCGCTCATGCAGATGGCCAAGACATCGGCCGTGCTCCACCGCCTGGGCGAAGCCGCGCTTCCCTACGTCTCCATTCTCACGGATCCCACGACCGGCGGCGTCACGGCCTCCCACGCCATGCTGGGTGACGCGAACCTGGCCGAGCCCGGTGCGCTGATCGGCTTCACGGGCCCCCGCGTGATCAAGGAGACGATCCGCCAGGAGCTCCCGGATGGATTCCAGCGCTCCGAGTACCTCCTCGACCACGGCATGGTGGATCGGGTGGTCGACCGGCGAGAGATGAAGGCGGCGGTGGCCATGCTGCTCCGGCACATGTGGGCGGGTTGGCCTGAGTCGGCGTGACCCGCCGATCCACCCCGCCCGACACCCACGTCCCCGGCACGCCCGGTATCGATCCGCTGCCAGGCCGCATCCTCCCTCCGCCCGCTCCGGGCGGGGATTGGACCCTGGATCGCACCCGCGACGTGCTGCGGTCCCTGGGGGATCCCCATTTGGCCGTGCCCACCCTGCACGTGGGTGGCACGAACGGGAAGGGGTCCGTGGCGGCCATCTGGTCCGGAGCCCTGTCCGCGGCCGGCCACCGCGTGGGGCTCTTCACGTCCCCCCACCTCTGCTCGTACCGGGAGCGCTTTCGACTCGACGGCCGCCCCGTGGCGGAGGCGGAGCTGGCGGCGGCGGCAGCTCGTGTCTACGACGCCGTCGAGGCCGGTGGTCTGACCTTCTTCGAGGCCTCCGCTGTCCTGGCGTTCCAGCTGTTCGCCGCACAGGGCGTCGACGCGGCCGTGGTCGAGGTGGGGTTGGGGGGCCGGCTGGACGCCACCAACGTGGTGGAACCGGTTCTCGTGGCCATCACCAACGTGGCGCTGGACCACACCGAGTACCTGGGCGAGAGCCTCCCCGAGATCGCCGTGGAGAAGGCCGGCATCATCAAGGCCGGAGTCCCCGTGGTCGTGGGCGAGGTGCACCCCGAGCTGCTGGCCGTGCTGGACGCGGCAGCCGGCCGGCAGGGCGCGCCGTTGCTCGCCGTGCCGCCTCCCTCCCGTGCGGCGCTGCGGCTCCACGGCGGACATTCCCGGCTGGCCCTGGACACCGATGCCTGGGGACGGCTCGAGCTGGAGGTGCCTCTCCCCGGGCCCCACCAGGCCCACAACGCGGCCGTGGCCGTGCGGGGTCTCGAGCAGCTCCCCCCGGCGTTGCGGCCCGGTGGGGCGGCGGTGGTGGCGGGTGTGGCGGATGTGCGGTGGCCGGGGCGACTCCAGGTGGAGCAGCGAGACGGTCGCACGTGGATCTTCGACGTCGCTCACAACGTGGCGGCTGCCAAGGCCATGGCCGCCGGGGTGGCGGCGCTGTCGCCCCCGGGGCCCGTGGTAGCCGTCGTGGGCATTCTGGCCGACAAGGACGTGGAGGGCGTGCTGCGTGTCGTGGCCCCCCTGGTCGACCGCATCATCCTCACCGATCCGCCGTCGGTCCCGTCCGACCGGCGCTGGGAGCCCAGCGCGGATCCTGTGCTCCTCGCATCCGATCTCGTCACGGTTTCGGCACTCGTGACCGTGGAGTCCGACTTCGGCCGGGCGCTCCACCTGGCGCGCGGCTTGACGCCGGAGGGAACCGTGCTCGTGACCGGCTCCCACCATACGGTGGGGGACGCCCTCACTGCCGAGGGGTTCCCCCCCTGCGACTGAGCCGGAAGCGCGGTGCGGATCGGTCCCTACGCGCCTGTACATTTCAGGCCCACCTGCTAGATTCGCGGCCATGACGAAGGCCAAGAGCTTCACGAAGCTCCCCGGGTTCAGGGACTTCCCACCCGAGGAGCTCGCGTTTCGGTCGCATATCTTCGATGCGTGGCGCCGGGTCTCCCGGCGTTACGGCTTTCTGGAGTATGACGGTCCCCCTCTGGAGTCGCTCGACCTCTACGTGGAGAAGAGCGGCGCGGAGATCGTCGAACAGCTCTATACCTTCACGGACAAGGGTGGCCGGGAGGTGTCGCTCAGGCCCGAGATGACGCCGTCCCTTGCCAGGATCCTCGGTGCGCGCAGCCGCTCGCTGCCCAAGCCGATCCGCTGGTTCACCGTCCCGCAGCTCTTTCGCTACGAGCGGCAGCAGCGCGGGCGGCTTCGCGAGCACTTCCAGTGGAACGCCGACGTGGTTGGCGAGCCCGGCGTGTGGGCCGACGCAGAGGTGGTGGCTCTGGCCATCGACGCCCTCCGGGAGCTGGGTCTCGATGCCCAGGACTTCCGGGCCCGCGTCTCGGACCGCAGCCTTCTGTCGGCCATCCTGATGGAGGCCGGCGTCACCGAGGCCCAGCTGCCGGGCGCCTACGCCGCGGTGGACAAGCTCGAGCGCGAGGGACCGGAGAGGGTGGCGGGCCGGCTCACCGACCGACTGGGCCTGACGGCCGAGACCGCCGCCGCCGTGCTCGAGGTGTTCGCGTCTCGAGAGCTGGCGGGTGTCGTGGACCGATACGGCGACCGGCCCGCGGTCATGGAGCGGGTCGAGGCGCTGGGCGAGTTCGTGGCGGCTCTGAACGCCATGGGCCTGGGCGACTTCGTTGAAGTCGACCTGACGATCGTGCGTGGGCTGGCCTACTACACCGGCATCGTCTTCGAGCTGTTCGACCGCAAGGGCGAGTTTCGAGCGATCTGCGGCGGCGGGCGCTACGACCGGCTCCTCGAGCTGGTGGGCGGCGACCCGCTTCCCGCGGTGGGCTTCGGCATGGGTGATGTCGTGCTGGGCGAGCTGCTCAGGGAGCGGGGCCTCGCGCCCGACTACGGTCGCGTCGCGGACTCGTACATCGTGGTCATCGGCGGAGAGCAGCGCACCGTGGCGCTGGAGATCGCGCACCGGCTCCGTGAAGCCGGAGAAAGCGTGCTCTACGCGCTGCGCGACGCTTCCGTGCGCAAGCAGTTCCAAGCCGCGGGCACGGAAGGCGCCCGGCGTGTGATCGTCCTGGGGCCCGACGAGGTGGCCCGGGGGCTGGCCGTCGTACGGGACATGGAGACGGGAGCCGAGCGGGAGGTGGCGCTGGAGGAGCTCGCATGAAGGGGTGGTGTGTCCTCCTGATCCTGGCCGCGGCGTCGGGATGCGCCCAGGACGCCGGCGTAGGCGAGTCTCCCGGTGACGCGCCCTCCGGAGCGGAAGTGGCGACGGAGTCGTCGACCGAGTCTGGGAGCGGGGCCGACCCGGTGGCGGGCGAGGTGCCCGAGGTGGGGGAGGTGATCTGGCAGATCTTCGACGAGACCCGGGAGCCGGAAGGCCCGCTCCGGACGACGCTACACGTCCTCGTGCCGCGGGACGGGAGCCGGGACGAGCTCCGCAAGGCGCTGACCGAGGCCCTGGAGCTCGCGGCCCAGAAGGACACGACCCTGGTGGCGGCCCGGGCAATCGGGTACAGAGCCGAGCAAACCGGTCCGGCCGACGCCAGGATGGTGCCGTTCGTGTGGGCCGAGTGGCTCCCCTCGGACGGCTGGTACCGGTCGACGGAGGCATCGAGGAGAACGATCCACCGGACGTACTTCTACCACAACCTCGCTCCGGAATGGTAGAGGAGGGCCCCCACCGGGAGGCGCGGGAAACCGTGCATCGGGCGATCCGGCGGCTCAACGTGCTGGAGTACGTCATCCTGATCGTGGTGGTGCTCCTGTCCCTGGCCGGGGGAGCACTGCTGGCGTTGCTGGCCCACTCCCTGGTGGGCGTGCCGTTTCGGATCACGTGGGCGGTCGCTTCGGTCCTGATCTTCGTGATCCCGGCCGCGATCGTGTGGAGCAAAGAGGTACGGGTACCCAGGGGAGCTCCTGAAAAGGGCACAGCACTGGATCGGAAGAGCAACGAGCATGGCTGAAGACAGGGGCATCACACCGCAGTCCGAGGATTTCGCGGCCTGGTACAACGACGTGGTCCTCAAGGCCGAGCTGGCGGACTACTCGCCGGTGCGCGGGTGCATGGTCATACGGCCGTGGGGATACGGCATCTGGGAGAACATGCAGAGCGCCCTCGACGGTCTCTTCAAGGAGACCGGTCACGAGAATGCCTACTTCCCGCTCCTGATCCCCATGAGCTTCATCGAGCGCGAGAAGGAGCACGTCGAGGGGTTCAAGCCCGAATTGGCCGTCGTGACCCACGCCGGGGGCAAGGAGCTGGAGGAGGCCCTCGTGATCCGTCCGACGTCGGAGACGGTCATCTACTCCATGTACAGCAAGTGGGTGCAGAGCTACCGGGATCTTCCCGTCTTGTTGAACCAGTGGGCCAACGTGATGCGGTGGGAGCTGCGGACGCGCCTCTTTCTGCGGACGTCGGAGTTCCTGTGGCAGGAGGGCCACACGGCCCACGCGACGGAAGAAGAAGCCGAGGAGGAGACCCGCCTGATCCTCGGCATCTATCGACGCTTCCAGGAGGAGTGGATCGGGATGCCGCCACTCACCGGCCTGAAGTCCGAGTCGGAGAAGTTCGCGGGCGCCGTGCGCAGCTACGCGACCGAGGCCCTGATGAAGGACAACAAAGCCCTGCAGGCGGGCACGTCCCACATGCTGGGCCAGAACTTCTCCAAGCAGTTCGGTCTCACCTTCCAGAGTGAGGAAGGGAAGGAGGAGTTCGCCTGGAACACGTCCTGGGGTGTGTCCACCCGGCTCATCGGCGGCATGATCATGACGCACGGCGACGACGTCGGGGCCGTCGTCCCGCCCAGGCTCGCCCCCGTACAGGTGGTGATCCTCCCCATCTTCCGCGGCGACGACGAGCGGGCCCTGGTCATGGAGAAGGCCGAAGCGGTGCTTGCCCAGCTCACCGAGGCCGGCGTGCGCGCCAAGGTCGATGCCCGGGACCACCTCAGGCCCGGGGCCAAGTTCTGGGAGTGGGAGCGAAAGGGCGTGCCGTACCGGATCGAGATCGGTCCCAGGGACCTGGCCAAGGGCCAGCTGGCAGTGGCGAAACGGGTGCGGGCGGAGGGCGAGCCCCGGAAGGAGTTCCTGCCGGAGGCGGAGGTGGTCGCCGAGATACCTGCCCGCCTCGAGGCGTTGCAGCACGCGCTGCTGGCGACCGCCAAGGCGCGCCGGGAGGCCCACTCGCATCGGGGCGTGTCGTCCGTCGGCGAGCTGAACGAGATCATGGAGGCGGGGGGCGGATTCGTCTACACCGGGTGGAGTGGCGATCCGGCGGTGGAGGAGCAGGTCCAGAACGAGACGAAGGCGACGATCCGGGTCATCCCGGACCCGGAGTTCCGGTCCGAGTCCCCACCGGAGCGGTGCATCAGCGGCGCGGAGTCGAAGATGGAGGTCGCTTGGGCACGGGCCTACTGAGGCAACGCCCGTTGGGGGGCGCTTGAGCCCGACCTCCGGCCCCCGGCCCCTCCGCTGTGGCGGCCTCGAGATGGACGCCTTGGCGGCTCGGTTCGGGACGCCCCTCTTCGTCTACGACGCGGCTCTGATCGAGGAGCGCTACCAGGCCCTGATCTCGGCCTTCACGGGTGTCGACCTCCTGGTGGCCTACTCGGTCAAGGCCAACGGCAACCTCGCCATACTGGATCGCCTGGCGCGACTGGGGGCCGGGGCCGACATCGTGAGCGGCGGCGAGCTCCATCGGGCCATGCAGGCCGGCATTCCGGGTGACCGGATCGTCTTCGCCGGCGTCGGCAAGACGGTGTCCGAGCTGCGGTCGGCGGTCGCGGCGAGGATCCACGGCTTCCACGTGGAGAGCGCTGGCGAGCTCCGTGCCCTGGAGGCCGTGGCGGCGGAAATGGGGATTCCCGCCAGAGTCGGCCTCCGGGTCAACCCCGACATCGTGTCACCGGCGCATCACGGCTACACCCAGACCGGACACGCCGAGACCAAGTTCGGCATACCCGTCGACCAGGTCCTCGAGCTATACCGGTGGGCGGCGTCCAGCCCTCATATGGACATCCGGGGGATCGACGCGCACATCGGCTCGGGGATCCTGGATCCCGCCCCGTACGGACGGGTCCTGGATCTGCTGCTCGAGATCGCGGCGCAGCTCGCGAGCGAGGGCATCGAGCTCGAGTACCTGGACATGGGCGGCGGCTACGGCGTGCCCCAGGGGGACGAGGCCGGTATGCCGGTGGAGCGCCTCGCGGAGCTCGTGGTGCCCCGGGTGCGCGAGGCCGGCCTGGGCCTGGTCGTGGAGCCCGGACGGTACATCGTCGCCGAGGCGGGGACCCTCCTCACGACGGTGCTCTATGTCAAGCGCACCGGGGAGAAGACGTTCGTGGTCACCGACGGGGGCATGACCGAGCTGATCCGCCCGAGTCTCTACGCGGGCTTTCACCGGGTAGAGCCGACCTCGGGCACTGCCAGTGGCGACGAGGAACGGGTCGACGTGGTGGGTCCGATCTGTGAGACCGGTGACTTCCTGGCCCTCGACCGGCGCATGACGGTGCCGTCCCCCGGCGACGTCCTGGCCGTGCGCACCGCCGGCGCCTACGGCTCTTCCATGGCATCCAACTACAACTCGCGGCTCCGGCCGGCCGAGGTTCTGGTGGAGGACGGGCGAGCCCACCTGGTTCGCAGGCGGGAGACCCTGGAGGACCTCACTCGCGGGGAGACGATTCCCCCCTCACCCGAAGACACGACCAAGAAGCAGGCCTGACGTGACACACGACCGCATCCTCATCGTGGACTACGGCTCCCAGTACACACAGCTCATTGCCCGGCGCATCCGGGAAGAGCGCGTCTACAGTGAGATCCACCCGCCCACCCGGAGCCTCGCCTGGATCCGGGAGTGGGGGCCCAAGGGGATCATCCTCTCCGGAGGGCCGTCCTCCGTATACGGTGACGACGTTCCCCTGGCCGATCCGGAGCTCCTGCGCATGGGGATCCCGGTCTTGGGCATCTGTTACGGCATGCAGCTCATCGCCCACCTCGAGGGCGGCGACGTGGTGCACGGAAGACGGGAATACGGTCGGGCCGACCTGACGGTTGCCGACGACTCCGACCTGTTCGACGGCTTCGGAACGGAGGAGACCACCACCGTGTGGTGCTCCCACGGCGACCACGTGGACAGCCCGCCCCCCGGATACCGGACGCTGGCGTCCACCGCGACGCTTCCGGTAGCGGCGTTCGGATCCGACGACGGCGCGGTCTACGGGGTCCAGTTCCACCCGGAGGTGGCCCACACGCCCAGGGGCGAGGAGCTGCTCTCGAACTTCCTGTTCCGGATCTGTGGATGCCGCCCCACCTGGACGGCCGGCGCGTTCATCGAGGAGACGGTCTCGGCCATCCGGGAGAAGGTCGGGGACCGCATCGCCATCTGCGGCCTGTCGGGAGGTGTCGACTCGTCGGTGGCCGCGGCCCTCGTTCACCGGGCCCTCGGCGATCGCATGACGTGCATCTTCGTCGACCATGGCCTGCTGCGGCAGGGCGAGCGGGAAGGCGTCGAGCGGACGTTCCGGAAGCACATGGGGATCCGGCTGGTCGTGGCCGAGGCGGCCGACGAGTTCCTCAGGCCCCTGGCTGGCGTGGAGGATCCGGAACGGAAACGCAAGATCATCGGAGAGACGTTCATTCGGGTCTTCGACCGCGTCGCGCGGGAAGAGGGTACGGGCGCCGAGTTCCTGGTCCAGGGAACGCTCTACCCGGACGTCATCGAGTCCGTGGCGGTGGGCGGCCCGTCCGCCACGATCAAGACCCATCACAACGTAGGCGGCCTTCCCGACCAGATGCCCTTCGAGCTCATCGAGCCACTGCGGGAGCTCTTCAAGGACGAAGTGCGTCAGGTGGGACGAGAGTTGGGCCTGCCCGAGGAATTCGTGGGCCGCCACCCGTTTCCCGGTCCCGGGTTGGCGATCCGGGTGCTGGGCGCGGTGACCGAGGATCAGCTCCGCGTGCTCCGGGACGCAGACGCCATCTACCTGGAGGAGATCCGGGCTGCGGGCCTGTACGACGAGATCTGGCAGGCCTTCGCGGTGCTGCTGCCGGTCCGGTCCGTCGGTGTGATGGGCGACGCCCGAACCTACGAGAACGTGATCGCCATTCGGGCGGTGACGTCGCGGGACGGGATGACCGCCGATTGGTACCCCTTTCCCCACGACGTGCTGGCCCGCATCTCCACCCGGATCATCAACGAGGTGGCCGGCGTGAACCGGGTCACGTACGACATCAGCTCGAAGCCGCCGGCCACCATCGAATGGGAGTGACCGAACGCCGACTCAAGAGACGATGGCGTCGGCCTCGATCTCGATGAGCATGTCAGCGTGGATCAGGCGGTTCACCTCTACCATCGTCGTGCACGGAGGATGGTCGGCGAAGAAGTCGGCATGGGCCCGGCCGAAGGAGTCCCACCGGGAGATGTCGGTGACGAACATGCGGGTGCGCACGACCGACGACATGTCGGCGCCGAGGTCCGCCAGCGACCGCTGGATGATCTCGAGGCAGCGCCGTGCTTGCACGTAGCCGTCGCCGATGCCCACCACGTCGCCGTCGTCATCTACGGCGGCCGTCCCGGTGACGAATACACGATCGCCGTGACGCAGCGCGCGGCAGTACGCCACCTGCTTCTCCCAGGGTGCACCGCTGAAGCTTCGCTGGAAGTCCATTCGCCATCCTCAGACGGTGTGTCGACGTATTGGGTAACGTGGCGCCTCAGAGGTCCCGCAGGCACCGAGAGTGCCGAGGCCTCACGCCAAACGTGCATTGTGACGACGCGGGCCACCACGCGCCACCGGCCGTGGACCAGGGCTCGCATCACTGGTTCGGGAGCGTCCCCTGTCATGAAACCTCTCCTGTATGCGGCCATTGCCCTGTCGTTCTTGCTTCCGGGCGCCCTCCGGGCCCAGATCGCCTGGGAAGCTCCCCTCCTCGTGGCGCCCAACTCGCCGGCCGGCGTGAGCCTGGTGCTGGCAGAGATGGAGCCCAACGAAGGACTGGCCGGTATGGTGGCCTGGCGCGGTCAATCCGCGCCCGGGGGCGTGGGGCTGCGGGCGGGTCTGGGCGAGGGTGCGGGCGGCGATCTGGCCGGCTTCGGCGGCGTGGACTTCAGCGGCTGGATCCGGGACGGGGACCCGCAGTTCCCCTTGGACATCGCGTGGGTTGCGGGGGTGGGGATCGGCGCGGGCAACTGGGTGTTGATCTCGGCGCCGCTGGGGGCGTCGTTCGCCTACGAGGTCAGGGGGGACGACATCTGGTTCAACCCTTACATCACGCCCTACCTGGTCGTGGATGCGGCACTGGGCGACAGTCGCCCGTCCAACCGGGACGACGTCGACCTGGGCATCGCGGTGGACATCGGCGCGGATCTGGCGTTCAGCGCGGGGTGGGCGATCCGGTTCGGCGTCTCGCTCGGGGACCGGCAGGCTCTGGGCGTCGGGCTGCACATCCCCGGCGTGACGCTCCGGTAGCGGAAAGCTCGCTTTACAACGGCGGCTCGCCGTCGTCTTCGGAGGCCGCGTCCCGGGCCATGGCCGCGGCCTGGTGCGTGCGGGCTCGGATGTGCCGGCCCCACGGCGCGGCATAGAGCCGAAGGGACACCGCCTCCGCCCGCCCCTCGACGTCCCCCTCGAACAGACGGAGCAGAGCAGGGCTCGTTCCTGTTTCGAGCGGGCGACCTCGTCCGGGGGAGCTCGGGCGCCCCCGCCGAGACCCGACGGGGACGCCCCTCCCCCAGGGGAGGAAGACGGCCTCAGTTGGGCGCGTGCACGCCCTGGCCGCCGTAATTCCGGTCCTTGCCCATCCGCCCTCCGGACGGCGTGGCTACCTCGTTGTTCACCTTGGAGATGAACTGACGGATCGAGCCCGCGAAGGGCTCGGGGCTGCCGTTCTCGCCCCACGCGTCCGTATACCAGACTTCCGGCCCCTCTTCGTTGCGGATCCGGATGGAATTGATGTCCACGTCCCTGTGGGCCCCGTTGAAGGGCGACGTCGGGTCGTTCCACGCGGGGGTCGCACCGGCGACGTGCTCGCACAGTCCGCCCTCGGCCTGGAACCCGGAGCTCGTGACCTCGCTGCACAGATCGACGGTGTTGCCGAGCAGGTTGGGCGAGTCGGGATCGTGATAGCGAGACGGGTTGAACACGTTGAAGTAGGGCCCGAGGCTCGCCAGGCTCCGGCCACTGCCCGAACGGATGCTCTCCGAGAACTGCCAGCTCTCCCTCAGGCGGCCGAAGTTCGAGCGCTCGCCGGGCGGCCTCAGGATGTGCCGCTCCATACACGTGCGGTCGGGCACGAGGCGCTTGCCGCCTCCCGACCGACCCCCGCGCTCGGGATCCACCACCACGTGGACGTCGCTCTCGCAGGAGCGGACGAACTCACCCGGATGCCCCACGTTGGTGAGGAACTGCAGGTGGATCTCCGATCCATCCGTGCAGCGGGCGTGGTAGGCCAGCTCGTGCTGCGGCTGCACGAACCGGCCGCTGCCTGCCGTGCCCTGATGGAGCTCCACCATGATGTCACACGAGATGGAGAACAGCGCGTTCCCCACGTCTCCGGGTCCCACGCTCATGGGCACGTCGTTCTCCCACTCCACCTTGAAGCCGGGGTGGGGAGCGAAGAAATCGGCGGCTTCGTTGGCCAGCCCGAAGGGGACGAAGCCCACATCCTCGAACAGGTCGGACCCGCGAGGGTCGCGCCCGTGCTCGTGTCCGAACGTGCAGCCCGTGTCCTCGTCCACCGGTGGATGCCAGGTCGGATAGAGCTTCCCGTCGGAGCCGACCACGGCGTACTCGTCGTGGATCTGCCTGGTGCAAGTGTCCACCTCGCTTGGCTCCCACGCCGAGAACGCCCGGCTGACGCCGGACGGGGCCATCTCGGGCGCGGCGAACCCGTCCGTTCCCTCACAGGCCACCAAAGCGGCCAGCAGGAACGGGATCGCTGCGGCCATCCGGCCGCCCTCTGGTGTCGAAGCTGTCATCTGTCCTCCTAGTGGGCCGGTCGCCCCTGTCGCAGACCGTCGCCGTTGCAGGTTCATCGGTCGGGAGCCCCGGAAAGAACCCATGCCCGGACCGAATCGATCTGGGCTGGGGTGAGCTGTCCGCCCAGCGGCATCTGGGTGCCGATCCCTCCGACCGCCCCGGCCAGCCCCTGGAGCTTCAGCAGCAGGTAGCTGGAGTCGGGCCGAGACGGGTCTATGCGGTACAGCGACGGTACCTGGACGGAGGCCACGCGGACGGTGTTGCTGTGGAGCGCTCCGGCGCTCAGGTCCAGTCCTTCCTTGGGCGCGGCGCCGGCGTGACAGCCGGAGAACGCGCAGCTCCGCGTGAAGACGGACTGGACGGCCTCGAAAGCGGTCAGGGACACATCCGGGTCGGGATCCGGGGGGTCGGCGGGTGCTGCGGGCCCCTCGCCGCCGCAGGAGGCCAGCACGGACGCCGCCGCCAGGGCCGCGGTCGCCACGTAGGTCCCGCGCAACACTCCCCGAAACCTCGGCAAGAACTTCTGGATCATGGGAAAAAGAGTACGCCGGATGAGGTCAGTGGAACGTGATGCCCAGGCCCAGGTGGATCAGGGTCACGCCGGCTCCACCGGTGATGGCCCGATCGCCCGTGCTCAGCGTGCCGAACGACGTCGCGAGCAGGTCCAGGAAGGGGGTGAGGGCGTAGCCCGTGCCCAGGCCGATCTCGTATCCGGCACCGACCTGTAGCCCGAAGCTGGTGGTGCTGACCTCGGTCCCCTCCTGGTCCTGTGCCGAGAAGAACGAGATGCTGGGGCCGGCTTTCAAGACCAGACCGCCGCCCGGGCTCGGGTAGAAGTACGCCGCAGGCGTAACCGCGCCAATGTACTGGTCGACCTCGTCAAATTGCGCCCAGGCAGACACTTCCACGCCCAGAAGGACCGTGGGGCCGAGGGTCATGCCGCCTCTGAGGTGTGCGGCCGTGCCGCCCCGCCGGTCGCGCGCGCAGATGTCGCACGAGAGGCTCGAAGATCCCATGCCGACGCCCAGCCCGAACCAGGCGCCGGATCGGTCCGCACGCGAATCACCGAAGTCTTGCGCCGCCACGTCGGTGGGCGCCACCAGCAGGCACAGCATCATGAGAGACGGGGTCACGCAGTGTCGCATCTCGCCTTCTCCCGGGTCGTTCCCGTCAGGGCCGCCCCGGCGGACGGGTCCACCCGTCCCTCCTGTAGCGGCCGCTACACACCCCTGGATGTGCAGGTTTCGGACCCGGGGCGGGCCAATCCGGAAGGGCCGAGGCGGAAGGTGGGAGCCCGCCCTGTCCTCGTGGGGGGACAGGGCGGGCGGGTGGTGCCCTCAGAGGTCCGGTGGCCACGGCACCGTGGCACCGGAACGGCCGTAGCCCGGACTAGTCGTTGACCGAGTCTGCCGGCGGGTCCGGGAGGGCCACCCGCAAGTCGTCGATCTTGCCCTCGATGGAATCCCAGACACCGTGCATGAACTGAGCGTTCCTGCCGTGGACCTCGACGAACTCCAGCAGGTCGTTCTCGGTGACGTCATGCTCGGCCAGGATCCGGTCGCGCTCGTCCGTGGGAAGCTGGTCGGTGCCCGCCTCGAGCGCCGCCATGCGGAGGGCCACGTACACCTCGATGAAGCGGCCCTCGTCGATGGCGGCCTGGTCCGCTTCGCCGAAGTCCCCGCAAGCGACCGGGACCAGGACGCCGGCGACCAGGACGGCCAGCACCGGGAGGACGCGCAGCGTCCCCCCGAGGTGCTTCCCCGTCTCCATCAGGTGTCCGACAGGTGTCGGTTCGCCGCGGTCCACACGAGCCAACACAGCGCGACGAACACGATCGTTCCGATGAGGGCCGAGGAGCCCGGGAACAGCCCTTCGGACCACTCGTGCCCGAGAACCCAGGCATCGGCGGCCGCGGGGTCCCCGGTGAACCGGGTCACACCGTAGATCAGACCGCCGATCAGCACGCCCACGAGTGCCGCCCCCGCGATGAGCCCGGAGGCGAAGAGCACGCCTTGCTCTCGCTTCTCTGCGTACTCCTCGGTGACCTGCGAGCCTTCGACCTCCTTGACGCCGTACTTCCGGCTCAGCCCCAACCTCATGAGCCCGCCCACGAAGATAGGAGTCATGAGGGAGACCGGCAGATACACACCGACGGCGAACGCCAGGGACGGCAGCTTGAATACGAACTCGACGACGCCCGCGATGATCATCCCCAGGATCACGAAGCCCCAGGGGAGGCTGTTTTCGAGGACTCCGTCGATCACGAGGCTCATGAGCGTGGCCTGGGGAGCCGCGAGCCCGTCAGCGGTGCCGATGCCATAGGACTCGTTCAGAACGACCAGCACGCCACCCATCACCGCGGCGCTGGCCATGACGCCGATCATCTCTCCCCACTGCTGGCGCTTCGGCGTTGCGCCGACCAGGAAGCCGGTCTTGAGGTCCTGGGAGGTGTCACCGGCGATAGCGGCCGAGATGCACACGACCGCACCTACGGCCAAGACTGCGACCTTCGACGCCACGCTGCCGTCGTTGAGCCCCAGGGCGACCCAGATGAGGGACGTGAGGATGAGCGCCGCGATCGTCATGCCCGAGACCGGATTCGAAGAGGATCCGATGAGCCCCACGATCCGGCTCGAGACCGTCACGAAGAAGAAGCTGAAGACGATGATGAGCAGCGCGCCGAGGATGTTGACCGGTACGCCCGGCCACAGCCAGAGCGCCACGGCCATCAGCGCGGCCAGGCCCAGGACGAGCGTCATGGGCAGGTCTTGCTGCGTGCGAGGCACCGAGCCGGGGCCGGCCAGGTCGAGCTGCTTCACGCCCAGCTTGAAGCTCTCGACGATGGTGGGCAGGGACTTGAGCAGGGTCACGATCCCCGCGAAGCCCACCGCCCCGGCGCCCACGTAGCGGATGTAGTGGTTCCAGATCTCGGCGGACGCCAGCTCCGCCATCGGTGCAGTGGCCGGGTACACCACGTCGCTTCCACCCCAGATGTTGATGGCCGGGATCAGGATGAGCCAAGCCAGCGCGCTTCCGCCGAACATGATGGCCGCGATCTTGGGCCCGATGATGAAGCCTACGCCCAGGAGCTCAGGCGTGAAGTCTCCACCGATCTCGGCCTTCTTCGGCAAGGGGAACGCCGGGGACTCGTTCCACAGCGACAACCCGCGACTGTTGGCCAGGGCCTGATACAGGGCCCCCACGCCGAGCCCGGCAAACAGCAATCGGGCCTTGCTCCCGCCCACGTCGCCCGCCACTTGCACCTCAGCGCACGCCGTGCCCTCCGGATAGGGGAGCTTTCCGTGCTCACGGGAGATGAGGTAGGACCGGAGCGGGATCATGAAGAGAACGCCGAGCATCCCGCCGAAGAGCGCGATCACGCTGATCTGCAGCAGATCCACGACGATCGTCGGATCGGCCCGCTGCCAGATGAACAGCGCCGGCAGCGTGAAGATCACGCCGGCCGCCACGGACTCCCCCGCGGACCCCACCGTCTGGACCATGTTGGCCTCGAGGATGGTGCCCCGGTTGAAGAGACGGAATGCGGCCACGGCCATGACGGCCGCCGGAATGGAGGCGCTGACCGTCAGCCCGACACGGAGGCCCAGATAGGCGTTGGCGGCACCGAACACGACAGCCAGCACGATGCCGATGAGCACCGCCTTGAGGGTGAACTCCGCCATGTCCGTCTCGGCAGGCACGTACGGCGGATATTGGTCTCCAGGGATAACCTCGTAGGCCTCGGGCGGGAGGCCCTTCCGAGTGGTCTCGGTCGGCGTCGTGGTGGCCATGGGTCCCTTCGGCTGTGGTGATGGAATCGGGCAAGGTGGATTCGCGTCGAAGACGTTGTCAAGCGGAGCCGGGCCCTCGTCGCGCTGCCGATCCCCGTCACCATCGTGCGACGGGCGCCGAGGGCACCGCACCCGACAATCCCCCTCTTCCATCCAGGGTCCGAAGGCATCATAGTTGGGGGCCCACCCCCCAAAACGTGGTCGAGCGAGACCGGACCCCTCGGGGTCCGGCGTCCAGCAAAAGGAGCGACGCATGCAGCTTCTCTGGTTCCTGATCATCGGGTTCATCGCCGGATGGCTCGCGGCCCAGGTCATCAAAGGCAGGGACTTCGGCGCCTTCGGAAACACGGCCCTGGGGGTGGTCGGCGCCTACCTCGGCAACTGGGTGTTCGGTCTGCTGGGCTTTCGGTTCGGGGGCACGCTCGGCACGCTGATGGCGGCTTTCGCGGGTGCCGTCCTCCTTCTCCTCGTCCTCGGCCTGTTCGGGAAGAACGAGAGCGAGGAGGACTGAGCGAGGCGTGGGGAGAGCGATGGCCGGCGCACGCGACCGCATGAGGCGCCTGACGACACTGACCGCCCTCGCCATCGTGGGCTGTGCCGTCAATCCAGCCACCGGTGCCCGGGAGCTCTCGCTGGTCAGCGAGTCGCAGGAGATCGCCATGGGCCAGCAGGAGGATCCCAAGGCGGCCGCCTTCTTCGGCATCTACCCGGACGAGGCGCTCCAGAAGTATGTGAGCGACCTGGGGCTGGAGATGGCGGCGCTGTCGGAACGGCCGCAGCTACCGTGGACCTTCCGCTTAGCGGACGACCCGGCCGTCAACGCGTTCGCGATCCCGGGCGGCTTTATCTACGTGACCCGCGGCATCATGGTCAGCCTCAACTCGGAGGCCGAGCTCGCGGGCGTCCTGGGCCACGAGGTCGGGCACATCACCGCCCGTCATTCGGCCAACCAGATGAGCCGCCAGCAGCTCCAGCAGATCGGTCTGGTGGCAGGCATGGTCCTGTCGGAGCACGTTCGGCAGTACGGGGGCGTTTTGGCCCAGGGCCTGGCCGTCCTGAACCTGAGCTACAGCCGGGGCGACGAGTCCCAGGCCGACGAGTTGGGTGTCCGGTACATGACCCGGTCGGGGCACGACGCCAGGGAGCTCATGGACGTCATGCAGACGCTGGCGCTGGTGTCCGGCGGCGCCAGCGAGCGTGTGCCGGAGTGGCAGTTGACGCATCCGTATCCGGAGAACCGTGAGGCGAACCTCCAGGCCCTCATCGCCGAGTCGGGCGTCGACTACTCGGGATCCACGGTCGACCGTGACCCGTACCTCCGTCGGCTGGAGGGACTCGTGTTCGGCACCAACCCCCGGGAGGGGTTCTTCAAGGAAAGCAGGTTTCACCACCCGGATCTCGCCTTCCGCCTGGACTTCCCGGACGGTTGGCGTGGGGTCAACCAGAAGACCGTGGTGGGGAGCGTCAGCCCGCAGGAGGACGCCTTGATCGCCCTCAGCGTGGCACAGGACGCCACCAGTCCCACGGCTGCACTGACCGAGTTCCGGGCTCAGGAGGGCGTGGAGAGCCGGAACGCCCGGGAGATCCGATTCAACGGCCTTCCGGCCGCCATGGCCGAGTTCGCCGCCAGCACGGACGGCGGCGTGCTCCAGGGCTACGTCGCGTACGTGGCCCATGGCGAGCTCGTCTACCAGCTCCTCGGCTACTCCGCCCAGGCGAGTTGGTCCCGGCACGCCGAGACCGTCCAGGCGAGCTTCGAGAGCTTTCAGGAGGAGCGGGACCGGGCGGTGCTGAACGTCCAGCCGGCGCGGGTCGAGATCGTCGAGGCGCCGCGCCGCATGACCTTCGCCGAGTTCCTGACGGCCTACCCGTCCACCGTGGACGATGCGGAGATCAGCCGGATCAACCGGCTTCAGCCCGAGGAGGCCGTGGCCGCCGGGACGCTGCTGAAGCGGGTGAGAGGAGGGGAGCTGCCGTAGGACCCTGGACGACCCGACGAGTCCAGGGGCAGGTTCCGCAGTCCCGGTGGGCGCCCGCGGCGCGTCCCGCGCTCAGGTCGATGGACCCACCCAGCGCCGGCTCCGCGCGGTAGGCCGGACGCGCCGTACCACCTGAAGATGTTGGAGGCGCAGTTCACGGTCTCCCGTCCCACCCTCCGAGCCGCGACGAGCTCCACGTTATCCAGCCACACGTTCGGGGACAGGCCTTCGTCACGGGCCTCGCGGCGGAGCTGGCGAAGCCGGTGCGGCCCGGTGTTGTCGGCGAACCCCACGGCGGCGGCGGCGGACGGCAACGGTTGCATGATGCCAGGTGCCGGCCGGCACAGTAGGTCGCCGCCCGAGGGACGAAAGGGAAGGGCGCCGCCGCAAGCCTCGGAGGACGGCCTTCGGTGGCCCGGTTCTTGACCCATAAGGGGTAGAACAACCGAATCCGTGCGGTGTTTGGCCGGTTTGGCGGAAGCCGCCGCGCAAGAAGGCCCAATGACTGCCGATATGGCAGAGAGCGGCCCGGATGGCCGTTCCCGAGACGAAAGGACCGAACGAGAAGATGTTGAGCCACGACCGCCTGACCGTGAAGGCCGGCGAGGCGATCCAGGCCGCCCTCACGAACGCCCGCCAGCGGGGCAACCCCGAGATTGGGGGGGTCCATCTGCTGGAGGCGCTCTTGAGACAGGAGGAAGGGATCGTCACGCCGGTTCTACAGAAGCTCGGCGTGAACGTGCTGTTCATCGCCCAGCAGGTCGAAGAGGCGATCCAGAAGTACGGCAAGGTGAGCGGGGGCTCCGAGCCTCGCCTCTCCCGGGCCCTCAACAAGGCCCTGGAGGTAGCCGAGTCCGAGGCGCGGAGGCTCCAGGACGAATACGTGAGCACCGAGCACCTGCTGGTGGGGCTCACCACGGAGAAGGACGACGCGGGAGAGATCCTCCGGACCGCCGGCGCCGGGAAGGACGCTGTCCTGGAGGCCCTGGAGGCCGTGAGAGGGTCCCACCGAGTCACCGACCAGAGCCCCGAAGACAAGTACCGGGCTCTGGAGCGCTATAGCCGCGACCTCACGGATCTGGCCCGCAGGGGCAAGCTCGATCCGGTCATCGGACGTGACGAGGAGATTCGGCGGGTGATCAAGGTCCTGGCCCGCCGCACCAAGAACAACCCGGTACTCATCGGCGAGCCGGGTGTGGGCAAGACGGCCATCGTGGAGGGGTTGGCCCAGCGCATCGTGGCCGGTGACGTCCCGACCACGCTGGCCAACAAGAAGCTCGTCGCGCTGGACATCTCCGCCATGCTCGCGGGGGCCAAGTACCGGGGCGAGTTCGAGGAGCGCATGAAGGCCGTGCTGAAGGAGATCACCGAGGCCGAAGGCCGCTACGTGGTCTTCATCGACGAGCTCCATACCATCGTCGGCGCCGGTGCGGCCGAAGGCGCCGTCGATGCGGGCAACATGCTCAAGCCCCCGCTCTCGCGGGGAGAGCTACGCGTGGTGGGCGCCACGACGCTCGACGAGTACCGAAAGCACGTGGAGAAGGACCCCGCCCTGGAGCGGCGCTTCCAGCCCATCTACGTGGCGCCGCCGTCGGTGGAGGACACGGTGGCCATCCTCCGGGGGCTCAAAGAGCGCTACGAGGTCCACCACGGCATCCGTATCACGGACGACGCCATCATCGCCGCAGCCAAGCTGAGCGATCGGTACATCGGCGGCCGCTTCCAGCCGGACAAGTCCATCGATCTGATCGACGAAGCCGGCAGCCGGCTCCGCATCGAGATCGACTCGCTGCCCCAGGAAATCGATGAAGTGGAGCGGCGAATCACCCAGTTGGAGATCGAGAAGCAGGCCCTCTCCGGCGAGTCCGAGCGACACGCCGTGGAGCGCCGGCAGAAACTGGAGGAGGAGCTTGCCGAGCAGCGCGAGAAGAGCGGGGCCATGAAGGCACGCTGGCAGGCCGAGAAGGATGCCATCTCCCGGATCCAGGAGCTCAAGGAGAAGATCGACGGCTTGAAGGTGGAGGCGGAGCGGGCGACCCGCACCGGTGATCTGGAGCGGGCCGCGAAGATCCAATACAGCGAGGCGCCGGGGGCCGAGGCCGAGCTCGTGCAGGCCGAGGCCCGCCTGACGGAGCTGCAGGCCGGCGGCAAGTTCCTCAAGGAGGAGGTGGACGCGGACGACGTCGCCGCCGTGGTGTCGGAGTGGACGGGTATCCCCACCACCCGCCTCCTGGAGACGGAGCGACAGCGCCTGACGCAACTCGAGCGGCTCCTGGGCGAGCGCGTCATCGGCCAGGACGAGGCGGTCACGGCGGTATCGAACGCGGTCCGCCGGTCACGGGCGGGACTGCAGGACCCGAACCGGCCCATCGGCTCGTTCATCTTCCTGGGTCCGACGGGTGTGGGAAAGACGGAGACGGCTCGTGCCCTGGCCGAGTTCCTCTTCGATGACGAGCGGGCCATGGTCCGGATCGACATGTCCGAGTACATGGAGAAGCACGCCGTCGCTCGGCTCATCGGCGCACCCCCAGGCTACGTGGGCTACGAGGAAGGGGGGCAGCTGACGGAGGCAGTGCGGCGCCGGCCCCACGCCGTCGTCCTGTTCGACGAGATCGAGAAGGCCCATCCCGAGGTCTTCAACATCCTGCTCCAGATCCTCGACGACGGACGTCTGACGGATTCCCAGGGTCGAACCGTGGACTTCCGCAACACGGTCATCATCATGACGTCCAACATGGGCAGTCAGCTCATCCTGGAGCAGAGCGGCACGACGCCCTGGGACGACGTGGCGGCCACGATCGAGGTGGAGCTGCGCCGGCGCTTCAAGCCCGAGTTCCTGAACCGGGTTGACGACATCATCATCTTCCGTCCGCTCAGCCAGGAAGAGCTCCGCCGCATCGTGGACCTGCAGCTTCGCCGGCTCGCGGCTCTGGCCATGGAGCTGGGCATCGTGCTCGACGTGAGCGAGGACGCCAAGGACGTGATCGCCCGGGAAGGGTACGACCCGGCGTTCGGTGCCCGGCCGCTGAAGCGGGCCATCCAGCGGCTGATCCAGGACCCGCTCGCGTTGCACCTCCTCGAGGTCGACATCCCCGAGGGAACACGCCTCCTCGTCGATGCCGACGAGGAGGGCCGCCTGTCCTTCGAGACCGAGCCGGCGGTGGAGGAAGTCGGCGTGGGCTGACGTAGGATCGAGGCGCCCGCACGGCGGCGCCAGCAGGTCGCGCCGAGGCGCTTGACGCCTCTCGGCACCCCCTCTAACCTCGGGCGTCCACCGCTCGGGAGGAGTGCATGGTGATCGGACGTTCCGGAAGGCTCATCGCGTTCTGGATCCTGGCCGCAGCCGTCGCGTCGTCGTCGGCGTGTGCGACCCAACAGGTGTCGTCCACGTCATCCGTGGGCTCCGCGGCCCTGCCCGGCCTGGGGCCCGTCCTGGCCGTGGAGCGCTTCCTGCAGGCCGCGAACCTGCGGGATTGGGCCACGATGTTGAGCCTCTTCGGAACGGAGGACGGGCCCGTGGACTGGGACCGGCAGTACGGTGAACGGCACATGAACCTGCTGGCGGAGATCCTCCAGCACGAGGACTACGAGATCGGCGAAGAGTCGGCGGTGCCCGGACGTCGGGCGGCCACCCGGCAGGTGCTCGTCACGTTGGAGCAGCGGAGCCGGACGCTCGAGGACGTGCCCTTCCTCGTGGTCGACGCGGGGAACGGCGCCTGGCTCGTGGAAGAGATCGCCACGGAACGGCTCACCGGACGTTGAGCGGGCCCACTACGCGTCTCGCTGCACCAGCTCCACGAGGACACCGCCTGTGCTGCGGGGATGGATGAAGGCCACCAGACCATGGGCTCCCCTGCGCGGCTCGGGGTCGATGAGCTGCAGGCCGGCGCCGGTCAGCCGCTGCATCTCGGCGCGGACGTCGGGCGTGCGAAAGGCGATGTGATGAAGTCCGGGCCCGCGGCGCTGGAGGAAGCGGGCGACGGTGCTGTCCGGGCCCGTCGGTTCGAGGAGCTCGACAGATCCGACGAAGGCCACCCGGACGCCCTGGGACTCGACGGGGACGACGTGGGAACAAGTCTCCCCCATCAGGAGTTCTAGATCGGCTGCAGCGTCAGCGATGGCGTGCACCGCCACCGCCACGTGGTCGAACGCCAGTGGTGACATGAAGATCCCTCGGTTTGGCGAGCTCTGGAGCCGGAGCGTGCCGGCACCGATTCCGCTGACCGACCCGACGGGTCGGCGGCATTTCGAAAACGAAGGTTCAGTGTAGTAAGGAGACGGAGAATGAGCGATAAGGTCCTCACGGTCACCGACCAGAACTTCAGCCACGAAGTCGCCGAGACCGACGGGCTCGCCATGGTGGACTTCTGGGCTGAATGGTGTGGGCCGTGCCGGCTCGTCGCTCCTTTCGTGGCACAGCTTGCGGAGGAATACGACGGGAAGGGGCTGAAGGTCGGCAAGCTCGACGTGGACACCAACCCCGGCGTGGCCAGCCGATTCGGCATCCGTTCCATCCCCAGCATCCTGTTCTTCAAGGACGGGCAGCACGTGGACACGGTCATCGGCGCCGTACCCAAGGCACACCTGGAAGCCAAGATCCAGCAGCACCTCTGAGTCCGCGGCCCGGGGGCCCGGGTCCGCCACGGGCCAAGGTCCCCAGGTCGCGCGCCGGAACCCCGGGTCGGTTCTCACCGGCCCGGGGTTCTTCCTTTTCCGCGCCGTCCGGGTTCCTTTGTCTTCATGTCAGCCCTCTACCTGGTCGCCACTCCCATCGGCAACCTGGACGACATCACGCTGCGGGCCCGGGAGGTCCTGGGCACCGTCAGCCGAGTGCTCGCGGAGGACACGCGCAGGACTCGCATACTCCTCGACCACCTGAAGGTCCGCACTCCCCTCGTGTCCCTGCACGCGCACAACGAGGCATCGCGGATCGAGAGGGTCCTTTCCTGGCTGGAGGAAGGCGAGTCGCTGGCGCTCGTCTCGGACGCGGGCACACCCCTGGTGTCGGACCCGGGGGCGCGGCTGGTGCGGGCCGTGACGCAGGCGGGCTACGAGGTGGTCCCCGTTCCCGGCCCGTCCGCGGTCCTCGCCGCGTTGGTGGCTTCCGGCCTGCCGGCGGAGCGATTCACCTTCCTGGGCTTTCTTCCGCGGAAGGGGAGGGAGCGCCGCGATCTCCTGCACCAGGTGGCCGAGGGCTCGGTCACCAGCGTCCTCTTCGAGTCCCCTCAGAGGCTGGTGGGCACGCTCGACGACCTCGTGGAAGCGTGCGGCGCCAATCGCGAGGTGGCGGTCGCCCGGGAGCTCACGAAGGTCCACGAGTCGTTCCACCGCGGAACCTTGGAAGACGCGCGGGCTTATTACGAGGCGCACCCGCCCCGGGGCGAGGTGACCGTCGTGGTGGGGCCTCAGCTCGCCGCCGCGGAGGACGAGGCCGGCATGGAGGAAGGGGCCCGGGAGCTCGCGCGGTCGCTTCTCGCGCAGGGGTTGAGGAGCAGCCAAGTTGCCCGGGAAGTGGCGGAGCGCACGGGAGTATCCCGAAACCTCGCCTATCGGATCGTGCACTCCACCCAGGAGTAGAGGCGTTGGCCCGGACATCCTCTTGGAGACGATGAGCCCGTGAAGCTGGTTCTGCTCGCCGTGATCGCTCTCGGTCCCTCGACCCCCGCGGCGCCGGCCGACACGACCCTTGCCATCGCCAGGCTCCAGTACGACGGCGGTGGCGATTGGTATGCGAACCCCTCCTCGCTCCCCAACCTTCTCAGCGCCGTCCAGGCCTGGACCGGACTGCCGGTCCAGCCTCGCGAAGCCACCGTGACGCCCCTGGACCCGGCCCTGCGGGATTATCCCTACATCTACATGACGGGCCACGGCAACGTGCGGTTCACGCCCCAGGAGCGGGAGGCGCTGAAGGAGTACCTGCTGGCTGGCGGCTTTCTCCACGCCGACGACAACTACGGTCTGGACGAGTCGTTTCGCCGGGAGATGGCCGCGATGTTCCCGGACCGGGACCTCGTCGAGCTGCCCCCGGACCACCCGGTATTCCATCTGTTCTTCGAGTTGCCGGAGGGCCTCCCCAAGATCCACGAGCACGACGGCAAGCCGCCCCAGGCTCTGGGGATCTTCGACGGCGGCCGCCTCGTGGTCTTCTACAGCTACGAGTCCGACCTGGGCGACGGCTGGGAGGATGCCGGCGTCCACGACGATCCGAACGAAGTCCGCCAGTCGGCGCTTCGCATGGGCGTGAACCTCTATCTGTACGCAGTGGGACAGTTCGCCCAATGACTCCGTCCCGGTCGGTCACGGCCACGCACGGTCGCGTGCGCAAGCACCTGGTGCGGAGGGCCTACCTGGCGGGTGTCCTCTGGAGCGTCGCGGCCGTGGCGCTCGTCCTGGCCATGGCCTGGGTCCTGGCCGGGGCCGACGGCTGGCGGCCGGGAAGCGTGGGTCCGCTCGTGCTCGATCTGATCGGCCTCGGGATCCTGGTGGCGGTCGTGGTGGCCGTGCAGCGGGCGGTGAGGCGTTGGCTGGGCAGCCGGGCGGTGGCGTCTGCCATGGATCACGCCGCCGGCCTCCCGTCCGGCACCGTGCTGGGCTCGCTGGAGCTGGCCGAGAGCTTGCCGGGTGGGGTGTCCCCGGCGCTGGCGGCGAGGGCGCAGAAGACGGTGGCCGCGCGGCTGGACGGCGACGAGAGCCACCTGGCCGGTCCACTGGGCGACCAGACCGGCGTGCGGCTGCGACGAGGGGCCCTCGGTCTGGTGGCGCTGGCCGTCGGCGTGACGGTACTGGGCTTCGTGGCCCCGGAGCGTTCGCGCCTGGCGTGGGCCGGCCTGTCGCGGCCCATCGGGGTGCTGTCGGTGCCGGCGCTCCCACCGTTGGTCGTGCAGCCAGGCAGCGTCGAGCTGCTCCGGGGCTCCACCCTGGACGTGACGGTCGAGGCGGTGGGCCGAACCCACGTGACGGTCTCCTGGCGGTCCGCCGGCCAACTGGTCGAGGACCGGAGGGCAGAGGTCGTGGGTGCGGCTGCCCGGACCACGCTTCCGGCCGTCTCCTCTCCCGTCCAGTACTGGGTTACGGCGCCGGATGGCGCCCGGAGCGAGACGTTCGAGATCACGCCGGTCGACCCCCTTTTCGTGAGCGATCTCACGCTGGCGCTGACCTTCCCGGGCCACACCCGCCGCATTCCCGAGGAATACCGAGGGGATGTCCCTTCCCTGCGCATTCCCGTAGGCACCCGGATCGAGGTGGAAGGCCGGGCCAGCCGGCCTCTGGGGTCCGCCGTCCTCCGCCACGAGTCGGGGGCGCTCGAGGTGCCGTTGGCCGTGGCCGGTGAGCGGTTCGACCACGTCTGGTATCCCGGGCGCAGCGGATCGTACGCGTGGGAGTTCCTGGACCAGGGTGGTGCTGCCGCCGAGAGCGCTCCCCTACCGCTGGTGCTGTCGTTGGTGCCCGACTCGGCCCCCAGCGTGGCGCTGGTTCTGCCGGGCGTGGACACCACGCTGGCCTTGTCGATGAAGCAGCCGCTGACCATCCAGGTCGCGGACGACTATGGGGTGAGCCACATCGAGCTCGTGGCGTACCGAGTGGATGCGTTCGGGGAGCGGGGCGAGCCCGTCGTGAACCGGTTGGATCTGGGCGGCATCAACGCCGCCATGGCCCGGCCGATCCTGGACGTCTCGGAGTGGGGACTGTTGCCGGGTGACACCATCCGGTACCTGGCCAGAGCCGTGGACAACGCCCCGAACCCGCAGATCGCGGAAACCCGCGAGTTCATTCTCAGGATGCCGGGTGCCACCGAGCTCGGCCGGGACGCCCAGAGACGCCTCGAGGAAGCTGCCGAGCAGTTGGAGGAATTGGCCCGCGAGGCGGCCCGGGTGAACGAGGAGGCTCGCGAGCTGGAGCGGCAGGCCAACGCGCGCGAGGGTCAGGAACCGGGTGAGCTGGGCGACGCCGACGAGGGCCGGGCCGGCTTCCAGGAGCGGGAGCAGTTCCGCCAAGCCTTGGAGGAACAGGAGGCGCTGGCCGGCGACGTCGACTCGCTACAGGCGGAGCTGCGGGAGCTGGCCGAGAGCGCCCAGGACTCCGGCATGGACCCAGAGCTCCAGAAGGACCTGGAGGAGCTCCAGCAGCTCCTCGAGGAGCTCATGACCGACGACGCCCGGGAGCGGATGCAGGAGCTCGGAGACTCTCTGGAGAACGTCTCGCGCGAGCAGATCGACCAGGCGCTGGAGGAGCTAACGGCGGAGCAGGAAGCCTTCCGCGAGCGTCTCGAGGCGTCACTGGAGCAGTTCCGACGAGCGGCGGTCGAACAGGACTTCCGCGCCACGACGAGCGAGGCCGAGGAGCTGGCGCAGCAGGAGCGGGCGCTGGCTGACGCCATGGAGGAGGGGACGGACGCCGAGCTCCGGGCGGATCAGCAGGAGGAGCTGGCCGAACGGGCCGGTGATCTGCAGGAGCGGATGGAGACCCTGGAGGAACGCCTCGAGCGCCTGGGCGAGGAAGAGGCGAGCCAACAGGTCCAGGAAGCGCGCCAGCAGGCCCAGCAGTCCCAGCAGGGCATGCAGCAGGCCGCCCAACAGACCCGCACTGGCGACACCCAGCGCGGATCTCAGCAGGCCCAGGCATCGGCCCAGCGGATGGAGCAGGCGGCCAATCAGCTGAGCCAGGCTCAGCAGCAGATGGCGCAGGAGATGGCCGAGCAGCGCAGAGAGGCGTTCGAGCAGGCCGCGAGCGACGCACTGGCCCTCTCACGGCAGCAGTCGGAGATCCGCGAGTCCATCCGTGGCGCGGCGCCCGAGACCTTGGCCGAGCTGAGAGGCGACCAGGCTGCCGTGGCTCAGGGCATCCGCAACATGGCGGAGAATCTCTCCGAGTCTTCCGGGGGCGAGGGCGGTGACGCCGACCGGCAGGTCATGGAGCGCATGGGCGCGGCCATGAACGCCGCCCGGCGAACGCTGGAGGCCATGGAGGACCAACGGAACGGCGCGCCGTCGCCCAGGGCTGCGTCGGAAGAGACAATGAGGGCCCTGAACCAGGTGGCCCTCATGGCCATGGCCGCCGGGGGGCAGGGCGGTGAGGGTGAAGGAAGTGGCGACGCCCAGCAACAGATGAGCGAGGCGCTGGAGTCACTGGCTCAGCAGCAGGGCTCTCTCATGAATCAGACGGGCGCGCTCGTGCCCATGCAGCTGGGACAGGAGGCGCAGCAGCGCCAGCTGGAGGAGATCTCCCAGGGCCAGGAGCAGGTGGCGGACGAGCTGGGCGAGCTATCGCAGGATCCCAGCTCCGAAGGAGACGCCCTGGGTGATCTGGAGGCGTTGGCCGAGGAGGCCGAGGCGCTGGCCGCCATGTTGGCCCAGGGACGCCTGGATCCCGAGACCCTTCAGCGTCAGGAGCGGCTGTTTCACCGGCTCCTCGACGCGGGCCGTACGCTCGAGCGGGACGAGCAGTCCGACGAGCGCGAGTCGGAGACCGCCGGGGAGGTGGAGCGCGACACCGTGCTGCCGCTCACCCTCGAGGCCCTCGACGCCTTCCGCTACACGCTGCCGGACGGCGACCTCCTGAACCGCCTGCCGCCCGCTCAGCGCCAGCTCGTGATCGACTACTTCGAGCGCCTCAACCGCGAGCGGCCCAGGTCCGGTGGATCCGGTGGAGCGAGTCGGTGAGGGAAGCGCTCCCGAGGCGGGCCAATCGGCGGGTCACCGTGCTTGGGGCGTTGGTGGCTGTGGTGGCCACGCCACCCATCGCGACACCCCTGTGGGCCCAGGGAGATCCCCAGGAGGAGGCGCGGCTCCTGCGCGCGGCGGCGAGCCGGGAGTCGCGGGGGGATCTGGCCGGGGCCGAGACGGTGCTACGCGACCTGGTGGACCGCTACCCCACCTCGTCGGGGGGCGTGTTCGCCCTGGAGCGCGTGCTGCGCGCCCGGGGAAGAGTGGCCGAGATCCTGCCCGTCGTGGATGTCTACCTGGACCAGGAGCCTGTGGCGCCCGGCCCCCGGTACCTGAAGCTCCGGGTCCTGGTCGAGCTGGACTCCCTCGAGGCCGTCGACGAAGCGGCCGAGGCGTGGATCGCGGCGGACCCGGGATCGCCGGACCCGTACCGGGAGGTGGCCCGGATCTACGAGCGGGCGTTGGGGTCGGAGGCGGCCCTGAACGTGCTGCGGCGTGGGCAGACGGCGCTCGGGGATTCGGCGGCCCTGGCGGTGGAGACGGGGGATCTGTTGCTGCGCCTCGGTGACGCGGACGCCGCCGTGCGCGAGTGGAGCCGAGCGGTCGGCAGCGACGGGGCCCAGTCTGCGGCGATCCTCCGGCGCGTCCAGGACCTGGAGGGCGACCGGGCGAGCCTCGTCCGTCCGCTCGTCGTGGCGCTGGGCCAGGAGCCCACCACCACCGCCAGGCGCCGCGCAGCGGCACACATCGCCGTCGAGGTGGGCCTCGAGGACGAAGCGGTGGAGCAGGGTGGGCGTGCAGCCCAGGAGCTCTCGGCCCGTTCCCGACGGAGCTTTCTCACCGACCTGGCCAGGCGCGCGGACGAGTCCGGCGCCAGCGGGGTGGCCGTCTGGGCGTACGAGGAGCTCCGGGACGGCGTGGAGGGCTCTGAGGCCCGGGCGCTGGACGAGCGCATCGTGACGGCCGCCCTGGTTGCCGGTGATACGGCCCGCGCTCGCAGCGCCCAGGACCGTGTGGCGGGCTCCCTGCCTCGCGGGTCGCCCGAGCGGAGGCGCGCGTTGGCGACGTCCATCCGCCTGGGTGCCACCGAGGACGACATCTCCCGCATTCGGAGCCGCGTCCGGGACTTTCGGGAGGAGTTCCCGGGTGCCCCGGAGCTCGACGAGCTGACTGCCGACCTGGCGTGGGACCTGCAGGGCAGGAACCGACTCGACGAAGCGGCCGCCGTGCTGGAGGGGGTCGAGGGGCCCCGCAGCTCGCTGGAGCGGGCCTACATCCACTTCAGCCGCGGCGAGCTGGAGCCGGGCAAGGAGGCGCTGCTCGCCGCGGTGAACGGTCTGCCGGCCTCGTCGGCCACCGACGTCATCGAGCTGGCGGCCCTCCTGGACCGGGTCGCGCCCAGCACCGCGCCGGTCGTCGCGGCAGCCGCCTCCAAGGCCCACCGGGGGGCGAGCGTCGAGGCGTCGGGGGATCTGGCCGGTGCCGCCACTGCAGCTCCAGCGTCGGATCGGCCGGCCCTGCTCGTCTTGTCCGCTCGGTACGCGGACGCCGGCGGACGGCCCGACCTGGCCGCCGAACTGCGGGCTCGGCTCATCGGGGAATACCCCGACGATCCGGGGGTGCCCGAGGCCACGGTGGCGTTGGCCCGGTACCGTGCAGATCAGCCCGACGGACTGGACGAGGCCGTTCGGCTTCTGGAGGAGCTGATCCTGGCGCGGCCCGGTAATCCGCTCGTTCCCCACGCGCGCCGTGAGCTCCAGCGGCTCCGCGGTCGTGTCCCCACGGAGGCCCAGCCTTGAAGCTCACCTCGGTCGTGATCGTCGCTCTTGTCATGCTCAGGTCCGCGCTGCACGGCGGAGATCTCGCGGCACAGTCGCTGCTCGTTCCCATGGACCGGGACCAGTCGAACCACCTCAAGGCGTACGGCCTCACGTTCTGGGCGCTCGAGCAGGGCGCTCGCGCCGAGTGGTTCCTGAACTATCGGGGCGGCTCGTTCCTGCTTCCGGATCGACCGGACCTGCGGCGGGAGGCGGCGCTCCGGGGCGTGAGCTTCGAGCCGATCGGTGGTGCCGACGAAGCGGGCATCCGCGGGCTGATCCAGGAGTCCAACATGGAGGCGGTGGTATTGGAGAAGGCGCCCAGGATCGCCATCTACACGCCGCCCAACTCGACGCCCTGGGACGACGCGGTGACCATGGCCCTCACCTACGCCGAGATCGACTACGAGACGATCTGGGACCCGGAGGTGGTGGGGGGCGAGCTGGCGGACTACGAGTGGCTCCACCTCCACCACGAGGACTTCACGGGCCAGTACTCCAAGTTCTACATCACGTACGCAGGGGCGCCGTGGTTGCAGGAGGAGGTGGCCCGGAACGAGGAGGTGGCGCGGCGACTGGGCTTCGCCACGGTGCCCGCGCTCAAGAAATCGGTGGCCGCGGGCATCCGAGGGTACGTCGAAGCGGGCGGGTTCCTCTTCGCCATGTGCTCGGCGACGGAGACCCTCGAGCTGGCCCTGGGCGCCGAGGCCGTGGACATCGCGGCCGCCTACTCCGACGGCAGCCCTCCGGACCCCCAGGCCTCGACAAAGATGAACTGGGGCGCGACGATGGCGTTCCAGGACGCGGAGGTGCAGGTGGCGCCGTCGGTGAACGCGTTCAGCGACATCGACGGTCACCAGGTGAACACGCCCTGGCGGCAGGAGCTGGGCGCCTTCAGCCTGTTCGACTTCTCCGCCAAGTTCGATCCGGTGCCCGCCATGCTCACCCAGAACCACGAGTCCGTGCTTCCCGACTTCTACGGACTCACGACCTCGTTCCGCGTGGATCGGCTCAAGCCGGGGGCCGTCGTGCTTGCCCGGGAGGGAGAGGTGGCCAAGTACGTGCACGGTAATCATGGCGAGGGCACCTGGACCTTCTTCGGGGGGCACGATCCGGAGGACCCCGAGCATCAGATCGGCGATCCGCCCACCGACCTGGATCTGCACCCCAACTCGCCGGGCTATCGGCTGATCCTGAACAACGTCCTCTTCCCGGCGGCCAAGAAGAAGAATCTGAAGACGGACTGACGCCACCGACCCGGCCGCGATCCGCTCGTCCCCTGGCCCCGTCCGCGCCGTTCAGTAGACTTAACGGATGACCCGCACGCCCACGCCCTTGCGCCTCACCCCGGAGGCAGCCCGGTACGTCCGTGGCGAGATACGACGGGCCCAGGGCCGCGAGGTCTGCTTCCTCGCTCGCGTCACCCCCGAGCGGCTCGTGGTGGAGCCTCGTGCCGTGTCGCGGGGCAACCGCGACGCCGTCCTGGCCGCGGCCAGGGACGAGACCGAGGGTGGGGTGATGCTCCACAACCACCCCACCGGGGTGCTCGAGCCCTCCGACGCCGATCTGGCCGTGGCGGCTCGACTGTTCGAGCGCGGCCTGGGCACGGCCATCGTGGACAACGCGGTGGACCGGATCTACGTGGTGGTGGAGCCCCCCAAGCCCCGCCGGCGCGAGCCGCTGGACGCCGATGTCCTTTCCACCGTGCTGGCCCCGGGCGGGGGCCTCTCGACCGTGCACGCGGGCTACGAGGACCGTGCCGGCCAGCGCGAGATGCTGCGGATGGTGACGCGCGGCTACAACGAGGGTGGCGTCTCGCTGGTGGAGGCGGGCACCGGCACCGGAAAGTCGTTGGCGTACCTCGTGCCGGCGGCAGCCTGGGCCCGCGCGAATCGGGAGCGGACCATCGTTGCCACCGCCACGCTCAACCTCCAGGAGCAGTTGGTGGAGAAGGATCTGCCGCTCGTGGAGACCGTGCTGGGGACGGGGGTTCGATGGGCCCTGGTGAAGGGACGGGGCAACTACGTCTCGATCCGACGTGCCTACCTGGCGGCCGAGTCCGCGCCCTCGTTGTTCGAGGAGGATCGATCCGGCGAGATCGACGCGCTGCTGGAGTGGATGGACACCACCACCGACGGCTCCCGGGCCGACTTGCCCTTCGTGCCCTCCGACGAGACGTGGGAGGAGGTGCGGAGCGACCCCGACATCTGCCTGCGCGCTCGTTGCCCCCACTTCCAGCAGTGCTTCTACCAGGCGTCGCGCAGGCGCGCCGCCGCTGCCGAGGTCCTGGTCGCCAACCACCATCTGCTGTTTACGGACCTGTCGGTCCGCATGGCCAGCGGCAACTTCACCGACTCCGCCGTGCTGCCCCCCTACCGGCACCTGGTGCTGGACGAAGCGCACAACGTCGAGGACGCGGCCACGGCGCACCTGGGCGTGGAGGCCACGCGTCGCGGGCTCTTTCGGAGCCTTGCCCGGCTGGATCGCAACGGAAGGGGTGTGCTGAGCGCGATCCAGGATCAGCTGGGCGGCGATCCGGAGCGTGGAGCGGCGAAGGCGCACCGGTCCCGGATCGAAGAGCGGATTCGCCCCGCTCTCGACGAGGCCCGGTCGGGCCTGAGTCTGTTCATGGACGACCTCGAGCCCCTGGCTCCGACGACGGGTGAGCCCGTGCGCCTCGGCGTGGGGTCCGCCGAGGAGCCACTGATGCGGGCCGGCCTGCGGGAGCGCTACGACACGGTAATGACCGGGTTCCTGGACCTGGAGCGACGGATCGCCGAGCTCCGCTCCCGCATCGAGATGGATTCCGCGTGGGCCGAGTCGCTGGACGGCCGGCTCTTGGACCTGCGGAGCAGTGAGCGCCGTCTGGAGACGGCTCGCCGGGCGCTGCGCCTGGCGTTGAATCCTCCCGCCGACGCCCCCGAGTTCGTGCGTTGGATGGAGCTCCGGCGGACCGGCCGGCGGAAGACGGGAAACCTGGCCCTGGCCGCGGCGCCGGTGGAGGTGGGCCGGCTCCTGAGGGAAGGCATGTTCGAGCGCCTGGAGTCGGGCGTGCTCACGTCCGCCACTCTCACGACCCGAGGCCGGTTCGACTTCATGCGTCAGCGGCTCGGACTGGAGACCGGGCGGCAGACCGACGACCCCGACCTCGCGCCGCAATACGACGAGGTCGAGACCCCGGCGCAGACCGACGACGACGACGACGTCCTCTCGGTGGTCGAGGCGGCCTTCCCCTCGCCCTTCGACTTCGGCCGCCAGACCCTGTTCTGCGTGCCCACCGACCTGCCGGACGCGGCGGCGTCCCACGACGAGTTCCAGGAGGCCTCGGCCCGGGCCGTCGAGTCGTTGGCGCGCCTGACCGAAGGAGGGCTGTTCGTCCTGTTCACGTCGCATGGCGCCGTGCGCCGGGTGGCGGCGCTGCTCCGCCGGCAGGGACTGCCTTGGCCTCTCTTCGTCCACGGCGAGGCGCAGCGGGCACGGCTCCTGGGCGACTTCATCGAGGCGGGAGACGGCATTCTCCTGGGAACGGCGTCGTTCTGGGAGGGCGTCGACGTTCCCGGCCATCCGCTTCGGGGCCTCGTGATCCAGAAGCTGCCGTTCCGCGTGCCTACCGAGCCCATCACGGAGGCCCGCGTGGAGGCGCTGGAGCGGCATGGGGGCAACGCCTTCTGGGACTTCATGTTGCCACACGCCGCCCTGAGGCTGAAGCAGGGCTTCGGACGCCTGGTGCGGTCCCGCGACGACCGGGGGGCCGTCGTGCTCCTGGACGACCGGATCCTGCGCAAGCGCTACGGGCGCTACCTACGGGACTCGCTCCCGCCCGCGCCCCTCGTGAAGGGGCCCTGGGACGAGGTCATGATGGCCCTTCGCAAGTTCTACGGGCTTGTCCCCGGAGTGCCACCCGACCAGATTACGCGCCGTCAACCCGACGCACCTTCGAACACGACGTAAGCGCAGATGAAGCGTATCATCGGTCTGGTCATCGGAATGATCTGGCTGTTCATGGCTGGCCTCGCCTACCGCCAGTCGGCGGGGGGTTGGGCAACCGGGCACTCCGATCTCGGATTCTGGTTCGCGGTGATCGGCTCCCTCCTGGCCATCGCCGGGGTGGGCTGCATCATCGGCACCATCATCCATACCCGGCCGGCGTCGTAGCGCCCATTCGCGGCGGCCCCCGGGCCTCCCGGCTCCGGGCTCCACAACTCCAGCGACACGCCAGGTGAGCCCATGATTCCACTCGCCGCGCCCTCCAAGATCGTGTGCGTGGGCAGGAACTACCTGGCCCACGCTGCCGAGCTGGGCAACGTCCTGCCCGACGAGCCGCTCCTGTTCTTCAAGCCTCCGTCCTCGCTCGTGGGTCCGGGCGACCCGATACTGGTCCCGCCGGGCGTGGGACGCGTCGACTTCGAGGGAGAGATCGGCGTCGTAATTGGTCGCAGGGCCCGAGCAGTGTCCGAGTCGGAGGCGTCCACCTACGTCGATGCGGTCCTCGCGCTGAACGACGTCACGGCCCGGGATCTACAACGGAAGGACAACCAGTGGGCCCGGGCCAAGGGCTTCGACACCTTCTGCGCCGTGGGCGCGCCGGTCCCAGCCGACGTCCTGGACCTCACGCAGCTCTCCGTCGTCACCCGCGTCAACGGCGAGGAGCGACAGCGGGGCCAGGCACGGGACATGGCGTTCTCCATCCCGTTCCTGATCGCGTACATCTCGGCGATCATGACCCTCGAGCCAGGGGATGTCCTGGCCACCGGCACTCCCGAGGGCGTGGGCCCCCTGTCGGTGGGCGACACCGTCGAGGTCGAGATCCCGGGGGTCAGCGTGCTCTCCAATCCCGTCCGGGCCAGGGGCGAGCCGTGACGGGTTCGTTGCAGCGGTGTGCATCGGCCCCGGGGCGAGTCCACGTCGAGAGCGTTCGGCGGCGCCCGTGATTCCCGAGCACAGCGGGGTCTACGAGCGGCTTCCGGGGTACCCGCTGGCCGGGATCCCGGAGATCCGCCGCCGGCTGTTGGCCGAGGGGGTGGACCTGATCGACCTGGGCGCAGGCGACGCGGATCTGGATCCGCCCCAGGTGGCTGTCGAGGCGCTGCGCGCGGCCGCGGGCGTGCGGCGCATGTCCCGCTACGCCTTTCAGCTGGGCCTCCCCGACTTCCGGGAAGCCGTGGCGGCGTGGATGGAGCACCGGTTCGGCGTATCCGTGGACCCCTTCGAGGAGCTCGTGCCCCTCATCGGGTCGAAGGAGGGTCTGGCGCATCTGCCGTTCGCCTACATGGACCACGCCGACGTGGCGGTCATGCCGGACCCGGGCTACGCCGTGTACCAGGGCGGGGTGATCCTGGCCGGCGGAGAGCCACACCTGGTGCCGCTCCGCCCCGAGAACGACTTCCTGGTCCCCCTGGAGGAGCTGCCGACCTACGTGGTGGAGCGCACCCGGATCATCTACCTGAACTATCCCAACAACCCCACCGCCGCGTGGGCCTCCCGGGACTACCTCCAGGGCGCGGTGGATTTCTGCCGAGGCATCGGCGCGATCCTCTTGCACGACAACGCCTACTCCGAGATCGCCTTCGACGGGTACCGCCCCCCTTCGATTCTCGAGATGGACGGGGCGATGGACGTGGCCGTCGAGTTCCACTCCTTCTCCAAGACGTACAACATGACGGGGTGGCGCCTGGCCTGGGCGGCGGGGAACCGGCGCGTGATCGCGGCGCTTTCCCGGGTGAAGTCCTTCACCGACACGGGCGCCTTCCTGGCAGTCCAGGCGGCGGGCGCTGCCGCCTTGGGAAGCTACGAGGAATGGGTGCCACAAAACGTGGCGCGGTTCCAATCGCGGCGGGATGCTGCGGTGGAGGCGCTAACGGCTGCGGGCTTCACGCTGTCCGCACCCAGGGCGACACCATACCTGTGGCTTCCCGTTCCGGGAGCCGAGCCGGCGGCCGCGTTCACCAAGAGAGCCCTGGAGCAGGAGGGCGTGATCGTCCTGCCGGGCTCTGCTCTCGGTGCCGGCGGCGAGGGCTTCTTTCGCATCGCGCTGACGGCCAGGGAGGAGAGGTTGGCCGAGGCGGCGGCGCGCCTGGGCCGGGTTCGGAGGGGCGTCGTGGGCTGAGGGTTACCGTCCGAAACCACCCGGGCAAGGGCGGGGCGGCGGGACAACCACGAGGGGGGTGGATCCGAGTCCAAAGGTCGGGTCCGGATGCGGCGGAAGCGGCCGATCGGTAGCTCAGAAACGGCTGATTGGCGCCGGGAACCGGGGATTACGGCGGGGTTATGAGATCCATGGCGCAAACCGAGGCAGGGACCGCGGAACGGCCGGAAGGCCTCCCGGATGAGGTCCAGGAGCGCAGGCGGCGGCGCTCCCCGGTTCTCGCCATCTCTCTCTTCGTCTCCGTCCTCATCCACCTCGCGCTCCTCCTCTTCTACCCGTTATGGGTGAGCTACGTGGCCCCGGAGGCAGGGCCGCCCTTGCCGCCGCGCTTCGTCCGCCCCGAGGGCACCGAGGTGATCCTGATCCGGGAGGTGGCGGAGGACGTCATCGACCTGGAGCCGCAGCCCGAGCCATTCCCCGAGGTGACGCGGGAGGAACTGCCGCAGCGGCCGGGACCCGAGGTGGTCACGCCCGAAGTGGAGATCGTCGAGGACTACACGCCCGCCGAGCGACTCCGACCGACCGAGGAGACGGCCCGCCTCTGGGCCCCCGTGGACCGGGAGCTGACGGATCTCACCCCGGAAGAGCGGCTGCAGCTCGAGATCGAGATCTCCATCGACGCATGGAACGACTCGGTGGCCGCGGAGATCGACGCGGCCAGGGCCGCCACGGACTGGACCACGACCGACGCGAGCGGGAACCGCTGGGGTATCTCACCCGGGAAGCTCCACCTGGGGAAGGTGACCCTACCACTGCCGATCTACTTCGGCCCCTCCAACGGCGTTCAACGGGACGAGCTGGCCAAGAGGGCGTACGAGCTCGGAGACATCGAGCGGGGAGCGTCCACCGGCGCCGTGCGCGAGACGCTGAAGGAACGGGCCAAGGCCATCCGTCAACGGCGTGACGCCGAGCGCGCCCAGGACGGGGGTGAGGTCGACCCTCCCGGGGGTGGGAGCGAGACTCCTCCGGACACCACCCGGGGCAGGAACTAGCGGCGAACCACCGCGGCGGCCCCGGGGCATCGGGCGCGCCGGCCAAATTGACGGCCCTTTCGCGTTCGCGGTAAACTTTCAGGCTCGCTGGGAAGCGGCGGACTCTCCTGGCACTACGCACCACTACCCACCGTGACGAAGGACCCGTCCATCGGCCGAGGCCGATGACGGGCCTCTGATCGGAATAGGACACATCGTGGCCGAACAGCTGTCTTCCCGATTCGACCCGAAGGCGATCGAGGGCACCATCTACAAGGCGTGGAAAGACGCCGGTTACTTCCACGTTCCCGCGAGCCGGGTGTTGGAGGGAGGGGCCGATCCCTTCGTCATCGTCATCCCGCCGCCCAACGTCACCGCGGTCCTCCACGCCGGGCACGGCCTGAACAACACCATCCAGGACGTGCTGATCCGCTGGCGGCGGATGCAGGGGCGCGCGTCGGAGTGGTTGCCCGGCACCGATCACGCGGGCATCGCCACACAGAACGTGGTGGAGCGCCTCCTGGCAATGGAGGGCGTCACCCGGGACGACCTGGGCCGCGACGCCTTCGTCGACCGGGTCTGGGAGTACGTCCGCGAGACCGGCGGCACCATTCTGGAGCAGCTCGAGGCCATCGGGTGCTCGTGCGACTGGGAACGGACGGCGTTCACGCTGGATCCGGGTCTGAGCCGGGCCGTGCGCGAGGTCTTCGTCCGTCTGTACGACAAGGGGCTGATCTACCGCGGGGAGTACATCATCAACTGGTGCCCGCGCTGTCATACGGCGCTGTCGAACGAGGAGGCCGAGGGCGAGGAGGTCGTGGGGCGGCTGTATCACCTCCGCTACCCCTTCCCGGAGCCCTCGTGGGGCGCTGCCGAAGCGGCGTCCCACGCCGGGGCCGAAGCCATTGCCCGGCTCGCCGACGGTCGCTGGTACCTGACGGTCTCAACGACGCGACCGGAGACCATGCTGGGCGACACGGGTGTGGCGGTGAACCCCAGGGACGAGCGGTACGCACCCCTGGTGGGCGCGGACGTCGAGCTCCCGTTGACCGGGCGGACGATTCCCGTCGTGGCGGATCCCTACGTCGACGCGGACTTCGGCACCGGCATGGTCAAGGTCACTCCCGCCCACGACCCCAACGACTTCGAGATCGCCAAGAGAGCGGACCTTCCGTTGCTCGACATCATGACCGAGGCCGCCAGCCTGAACGAAAACGCCCCAGAGGCATTCCGAGGCATGGACCGCTTCGAGGCCCGCGACGCCGTCCTGGTCGCCCTGGAGACCGAGGGTCTGCTGGCCGGGAGCGACGCCCACACCCACTCGGTGCCTCACTGCTATCGCTGCCACACGGTGGTCGAGCCCCGGCTCTCGGAGCAGTGGTTCGTCAAGACGAAACCACTGGCCGAGCCGGCGCTCCAGGCCTCACGGGACGGCACGGTCACCTTCGCGCCGGTCCGGTGGAAGAAGGTGTATGAGCACTGGCTCGAGAATATCCGGGACTGGTGCATCTCACGGCAGCTGTGGTGGGGACACCGGATTCCCGTCTGGTACTGCGGCGACTGCAGCGAGGTGATCGCCGCCACGGAGGACCCGGATGTGTGCCGAAAGTGCGGCGGCGGCGAGCTGGAACAGGACCCCGACGTGCTGGACACGTGGTTCAGCTCCCAGCTTTGGCCGTTCTCGACCTTCGGCTGGCCCGACGACACCGACGACCTGAAGGCGTTCTATCCGGGGCACGTCCTTTCGACAGCCCCCGAGATCCTGTTCTTCTGGGTCGCCCGGATGATCATGATCGGCTACGAGGTCATGGGCGAGACGCCATTCCGCGACGTGTACCTCCACGGGACGGTGCGAGACAGCCAGGGCCGCAAGATGTCCAAGTCGCTGGGCAACGGCATCGATCCGCTGGAAGTGGTCGACCGGTTCGGCGCCGACGCGCTTCGTTTCACGCTCATCTCGGCGGCGGGGGTCGGCACGGACCTCTATCTGGACCCGGACGATCTGGAGGCGTCGTTCTCCCCGGGCCGGAACTTCGCCAACAAGCTCTGGAACGCCGGCCGGTTCACGCTGACGAGCGTCGGTGACGCACCGGTGCGGCCGCTCCCGGAGGTTGAAGCGGACCTCGAGCTCGAGGACCGGTGGATCCTCGCGCGCCTCGACCGGGCGACCGTGAGCGTGAGCCGTGACCTGGAGCGGTTCCGTCTTCACGAGGTCGCGGACACCCTCTATCACTTCTTCTGGGGCGACTTCGCCGACTGGTATCTCGAGCTGGTGAAGAGCCGGGTCCAGTCCGAGGACGACGCGAGCAGGGAGGCGGCCCGGAGTACTCTCGTCACGGTCTTCGACAGCATCTGCCGTCTGCTGCATCCACTCACTCCGTTCGTGACCGAGGAGCTCTGGGGACGCCTGCCCTGGCCCGAGGGAGGGGAGCGGCCGGAGGCCCTGATCGTCGCCTCCTGGCCCACACCGCAGCCGGGTCGTGCCGACGCCGACGCCGAAGCGCAGATGGCCGCGCTCCAGGAGCTCATCACGCAGGTGCGTAGCCTCCGCAAGGAGTACGGCGTGGGCGAAGGTCAGGAGGTGTCCGTCGTCCTCTCCGGGGCTCCGGCAGGATTCGATGACACGGTCCAGACCCAGGGCGCCGCCCTGCGCCGCCTGGCTCGCGTTGGGTCGGCCCAAAGCGGTGCGGTGCCCGAGCACGGGGTGGGGGCACACGCGGTCCTGGGGAATGGCACCGAGGTCTTCCTGCCGCTCGAAGGGGTCATCGACGTGGAGCGGGAAGTGGTCCGGCTTAGGGAAGAAGTCCAGAAGCTCGAGAACCACGTGGCCGACGTGGACCGGCGCCTGGCCAATCAGGCCTTCGTGGAGCGCGCTCCCGCCGAGGTGGTGGAGCGGGAACGGGACAAAGCCCGTACCGCCCGGGAGCAGCTCGCCAAGCTCGGCGAGAAGCTGCACCACCTGGCTGGCCGCTGAGCGTGCGTGCCCGGAAGGATGCGGGATGCGGGAGTTGAGCCGGACGATCCTCTGGTGCGCGGTCGGCGTCGCGGCCCTGTCCTTGGCCTGCGCGCGCCAGGGGAACCCGCCCGGTGGCACGCCCGACAGGATTCCGCCGTTCGTGATCTCGACCCGGCCCGATACGTTCGCCGTGGTGGAGCCGTTCACGTCCTCCGTGCGCGTGGAGTTCAACGAGCGTATCAGTGAGCGGGTGTCGGGGGGCAGCATGAACAACGCCGTGGAGGTGTCGCCCCGCACCGGCGAAGTGCGGGTCAGAAACCGCCGAAGCGCCATCGACATCTCCATGCAGGGCGGGTTCATCGAGGGCGTCGTCTACCGGATCACGGTGTTGCCGGTGGTACAGGACATGTTCAGCAACCCGCTGCGGGAACCCTTCGAGTTCTTCTTCTCCACGGGGCCCGACTTCACCGCCAACGCCTTGGCGGGGGTGCTGGAGGACCGGATCACTCTGCAGCCGGTCACCGACGCCCGGATCGACGCCTGGCCGGAGGGCGAGGACTCCATCGCGTACACGACGCGGAGCGGCGACGAGGGGATCTTCGCGCTTCGGGGCGTCCCGGCGGGGACGTACGACGTCGTCGCCTACCTCGACGTGAACCGGAACTTCGAGCCGGACTTCATCGAGCCCCAGGGGCGCCTGTCGAGGCAGGAATTGGGTCAGGCGGACACGGCCCTGGTCTTCCTCGACCTCCTCCAACCGGACACCACGTCGGCCGCGCTCATCTCGGCCGAGCCCGTGGACTCCACGACGCTGGAGGTCGGGTTCGACGACTTCCTGGATCCCGACTCTTCGCTGGCTGGCGTCGCGGTCGCCGTCCTTGCCGACTCCACCGCGCCGGACACGCTCACGGTTCCGGCCGTGACCCGCGTCCTGCATTCCCACGCCTACGAGGAGTACCTCGTGGCGCTTGCCGACTCCCTTCAGGCCGTGGCCGACTCTCTGGCGGCGTTGGAGGCAGCGGCGGCGGATTCCGCAGAAGCGGGTCCGGAGCAAGCACCCCTGCCCGCCGAGCCCCCGGTGGGGGACGAACCCCCCGTTGCAGATTCCATACCGGAACGGCTGGCTCCGTCCCAGATGGTCTACGTGCTGCTGGACGGCCCGCTGACTCCCGAAGGCCGCTACCGGGCGACCGCCACCGGGGTGACCAACATCGCCGGTGTGCCCGACGGCGGGGGTGACGTCCCGTTCCGGGGTCCGGAGCTGCCACCGCCCGACACCCTGGCGGCGGACAGCCTCGCGGTGCCGGATACGACCGGGGCACCGCCCGACACGACGTCCGTGCAGCCTGACACCGCGTCGGTGCCGCCCGACACGACTTCCGTGCAGCCCGACACCGCGTCGGTGCCACCCGACACGACGTCCGTGCAGCCCGACACCGCGTCGGTGCCACCCGACACGACTTCCGTGCAGCCCGACACCACGTCGGTGCCGCCCGACACGGCAACGGCGCCGGCCGATGCGGCCAGCGCGACGGGCGGCCCGGTCGCGCTCGCACGGGCGGTGACGCGATCCCGCACTCTCGCGGCGGAGCTCGGGCTCCGGCGGCTCCGTGACTGACCCCCGGCGCCTCATCCCCGGCGTCGACCGGCTGCTCGAGTCTCCCGAGGTGGGGGAGCTGCTCGACCGGTATCCGCGAGAGCGCGTGCTCGTTCGCCTTCGTGAGGCGCTGGAGTGGGTGCGGGACCAGATGAACCGCGACCAGGCGCCGGACTCCCCCGACGACCCGGGCTTCTACGCCGAGCGGGCGCGGCGCTTCCTCGAGCAGGACGAGGTCCCGTCGCTCCGCCGGGTGATCAACGCCACCGGCGTGGTGCTCCACACGAATCTGGGTCGCGCGCCCCTGGCCGAGGCGGCCCGAGCGGCCATGGCCCGCATCGGCCCCGGGTATTCCAACCTCGAGCTCGACCTCGAGCAGGGTCGGCGGGGGTCGCGGTACGTCCATTGCGCTGCACTGCTGACCGAGCTCACCGGAGCGCAGGAGGCACTGGTCGTGAACAACTGCGCGGCCGCTCTGATCCTGGCAGTGAACACGGTCGCGACGGGGCAAGGCGTGGTGGTGTCCCGGGGCGAGCTGGTGGAGATCGGCGGTGGGTTCCGCATTCCGGAGATCCTGAGCCGGGCCGGAGCCCGGTTGGTCGAGGTCGGGAGCACGAATCGCACGCGCCTCGCCGACTACCGGAAGGCCCTCGAGGCCCCGGGCGTCGTAGCCATCCTCAAGGTGCACCGCTCCAACTTCCGCATCTCGGGCTTCACCGAGGACGTGGGACTGGCGGAGCTGGCGGGGCTGGCCGGCGAGGCCGGAGTTGCCATGCTCCACGACGTGGGATCCGGGCTCCTGGTGGATCCCGCCGTGCTGGGCTTGCCGGACGAGCCCCGGCCCGGCCGCAGCGTTGCGCAGGGCGCCGACGTGGCGGTCTTTTCGGGCGACAAGCTCCTGGGCGGACCCCAGGCCGGTCTGGTGGTGGGCGCCGCCGACGTGGTGGGGCCCATGCGATCGAACCCCCTGTGTCGGGCGCTTCGGGTCGACAAGGCCACGCTGGCGGCCCTGGAGGCGACGCTCCGCCTTTACCGGGACCCCGACCGGGCGCTGACCGAGATCCCCACCCTCCGGATGCTCCGCACCGAGCCCGACGCCCTCGAGGCCCGCGCCCGCGCCCTGGCCGACCGCGTGACAGGGTTCGGCGCGGCAGTGGACGCCGCTCCGGGCCAGTCGGCGGTGGGCGGTGGCACCTTCCCCGGCGTCGAGCTTCCGACATGGACGCTCCGCGTGGCGCCGACGGCCCTCACGGTGGACGCACTGGCCGCCCGACTGCGGGACGGCGACCCGCCGGTGGTAGGCCGCCGGGAGGAGGGCGCGCTCGTCCTCGACCTGCGGACGGTGCAGCCGGACGAAGAGGGCACGCTTCTGACCCGCCTGAGCGAAGCCCTCGCGGAGCCGGGGGCATGATCGAGGTGCCGCCCGACGGAGATCGGGATCCGAGCGGGGGCGGGGCGTATCCCGACGGGCGGCGTGGCCGCCGCCGGCCGGCCGTGTTCCTCGACCGGGACGGCACGGTGATACGGGAGCGGGAATACCTGGCCGACCCGGCGGGTGTCGTGCTGGTAGACGGTGCTGCCGGTGCCGTGGCCGCGCTCCGCGAAGCGGGCTTCGCCGTCGTGATCGTGACCAACCAGTCCGGCATCGCTCGGGGGTTCTACAGCGAAGACGACTACCACGCGGTGGCGGCGCGCCTGAACGAGCTCCTGCACGGGGCCGCCGCACCGGTAGACGCCACCTACTATTGCCCCCACCACCCGGACTTCACCGGCCCGTGCGACTGCCGTAAGCCGAGCCTGGGCATGTACCGGCGGGCGGCGGACGCACTCGGGCTGGATCCCACGCGTTCCTTCTTTGTGGGGGACCGCCTGGAGGATGTCCGGCCGGCCCTGGCGCTGGGTGGCACGGGCATCCTGGTCCGCACAGGGTACGGCGCGGAGGAAGAGGAGAGGGCCCCGCCCGCGGTGGCGGTCGTCGACGATCTGCCCGCGGCGGCGCTCCTGATCTTGAGCAGCGCGTAGAGCGTTTCGTGAACCCGCCGGGCAGGCGCCTACCAGAACGTTGACGCTCATTCGGCCGCGGAATAGCTTTTGGGGACCCGAATGCCGATGAAAGTGTAAAGTTGGCAGGCCGCTGAGCCGATCCCGGTGATCAGCGGCCTCGGTTTCATCGGGCGCCGATTCGGAGCCCGAGATGCAGGAGAACACGACCGCATGACGATCACGCTGACTTCCGACGCGATCTCCAAGGTCCAGCAGTTCATCGAGGACCAGGGCGCCGTGGACGGTGCCGGTCTCCGGGTGGCTGTGCTGCCCGGCGGATGCTCGGGCTTCCAGTACGGACTCAACATCGAGGACGCCCCCGAGGCCGACGACGAGATTCTCGATCTCGAAGGCTGCCGGCTCTTCGTCGATCCCTTCAGTGCCCAGTACCTGGAGGGTGTGGAGATCGACTACGTGACCAGCATGATGGGTTCAGGATTCGCCTTCCGGAATCCCAACGCGGCCGGCGGCTGCGGCTGCGGGAGCTCGTTCACCGTCTGATGTCCCCGACAACCAAGAACCGAGGTCGCCTTCCGACGACGCTCGACTACGCCGCGTTGCCGGCGCCGGATCTGCGGGACCGTATCGAGCTCCGGAAGCGTGAGCTGAACGCCGTCATCCTGGGGCACAACTACCAGCGCACCGAGATCCAGGACGTCTCCGACTACCTGGGCGACTCCCTCGGACTGTCTCAGGAGGCCGCCGACACCGACGCCAGTGTCATCGTCTTCTGCGGCGTTCACTTCATGGCCGAGACCGCCAAGGTGCTCTCGCCCAGCAAGCGGGTGTTGATGCCCGACCTCAGGGCGGGCTGCCCCATGGCCGACTTCGTGACGGCGGGGGCCCTGCGGCGGCTCAAGAACCAGCACCCCGACGCTGCGGTCGTGGCCTACGTCAACTCGACGGCTGAGGTCAAGGCCGAATCGGACGTGTGCTGCACCTCCTCCAATGCCGTCCAGGTGGTGGAGTCGATACCCGCAGACCGGCCCATCATCTTCGTGCCGGACCGGAACCTGGCCCGGTACGTGGAAGAGCGGACGGGGCGCGAGAACATCATCGCGTGGGACGGCTACTGCTACGTCCACGACGACCTGATCCTGGACGAGCTGGACCGGGCGCGTCAGGCGCATCCGAACGCGTTGGTGGTCGTTCACCCCGAGGCCCGGCAGGACCTTCTGGACGAGGCCGACTTCGTCACCTCCACCAGCGGCATGGTGGGCCTGGCCGAGGACCACGACGCCCTGATCATCGGCACCGAGCGCGGCCTCGTGGACCGCCTGAGGCAGCGCTTCCCCGAGAAGACGCTGATCCCCCTCTCGGGGGCGGCCATCTGCGGCAACATGAAGCTCAACACGCTGGCCAAGCTGGCGTGGTGCCTCGACCACGAGCAGCATGAGGTCACGCTGGACGAAGCCGTGCGCCAGGGCGCGGAGCGATCGCTCCGGCGGATGCTCGACCTCTCGGGCGGCTGGAGGGCGCCGACCGACGAGGAAGAGGCACTGGAGCTGGCTGGCGTCCGCTCCAGCGGCTGCGGTTGCGCCTGAGGGTGCCCGCAGCCGAGCCGGGCCGCGCAGGCACGTACTGCACGTCACCCTCCGGACCGGCAAACGTCCCAACCCGCCACGCCTGGCCCAACGCACGACCGTCCTGGCTTGTCGACCCGTGCTGACCTACCACACCTTCGCGGGCGGGCCCTTTGCCCAGAACGGCTACCTGGCCGTCGGAGCTGACGGCGCCTCGGCGGCTCTCATCGATCCCGGTGCCACCGCCGCCGCCATGGTCGCGGCGATACAGGAACGGGGGCGTCGCCACCGTGCTCGCCGCCGCCCCCGGCACGCCCATCTACCTCCATCCCGACGACCGCCTCCTCTACGACATGGTGCCGATGCAGGCCGCCGCGTTCGGGATGCCGGCGCCTCCGCAGATGCCGCCCCCCACCGACGAGCTGGCCCACGGCCAGACGTTCGAGCTGGGTGGGTCGGCGCTGGCGGTTCGGCACGCGCCGGGCCACGCCCCTGGCCACGTGATCCGGCTCCATCGGCCGCACGGATCTTCCAGGGGGCGATTTCCGGACTCTGATGGAGTCGATTCGCGCTCAGGTCTTGACACTGCCCGACCAGACCCGTCTCCTGACCGGCCACGGACCCGAGACGACCGTGCAGCACGAGCGGGTGGGAAACCCGTTTCTGATCCCACACTACGGAGGAGAGTTGGCTTGAGCGTTCCGGTGGCCGTCTTCGCGTCCGGTGGCGGCACCAACCTCCAGGCCCTCCTGAACCACGAATCCTCGAGCGCCATCTGGCGGGTGGCGTTGGTGGTGAGCGACCGTCCCGACGCCGGCGCTTTGGACCGGGCGCGGAACGCCGGCCGCGAAACCGCGGTCGTACCGGTGAAGGGCCGGGACGCCGACGAGGTGGCCGGAGATACTCTCCGCGCCCTGGCAGATCGCGGCATCGAGGCCATCCTCCTGGCTGGCTACCTGCGTCTGGTGCCGCTGGGCGTCATCCAGGCCTTCCCCCGGCGCATCCTCAATGTCCACCCGGCGCTCCTCCCCGCCTTCGGCGGCAGGGGCATGTACGGACGCAGAATCCACGAGGCGGTGTTGGCCTCGGGCGCCAAGGTCACAGGGGTCACCGTCCATTACGTCGACGAGACCTACGATACGGGCACGATCTTCGCCCAGTGGCCCGTCCCGGTGCATCCTGAGGACACCCCCGAAGCGTTGGCGGCTCGCGTGCTGGCGGTGGAGCACGTCCTCTACCCGCTGGCCGCCGATCACCTGACGCGGGCCGTGGCGGACAGCCGAGCGCCCGCACCCTTCGAATACCCTGGGGACGCCTTCACCCTGGCGCAGGACGCCCCCGCCGGTGAGCTCGCGCGCCAGATCCGAGGAGCATTCAAGAGACGATGAGTCGTCCACGTGCGCTGTTGAGCGTTTCGGACAAGTCGGGGATCGAGGATCTGGGTGCCGGACTCGTGGAGCGGGGGTGGGAGATCCTTTCCACCGGGGGAACGGCCCGCCGGCTCCGCGAGGCCGGCCTCCCGGTGACCGACGTTGCCGAGGCTACCGGCCATCCCGAGATGATGGACGGACGGGTGAAGACGCTGCATCCCGCGATCCACGCGGGCCTGCTCGCCCGGCGGGATCGGGACGACGACATGGCTGCGTTGGACGAGCACGGCTATGCCCCTATCGACCTGGTGGCGGTGAACCTCTATCCGTTCCGCCAGACCGTCGCATCCGGCGACGTCTCCCTGCGCGCCGCCATGGAGAAGGTTGACATCGGCGGACCCACCATGATCCGGGCGGCGGCCAAGAACCACCGGGATGTGTGGGTCGTCGTCGACCCCTCGGATTACCCCGCGGTCCTCGAGGCGCTGGACGGGGACGGCGGCGAGCGTGAAGCGGCGCTCCGGTTCGCCTTGGCCGCCCGGGTCTTCGAGCACATCAGCGGCTACGACGCGGCCGTCGCGACCTACCTGAGCGAACGAGCCGCCGGCCACCTGACCGACGCCGACCCGGCGCTTCCGCTGGGGCTGGATCTCGGCCTGTCCCGGGACCGGACCCTGAGGTACGGCGAGAACCCGGATCAGGCGGCGGCCTTCTACGTGGGGGCGGGGGACCGGGCCGGCGTCGCGGGCTTGGAGCAGCACCACGGCAAGGAGCTGTCGTACAACAACCTGCTGGACCTGGACGGCGCTCTGTTGGCGGTGGCCCCCTTCGCCTTCTCGCCCCGTCCGGCCGTGGCCATCATCAAGCACACGACGCCGTGTGGCCTGGCCGTCGGGGACACCCTCGAGGCCGCGTACCGGCAGGCGCTGGCTACCGACCCCGTGAGCGCGTTCGGCTCGGTCATCGCCACCACCCGGTCGGTTGACGCGGCAACGGCCGAGGCCATGAGCTCTCTGTTCATCGAAGGCGTGGCGGCCCCGGCCTTCGACGAAGCGGCCTTCGAGATCCTGACCCGGAAGAAGAACCTGAGGCTGCTGACGTTTCCAGAGACTTCGGCCCCGGGGCCGGTCGATCCCGGCGCCGCAGCCTGGGAGGGGCTGGGTGAGGGGCCCGCCTCCACGGCGGCCTTCCTGGCCGGGCATGGTGCGTCGCCGGCGCCCCGTAGCCTGCGCAGTGTCTACGGCGGCGTGTTGGCGCAGACGCCGCCGACGCCGCCTTTCTACGGCGTGGACGCGGGGGAGTGGCGGGTCGTGACCGAACGGTCGCCCACCGACGCCGAATGGGACGACCTCCGGTTCGCTTGGGCCGCGGTCTTCAGCGTCAAGTCCAACGCGATCCTGCTGGCCCGCGATACGGCCACGCTGGGGATCGGCGCCGGACAGATGAGCCGCGTCGACTCGTCGCGCATCGCCGTCCAGAAGGCCGCCGACGCCGGTCTCGACTTGGACGGTGCCGCCCTTGCTTCGGACGCGTTCTTCCCGTTCCGGGACGGCGTGGACGCGGCGGCCAAGGCCGGCGTCCGGGCGATCGTGCAGCCCGGAGGGTCGGTGCGGGACCAGGAGGTCACTGACGCGGCCGACGAGCACGGCATCACCATGGTGTTTACCGGGCGCAGGCTCTTCCGGCACTGAGGCCGCCGGCCGCTCGTGGGCCCGGCCCCTTGCTATGCGGGGCCGTTTTGCCACTTTTGGACGGCTCAAGTGAAAAAGTTCACATGTTGAAACAGGCCGGGCAGGAGCGGGTAGAGACCGGGCGTTGAACCGCCGCCACCGTCCCGCCCCGCAAGCGATTCAGGACCGGCTGGATTCGTCTGCTCGGTACGCACGGAGCTCGCATGAGCGTCCACAAGATCAAGAAGGGACTCGACCTTCCGATCGCTGGGAAGCCGTCCCAGCAGATCTTCGACGGGCCACCCGTCACTCGCGTGGCTGTCATGGCCGACGACTTCCCCGGGGTGCGGCCGGGCTTCGAAGTCGACGTCGGCGATCAGGTCCGGCGCGGCCAGGTGCTGTTCCGGGACCGGAAACGCGGAGAGGTGCCGCACACCGCCCCCGGCGCCGGTACCGTCGTGGCCATCAACCGCGGGGCCAGACGGGCGCTGCTCTCCGTCGTGATCGAGCTGACCGAGAGCGAGCGCGAGCGGCGGCCCGACGACTCGGACTTCCGGACCTTCGAGAGCTACACGGGAGCCGATCCCGATACCCTGACCTCGGACCAGATTCGGGCGTTGCTGCTCGAGTCGGGGCTGTGGACCGCGCTCCGGGAGCGCCCGTTCTCCAAGGTGCCCACGCCGGACGCCGAGGCCCCCCACGCCCTTTTCGTCACGGCCGCGGACACGCACCCGCTGGCTGCGGACCCGGAGGTGGCGCTGGGTGGCCAGCGCGACGACTTCGACCAGGGCCTGGGGTTGCTGGCGAAGCTCACGGAAGGGACCACCTACCTCTGCGTCTCCAAGGGCTCGTCCATCTCCCAGGGGCTCCGGGCTCAGGTGCAAATCGAGGAGTTCACGGGTCCCCATCCGGCCGGTACCGCCGGGATCCACATCCACCGTCTGGCTCCGGTGAGCCGGGCCCGCACCGTGTGGTGGATCGGTTATCAGGACGTGGCGAGCGTCGGCCGCCTGTTCAGCACGGGGCGTCTCGACCTCGATCGTGTGGTGGCCTTGGGTGGTCCGCCCCTGGCCAAGCCCCGCCTCGTCCGGACGCGGGCCGGTGCGTCGACCCACGAGCTGCTGGCCGACGAGGAAGCCGGGTTGGGCGACGTCCGCTACATCTCCGGCTCGGTGTTGAGCGGCAAGAAGGCCATGGGGGAGGTCTACGGCTTCATCGGCCGCTACGACAACCAGCTCAGTGTAATCGAAGAAGCCAGGGAGCGGGAGTTCCTCGGGTGGCTGTCTCCGGGCGCGAAGAAGTACTCCATGCTGCCCATCTACGTCTCGGGGATCCTCCGGCCCAAGGAGATGGACTTCAACACCAGCACCAACGGATCCGAGCGCGCCATCGTCCCCATCGGCATGTACGAGTCGGTCATGCCCTTCGACATGGTGACTACCTATCTGCTGCGGGCCCTGGCGGTGGGAGACGTCGAGACCGCGGAGGAGCTCGGGTGCCTGGAGTTGGACGAGGAGGACCTAGCGCTCTGCACGTTCGTCGACGCCGGTAAGAACGATTTCGGTCCAATTCTGCGAAAGAACCTCGAGATCATCGAGAGAGAAGGCTGATGAAGCTCGTTCGTCGACAGCTGGACCGGCTCGAGCACCTCTTCGCTGAGGGCTCCAAGCTCGAGAAGCTCTATCCGGTCTTCGAGATGATGGACACCATCCTCTACACGCCGGGGACCGTCACCCGCACGTCTTCGCACGTGCGCGACGGCATGGACCTGAAGCGGATGATGTTCACGGTGGTCATCGCCCTCCAACCGATCATGTTCTGGGCGATGTTCAACGCCGGCTACCAGGCCGCCGTCGCCATCTCCGCGGGGGCGGCACCGCTGGAGAACTGGCAGACCTGGATCTACATGGACCTCCTGGGTCTGTCGTTCGATCCCGGCAACTACGCCACGTGCTTCCTGTACGGGGCCCTGTACTTCGTGCCGATCGTCGCGGTGGTGAACGCGGCGGGTGGCGCCGTCGAGGTGGCCTTCGCCGTGGCCCGCAAGCACGAGGTCAACGAGGGTTTCCTGGTTACCGGGGCGCTGATCCCGCTCATCGTGCCACCGGCGATTCCGCTGTGGATGGTGGCCCTGGGGACCGCCTTCGGCGTCGTGTTCGCCAAGGAGGTGTTCGGCGGCACCGGGATGAACTTCCTCAACCCCGCACTCACCGCCCGGGCGTTCCTGTTCTTCGCCTATCCCGCGGACATCTCGGGCGACGCGCCGTGGATCGCGGCCGACTTCATGGGGGTCGACAACTTCGCGGGCGCCACGATCCTGGCAGACTCGGCCGCCAACTTCGGCGCCTGGGAGAACTGGGACTGGTGGAACGCGTTCATCGGACTGGTGCCGGGATCGCTGGGTGAGACCTCGGCGCTCTTGTGCATCGTGGGTGCGGGCCTCCTGATCTTCACCAAGATCGGGTCCTGGCGCACCATGGCGGGCGTGACCGTCGGGACCTTCGTGGCGGTGTTGCTGCTGAACTGGGTCGGGTCCGGCACGAACCCCATGTTCGCCATGCCCTTCCACTGGCACATCGTGGCGGGCGGCTGGATGTTCGGCACGGTCTTCATGGCCACCGATCCCGTGTCCAGCGCCTACACCGACAGCGGCAAGTGGTGGTACGGCATCGGCATCGGCCTGATGGCCGTCCTCGTGCGCGTCGTGAACCCGGCGTATCCCGAGGGCATGATGCTGGCGATCCTGTTCATGAACATGTTTGCCCCGCTCATCGATCACTTCGTGATACGCTCGAACGTGAAGCGGAGGATGGCGCGCTATGCAAGCTAGTCCGCTCAGAACGATCCTCTTCGCGGGCGCGGTCTGCGTCGTCTGCTCGATCTTCGTGGCGAGCTCGGCGGTGGCGCTGAAGGACCGGCAGGAGGAGAACCGCCTCTTGGACCTCAGGTCCAAAGTGCTGCTGGTGGCCGACCTGGCAGCGCCTGGCGAAAAGCTCGAACGCGACCGGATCAACCAGCTCTTCGAGAACAACCTCACCGCCCGGGTCATCAACCTGGAGACGGGCGAGTACGCCGACGACATCGATCCCGTGGTGTTCGACCAGCGGGCGGCCACGCAGGATCCCGCCCGAAGCGAGATCGCGCCGGCCAACCCGGCCAAGGTGAGCCGGCTCCCCGACAATGCGTTGATCTACCAGTTGCTCGACGGTGATCGGGTGGAGCGGCTGATCCTCCCCGTCCAGGGCTACGGGCTCTGGTCCACGCTGTACGGCTTCGTGGGCCTCAGCTCCGATCTCGAGACGATCACCGGCATCACGTTCTACGAGCACGGCGAGACCGCCGGCTTGGGCGGCGAGGTCGACAACCTGAATTGGCAGGCGCTCTGGCCCGGTCGTAGGGCGTTCGACGACCAGTGGGTGCCCCAGATCGAGGTGATCAAGGGGGTCGCAGGACCGCCGGAGAGCGACCCGTACCGGGTCGACGGGCTGGCAGGCGCGACCCTCACGTCCCGGGGCGTGACCAACCTGCTCCGCTTCTGGCTCGGCGAGAACGGATTCGGGCCCTACCTGGACCAATACCGGGCCGAAAGGGGGATCAGTTGACCAAGGCGGAGCGCGAGGTCCTGCTGGACCCACTGTTCAACAACAACCCCATCGCGCTGCAGGTCCTGGGGATCTGCTCGGCGCTGGCGGTGACCACCAAGCTGAGCGTGTCGATCGTCATGAGCCTGGCCGTGGTCTTCGTGTTGGTCGGGTCGAATGTCTCGGTGAGCGCCATCCGTAAGGGGCTGCCACCCAGCATCCGGATCATCGTGGAGCTCACGATCATCGCCTCGCTGGTGATCATCGCGGACCAGATCCTGAAGGCGTTCGTCTACGACATCTGGAAGCAGCTCACGGTGTTCGTCGGGCTCATCATCACGAACTGCATCATCATGGGACGAGCCGAGGCGTTCGCCATCCAGAACCCCGTCAGGCTGTCATTCCTGGACGCCGTGGGGAATGCAGCGGGATACAGCTTGATTCTGCTCGTGGTGGCGTTCTTCCGGGAGCTCTTCGGCACCGGCCAGCTACTCGGTTTCACGGTCCTGAAGGCGACCAAGGACGGGGGCTGGTACGAGCCCAACGGCATGATGGTGCTTTCACCGGCCGCGTTCCTGCTGATCGGACTGTTCATCTGGGTGGTGCGCTGGAAGAAGCCGGACCAGATCGAGGACGAGTTCCACCTGGGGCACCTCCTGGAGCCCCACGAAGTCAGCCTGCTGAGGTAGAGCCATGGTCCAGCATTACCTGAGCCTCCTGACGACGGCCATCTTCGTCGAGAACCTGGCCCTGGCGTTCTTCCTGGGCATGTGCTCGTTCCTGGCCGTATCGCGGAAAGTGGACACTGCCATCGGCCTGGGCTTCGCCGTGATCTTCGTGCTGGGGATCACGGTGCCCCTGAATCAGCTCATCAACCAGACGCTGCTCAAGCCCGGTTCGCTGGCATGGCTCGGGCTCGATCCCGTGCCCGACGTCTCGTTCCTGACGTACCTGTTCATGATCGGGACCATTGCCGCGACGGTGCAGCTGGTGGAAATGGCGGTCGACAAGTACGCGCCGAAGCTCTACAACGCCCTGGGCGTGTTCCTGCCGCTCATCGCCGTGAACTGCGCGATCCTGGGGGCCGCCCTGTTCATGGTCAACCGGGACTACACGTTCGGAGAGGCGACGGCGTATGGGTTGGGCTCGGGCATCGGCTGGGCGCTGGCCATCATCGGCTTGGCCGCGGTCCGCGAGCGGATCCGCTACTCGAACGTACCGGCGCCGCTTCGGGGCCTGGGGATCACCTTCATCGTGGTGGGCCTGATGTCGCTGGGGTTCATGGCGTTCTCGGGGATTCAACTGTGAACACGATCTTACTGGGGGTCGTCTTCTTCACCCTCGTCATCCTGGCGCTGGTGGTGGTGCTGCTCGCGGCCCGCAGCCGGTTGGTGGCCAGCGGCGCTGTGCACATCACCATCAACGAAGGCGGGGAGCACGACCTCGAGACGACAGCCGGCAGCACGTTGCTGAACACGTTGGCGGCGGAGCAGATCTTCATCCCGTCCGCTTGCGGTGGCGGCGGCACCTGCGGCGTCTGCAAGGTGAAGGTGCTGGAAGGCGGCGGCGCGCTGCTCCCCACCGAGGAGAGCCACATCACCCGGGGCGAGGCCCGGGAGGGTTGGCGGCTGTCGTGCCAGGTGAAGGTCAAGCAGGATATCGCCATCGAGGTCGAGGAGGAGCTCTTCGAGGTCAGGCGGTGGACGTGCACCGTGCGCTCGAACCACAACGTGGCCACCTTCATCAAGGAGCTGATCCTGGAGCTGCCCGAGGGCGAGGAAGTGCCCTTCCGGGCGGGTGGCTACATCCAGATCGAGGCGCCGCCCCACAGGGTCGAGTACAAGGACTTCGACGTCGAAGAGGAGTACCGGGGCGACTGGGACAAGTACGATCAGTGGAAGTACGTGTCCGTCGTTGACGAGCCCATCTCCCGGGCGTACTCCATGGCGAACTATCCGGAGGAGGAGGGCATCATCATGCTCAACGTCCGGATCGCCTCGCCGCCACCCCGCATGCCGGACGTGCCTCCCGGACAGATGTCGTCCTACATCTTCAACATGAAGCCGGGCGACAAGGTGGACATCACCGGGCCGTTCGGGGAGTTCTTCGCCCGGGAGACCGACAAGGAGATGGTCTTCGTGGGCGGTGGAGCCGGCATGGCCCCCATGCGGTCCCACATCCTCGATCAGTTTCGGCGGATCCACACGGACCGGAAGATCACGTTCTGGTACGGTGCCCGGAGCCGGCGGGAGTCGTTCTACGAAGAGGACTTCGACGCGATCGCGGAGCAGAACGACAACTTCGAGTGGCACCTGGCGCTATCCGAGCCGCTGCCCGAAGACGACTGGACCGGCAAGACCGGCTTCATCCATCAGGTGTTGTACGACAGCTACCTGAAGGACCACAGGGCACCCGAGGACTGCGAATACTACCTGTGCGGCCCGCCGCTCATGATCGCCGCGTGCAAGAAGATGCTCATTGACCTGGGCGTCGAAGAGAAGGACATCATGCTGGACGACTTCGGTTGATCCGAAGCGGGCTCGGCCGAGCCGACTGCGGTTGATCCGCCGCGGGCCCGACGTTGCGCGTCTCCAACTGATCGGTAGCGGTCCAGCATGACCAGCGAGAGTCTGGATCCGAGATTGAGCCCGAAGGGGAAGGTCCTGCTTCCCATCGGGCTCCTTCTTCTCATCGGCTTCACGGTCCACCGGTTCTTCATCGCCGAGACCCCGCCGCTGACCATCGAGATCAGCGGGCCCATCATGGGCACGAGCTACTCGGTCAAGCTGGACGTGCCGTCGCTGAACCTGGACGATCGGGAGCTGGTGGCCAGTGTGATCCGTGCGCGCCTGGACGAGGTGAACGGCCTCATGTCCACCTACGACCCCGAATCGGAGCTGTCCCGCTTCAACGCCAGCCGCACGACCGAGCCCCAACCCATGTCGGCCGCCACACTCGAGGTGTTCGAGGTGGCCGAGCGGGTGAGCGCCGCGTCCGGGGGTGCGCTGGACGTGACCGTGGGCCCGCTGGTAGAGGCGTGGGGGTTCGGGGTGGCCGGACAGCCTCCGGAGCCTCCGTCCGACGAGCTGCTGACCGAGCTGGCCGAGCGGGTCGGGTACCGGCTTCTCAGCGTGGACACCGACGGCGGCACGCTCGCCAAGGCCAATCCGGAGGTCGAGGCCGATCTCTCGGCGGTGGCGAAGGGGTACGCGGTGGACCGGGTGGCCGAGGCGCTGGATTCGCTCGGCTACCACCGGTACCTGGTCGAGGTGGGCGGCGAGCTCAAGGCCGGCGACGCCAAGGCGGACGGGAGCTCGTGGCGCGTGGCCATCGAGACGCCCAACGCTGCCGTTCGTCAGATCTACGGGGTCGTGGAGCTGGCCAGGGAAGGGGTGGCCACGTCCGGCGATTACCGGAACTTCTACGAGTTGGACGGGGTTGAGTACGCACACCTGATCGACCCCCGAACGTCCCGACCCGCACGGCATTCCGGGGCCTCGGTGAGCGTCATCCACCCCAGCACCACCGCCGCCGACGCCTGGGCGACGGCGCTCAGCGTCCTGGGTCCGGAAGAGGGGTTCGAGGTAGCGGAGCGCGTGGGGTTGGCAGCATTATTCATCACGCGGAGCGCAGACGAATTCACTGCCCGCGCGACGACGGAGTTCGGGGATCGGCATCAGGTGGCCGGGGAGCGGCGTGGCGGCAGTTGAGCCGCAGAGGTCAACGGCAGTCGAGCCGTAGACATAGAGAGACGTGGCGGGTCGATCAGCGACACCGGGCAGCGCGGACAGACCCCGGGTCCAGGTCAACGCCGCTAAAACGAGACAGGGATCACCCGATGGCGATTACCATTGCGATCACCGTGGTGGCCGTAGCCTGGATCATGATCGGGCTGGCGGCAGGGACCATGGTTGGCCGGACCAGCTTGAAGGGCTCCTGCGGGGGTCTGGGGGGTGGTGCTTGCGCCTGCGGCAAGGCGCCTGGGGAGGGGTGTGAGCTGGAGGCAGCGGAGGAGGCGGCCTGAGCGGGCGCTCTTCACGGTTGCACAGGCGTCGGCTCGAGGAGAGTCGCCGTTGGGCCCTTCGAGCCCGGACCCCACAGTTTCGGATAGGCCCGAAGGCACCAGGCCTACGGGACCGCGCAGCTCCTCAACCCAGGAGGTGAATCATGATCAATGCCCACCTGTTCACCGCCCGGGACATCATGGCCACCAAGCTGGTCACGCTCTCTCCCGAGACATCGATCTTCGACGCCATCACGATGCTCCTCAAGAACAAGTTCTCGGGTGCGCCCGTCGTGGAGAAGGACGGCACGCTCTGCGGCGTCCTGTCGGAGAAGGACTGCATGCGGGTTCTGGCCGGCGGGAGCTACGATCACCGCGACGGTGAGGAGCTGATCTCAGTGGCGGCGTTCATGAGCCGCCATCTGATCACCATCAAGCTCGACGACGGCATCTACCACATCGTCGACACCTTCGACAAGCACAACGTGCGGAGGTTGCCGGTGGTGGAGAACGGCCGTCTGGTGGGGCAGGTGAGTCGCCGCGACGTCCTCCGAGCTCATGCAGTATTACGCTCAGCCGCTTCCGGTGGACCGCCGGGCGCCCAGGAGCTTCTTCAGCGTCACGGGGCACGAGGCGTCGGAGCTGGGGGCGAAGCTGAGGCGGTAGGGGGGAGCGTTCAGGCGCCACTCAGCCGCCGCCTAACGCGGCAGTCTCAGCCCCTTCTCAACGCCGTTGCGCGCCGCTCACGCCGCCTGAAGAGAGCCAGGGGAGTTCGGCCTTCACTCGAGCAGTTCGAATCCAGCCTCTTCGAAGTCTGGATCGAAGGCGAACGCGCGGCGAACCGCGGATCTCCGCATCACTTCGAAGCTCGCGCAGTCCACGAGGCTGAGGTGCTCCTCCTCACCGATCCACACGACCTCGACCGCTGGAAGCACGTCGAGGGTGAAGGTCCGGAGCGCAGCGACGCCCAGTCGATGCCGCACCAGCGCCGAGGTTTCCACCACGACGTAGTTGGTAGTCAGCAATCGCTCCTGCTTTTCCAGCTGGGCCCGCCAGATCGCCGCCGCTTCGTCGTAGTACCGGTCATCCCGATCGACCAGGGCGTAGAACGCCGAAGTATCGACGAATACGCTCATTCGCGGTAAGCGTCCGCTAGATGCCGGTCGTGATCCGCTGCGCCCGAAGCGTCTCCTGAGGCGTAGGCGCCGACGGCGGCCAACGCGCGCTCCCGCACTAGCTCGGGCGGCAAGGCACGTCCTTCGAGGAGCCGGTCCACGGCCTGCCGGACTAGCGATGACATGGACTCTCCCTCAGCCGTGGCCAACGAGCGTAGGGCTTCGAGCTGTGCGGTCGTGAGCTGCACTTGGGTCCTTGCTAATGATGTCATGATGACAATCTAATACATCATACCATCATCAGGGGAGTTCATCCCCCGCGGAGTATGCTGCAACCGAGAATCGCCCAATCTGGCGGGCATGGGGATGGAGGAATGAGCCATGGACGTTTCCGCGGAAACGTCGAATCGAGTGCCGCCCCACTGGGGGCAGCGCGCTTTCCTCAAGCAAGGGAGGCCATCGCCAGACATGCCGAGGGCCATCCCACAGTGAGTCGGTCGCGATCAACTGTGTCATCGAGATACGCGGGCGTGTCGATCACCAGCAACCGGAGTCGCATCCACCCGGATCAGGTCACCGAGACTCGCGTCGGCCGCTCTCGCACATGCGAGCGTCCCAAAGCGCCATGGACGGCTTCCAGAAGCCGGATCTCCGGCGGTCTCGGACCCGGTGCTGAAGCGGCTCCAGGGGCTGCTGGCTAGTTCTCTCGTCGCGCTCTTCCGGTGCTGATGCCTGCGACGTCTCGATAGGCCTCCGTTGCGCCTCCAGGGAGCCGCGAGAGTGTCGCAAAACCCCCCGTTATCTTCCTCTATATCGTTGTCATAAAATGTCATAGGGGGATGAATGGGGCTGGATGCGGGGGTGCTCGAGCGGCGGCGGAGCGGGGTCGACTGGGCGGTGAGCACGCCGAATCGGCCGAGGTCGAAGCCGGCAGGGAACAGTGGAGAGGCCGGGGTTGGAGTCATTGGGCAGACGGAGGGAGGACCAAGCTGGACAACCTGGTGCTTCTGTGCCGAAGGCATCACAGGGCTATCCACGAGGAGGGTTTTCGGGTGGAGCTGGGGCCGGTAGGCCGAGCCAGTTTCTACGATTCCCGAGGACTGCCGCTACCGGACGTGCCCAACCCCGTGTACGTGGGAGAACGGCCCGTCGAAGCGCTGATCCGACGCAACCGAATCAGGGGTGTGAAGCCGGACGCTTGGGCCAGCGCCGCGTGGTACAGGCGAGAGATCGACATCCCATGGGCCACGAGGCGGCGGCCAGGGAAGCGCTGGATTCGGGGTGAGAGCTGAGAAGAAGTCGAGCAGTGTCACGGCTGTGTGAATTGCGGGGGCCCGGGGGAACGATGACCCCGCGGTACCCGAACGTTTCCGCGGAAACGTACCGCCGCACTTCGCGATACCGGTGTCTACGGAGCCACCCGGTTGAACCAGCCGCCCGTCAGGGTGATCTTCGGAGGCCTGGAGGGGTGGCAGAGCGGCTAATTGCACCGGTCTTGAAAACCGGCGGTCACGTGGGTTCGAATCCCACCCCCTCCGTTAGCGTAAGGTCAAGGCGAACAACCGTTTGTGTGGTTTGGTCGCCTCCTGCTTTTTTCCCGAGCGTTCGGGACTCGACCAAACCGTGCCGCGAATGTGCGGTTTGACGCCGTCCTGGCCATGTGCTGGAAAGCAAGGGGATGCCCTGCGTTTCTTGCTTAAGCCAGAGCATCAGCCCCATCTTGCTACGGTCGGCACGCGGACGGGCTCCCGCTCCCCCCCCAGCGAGACGACCCACCTACTGCCGTGGCCGGAAGACCTCATTGGGCGTGCCGTTCCGTGAAGCTGTCGGTTCCCCAACCCCGAGAGTCTTCGCCATGGCGTCGTTCTTCGACCGACTGAAAGTGCTCATCCACGAGATCCACGAACGCCTGTTCTGGCAGGTGTCGGGGATTCTCGTTCTCCTGAACCTCGGTTGTGCCGACGCTAGTTCACGCCCGTCACTCCTCACGGCGGATATGCCGCTTCACCTCGAGGACCACCTGGACGCCGCCACGGTCGAGGGCAGCGAGGTGTCGGCGGACCTGTTCCAGCCCGTCGAGTGGCACTTCGACGAACCACAGCCAGGCTGGAAGGCCACTCCCCCTGAACCGCTCCCAGCACCCCGTCCGGCCACGGTCTCTCAAACAGAGGATGCACTACGGATCACCCTGGGACCCTCGACACTTATCCCGAATGGCGAGCTGGTAGTAGGGGGTGTGTACGTCGATGTCCCGGAGTGGGATCACAGGGCTTGGGCCCATGCGGTGGTCCGGACGCGAAGCTCGGGTCCGGGCAACATCGAACTCGCATTCAACGTGTGGGACCCGGAGCGACTTCCCGATGAGGAGTCGGCGGATCTTTGGGAGATGAACGGGGAAGGGTTCTCTCTGCTGGCGGGCAACGGCACGGTACAGACGCACCAGCTGCTTTTACGCCCCCGACACCCTTGGGAAGGTCTTATACAGCAGTTCGGTGTGAACATCTGGGCCGACGACCCCATTGACGTCGAAATCCTCTCGATCACCGTCGTGCCTCAGGCAGCCTTGTATGCCGATCGCTCCGGGATCACGACCGTCCGATTGGGCGATCGGATCCAGAGCGCGATTTGGGGGCACGCGCCCGGCCGATTGGAGTATCGGATCAGTGTGCCCGAAGGGCCTCGCCTCGACCTCGCATTCGGGCTTTTTCGTGAAGACCAGCCGGTCACGTTCCGGGTGGACGTGGCGCCGTCTGGCGGTGCCTCCGAGGCGCTGCTCGAGGAGATCCTGACAGATCCGAGCTCCTGGATTCAGCACACCCTGGATCTGTCAGCGTACGCAGGCCAGCAGGTCACCATCGGTCTGGAGATGGAGGCCGACTCTGCAGGTGCCGTGGGGTTCTGGGGAGCTCCGACGCTGTCGGGCTCACGGACCTCCGGCAAGCCCAACGTCATCTTCTACGTCATCGACGCCGCCGGCGCCGACTGGATGAGCCTGTACGGGTACAATCTGCGAACCACTCCCTTTCTCGAGCGTCTTGCCGGGGAGGCCGTGGTATTTGAGAACGCGTACAGCAACGCCACGTCGACCCCCCTGTCTACTCCCTCCTACATGACCTCCCTGCTCTATAGCGCGATCGACCGCTTCCGCTCGTACTATGACAAGATCCCGGACGGCGTGACGACGATGGCCCAGCACTTTGGCACCGGCGGCTACCAGACCGGCGTGTTCGTCTCGAACCCCTTCGCAGCGACTGCCGTGGGCCTCGAGCGCGGAGTGGACCTGGTCCGTGTGATCGATCCGCCCGTGCCCGCCGTTTCCTCCGAGTACCTGCACCGCGCCTTCTGGGACTGGCGGGAGGCGTATCCGGGCACCCCCTTCTGGGCACACTTCCAGACGACCGACGTCCACGGACCCCTCCTACCGACGGCCCCGTTTTCCGGGCTCTTCATTACGCCGGAACGAAGGGCCGACTACGACGAGTGGTTGACGATGGACTCCGAGGACCGTGCCGCAGCCGGTATCACGGGGGAGCAAATCGTCCTCGCGCGGTCGGCCCTCTACTCTGAGGGGATGGCGCACCAGGACCACCACCTGGAGCGGTTCGTGGCGCGGCTCAAGGCGGAGGGCCGGTGGGAGAACACGATCCTCGTGATCGCGTCCGATCACGGGGTTACCGCCGGGACCGGCATTGCCGTGCCCGGTCATCCGAGAGACGCCCCCCACATCCACCCGTTCGCCACGCACGTGCCGCTCATGTTCGTCTGGCCTGGCCGCATCGTGGGAGGACGGAGGATCCGGGCGCCCGTGTCAATGATCGACGTGCTCCCAACGCTGCTAGACCTGACCGGGCTTCCCCAGCCTGAGTTACGACAGGGACATTCGCTCGCTCCCCTGCTGCTCGGGCAGGTCACGGAGGCAGAGTGGGAAACCCACCCCTTGTTTGTGGACGTGCTCGTGACCGATCAGATCTCAGGGGAGCTGGTAGGAAACATCGAGGTGATCGACGGGCGCTGGGGCGCCGCGTTGTGCCTGCGTCCCGACGATCCCGAGGCCGAGGTCCGCGGCGCGGGGACCGGCGACGGACTGACCGATTGCACGGAGACAGTCCGGGAGCGCCTGCTGGTCTACGATCTCTGGGACGACCCACTGCTGGAGCGTCCGATCAACGAAGAGCGACCGGATCTGGTGGACCGGTACACAAAGCTCCTCGAGACACAGGTCGAGGTCAACGCGGTGATTCGGGAGCTCATTTCGGGCAGAGGTCAGTCAGTAGTGCTGCGGCCCGAGGACCTCGAAATACTGCGGAGCCTGGGCTACATCAACTGAGGTGGGATCGAACGTCAACGTCGTGTAGTCCATGATCCAGCCCTGCGTCATCCTGTCCCTTGCCAACCTTTTGCCAACGCCCGCGGCGATCAGACGCAACCAGACGCAAACCCTCGACCCAGCCAAGCCCCGAGAGCCCCCGTCCCCGCAGCCAGATACAACCAGACGCAACCAGACGCAGAAAACCTGACGGAACTTGAAAACCGGCGGGCGCAAGCCCACGCGGTTCGAATCCCACCCCCCTCCGTTATTATGACCCAAGCCGTTCCGAGGTCTTGGGCGAGCACGAGATCAAGACGTTCGAACCCGCGCGCGATCTTAGCAGAAGATCGCGGGAG
>JBDHHQ010000002.1:0-125017 GCA_039589315.1 Gemmatimonadota bacterium
GACTGCGACCTGTTGCACCGTCACCGGGACATTGGCGCTGTTGACCGAGCCGGTCGTGGCGCGTACCGAGGCGGTGCCATTCCCCTCTGCGGTGACCTCACCATTCTGCGACACCGATGCGACGCCGGGATCGGTAGTAACCCAGTTGAACGTCGTTCCCGCGACGAGGGCGCCCCCTTGATCGGCAGCGGAGGCTGTCAGGACTCGCGTTTCGCCCAGCGCTGAGAACGAGAGGCTGGGTGGGTCCACGGTGACCTGGGAGACCTGCTGATCGACCGTTACGCTGACGGGGGAGCTCGTCAGGCCCCCAGCGGAAGCGGTGATCGAGGCCGAGCCGGCGCTCCGCGCCGTTACGAGCCCGCTCGACGAGACCTCGGCGACCGTTGGGGCTGAAGACGACCAGGCTACGGCGATCTGCGGATTGCCTCCCGACGCATCGGTCAGCGTGGCGCGCAGAGTGCCGGTGTCCCCCAGGAAGGTCAGCGTCAGACTTGTCGGGCTGACGGTGATGCTGGTCAAAGGTGGTGGTCCTTGGTCATCACCCCCGCATGACATCAGCAGGGCGGTCGCCAGAATCGCAGGAACCCGGAGAGTTGGCGTGAGGAGAGGTCGCATGGGTTGTCTCAGCCGAGGCGGGACCACGGCCCCTGGAGGGGGCGAGCCGGCGAAGCGATCGACTGGAACCGCGCCAGCCGTACGGTGTCGCCCTGACCTACCGCTGCCAACACCATGGGACCCGCGTCGAGGATCGGCTCCACGAGCTCATCGACGATCCGGCCTTCCGTGCACGGTGTCAACTCCGGCCCGCCCGGCCCCTGCCAACTGTACATGGGCAAGCCGGACACCTCCTGATGCTGCCCGGGTCGCATTCGCCAACCGGAAGCCGCGAACGACCCGCCGAGCAAGACGGTCACGGCCAGACTGCCGTTGCCCCAGAGGAAGTGCTCGTGTACGGGGGGCGAGCCCATCTCCTCGAGCTCAATGTAGTCGCACGGGTCGCTATCGGCACCGTAGGGCCCGCGCAGCAGGACCCGCGGCAGCACCAGGCCCACCGCTCGGGCCTCGGCCGAGTGCCGGAACGCCCACCAGCTCTCTTCCTGCCAGACGGCCAGGTCGCGTGGTTCGGGTGGGCTGCTGAACGCATCGAGCCCCAGCAGGTCGGGCCGCGCGCCTGCCAGCAGCGCCGCGCCCCGTTCAGCCGCTACGCCCGCGAGCGTCCGGAGCAGGGTGAGGTCCTCCTGTGTAGCGCCGAACGCGTGGTCGACCATGAGCACGGAGAAGGTCCCGTCCAGCGCGCCAGAGAGATCCTCCGCCGCACCGTCGGCCGAGAGCTCCCCAGTCGTCGCGTCGAGCAGCAGCAGCTTGAGGGAGGGACCCGTCTCCAGTCGCCGAACCAGGAAGAAGACGCTCCGCCAGAGCGCCTCCAGGGCCTGGAAGCGCGGGTGATGCAGGATAGAGCGCATGCCGCGCACACCCGATCGGTCCAGGTCGGCCAGCATGGCCTCCCGCCGCGGATCCTCTCCCGGTACGGCGTGCGGCGCGACGATCCGTTTCAGGAAAGCCCGCATCGAGTCGTCTCGAGTCTCTCCGTCGATCACGCGATCGAGGACCGAGCCAGCTCCGGACAGCGTGTCGGCGATCACCTCACCGGCATCGACGTTCGGCTCATGACTTGGCGCACCGACCGGACCGCCGAGAATGGACGCGAGCGTGCCCTGGAAGGTCTCGGCGCTCGCCAGGCGAGAACGGGCCTCGCGCAGCGCGCGAAAGAAGGGGGCACGTTGGAAGATCTGATCCGGGTGGAAGTGCTCCAACTCGGAGAAGGACAGCTCCACCTCGGTGTCGTCACCGATGTCGAGCGACAGCCGGGGTGCGAAGCGCGCCAGCACCTCGTCCAGGTCGTCCCGATCCACGGACATGGGTCGACGGGTGGCAAGCGGTCCGCCGTCAGCAGATGCGCCCCCGCGGCCATGGAAATCGCCGATCAGGCAGATGCGGAACGGGTCGTCGGGAAGCGGCGCCACGGGAGAGCGGCGGCGGCCAGGCGAGACATCGAGGTTGACGCTATAGCGCGGTGGATCGGGCATCGAACAGGTCTCTGCTGCTTGGGTCGATGGACCAGGGCGGATGGGATTTCAAGCGCCCTTCGGGCAACCGGCGGATAGACGCCTGTCCGGACCGCCGAGCCCGCTCGGCGTAGGCCCGGGGGCCTACGCCGGCCAGCCGGCGCTCGGTCCGATGCCGCACTAGCGGTGCCGGTCGAGCATCGCCTGGAACGCCGGCTCGTCGCGGATTCCCTCCCACGTGTACCGCGTCTCCAGGCTGTGGACGGAGACCAGGCTCGGCATCCCGAGGAGCGCCTCCAGGTGCTCGACGGCCGCGTCCACGTCTCCCAGCTCGGCGTACGCTTGAGCCCAGCGGCGCCGCACCCCGGGAGAAGCCCCCGCGCCGACCTCCATGGCCGTAGCTTCGGCGAGGGCTCGCCGTGCGTCGTCGGGTCGGCCCGCTCGGGCCAGGTTGCGGGCGTACTGCCCCTGCCAATTCGCTCGGGCGTTGGGGTTCTGGATCTGCGGCGGATCGGCATCCCACTGCGCTACCAGCTTACCCCAATACTCCTGGGACTCCTCCAGCCGGCCGGCGACGCGGTGCATCCACGCCTTCTGCGCGTAGCACTCGCAGCGGTAGGCCGGGTCGGCCGCATCGGGTGAGAAACGCTCGATCATCTCGTCGAACTCGCCACCGACGAGCAGGCTCGGGTAGCCGTTCACCCAGTTGCCCATCTCCAGAGGCGTCAGTCGGAACACCCGCCGGGCCTCGCGGAAGGTCCGCTGCATGCCGTTGATGCCGCCACCAGACTCCACCTGAAAGAGGAGCGCGTTGGCGATCAGTCCATTGCGAGCCTGCAGGACGGCACCGGCAGCTTCGTCGAGGAGCTCCTCTGCCTGATCGAAGTCCCGGAGTAGCCGGGCAGCAGCCACGCCTCGTAGGAGAGTGTTGACGGACGCGTCCTCGCGGTAAGCGGCTTCGACTCGCGATCGCAGCTCGTCTTCCGCGACCTGTGCCGTCAGACCAAGGGGGACGAGGAGCGAGAGAGCGGCGCCGAGCAGCGCGTAGGAGCGCATGGCAGCCTCCGGGAAAAAGGGGCCGGGTGTGACGCCGAAGGACCAAGACCGGAATGGTCGTCCCGCCGACGCAATCACTATGTCACGAGCGTGGTCCGGGCTGCAACGGTCTCCTGGGAGCTGTCCCAGGGCCACTCCCACCGATCGCTCGGTAGATGCCGGTCCTGGCTCGCCGCGCCGGCGGGGCTCCGATACCGACGGACTCCGCCGGGACGCTCAACCCGCCTGGGTCCACCACGAATCCGAAACGAAGCGTTCCACCCCGCGCTTCACGGCTCGCCAGCGGCGTTGCCGCTCCGCAGCGGAGTTGGAACGGATCTTTCCATCGGCCTGTGACGCAGTATGGCTCGCTCTCTACCATAAGTCGTTGTCAATATGCGCTATGCGTCCCCTGCGCCTCCAGGTTGGTACCTGCGTTGCCTCTGGGTCTGCACGAATGCACCAGCACTCATAGCCAGGGGCACGGTGTTGGACCTCGCCCTCGATAGCGGAGTTGACGTCTCATGAGCATCGCATTCCCGATGGCTGACCAGCCACCCGAGCAGTCCCGTCTGCTTATGGAAGCCCGGGTGCTGCTGGAGCAGGGCAACGAGGACGCCCACCGCGGCGAGCCCGCGGTAGCCATCGCCCGGTACGAAGAAGGGCTGAGCCTGCTCGCCGGACAGCAATGCCCCCTGGTGGCCGACCTGCTGTGCCGCCTCGGCGTGGTCCGCACCCGCCTCGGCCACACCGAGAAGGGCGAGGAGCTGTTCGACCAGAGCCTGGAGACGGCGACCTCGTGCGGCTACCTCGAGGGTCAAGCGTATGCGGTCAGAAGCCTGGCCGTGGTCGCTCAGCGCCGTGGCGAGCTCGACGTGGCGGAATGGCAGTACCGCCGGGCCGCACGGCTGGCCACGCAGGCGGGACACTACCGGCTCTGCGGCATGGTCGAGCAGAATCTGGGCACGCTGGCCAACATCCGGGGCAACCTGGACGGCGCGCTCGTGCATTACAGGAAGAGCCTGAGCGCCTTCGAGCGGGCGAGCGACGCCGAAGGCGTCTGCTGGGTCCTGAACGACCTGGGCATGCTCGAGACCGACCTGCGCCGGTACGACGACGCCCAGGCCACACTGGACCGAGCGCTCGAGCTGGCCCGGCAGCGGAAGGACGTGGTCATGACGGGGCAACTCGAGCTGAACCGGGGTGAGGCGCTGATCGGTGCCGAGAGCTGGCGGAAGGCGCGACGAGCCTGCGAGCGCGCCATGGCCATCGCCGACGAGCGGGGCGATCGCCTGCTCCGGGCAGAGGCGCTCAAGCTGCTCGCCGTCATCCACCGCGAGGCGAGCCTGCTGGAAGCGGCCGACGAGGCCCTGGTCGAGGCCCATCTGCTGGCGCAGCAGAGCCACGACCGCTTGCTGGCCGCAGAGATCGTCACCGAGCAGGGCGAGATCCACCTGCGCTCCGGTCGGCCGTCCGAGGCGTACGAGCTCTGGACCCTGGCTCTGGCCGAGTTCCAGGAGCTCGACGCCGTCATCGACGCGGCCCAGCTGCGCAAGAAGCTCCAGACGGTCGAGGCGGGCGCATGACGGCCCGGCTGGACCGCACGAACTGCTGCTGCCAGCGGGGCCGCGGGCCGAACAGCCGGCAAGAAAGCTGGGGCGTGTCAGCGTCTAGGGATCGACCGCACCGGCTCTTTCGGTCGGCCTGGCCCACGGCCCGAAGAACGGGAAACGGAAACCCAGACTGACGCGGTGGCCATCGAACACCCGGTCCAGATCGTTCGAGTCCCGGACCTGGTACCGATATTCGAGGACCACCTCTTCTCCCCGGGGAAACCGGTGTCGGAGCTCGGCTTCGGGTATCCATCGGGTGTCCCGGGTGGGTAGCTCCTCCTCTCCGATCTGCACCGTTCGCTCGGGAAAGAAGCGTTCGCTTCTCCGGACTTCCAACGTCGCGCGGGTCCGACGTCCCAGCTTGGCCTCGAGCTCCGTGGAGTAGATGCGGCGCTCGTACCGGCGAGAGGGCTTCTCCGAGTCACTCTCCTCGTAGCGGTACCCCACACGCCACGTCACTGCGGACCCGAAAGCCCATCCCACGTCACCGCCCCCACCCCTGATCCACTCGTCTCGCACGGCTGCTTCATCAAAGCGCTTGGTCCAATACCGGCCGTCCAAACGAAGCTCCAAGGGCCCGCCTTCGACGCTGATCCGCGGCTGGACCACGTAGACGTTCCCCAGCTCCCGATCCTCCGTGGCGACTCGAAAATAGGCGCCTCCGGAGGCCTCCAGGCCGACGGGCCCGAGCTCCTTCTTCAGCACCGACTCCAGGTGGTGGGTTTGTCGGTTCCACCGGTCCGTCGCGTCGAACCAGCGTAGGTCCATTTCGTACTCGAATCGCAGAAGCGGTTTCCGTGCACTCGTCTTGAGCCGGAAGCGGAAGCCGCCCCGGGCACCCAGGCTCTCCAGGTCCGTTTCGTCGTGATCCACGTTGCTGTCGTAGATTCCCGCCACCCCCCCGTCGATCCACAGCAGCGAGCTGTTGAGATCCCAGGAAAACGACCGGGCGGGATCCAGACGTTGGCCCAGCGCTGCTCCAGGCGTCGCCCACAGCACAGCGATCAAGCTCGCGCCGGCGAAGAGGGAGCGCAGAATCCTGAGGCCCGACACGGGTTACGTCCCGCGGTCCACGTACATCATGAGCCACTTGTACGGTTGGTCCCGTACCACGACGGGGGACCCGAGGGGGGCCAACAGCGAGCGAAGGCGCTTTTCGTCGAACTGACGCAGGTGGTTGGGGTGGGGGATGCAGTTCTCGTTGGGTACGCTCACGACCAGTCGTCCGCCGGAGGCGACCAGGCTCCAAGCCTTGTCCAGGATCGCCTGACCCGGGGCGTCGGTGACGTGCTCCAGCACCTCGGCCAGGACCACGGTGTCATACGCCTCCGCCGGGAGGTCGACGGTGAGGATATCGGCCAGGATGAACGTCAACTCGGGGAAGCTCGCCCGGGCACGCTGGACCTTGCGGCTGCTGATGTCGACACCGGTGACCTCGGAGCCTCGCTCCGCGATGGCATGGGCCAGGTCGCCCGCACCACATCCGAGCTCTACGACACGGCCTCGGCAGAGGTCCGCGGTAGCTGCGAACCGATCCAGCAACGTCTGGTTGTGCTCGCCGTTCTTGCGTCCTTCCTCCAGCTTGCGCACGCTCATGGTCACCCAGCGGTACGGTTGATCCTGCACGAGCTCCGGCTTACCCAGAGGCTCGAGCAGCCGCTTGAGCTTTCTCCGGTCCAGGGGCCGGCCCTCCCGCGGGGACGAGGCGCCGTTGGGAGCCACCACGACCAGGCGACCACCCACCCGGACTTCTCTCCACGCACTCGTCAGGAATTGCTTGGCGGCGTCCTCGCTCAGGTGCTCCACCGCGTCGGCCAGGAGGACCGTGTCGAAGCACTCTCGACTGGCAAACTGGCGGGAGTGCCTCTCGAGCTCGACGCCGTGGCCCACGACCGCCGCGGCCAGGGCGTCCACGTCGCGGCCCAGCACCGCCGAGCGACCATGGCAGTGGCGCGCGACGGACCGAGCGAGACGGTGGATCGGGCCCCCCGAGGTGCCGGTCATGAGGGCACCTCGTAGGCGATGGAGCTCAGCGGCAAGTTGCCCGACGCGTACCCGAGGAGCGGCCGCAACTCCGACTCGGTCTCGTGACTCCGTTCCTGGGAACTGAGGATGCGGAGCGCAGCCAGCGCCTCGAAGGGAGCCAGACCTTCCGGCCCGGGGCCATCGTCCGGCGTCCGTTCCGCGTAGGCCCATCGCACGGCTTCCACGACGGCCTCCATCTGGCCCGCCCATCCTTTCTGAAGGCCCATGCGGGTGAGCCTCACCGACACGTCGGCCAGGTCGAGCCAAGGGTGTCCGGCCGCGACGTCCTCGACCCGCCGGAGTCCGATCCGGTCGCCGTCCACGACCAGGTGCCGGGGATGGACGATCCGGATGGTGGGGCCGGACAACCGTAGCACCGCCGACAACATCCGCCCAACCGCCGAGAGCAGCTCCTCGGCGCGGTCCCCGAGCTCGCTACCGGCCCAGCGCGCCGCGAGCCCCCGTTCGATCCGGACGAGCTCGTCGGCCAGGCTCCGCCGCTGTTCCAGCTCGACGCCCGATGCGTGGAAGCAGGCCAGCGCTTCCCCGATCCGCGGGGCCACCGCCAGCAGCGCGGACGGATCCTCGATGCCGGAGACTGCAACGCCGCTGGGCACGTCCCACACCACCAGCGCGAGGTTGCGCAGGTGGCCGATGGGGCGGGGCAGTACCGGAGCAGCCGGGTCCGCTGCGATGGCGTCCCGCACCCTGCTCAACCGTTCCAGGAAGCCCTTGCCGCCTCGCTTCCTGTGGAATGCCTCGACGTCACCGCTCCAGGGCTCGTCGCCCTCGTATCCGTCGAGCAGGTAGTGGAAGCGGTCGTCTCCAGAGCCTACCGAGCGGCGCTTCGGCCTGCAGCGCGTAAGATCCGCCCCATACGCGTCACGGACCAGGGGATGCAGGGCAGCTCTCATGTACGTGGGATCGTCGGCCCACGGCAGGGCGGGCAGGGTGGGCTGGACCTGGTCGGAGGCTGCCCTCGAGCCGCCTCCCACCATCGACCGAGTCCTTGACGCCTCCAGGGCCCGTTCGGCCTCATCCAACAGGAGCTCCACCTCCTCGGGCCATCCTTGCCGCTGGATCCGAAAGGACGAGCCAGCGGCCGTGAGGAGCGCCACCGCCTCGAACAAGCGAGCGCGTCCAGCGTCGGCCAGCTCGCCGGCCCGGGCCATGTACTCGCTGAGGAAGCTCTCGCCAGCATCGTTCAGGGCGGTGACGTCCCCGAAGGCCCGGCGCGCCGGCACACGCAGCGACGCCAGGAAACGGCCGACGTCCAGCATGGGATCGCCGAACGCCATCTCGTCCAGGTCGATGATGGTGACCCGCTCGCCATCGACGAGCACGTTGCTGTGGTGGAAGTCGGCGTGCACGGTGGCCGACATCTTCATGCGGGCCTCCACCTGCGCCAGCAGCTCGGTGCGGAGCGCATCCACCCTGGGTGTCAGGTCGGCTCGGATGGTCCGGAGGATGCCTGCCCACCGTTCGACGCCTCGGACCTCTTCGGTGAGCTTCCTCCGTCCGCCCAGGGGCACCTGCAGCCCGTGGAAGTGGGCCAATGCCCGAGCGGTGCGCCGGACCGCGTTGCGGAAGCCCGGCTGATCGACGAGGCCACCCAGGCGCTCCCCGGGGACCCGCTCCTGGAGGGTCAGCCCGGCCGGGCCGATGAATCCTACCGGCGCTGCCAACCCGACCCGACCTCCGGCGGCCTGCCACACGGCCCAGTTGTCGGCGAAGAGCCGCGCGGCCGGCTTGTTCGAGTGCATCTTGCCGATGAGGCGCCGAACCAGGGGCTCTCCGGAGCGCCTCCACTCGGCCAACACCTCGTAGTCGAAGGCCGCGCGGGCGTGAGGCGTGTACCCCATGGACCGAACACGAACCGATTTGACGCGCAGGCGGCGATGGCCCCACAGCCGATCGAGCTCTCTGCGCATGGCGTCCTCCGACGACGCCTGCAGCAGCCCCGGTAGGGCGGCATCCAGCGGATAGGGGAAGAGGGTCATCTGCAGGGCGGGCAGTTCCATGACCGGACGGGGGATCCAGCCGTCCTCCCGCTCGTATCCCTCGAGCAGCGCCGGCCCCGGCACCTCGGAGGCGTCGCCGGGCCTTGCCAGCCGGGCCGAGAGTAGACGTCGGTGAGCACGCCCGTCCGTCCCTCGCAGCTTGGCCCGATACAGGATCCACGACGGCTTGTCGGACCGGAGGCGGATGTCCATGGCGATCAGGGTCTCGAGGGCGTCGTGCGCGCCCGCTTCCCGGAGGGCCGTCTGAATCACGCCGTGCATTTCGTCCAGGTCCAGCGCCACCGGGAGCCCCGGGGGGGCCGACCCATTCAAGCCGCTCACGACGCGAGTGCCTCCGTCTGAAGTCGCTCGAACTCACCGAACGCGCCGCCGGCCTGGCGGAGCTCCGCGTGGCTTCCGTCCTCCACGATCCGCCCCCCCTCCAGCACCAGGATCCGGTCCGCGTACCTCAAGGAGCTCATCTGATGGCTGATGGTGATCACGGTTCTCTCTTCCATCAGGCGTTCGAGGGCACTCAGGACCAGGTGCGCCGACTGGGCGTCGAGCCCAGTGAGCGGCTCGTCCAGGATCACGATCGGGGCGTCCTTGATCAGCGCCCGGGCGACGGCGATGCATTGACGCTGACCACCGCTCAGGGTCCCGCCGCGCTCTCCAACCACGGTGTCGTATCCGTCGCTGAGGGACTCGACGATCTCGTGGATCCCGGCTCGGCGGGCGGCGCGGACGATGTCGTCGTACGTGGCACCCGGCCGGCCATAGCCGATGTTCTCCGCCACGCTCGCCGCGAACATGACGGGCTCCTGGAACACCAGGGCGATCTGGTCCCGCAGCGACTTCAGCTTGAGGTCCCGCAGGTCGCGGCCGTCCAGGCGAACGACGCCGGCGGTGGGGTCGTAGAACCGCGGGATCAAGCTCGCCATCGTGCTCTTGCCGGCTCCGGTCGAGCCTACGAGGGCCACCCGCTGACCGGGCTCGATGCCCAGAGAGACATCCCGGAGCACCTGCGGCCCACGCCTGTGACGGAAGGCGACCCCTTCGAAGGCCAGGGCGCCCCGTACGTTCCGCGCCCTGCGGGCGGCCGGCCGCTGTGCCACCTCCGGCTCCACGGAGAACATCTCGAAGACGCGCTCGCCCGCGGCCACGCCCCTAGCCGTGCGCTCGGCCATACGGGACACGCGCCGGAGGGGCCGGTTGAAGGCCCGTAGGTAGGTGACGAACACGATGAGGTCGCCGGGCAGGAGCGCGCCCGAGAGCGCACGCCTCGCCGCTACCGCCATGACCAGCGCCGTCACGACCGCCACGGTGACTTCCGCGTACCAGCGAAGCTTGGCCTCGAGCCGCGTGGCCTTCAGGCCCGTGCGCAGGCTCCGCTTGTTCGGACCGCTGAAGCGTTCGGCTTCGTGGTCTTCACGGCCGAAGCTCTTCACGACCTTGATGGCTCCGAGCACCTCGGCAGCCGTCGTAGCGATGTCGCCTTCCCGATCGCGCTGCCGCCTCAGAGCCTTCCGCATCGGTCCCTGATATGTGCGGAGCAACAGGGCGATGGCGGGGACCGACACCAACGACAGAAGGGCGAGCTGCCAGTCCATCGCCAACATGACCGCGGTCATGGAGAGCAGCAGGAACAGCTCGCCGGTGAGCGAGATCGGCAGCGAGACGAAGATGACCCGCAAGAAGCGGATGTCGCTCGTCAGCCGGGCCAGCATGTCGCCAGTCCGACGCCGATCGTGGAAGGAGAAGGACAGTCGCTGGAGGTGGCGGTAGAGATCCAGACGCAAATCCGCCGCCGTGCGCTGGCCCACCTGGGCGGCCATGACCTGCTGGTAGTAGTAGAACACACCCTTGGCCAGGGCCAAAGCCACGATGGCCATCACCAGGGTGTTCAGGAGCGCGAGCCGATTGTCCGCGACCAGGGCAAACGGCGCCCGGAGGAAAGACGGAAGCGGATGCCCAAGCAGGACGCTGTCGACGATCAGCTTGAGGGCCCACGGCTCGGCGACACCCACCGCGGTGTAGGCGGCCCCGAACGCCACGGCCAGGCCGAGCTGACGGCGCCGCTTCCGCATGTAGGGGCGGAGCCGGCTCGCCGTGGCCAGCCATGCGGCCCACCGCGTCCGATGCCTCCGGAGCCCGTGGACGATCCGGGTAAAGCCGAAAAGACCCACCACCGCCATCTCGCTCAGGCCCGGGCTTTGAGGGCAACGGTCGGGGCCTTCCCACCGGCGTCCAGCGCTCCGCCGGCGACGCCGGCCGCAACCCGCAGGATCTCCTCGGCTCGGTGGGTCCAGCGGTGCCCGCTCCACGCACAACGGGCGGCGGCCATGCCCAGGGCCCGCCGGTGCCGCTCGTCCTCGGCCAGGCCGTCGATCGCTCCCGCGAGCATCTCGTCGTCTCCAGGCTGCACGAGGACGCCGGTGTGACCGTGCTCGATGAGCGCCTGGAGCTGACCGATTCGACTCGCCACGATGGCGCGTCCGGCCGCCATGTACTCCAGCACCTTCAGGGGTGAGTAGTAGAAACGGTCGAGGCGGGGGTAGGGCGCTACCGCCACGTGCATGGCGCGCAGGTAGCTGCCGACTTCGCTCTGGGGTACCGCGCCAGCCAGCGTGACCTGCCCAGGGAACCGCTCCTCCAACGACCGCACCACCTCCCGCTCGGGCCCGTCGCCGACCACCAGAAGGTGGTAGCGGGGATTCTCGGCCAGGCGGGCAAAGGCGCGGGCGAGCACGTCCAAGCCGTGCCATCGCTTCAGGCTGCCCACGAAGCCGATTACGAATCGGTCGGGCGGGAGGTCGACACTGGTACCGACGGGCTTGAAGAGCTGTACCTCCACTCCGTTGGGTACGACCGTGACCTTCTCTTCCGGGACACCCCGTTCGACCAGGGACCGCGCCAGCTCGTCGCTCACCGCCACGATCAGCGACGCCTGGGCGAACGCGGCCTCCTCAAGCGCGTCGGCCGCCTCCTGGAGCGCCTGCTGGCGGTACTCCTTGCCCTCCCAAGCCAGTGGCGCGTTGACCTCGAGGACATGCGGGATACCCAGGGCTCTGGTGACGGCGCCTCCGGCCGCGGAGAAGGGGCTGTATCGCTCGTAGAGCAGATCCGGCTGAAGCCGTGGCAAGTGCGAGGCCAGGCTCTGCTCCACCGCCACGTTGTTCCACACGTGCCCCAGCGCTCGGCAGAGCTTGGCCGGAACGTGGGCCTCCAACGCGTCCGGTAACGACGTAGCGCGGATGGGCAGCGTGGGGACGCCCACCGGCTCGGGCCCGTCGGCACGCGGTGAAAGCAGCGTCACCCGGTGACCCAGCTCGCCGAACGCCCGAGCAAGGCCGCGCACGTGGGCCGAGGCGCCTTTGCTCCCCCCGATGGGGATGCCCAGATCAGCGCAGAGATAACAGATGCGCAACGACCTGGGGGGGCCGCCGAGCCGTCGTTCTCGCGGCCCGGGCGCCGGGTCCAGGGACCGGACGTTGAGCGCGACCCCGAGAGGTTCAGGTGCGAGCGTGCTCATGGGCTGACTCCAGGTCAGGGACTACGCAGCGGGGTTCAGGAGCTGGTGAAGCTGCTCGATGGTCCGCCGGCGGTCGAAGTCCTCGACCACGGACGGCCGGGCGTTGGCTCGAAGGTGGTCCCAACGGTTCCGGTCCCGCGCCACCGATTCCAGAGCGTCGGCAAAGGCAACAGGGTCACCGGGCTCGACGAGGAGGCCGTTGTGTCCATCGTGCACGGCTTCCGGGATTCCCGTCACGGTGGTGGACACCACGGGCAACCCACAGGAAAGGGCCTCCACGATGGAGACAGGCAGACCCTCCCGGTTTCCGTCGGATCCCACGATCGCCGGCAAGGCGTACACGTGGGCTCGGTGGTACTCCTCCAGGATCTCGCCCTGCGTCTTGGGGCCGGCCAGCAGCACGCGCTTCCTCAGGCCCGCGTCCTTGATGGCTGCGGCCAGGGGTGAGCGCAGGCGTCCCTTTCCGACCATCACGCACTCGAAGTCTACGCCTCGCTCGTCGAGGAGCCTGCAGGCTTCAATGAGGTGCGGCAGTCCCTTCTTCTCCACGAGCCGGGCGACGCACAGAATGCGGAACGGGTCATGGGGCGGTGTCCCGTTCGGCGCAAACCGGTCGACGTCGATCCCGTTCAGGACCCGGCGGAGCTTCCCCTCGCCCTCAGGGGCGATGTCTCTCAGGTAGGAGCGGTTGAAGTCGCTCACCGTCACCACGAAGCGCGACTCCTCCACCTTCCGGGCCAGCACCTTTCGGTCTACGCGGTGCTTGAAGATGTCGGTCGCGTGAGCCGTGAAGCTGTAGGGGATACCGGTCAGCCTCGAGGCCAGCATGGCCACGGTGGTGGGGCGATTGGCGAATTGCGCGTGGAGGTGCCCGATCTTCAGGCGACGGGCCTCGTTGGCCACGAAGCCGGCCTGCAGGAAGCGCCAGGCCAGCTCTCGGTTCCCCTGCCGGAGTACGTAGAGCAGGGTCCTCCGGAACCGGCTGCTCGCGCTCTTCGCCAGACGACGGTTGTGCCGAAAGAGCTTGGCGAGGTCGAAGAAGTCGGGCACGTAGGAGACCCGTGCCTTGAGCTTCGGTAGGTCGTCATGGAAGCGGGGGTCATTGGGCCGCATGAGCGAGAAGACGTGAAGAGGGATGCCCCTCTCCTCGAGACCCAGCATCTCGTTGAGCACGAACGTCTCGGACAGCACCGGGAACTTCCGCAGGACGTATCCGATCGGCTTGGGCGCTTCAGGTCGCGGCATGCAGGTCCTCTCCTCCAGAAGCCATTTCGAGAAGCAGACGGCTGACGTTGGCGCGCCCCTCGAGATCCACCTCCCACGAGGGCTCGCTGCGGTCTGCGATGGCGGCGCGGATCCCGGCGGCCAGGCGCTCGGGCACCAGATCCTCGGGCTCGACCAGGCGGATGAACCCCTTCTCCTCGAGAGCACGGGCGCGGATCAGCTGCTCGAACTCCGTTCCCGCCTTCTCACGCCTGAGGGGCTCGCCGTACCGCCAGGTGCGAGGGACCACGACCGCGGGGCAGCGCGTCGAGACGATCTCCGTGGCGGTGTTGTATCCGCACATGGAAACGACGGCGGACGCCGCGGCCATGTAGCGGCGAAGGTCCGGCAAGGACTCCACGACCGTCAGATGCGAGACCGCCCGGCTCCGGTCGCGGAGCTCGGCACGGTGCGCCGTGCTCATGAGGGGTCCGGTCACGACCATCGCGGGCGTGGGTGGGAGCAGCTCGAGCGCGTCCACGAAGGTCGACAAGAGCGGGTAGGCGTCGCCTCCACCCCCGCCGGTAGCCAGGACGAATGGGCCCGCGACCCCCAGCGCCGCACGCACGCTCTCGCTGGACGCGGGCTCGATGGCTTCGCCCGTCACGTAGCCACAGTAGTGGATCTTGGCAGCGACGCTGGCCGGGAGGCGATATGCCTCGGCCACATCCTGGAGCTCGGCGCTGCCGTAGACGAGGATGGCGTCGTAGTACCGATCGAGCACCCGATACATGCCCTGGCGCGTCCAGTCCTTCCGCACCACGTCCGGGGCGCCAAGCACGTCCCTGAGCCCCAGAAGCGTCCGCGTCGAACGGTCGCGCAGAGCCTGCAAGGTAGGCAGGAGCTCGTCCTTCGAGCCCAGGGGAAAGTTGTCGACCAGCAACACGTCCGGGTCGAAGGCGAGGACGGTTTCCCGGACGATGTGCGCTCTCAGCGCGGTGATCTCGGACAGGGGAAGGGGCAGGTGGGCCGGAGCGTGATCCCGCGTGGCCGTCTTGACCACAGTGGGGATCTTCACACAGTCCGCGTTGGGTGGCAGCTCACCCAGCGCGTTGAACGCCGGTGAGCCCGTCACCAGGAGAAGGCTCGCCTCGGGCGACTGCTCCGACAGGGCCTGGAGGAAGTGTGTGCACCTGCGAATGTGCCCGAGGCCGAAGGTGTCGTGCGTGAAGATCGCGATGCGCGGGGCGTCAGTCGGCGGCATGGAGATCCTCCCCCGGGCCATTCCCCTTCGCGACGGTCTCGGTCAGCTCCCGGAGCAGCCTCGGCACCACGCTGAGGCCGTCGAAGTTCGGGCCCGGTGCGGCCTCGCCCACGGTGCCGGCCTGCTCGAGCCAGTCCGTGATGGCCTGGGGCGACGCCATGTCGGGGTGCAGCATGTCCAGGAGGCCCAGCTCGGCGAAGCGGCTGGCGCGGATGAGCTGCTCCGAGCGGGGACGCACCCGGGGAACGATGAGCGCACGCTTCCCGGAGGCGAGAATCTCACACACCGAGTTGTAGCCACCCATGGAGACCACGTGATCCGCCTCGGAGAGAAGGACGCCGGGCGCAGTGGAGAAACCGGTTACGGACAGGTCGGGCCGGTGGTCCGCTCGATCTTCGAGTCTGCTGCGGACGTCTCGCGGCATGTGGGGCCCGGCGACGATCACACCCTGGGTCCCGGCGGGGAACCGTGCCGCGGCGAAGCTCTCGGCGAGCTGACCCCCATCCTGACCGCCGCCTACCTGACAGAGAACGAGGGTGTCGCTCGTTGACTCCGTCGTGGCTCTGCTGCGGGCCTCGCGCCTGATTCTGTGGGATGGGTCCAGGTATCCGGTGAAGCGGGCACGCCGCGACACCTCTGGCCCGAGCTGGCATTCTTCGAGCACGTCGTAGATGCCGGGGTCGCCGTAGACCCAGACCGCGTCATAATAACTACGCACCGCCGCCTCGCCCCCGGTCCGATGCCACTCCTCACGAACGGAGGCGGGCGCGTCCAGGACGTCTCTCAGGCCCAGGACGCAGCGCGTGCCACTACCGTGGCGGAGCGCCTGGAGGGTGGGCTCGAGCTCCCCACAAACCCCGAGGGGCAGCTTGTCCACGATGAGCACATGCGGCCGGTAGCTGGTGAGGGCGGCTGCGAGGGTTCTGGCGCGCAGCGCGCGAAGAGTAGGACCGGTTACGCGGAGTCGTCGCGGCCGGTAGTCACCGGGACCCCATTTGCGGAGGGACGGCAGGGTGAGCACGTCCACGCCGGGGGGCAGAGGAAACGCATCGAGCTCTGCGGCCCCGGCCACGAGCAAGATGGAGGGGCGCTCCGGCAGTCCCACGAGGGCCTCTGCCAGAAGGAGATTACGCCGCACGTGCCCGATCCCCATCCCGTCGTGGGAGTAGAGAGCGACTCGTAGCCCGCCGTCAGGGTCGGGCACGTACGGGGTTGGCTCCGACCCGCCAAGCGGGGAGCCGGCTCGTCCAGGTTCACGCATCGAGGGGCAACTCGCGCGGACACGAGGAATCCAAGGAGCGACGGAGGAGAGGGCGGGGGGGCTAGCCGGCCCACCGTCGGTCTGTCCGGCCGGCACGTTGCGCAAGCGCCATACCACGGCTCTTGGCAGATCCACGTAAAGACCACTGTGACAATGTGATAGACCCCATCCACGAGCAGCGGCACGATGAATGCATCCGCGGAAACAAGTTTCCGGGTTGTGACCTTCTTTGCCGAAAAGGGAGGAACGCAGCGGCGCGCGCTCGGCGATGGCCGGCCAGGGAGGTGCGGGCCGGCCCGTAGACGCGGGCTGGAGCACACAGCGCCGTGGGGACGTCGTCGTGCCCACGGTCCACCCGGCTTCACGCACCTGAATCCGACGCCCACGCCGTGTTGCGTCGGCCCCGACACGTCGGCTAGCGTGCCTCGACCCGCGCGCCATCGGCGATCGAGGCGGGCTTCCTGGACGAGAGTCGGTCTGACTCCACGGAGCACAGTGTTGACGGCATCGCTCCCCGGCGTTGAAACGAGGGCGACAGCGATCCCACGAGCGGAGGCTCGCACGTGAAGCCTGCCGCCTTCGCTGGTGCCCCCCCGGTCCCACCGGCCGGACACCACGCCGCCGCCCGCAAGGTGGCGTGGCTCATCGTGGTCGCCACGGCGGTGCGGCTGGTGGCTGCAGCGGCAACCGAGCTCGGGAATGACGAGGTCTACTACTGGACCTACGCCCGCTTCCCGGCCTGGAGTCACTTCGATCACCCGGCCATGGTCGGCTGGGTGATCCGGCTGTTCACGCTGAACCTGGCCCTGACCCACGAGGTGTTCATACGACTGGGGGCGGTGGCCTGTGCGGCCTTGGCCACGTGGCTCATGTACCGCATCGGGCTGGTGCTCGGTGGTCCACGCGCGGGGCTGTTCGCCGCGCTGCTCCACACGTCCACGCCATACGGCTCGGTGTTGGCCGGCGCGGTCATCCTCCCCGACGCGCCGCTGGTCCTGTTCTGGCTCATCACGGCGGCGCTCCTGGTCCAGGCGCTCCCGACGCCGAAGATCGGCTCGCGGGAACGACGCCTGGTGCTCCTCGCCGGGGTGTCCATCGGTCTTGCGCTGCTGTCCAAGTACCAGGCCGTCTTCCTCGCGCTCGGCGCCTTGTCGTACGTGGCCTTCTTCGATCGAAGATGGCTGCGGGAGCCCGCCCTCTACGGGGCTGGCGTCATCGCAACCGTCCTGGCCACGCCCATCCTGATCTGGAACGCTCAGAACGACTTCATCAGCTTCACGTACCAGGGCGGTAGGGTCACTCCGGATTGGACCGTCCGGCCGGACTACTTTCTCACCGAGCTGGGCGGCCAGGTCGGATACCAGAATCCGATCACCTGGGCCCTGGTCGCGGCCGCGCTGATCGCGTGGTTCCGACGACGGCCCTTCGTGGACCCGGCCCGGGGCCGGTTGCTCCTGCTGATCGCCCTGCCGCTGTGGCTCGTGTTCACCGGTTTCTCGCTGTTCCGGTCCACGCTCCCCCATTGGACAGGTCCGGCCTACCTGACGCTGATCCTCATGGCGGCGACCCACTGGGCCTGGCGAGAGCGCGTGGGGCTAAGCAGCGACGGAGAGGCCGGGGAGCGCGGCGCGGTCGTCCACGCCGACGTCCCGGTTCCGTGGCAGGTCAAGGCGCCTGCAGCACTCCTCGCCGTTCTGCTGGCGGTCGTCCTGGGACTCGTGACCAGCGCCCCGGCCAGCTTCGGCCGATCGGAACCGGCGGCCCGGTTCGGGGAAGGGGACCCGACCATGGACATGTACGGCTGGCGTCAGGTCCGGGCGGGGTTCGCGGAGGTGGCTGCTCGGGATCAGGAGAGTGGGCACATGGACCCCGATGCCCCCTTGATGTCGTACCGCTGGTTCCCGGCGGCCCATCTGGACTTCTACGTCGCCACGCCGCTGGGTCGACGTCTCCTGGCCGCCGGCACGCTCAACTCCGTCCACAAGTACTTCTGGATCAACGAGCGGCGCGGCGGACTCCGCCCTGGAGACGACGCCTATTACGTGGCGGTGAGCAACTGGTACGAGGACCCCGAGGTCGCCTTCGGCCATCTGTTCGAGGAGATCGAGGGTGTCCCCGACACCATCCGTGTCCGGCGCATGGGCGTTCCCGTGCGCAACGCGTTCGTGTATCGGCTGCGGGGGTACACTGGCCAGCCCCTGGTTCCGGACATTCCTCCTTGATCCGTCGTCCGCCGACTCGTAGAGGTCCTCCCGTCAACCCTACCCGGAGAGCAGAATGGCCCACCGAACCGCAGGCACCGGAACCCGAAGCCTCGAGGGAGCGTTGCTGAGATCCGCCGCCCTGCTCGTCGGGGTGCTCCTGCCGGCCACCTGGGCGTGCGGGCTTCGCTACGATGCCGAGGAGGAGGAGGCCGCGTTGCAGGAAGCCGCCTCGGCCGGGCAGGAGGAGGCCCGGGAGCTGCCCCCGGCTGCCGAGGCCTGGTCACTCCTGGGCGAGCCGCTGACGCCACCGGAGCCTTCCGAGGAGGCGCGCGTCCTACAGGAGGGCTTCCTGACCGAGGCACGGGCCGAGCTCGCCGCCGATCCGGGCGACGCCGACGCCGCGATCTGGGTGGGCCGGCGCCTCGCCTACCTCGGCCGTTTCGGCGAGGCCATCGCGGCGTACACGGAGGCCATGGAGGCCCATCCGGACGACGCTCGCTTCTACAGGCACCGTGGGCACCGCTACATCACGGTCCGGCGTCTGGACGACGCCATAGCGGACTTCCGTCGGGCCGTGGATCTCATCGAGGGCACGGAGGACGAGATCGAGCCGGACGGCCTCCCCAACGCACTGGGCATCCCCCTCGGCACGCTGCACTTCAACATCTGGTACCACCTGGGCCTCGCTCACTACCTGCAGGGCGACCTGGAGGCCGCGCTGGAGGCATACCGGAGCTGCATGGAGGTGTCCACGAACCCGGACCTCCGGGTGGCCACCGGCCACTGGCTCTACATGACGCTGCGAGAATTGGGTCGGGACGACGAGGCGGCGGCCGTGCTGGAGCCGTTCAGCGCGGACATGGAGATCATCGAGAACGACTCCTACCACCGGCTCATCCTCCTGTACCGCGGCGAGCTCTCGCCGAACGATCTGGTGGATCCAGCGGCGGTGACCGACCCGTCCACTGCCAGCATGGTCTACGGTGTGGGCAACTGGTATCGGTACAACGGCCAGCCGGACCGGGCCACCGAGATCTTCCGGACATTCGTGGAAGGAACGGACCAGTGGGCCGCGTTCGGTTTCATCGCCGCGGAGGCCGTGTTGGCGCGGGAGGAGAGGTAGGTCGCCACCGATCTCGACTGGGCCCAGCCAGCCGCGGAGGCCACTCGGCCCCGAAGGAATGAGAGGTCGCCGGCGGACCCCGGCCCGGTCCCCCCGTTCTGGCGGTCGTCAGCTGGACGTATTCGTCAAGGACCGGCGGACGAAACGGGCGGCGCCCCTGCGGCGTAGGGCCCCCGGCGTCAGCCCCCGGCGTCGGCCGCCTGGCCGACCAGGGGGATCCAACCGGTGCGGCCGCTGGCGCCCCGAACCATGAGGTAGTCCTCGAAGGTGCCGAGAACGGGGAGCGTCGAGCCTGGCCCGGCGCGTTCCACCACCGGCGCCCCGTCCAGAGGAAGCGCCCGGAGTGGGGTGGCCTCGTCCGCCGTGGTCCGGGAGAGGGGCTCCTCGGCCCCCTCTGCCAACCTGGCCGCCACGTAACCCCGCCTACCGTCCGGGAGGCTGATGCGGTAGAAAGCTCCGGCCACCGCATCCACGCGCGCAGGCGTATGTAACGCCAGCTCGACCAGGACCGGCGCCCTGGCGGAAGGATGGCCGCGCAGGCGGGCCGCATCCACGGTTGAGCGGACCCATCCGTCGACGAGCGATCGATCCGCGGTCAACGTGGGGAGCCTCTCCGACGGCTCCCGGAGGAACGGATACGGATTCACGGGCCCCTCGCCTCGCAGGTAGATCCCGAAGTGCAGGTGGGGTGGGGTCGTGCGGGCGTTTCCGGTGTTCCCCACCAGACCCAGGATCTGGCCCGGTCGCACCATGGCTCCCTCCCGGACGATCTGGCTATCCAGGTGGGCATAGTAGAGCGACTGGTTCTGCTCCCGGTCCCGCAGCCAGATGACCTTGCCTCCGCGGGACGTCTCCCGGACGCGGCTGACCCGGCCCGCCGTGCCCGCCACCACCGGCGTCCCCCGGGGCATGAAGATGTCCACGCCGTGGTGGCTCCGCCTCCCTCCGTCCCGGTCGGCACCGAAGTAGCTCTGGATCTGGCGCGAGTCAGCTCCGGCCACGGGGAATGCCAGCGACGCTCCGGAGCGTACGGTCAGCTGGTACTCGCCGCCGCGGAGGAGCTCCGGCTGGATGCGCAGGACGAAGGGGCCGCCCCGGCCCACGGTGTAGGACAGCTCGTTGGTGGCGGAGTCGGCGGAGGCGACGAACAGAGGCTCGCGTTCCCCCGACGGGTCGGCCCGGTACAGGTCCACGAAGACCCGGCCTGGTTCGCCCACGATCTCCAGGTCCACCGAAAGCCGCTGGCCCCGCTCCAAATCCACCAGGAAACCCAGGGCCGGGGCTTCGTCGGCCGACAGGTAGCCCTCCTCCCGGTAGGGCAGCTCCACGGGGAGCGGGTCCAGGAGGGCGCGCCGTGCGGCTTCGGTCCACTCCCGGCCCAGCGCCGTCTCCGACAGCTCGGCGCTCTCGAGCGAGCGGGCATAGGACTCGTGGGAGGTGACGTCCCGGAAGCGCTCGCGGATCTCGTCGACGTGGCGGCAACCCGGCAGGAGCGTGACGGCCGCGAGCAGCGCCGCCACGGAGGGCCGGGCGCGTACCGACCCACCGGTACCCGACCTCGAGCGCACGGTTGGCTGGCGCCCTCTGCTCCGCATTCGCGTCACCGGACAGGTGGAATGCAACGTCCCCACTTCGACACCTCCCCCATTCCCTGACCTCGCGCGTACCCACTGGATACGGTCGCCACCACGCCTCGGTTCCCCTGCTGTGTGACCCGATCCCATCACTGGAATGGGCCGGGGGTCTTCTATATGATTCAAGGCTATTCTCCAGACAGCCACTGACGCAATGGGAAGAACCGCGTGGTACGTATCGCTCAGGTCCAGGCCGGGAGCATCGCCGACGAGCTCGAGCTCGAGATCGGCACCCGCATCGTCCGGATCAACGGGCAATACGTCCGCGACGGGATCGACTTGACGTTCCTCCTGGCCGAAGGCGCCCTCGAGCTCGAGGCCGTGAGCCCGTCCGGCGAGGCGTTCGTGTACGAGATCGATCGGGATCCGGCCCAGCCCGTGGGCATCGTCCCGGCCCCGGACACGATCCGGGAGTGCGCCAACGAGTGCGTCTTCTGCTTCATCGACGGGAACCCCGAGGGCGTTCGGGACAGCCTCTGGCTGCGGGACGACGACTTTCGCCTCTCGTTCACCTACGGGAGCTACGTCACCCTCACGAACCTGGGTCCCAAGGGGCTCCAGAGGCTCGTTGACCAGCGCATCTCGCCCCTCTACGTGAGCGTGCACGCCACCGAGCCCGACGTGCGGATCCGGCTCCTGAAGAACGACCGGGCGGGCCTGATCATGGAGCAGCTGGCGCTTCTACTGGACCACGGGTTGGAGGTGCACACCCAGATCGTCCTATGCCCGGAGTGGAATGACGGACCGCACCTGGCGCGGACCATCGACGACCTGTGGAGCCTCGGCGAGGGGGTGCGCTCCCTGTCGGTCGTGCCCGTGGGGCTCACCCGCTACAACCTGAATCGCCCGGTCCGCCCCTTGACGCCCGACGAAGCCCGGGACGCGATCGCCGCGGTGGCACGTGCCCGCCTCCGGTCCCAGCCGGAGCGGGGTGGGGGATGGTGCTACGCCGCCGACGACATGTTTCTACTGGCCGGGCAGGAGATTCCGGGGCCCGAATACTACGACGAGTGGATTCTCCTGGAGAACGGCGTGGGGTCGGTACGACGGGCCTCGATGGACTTCGAGACGGGTCTCGCAGCGGTGCCGAAGATGGATCGGCGCCGGCTCCGCATCGTCACCGGAGGCTCCATGGCACCGTTCTTCGGCGAGCGGGCGGGCCGGCTCGCCGACGCCACGGGTGCCCGCGTCGAGGTCGTACGCGTGACCAACGCCTTCTTCGGCGAAACGGTGACCGCCGCCGGGCTTCTGGCCGGAGCCGATATCCTGGCGGCCCTGGGCGAGGGTCAGGCGGACGACTTGATCGTCCTCCCCGCCGAGGCCTTGAACGCCGACCGGCTGTTCATCGACAGCCTTCCCCTGAGTGCGCTGGAAGAGACCCTGGGCCCCGCCCGGGTGGTAGAGGGTTACGAGATCACGGCCACGCTGCGCGACCTGTGAGCGCCCGACTGCCAGTGGTGGCCATCGTCGGCCGCCCCAACGTGGGCAAATCCACGTTCTTCAACCGCGTCGTGGGGCGGCGCATCGCCATCGTGGACGACCGGCCGGGCGTCACGAGGGACAGGAACTTCGCCCGGACGGATTGGGCGGGCCGCTCCTTCTTCATCGTCGATACGGGCGGAGTGGTGGAAGGTAGTGACGAGCCCATGGACCGGGCCGTCCGCAGCCAAGCCCTCCACGCGGTGGAAGAAGCGGATCTGATCGTCCTCCTCGTGGACGGTAAGGAGGGCCTGCACCCCCTGGACCAGCGGCTCGTCGAGATCCTCCGCAAGGCGGACCGCCCCGTCATCTTGGCCGTGAACAAGCAGGACAACCTGCCCAGGGACACCGGACACCACGACTTCTGGGGGCTCGGCCTGGGTGAGCCCGTGCCGGTGAGCGCCATCAGCGGCAAGGGCTCCGGCGATCTGCTGGACGCCATCGTCGAGAGGCTACCCCCGGAGCCCCCGGAGGGGGCGGACGAGAGCCGGGACATGATCCGGGTGGCCGTGGTGGGGAAGCCCAACGTAGGCAAGTCCAGCCTGGTGAATCGGCTGTTCGGGGAGGAGCGGATGGTGGTGAGCGAGACGGCGGGCACCACCCGCGACCCGGTGGACACGCCGTTTCAGTACCATGGCCGCACGCTGGTCTTTGTGGACACCGCGGGGCTCCGCCGGCAGGCCCGCATCTCCGATTCGATCGAGTACTACAGCACGCTGCGCACGGCCCGGGTCGTGCGCGAAGCCGACGTGTGCCTGGTGCTGATCGACGCTACCGAAGAGATGGCGCATCAGGACATCCGCGTGGTCGAGGCGGGATGGGAGGCGGGGGCCGGAGTGGTCCTCGTGGTGAACAAGTGGGACCTGGTGGAGAAGGACACCCACACGGCCCCCGCGTTCGAGAAGTCCATCCGTGAGCGCGTGCCGTTCCTGAGGTGGGTGCCTACGCTGTTCGCCTCCGCGCTCACGGGACAGCGCGTGCGAAAGGCCCTGGACCTGGTGCTGGAGGTGGAGGAGACCCGCCATCGGCGCATCGGCACGGCCGAGGTGAACGAGGTGCTGGAGCGAATCGTGCGACGCCAGCCTCCACCTCATGACAGAGGGCGGCCGGTCCGCATCAAGTACGGAACACAAGTGGGCGTCGCACCGCCGACCTTCGCCCTGTTCGTCAACTTCCCGAAGGCGCTCCCCGACCACTACATTCGCTACATCCAGAACGCCTTCCGCAGCCATTGGGGCTTCGAAGGCACGGCGATTCGAATCCGCCTGAGAGGAGGCGGCGCTTGAGCCCGTACGCACTCGTCCTTCTCGCCTACGTGGTGGGCGCCACGCCCACGTGCTTCTGGGTGGGGCGCTACGCGTACGGTGTCGATCTACGTGAGATGGGAAGTGGTAACCTGGGCGCCACCAACACGTTTCGCGTACTCGGGTGGAAGGCGGCGCTACCGGTCATGGTCGTGGACATCGCCAAGGGATGGCTCCCGGTGTTCCTCTTTCCGCAACTCGACGGATCTGCCGTGTGGACGTGGACCCTGGCGTATGGCGCCGCCGCCATCCTGGGGCACGTCTTCTCGTTCTGGGTGGGCTTCCGGGGAGGGAAAGGCGTAGCCACGTCGGGGGGTGTCTTCCTGGCGCTGGCTCCCAAGGCCGTCCTGGCGGCTGTGATCGTATGGGTCCTCGTGGTCTCTTTCGGCCGTATCGTCTCCGTCGGGTCCCTGGCTGCAGCGGTCACGATTCCCGTGGTCGTGGGCTTCTACGGACACCCGGGGGGAGCCTCCATGATCTGGTTCACGGTGGTTCTGGCCGCGTTCGTCTTCTGGGCCCATCGGTCGAACATCCGCCGACTGCTCCAGGGCCGTGAGCCGCGGATCCGGCCCGGGCGTGCCGGTCCGGTGCCCTCGGGGGAGGGCGCGGCCCCAGCGGGCAGTCAGGGAGGAAGCCAGTGAGCGAACGCCATCTCGCCGTGGTCGGCGCCGGGAGTTGGGGCACGACCATCGCAAAGGTCCTGAGCGGAGCGGGGCACGACGTCCGCCTTTGGGCCTACGAGTCCGAGGTGGTCGCGGACATCGAAGAGTGCAGGGTGAATCGGACCTACCTGCCGGACGTGGAGCTTCCGGAAGCGCTCCGGCCTACGAACGACCTTCCGGGCGCCGTGAAGGGGGCCGAGGCCGTGGTGTCCGTGATGCCGTCGCAGCACGTGGCCCGAGTCATGAGCCAGGCGGTGCCTCACCTGGACGACGATGCCATCGTGATCAGCGCATCCAAGGGGATCGAGCTGTCGACGCTGCGCCGCATGGACGACGTGTTCGCCGCCATGCTCACCCCTGGCCAGATCGAGCGTTTCACGGTCCTTTCGGGACCGAGCTTCGCGGTCGAGGTCGCCCGGGAGATGCCTACCGCCGTCGTCGTGGCCAGCCGGAGCCGAGAAGCGCGCCTCCGGGCCCAGGAGCTGTTCCAGACCGAGTACTTCCGGGTGTACACGAACCGCGACGTCGTGGGCGTGGAGCTGGGCGGCGCACTCAAGAACGTGATCGCCCTGGCGGCCGGCGTCGCGGCGGGCCTCGAATTCGGCCACAATACGCGCGCGGCGCTCATTACGAGGGGTCTCGCCGAGATGACGCGCCTGGGCGTGGCCCTGGGTGCCGATCGCCACACGTTCGCGGGGCTGGCGGGCATGGGCGATCTGGTGCTGACCTGCACGGGCGAGCTGAGCCGGAACCGCACGGTGGGCTTTCGCCTGGGTCGGGGCGAGGTGCTGGAGGACATCCTGGGCCACATGACCGCGGTGGCGGAGGGCGTGAAGACCGCCCAGGCCGTGGTGGACCTCGCCGAGCGCACCGGCGTCGAAATGCCGATCTCCGCGGAGGTCAACGCCATCCTGACGCAGGGCCGAGACCCCATGCAGGCACTCCGGAACTTGATGCTCCGGGACCCCAAGCCCGAGCATTGGTCGTGACGACGGCGGCGAGCGTCCCGCCCGCCGCCCCATGCTGAGAACACAGGAGACGAGCCCGTGGCCGACATGAGCGAGCGCATCGCGAAGAAAGAGTACTACTCCATCGGCGACGTCTGCGATCTCACGGACCTGAAGCCCCACGTGTTGCGGTACTGGGAGACCCAATTCGACGTCCTCCACCCCAACAAGAACCGAGCGGGCAATCGTGTGTACCGCCCGAAAGAGGTGGAGCTGGTCATGCTGGTGAAGAACCTGCTCTACGAGCAGAAGTTCACGATCGAGGGCGCCAGGCAGAAGTTGCGCGAGCTCCGCCGCGGCGGAGAGCTCCAGGAGGCGCGCCAAAAGGTGCTAGAGCCGGAGCTGCTCGCTGGCATGAGAGAGGAGCTCACGGGTCTGGTCGAGGTGCTCTCGCCGCCAGAGCGTTCCCAATGATCGAGGGGAGCCCGACCTGAGTTCTGCCGACATGCACATCCTCTGCACGAACGACGACGGGTACCTGGCCGGAGGCCTCGATGTCCTGAGCGAGGCCGCCCGGTCTCTCGGCACCGTCTCCGTGGTGGCGCCGGACCGCGAGCAGAGCGCCACCAGCCACTCCCTGACACTCCATCATCCGTTGCGGGCACGGCAAGCAAGAGAGGCGGTCCACGTATTGGACGGGACGCCCACGGACTGCGTGTTGGTCGCCGTGAACGCGCTCCTGGACCACCGTCCCGACTTCTGTCTATCCGGAATCAACCACGGTCCCAACATGGGTGACGACGTCCTGTATTCCGGAACGGTGGCAGCCGCCATGGAGGCGACGGTGATCGGGATCCCGGCGGTGGCGCTCTCGTACGCGGGCGACCGGTTCGAGGAGCTCGAGGAGTGGGAGCCGCTCCTGAGGGAGTTCCTGCGGCAGGTCCTGGCCCACGACAGCTTCCCGGAGACCACGCTGCTGAACGTCAACCTCCCTCCCGTCGCCCCGGGCCATGTCCGGGGGATTCGGATCACGTCCCTCGGAAACCGCCGGTACAGTGAGTCGCTCACCCGCGCGTTGGATCCGTCGGGCCGGGAGTACTACTGGATCGGTGGCGGCGTGAGCACCTGGACGGGGGGAGGCGATTCGGACTTCCGGGCCATCGAGGAGGGCTACATCTCGGTGACGCCCCTCCACCTCGACCTGACCAACTATCAGCTATTGGAGGAGATCCGGGGTTGGAACCTGAGATTGTAGGTCCGCCGCCGTGGGGGGCGACACCCAGCTCCGGACGATCGGCCCAGGCCACGCAATGACCGTCGACGAGGACTTCCAGTTCGTCGGGTACCGCCGAAAGCTCATCGAGGATATCCGCAGTCACGGCATCGACGACCTGGAGGTCCTCCAGCTGTTCGACCGGGTACCCCGGCACCTCTTCGTCCCCGAGGGCGTCTGGCCCAGGGCGTACGAGGACGCGCCCGTTCCCATCGGCTGGGGGCAGACGGCCTCCCAGCCGTCGCTCCAGGCCCTCTACCTGTCCATCGTGCACCCCGGCAGCGACGAGAGGGTGCTGGAGATCGGCACCGGCAGCGGATTCCTGACGGCTCTGCTGGCCCTCATGGCCGATCGGGTGTACTCGGTCGAACGCGTGAGGGAGCTGTCGAGCCGAGCCCGGATCGCGTTGGACCGGGTCGAGCTACGCAACGTGGCCCTGCTCGTCGGCGACGGGACCATCGGCTGGCGCAAGTTCTCGCCGTACGACGTCATCGTGGTCTCCGCCTCCTCCCCCGGTGTGCCGACAACGCTGGTGGACCAGCTGGCCGACCCGGGCCGCATGCTGGTGCCGGTGGGCTCGCGGGAGTCCCAGGATCTGGTGCTCGTACGGAAGGAGGGAGGGCGAGTGACGGAGACGGTGGTCGAGTCGGACTGCAGGTTCGTCCCCCTGCTCGGGCGCTTCGCGTGGCCCGAGGAGCGGGCGTGAACCAGGGGACGCGCGTGGAGCACGGACCCGTGGAGCACGCTCCCGCACGGCCCGGGGTTCACCGGCGCCTGTACGACTGGGTGCTGCACTGGGCGGACACGCCGCACGGCCTGGCGGCCCTGGTGTTGCTCACGGCCGCCGAGTCTTCGTTCTTCCCCATCCCGCCGGATCCGCTGCTCATGGCCCTGTGCCTGGGGGCGCCCAAGCGCTCGCTCCGGCTGGCCGCATGGACGACGGGCGCGTCGGTGGCGGGGGCGGTGGTCGGCTACGGCATCGGCGCCCTGGCCTGGGGTGCCCTGCAGGGACCCTTCTTCACGTACGTTCCCGGAGTGACCGCGGAAGCGTTCGACCACGTCCAGGCTCTCTACGTCCAGTACGACTTCTGGGCCGTGTTCCTGGCCGGTCTCACGCCCATCCCGTATAAGGTCTTCACGATCTCCTCGGGCGTGTTCTCCATCAATCTCGGCGTCTTCCTGTTGGCGAGCGTCCTGAGCCGCGGGCTGCGCTTCTTCCTCGTGGCCGGGCTGATCTACAAGTTCGGCCCGCCGGTCAGCCGCTTCATCGACCGCTACTTCAACCTGCTCACGGTGGTGTTCGGCGTGCTCCTGGTGGGCGGCTTCGCCTTCGTGAAGTGGGTCCTCTAGCGGGGGGCATCGTGATGTCGCTGGTCTTCCTCCTCCTGGTCGTGGGCGCCATCGTGGCCGCCTCCCGCTTCGCCCGCCGGGACCGGCCCAACGAGCTCGACCGCCCTACCGAGCGGGAGCTGTTGGACGCCATCGACCACTGGGACGAGGAGTAGCTCGGAGCACGCACGCTCACTTCCCGCCGCACAGGCCCACCGTCGCCCCCCCCCCCGATCCTTGGTCTGGCCGGCCTGCCTTCGATTCATGACCAGCCCCTCCTTCGGTCTCCGGCGCGCCCCCCGCTTTCTTTTCTTGACGATTGGGTCGACAACGAACTGTACAGGCTTCCCTTCCCGATGAGAGTCCCGAAGGGGGGATCATGTCCCTGCGCGCGTCAGCCTCTACCGATCGAAGCATCATCGCTACCATTCGAAGCACCATCGCTACCGTTCGACGAGTCCTCACCTCCGAGCGTGGGGTCATGCTGCCCCTCGTGGCCGTCATGATGATCGGCATGCTGAGCATGGGCGCGCTCGCCATCGATCTCGGCATGGCACTCACGGCTCGCAGCGAGACCCAGCGCGTCACCGACGCCGCATCGCTGGCGGGTGCCAGCGCCTTCTTCGACCTGCATTGGCAGGACGACGGGGTCGTATCCGAGGCCGTCAACCGCGGCAAGGCATACGCCGCGGCCAACGTTGTACGGGGCGCATCGGTGGACACGACCACCCCCGAGCTCTACACCATGAACGCGGAGGATGGTCTGGTCTCTTTCGTCCAGAGGGGGCCGGAGATGACGATCCAGGTCACCCCCGAGACGCAGAGGGTGCGCGTCTGGGTCGAGCGGGCGAACCTGCCCACCTGGTTCGCGAAGCTTCTGGGCATAGCCTCCCTGAAGGTGAGCACGGCTTCCGCGGCCGCGGTGAGCGCAGGAAACACCATCGAAGCCTGCGTCCTCCCGTTCATCGTCGTCGACCTGTGGGACGACCTGGACGACGACATCGCCCCGGCGAACAGGATGCCGGACGAGGGTGAGGACTGGCTCTTCGAGAACGAAGCGGAGCTGGATGACGGACAGCAGCAGGACCCGTACCACACGTACGATCAATACGGCGTCGACGGAACCACGTACGGCGGTTCGTTCGACGGCACCGGATACGGCAGCAGCTTCCGCGACGGTCAGTACGACGCCTCTGGGCAAACCCTTAACCGAGACATGGGTCGCCGGATCCTCCTGAAGACCGCGCCGGGCGAGGGCGGCGAGTCGACCGGCGGCAGTCCGGGTGGCGGCTGGGACCCGAACGGCTCGGGGACCATGGGGCCCGGGAACTTCCATCTCTGGACCCCACCGGACCCGGCGGAGGACTGTGAGGACTTCGGCGAGGGAGCGGACTTCATCCACGAGAACATCGTCGGGTGCAATCTGTGCTCCATCTCTATCGGTACGGAGTATCCACTCCAGCCGGGCGACGTCTCGTCGGTGCGGGCGCCTCTCCGTCAGCTGTACGACCAGGATCCAGGCGCCCAGTGGGTCGAGGATCCGACGCATCCGAACGGGGGCTACATCACGGGCTCACGATACAGCAACCCGGAATCCAACAGCCCGCTGGTACGGGTCGTACCCATCATCCCTCCGACCGCCAACGTCCACGGTACCTCGGCGACGGTGGAATTCGTCCAGTTTGCCAAGATCTTCCTGGAGCCGGATGCACCCAACGGGGCAATCTACGGACGGTTCCTGGGCGGAGTGAGCGGATACGGCGGAGGGACCCCCGGAAGCAGCTCGCTGATCAAATACCTGCGCTTGGTGGAGTAGGGACACACAAGTCAGCTCGGATAGCGACTGCTGTCTGCCCGCACGACTCGCGGCAGTGGGCATCAGAGGAGGCCTGGATCCCGTCCCGCGGATCCGGGCCTTCTCGCATGCAGCGCATGTGGGTCATCAAGGCTGGGGCCCGCCCGGAGGCAAACCGCCGACCCGCCCGGCATGCTGTTTCACCCATGCGTCTGACACAGCCGGGACGCCGGGCCCGTGCACCCCGCGTGCAGGACATGGCCTCGACCCAGTTACTCCAGATGAGAGACCCGCAGCGGTCGCAATAGCTGCCGGTTCTTCAGCACGTGCGCCTGCATCCGGTAAAGAACGTCGTCCAGCGTCTGGATGGCGTCCAGGGCGTGGGCTCCTTGTCGAGCATCACCGCTTCGGCGTGGAGGCCCATCGGCTCCAGGCCGGCGGAGCAGGATGTGGCCAATCCCATCGAAAGAGACCAATGTAATGGGGGAACGAGATGTCCTTGGCTCGGAGGGTGCTATGCCGATCACCGTCATCGACGTTGACGGGGGCCGCGGGAACCTCATTGTGGGATCTGGATTCGTGACCAGTGACGAATACGTCGAGGCGATGCGCCACCACCTCCAGGGTGATCCAGCGCGCTTTGCGGGCTATCTCTTCAGCCTTTCCGACTACAGCAGAGTCACACGCGTCGAGGTGGATTCTGATGCAGTCCGCCGAGTCGCCCAATGGAGCCGCGATGCCACCAAGAAGAATCAGCATTCGGTCGTCGCCGTGAGCGCACCTCAGGACCTCATTTACGGCCTCTCGAGGATGTGGGATCTGTCGCTCGGCGAATCCCGTTGGGATACGCAGATCTTCCGGAGCCGCGAGAGTGCAGAGGCATGGATCAGAGAGCGTGTTGAGGAGGAGTTCGGTGTGACCGCCCTGAGGTTTGTCTAGCCTCTGCTCGGCCAGACTGCGAGCCGCAAGGCGAGTGATCTGGGCCTGGCAGCTACTGGACGCTCCCGGGCTCCTGGGCGACCTTTCTTGCCATGTCGCGCGCTGACGGTCACACCGTTCGGATCCGCCGTGGCAGGAAGCGGTCTGTGCCCTATGCGCCCTGTTGACCTCACTGGCAGACAATCGGAAGTCAGTAAGTCGTTGTGTCAAAGTAGTTAGCCCCCGTAGCTCAGGTGGATAGAGCGACTGCCTCCTAAGCAGTAGGTCACAGGTTCGAGTCCTGTCGGGGGTATTCCAGCCAAGACGAGTCCCGGCAGGTCTTTAGAGGGCCCGCCGGGACTCGCTTGTCAAGCACCAGCGGCTCCTACGGCTGGAAGAGACGGCCAGGGAGCAGAAGCTCGAGTTGACCGACGAACAGATCCAGGCGCTCGAACGCTACAACCCCGAGTTTCGGGAACGGCACATCGAGGTCCACGCCACCGGTGAGCTCGTGGCCGTGGATACGTTCTACGCCGGCACCCTGAAGGGCGTCGGCAAGGTCTACATCCAGACGGTGCTGGACTGCTACAGCCGCCACGTCTGGGCCCGGCTCTACACGAGCAAGCTGCCGGTGACCGCGGTGCATGTCCTGAACAACGAGGCGCTGCCCTTCTTCGAGGAGCACGGCGTGAAGGTGCGTACGATCCTCTCCGACAACGGGCGCGAGTTCTGCGGCCGGCCCGATCGGCACCCCTACGAGCTGTTCCTGCAGCTTGAGGACATCGAGCACGCTCTTGATTCCGGGAGCCTGATACGTGTTAAGGCGCTCGGGTATTACTGCGAGCCGTCCCCGGGTTGTCATACAGCTTCTGAGTTACGGACGAAACGAACTCGTGTCAGACGGGACGAGTGGAAGATGCGCAGTGCGCGACCGGAAGAAATCTGCGAATTCCGCCGATACACCTGCGTTGAGCATGCCTTCCCTCCCTTCTCGAAAGTGCCTTGTTTGCCATAACAGGTTGCGCCAGCCATATGACTCCAACACGGTCGGATCAAGGATACCGGCCTCAACCTGCATGTAGGTGTTCTCGAGATGGGACAGGAACGCTATGTAGTAGCGTTGCAAACGTAGAGTTTCCTCAGGCGTCAGGTCGCGGCGGGTGTTTCCGGTAACCAAGACGCGGTAGAGCAACTCCACAAATCGCTCGTCGCCTTCCAAGAGCATCGCGGTGTGGGTATCAGAGATCGCTTGCAACGTCGCACCCTCCGTCGCAGCAGTGTTCTGTCGAATCTCCCACCCGACGAAGAGCAGTGAGCCAATGACTCCGAGCGCGGCGATCATCTCGCCAAACTGGAAACGCCTAGCCCAATCTGGATCCGTGCTCATCACGTCCACCGATAGTTGAACGGTGCAGCCTGGCCAAACCCTGGCCGGGCCTTCGAAAAGCGCCCTAACGTCCTGGAATTCTGCTGCCGCACCCTCTCGACTGCGAGCGAGCGTAGCGAGCTGCTCTCAACGCTCTCGCGGACAGCAGCAATTCCTTGTTGGACGGATTCGCGTACACCACGCCTCGACGATCGCGCATACCGGCACGGCATCGGCATGAGCATAGCTGACGAACACGTCATAGCTACGGGCTTGAGCGTTCGGAGTAGCCACGCTGACAAACTCCTTCCCGAGCCGCGCTCTACAAGTCCTCGGGCAGTCAAGCCGGAGTGAAGCTGTCCGCCGAGTCTTTTGCGGTGGCGTGAGCCCCAGTCACGAGACGCACTTCTGGTTCTCGGTTCCGATGATTCTCTTTCTGTAGCCGTGGAGTTCACCACGGCTTCGGGCGATCGCTGACGTGCAAGTACTTGCGGCACTCCTCCGTTGTCAGCGAGCGGGTTACCCGCTGACGAGCCCTCTCCTTCAAGAGCTCGAGTCCAAGCGCGTATGCCTTCGCCGTTTCAGGTCCCGCGGTGGCTAGGCGCTCACTATCTGGGCCGAACGCCACGTGAAAGACACCGCGGTTCGAATCCCACCCCCTCCGTTAGCGATGAGGCCGAAAGGGCAGCCCTTCTCCGGGGTCGCCCATCTCGTCTCTTCCTCGGTGTGCGTCGGGAATGAGGGCACGCGCCGACCCCGGACCAAGCCCGATCACGCCGACGCAATCGTGCGCCGCCTCACTAGTGCACCGGCCCGAGGTAGCGGTCGAGCCAATCGACGCTCTCTCGGATGAGTTGATTTCGGTGGGTGGCCATGATCGAGTGATTGGCGTCGAACACCACATGGCGCTTGTCCGCATCCGGGGTCCCCAACAGCTCGAAAAGGACCTTCTGGGACGACTCGAGCGGGAAGATGAGGTCCTCTGCCCCATTGATCATGAGCGCCGGAATCGCGACCCGCGGCGCGAAGTTGAAGGGGTCCACCTCCGGGAGTTGATGGGCTCGGAGCAGTCCTCCGGAACGAAGGACGGCGGCCTTGATCCGTGGCTCCACAGACAGCAGGATGGACGCCCTCCTGCCGCCCCAGCTGAACCCGAAGTAAGCGAGCTTGTCGGCCTGAATGTCGGGGCGCGTCTCCAAGTAGTCGAGCGCCCGCCGGCCGTCCTTCACCACGCGAATCATCCAGTCGCGGAAGGCCTGCGTCTCGTCTGGGAAGCTCAGCACACGACCCTTGTTGCGCTCGAAGGTCTCGTCGTAGACGGGGAAGAGCACGGCACGCCCGCTCATGACCAGGAAGTCGATGCCGGTGAGCGGATAGTCGTCGAACGACTGGGCGTTGAGGCTGCCCGAACCGGGGTGGTAAAGGACTGCCTGGTACGGTGCCTCCACGCCCCGCGGGAGAAACAGGTGCATCGGCATCCGTTCGTCACCGTATGCGGTCCTGATCGTGATTCGCTCGCGTGTCCAGTGCTCCGAGCCGTCGTCGACGGGTTCCGACAGCCCCTCCAGGTCTGTAGCGTCGTAGGCGTATTGGGCGCGGTAGATCTCGAAGATCTCGTCGGATACGGGGACTTCCGTCGCGTAGTCGCGCGTGAGCGGCTCCAGCGTCGTCATGAACTCGGAGACGGCGGCCTCGTCCTCGTAGCGGGCGCAGCGGAACCCGATCGCAGGCGATCGGTGCCAAGGGGACCGTGAGTCGATCTGGAAGAACTTGTAGGAGGTGTCGTCCCACGCCCCTCCGAGCACGTAACGATCCTCGCCCACACCTGTCTCGTTGAACGCCCACTCGGCCGCGTTGCCGGCCACGTCGTAGGCGCCGTACTGGCTCATGCCGGCGTGGGCCCCGACCGGAGCCAGACCGCCCTCGTAGTTGCTGAGCGCGATAATCTGGGTCGCCATGTCCGGCGACGCCGCCGTGGTCCAGTGAGCGACCGTGGGCAGGCTCTTTCCGGCGAAGGACGCGTAGGCGGTTGCTTCATACCAACTGACCCCGGTTACCGGATAGTCGTCCTGCCCGGACGGATAGAGGCCGCCCTGCCAGGTCGACGGACCGGGTCGCCCGGTAGCGTCCCGGAACTCGGTCATGGCTTCGACCCAGTTGAGCGTCCGGCCGTCTCGCACGAACTCGTGGTGCCAATACTGGGGGTCTTCATATCCGCCGGCGTCGACGAAATCCTTGAACGCCCGGTGCGTGACCTCGTAGCGGTCGATCTCGTAGCCGGGCGCCGGTAGGAACAGCATGCCGTTGAGTCCGTTCAGGCGCGTGTGCAACCGCCGCGCCGGGACACGTACCATGCCGGGCGTGGCCGTTCCCTCGCGAGAGAGGATGATCCGATCGGTCGGCAGCAGCGCCCGCTCGACCGACCCGAATCCGGCCTTCTCCACTCTCAGCCGCAGGGTGCCCCGGGGGACCCGTGCGTCCCGGATCGGCGTTGCCCCCAGCAGGGTCCAATCGGAATCGGGGGATCCGTACGGCTGAATGAGGACGTCTGCCCCGGCAGGCTCGGTCTCGATGGAGGCGATGGCCGAGATGCGGGGCCACAGGCTGGCCAGAATCAGATCGTCGGGGGTATGGCGCTCCGCCTCTTCGGCCAGCGCGAAGGCCTGGGCGTAGTCGTCCTGCTCTGCCAAGCGCAGGGCTTCGGGAATGGCCACCGTTCGGGCCCACCGCGCGTCGGCGGCCCGGTTGAACGCCCTGAGCCCTCCGGCGATCAGGACCGTCAGGATGGCGGCCGTGCCGAGGGCGACCTTGGGGCGCTTCAGGACTCGGATGAGCGATGGCCGAGGGCTGGCCGTTGCACTAGTGCCGTCTCTCGAACGGACGAGCTCGAGAGCCAAGTCGCCAGCGGATGCGAACCGCGCCTCGGGTCCCTTCTGGAGCGCGCGATCGACGATCGAGGCGACTTCCGGCGGAACATCCCCGCGCAGCTCACCGAGTGGCTGGGGCGTCTGCGTCTGGATGGCGCTCATCACTACCGCCGGATGCTCTCCTGGGAAGGGCAACTCTCCACTGAGCATCTCGTACAGGGTCACACCGAGCGCCCAGATGTCGGAACGGTGGTCGACGCGCTCGCCGCGTGTCTGCTCCGGCGACATGTAGGACGTCGTGCCCACGGTCGATCCGACGCGTGTCAGGCCCGTCTGTCCATGAAGCTTGGCGATCCCGAAGTCGACGATCTTCACGAGGTCGTCGCCGGTGATCATCACGTTGGCGGGCTTGATGTCACGATGGACGATGCCCGAGTCGTGAGCGCGGGCGAGGCCCTGCGCCACTTGCGCGGCGATGTCGAGTGCAGCGCCGACGGACAGAGGGCCGCCCTGGAGGCGGGACTTCAACGTTCCGCCGTCATAGTATGCCATGGCGATGAACAGCTGTCCGTCCTCGATCTCGTCGATGTCGAAAATCGTGCAGATGTTCGGATGATCCAGAGCCGAAGCGGCTTCGGCCTCCTGCATGAAGCGCTGCTTGGCCTCGTCGTCGCGGGTGAGATCTTGAGGTAGGAACTTGAGTGCGACCGTGCGCTTCAGGCGGGTATCCGTCGCCCGGTACACCACCCCCATGCCGCCCCCTCCGAGCTTCTCGTGCACCTGGTAGTGAGAAAGGGTCCGGCCTTCCATCCGAGCTCCGAGGGTTCCTTGACGAGTTTGGCTTGGGACACCACGACGGCTGGTGAAAGGGCGTGGGATCATTCAGGTGACCCACGTCTGTCGCTTCGAAAGTGCGTGCGGGGACCGAGCCCATGCAAGAAGGCTCCAAGGCGTCCGAACGAGAACGAGCCATCGAACTGGCGCGTGACCGATTCCAGCTCCGGCAGCGCAAGGAGCTCGTCCAGGAACGGGACCTGGTACAGCCGAGCGAGTCCCGGCGCGTGTGCTTGGTGCGCCGCCTCGACCAACCCGATACTCCCCTACGATCCCATCCCCCTGGACCCGGCATTGGTCGACTTGGCGGCTGAAGCCATCGGCGAACGATATCGTGACACGCCCATGCCCAACGCCCCGAGACCCGAGCGGGTCGCCTCGGCAGCCCGAGAGGCCATGAGCGTCCCTTCGTATCACCCGCCTATCACCGACGTGGTTCTAGGTCGCGACGGGAGCGTCTGGCTTCAGCGAGAGCCGGTGGGTGACCATCACACCTGGGTGGGGATCGACGCAGAAGGCCGGGTACTGGGCACGGTTGAAATACCGGCTGATGTGAAGGTGCTGGCCGCCAGAGCCGACTTTCTGATGACCGTCGAGCTGGATGCGATGGACGTTCCCTCAATAGTCCGATATGGGTTGGCAGCGGGCGAGAGGTAACGGAGCGACGACTTGGTCCTCGCTGCTCGCCTCCTCGGCACCGGCATGGGCTCGACGATTCACTCGGCAATCAACGGCCGGGCCAACCCTGAGCGGCACAGAAATCGGTGAACACAGGGGGCTTAGAATCTCGACCGGGTGTTGATAGATCCCGGAAATGAGCGTAATCATTGTGGTCTTGAAGCCGACCGAGTCCGGTTCTCGACAGTCTTTCCTACGTGCGGGAGCTCATCTGGGGCACCTGGCGCCAGGTTCCACACACCGAGTGCGGCTACTGAAACCCGGTTTCGACAGGCTCCGCTACGTCGGGAGCGGCGGGTCATCGGGCTCTGTGAAGACACGACCGGCGGCTGGTGGAGGAGTGAGATGAGGTCCGGGTCGCGCGTCCGGCTGACAGCAGAGGGCGCCCTCATCCTGAGCACAGGGCGCGGGTCCGAATTCGGGTTGGATACGCCCCCGAGGCTCTGGCGTCACGGTGTTCCCGGGCACGGGCACTTCCTGGCCGGCTACGAGACTGTCTATGACCTCGCTGTGCTCCACGGCGACGTCGCCGCGCTGCATGAGGGGTCCACGGCCGGCCACATGCTCGAGTGGGGTCCGTTCGAAGGCAGGCTCACCGGGCGCGAAGTGACAAGCGACGCGGGCCGGGTCGGGCTGACCAGCCAGCGCGTCTTCATCGGCAGCCATTCAGGGAGCCTGGAGACCCTCGATGACGAGACCCGCTTTGAAGGCGTGATCGACTTCGCGTGCGCGGCGGACGCTGCGCTCGTCAGCCTGGGAGACACCCTGCTGGTGCTAACAGGAGACGGGCGGGTCGACGACGAGATCGCGCCAGGAATCGGCGAGGTGAGCGCCGTCGACGTCGACAGCGTTGCCGGCGGATGGCTGCTCGGCTCGGCTCGGGGGGTCTTCCACCTGCACGAAGGCGCGCTCGGCCAGCTCGCGCCGGCGCTCGAAGGCGCCCCCCGGAAGGTGCGACGCGGCGAGCGCGCCGTCTGGGCGAGGGTCGGCAACGCGCTGATCCGCGCGACGCCGGGCGCAACCGAGACTAAGCGCGACTTGAGCAGCAACGCCTGGTACTGGGATGACTTCGACGCCAACGTACACGGTGCCGTCTTGCTCGACGTCTATAACAGCGGCGGCCTGATCTCCCTTGACGAAGCCGAGGGTGACCTCGGCTGAAAACCACCGCGGAGAGGCCACGTGCGTGTTCGGACGTCGGAGCGTGCTGCGCTCTTCGAGCCGGTCGAACTCAAGGAATGGCCCGAGCGAGCTACCGCGGAAACGGGCGGCCCGTCGGTGCCGCATCCCTCTGCCACCCAAACGCGTCTGAGCCTCGCCCTGAAGGAGGCTAGCGCTGGGCAGTGGCAGGCTCGTCCGGACTGCTGAGCTCCGGCCCCGTGCCCCGACTCTCGCAACGCTTTGGCCCACGTTTCCACGAATGGCTTCGTAGCGAAGCGCAGCGTCAGGCCGAACGTGAAGCCCCATCCACTCGCCTGAGTGCGTGCCAACACGGAGATCGGCTGTGAATTACCCGAGAGAAATCGAGTACCAATGGTCGCGCCCTGGCATGGTCGGGCCGTTCGTCGTCCTCTTGGCGGGACTGTTCGTGGGTGTAGCCGGCCTCGGCGCCCAGGAGGAGACTCGGCGCTTCGGCGACCTTGCCGAAGGGCCCTACGACCGCCTCGTCATCCGCAACGTGATGGTGATCCCCGGCCACGGCGGGCCACCCACGGGCCCCCACGACATTCTCATCGAGGGCGACCGCATCGCTGAAATGCGGTCCTTCGATGCGGTGGCCGCAGAGGCCGCGGTCCGGCGGGGCGAGACGGTGGAGCGCTGGACCGGAGACCGGGTCATCGAGGGGGACGGCATGTACGTCATGCCCGGGATCATCGACCTGCACACGCACGTGCGGCAGGACCCGTTGCCCATGGAGTGGTTCTACTACCTGAAGCTGGCGCATGGTGTCACCACGGTTTCCCCATACGCCGACCGGGGATGGGCCCACTCGCTGGAGCAGGGGAGGCTCAGCGACAGCAATCAGATCCTGGCGCCCCGGTGGTACCATAACTGGGACTGGGGCTGGGGTACGGAACACGACCGAGCGTTCCTGGAAGATCCCGCCAACGCGGCCCGGATCGCCCAGGAGATGTGGGAGCTGGTCCACCGCGACGGAGGTGAGCTCTCGAATCTGATGGTCTCCCTCCACGCCCGCGGGTGGAGCCAGGAGCTCGTGGGCGCCATCGCCACGGGTATGACCGAAGCCGGAGGCACCACGACCTTCCACATGCCCCCATCGACCAACGCGGTCACCGACGCAGTGGACGCCGCCCGGCTCGGTGTGACGTTCCTGGAGCACCACTACGCGTTCGCCGAATCCGCGCTGCCCCGCAGGGTGCAGGACTTCCCGCGCGACTACGACTACGACAACGAGAACCACCGCTTCCGGGGAGCGGGACAGGTGTGGGTCGAGGCGGGCACCAACCCGGAGAGCCGGGCGCGCCTCCTGAACGAGGTGGCCGACTCGCTGGTCCACTATGGAGCCGTACTACTGCCGACCCGCGTCGTCTACGAGGCGAACCGGGACATCCTACGAGCCATGAGCCTGCCGTGGCATGAGAAGTACACTCATCAGGCATTGATCGGGTGGAGCCTCCCCAACGCCTCGTACCACGGGTCGTACCACTACGACTGGACCTCGGACGACGAGTACTACTGGACCTATGCCTTCGACCTCTGGAGCGAGCTCATCTACGAGGTGAACCGGCGCGGAGGCCGTGTGGCCTACGGCACCGACGACAACTACATCTGGGCCACGCCCGGCTTCTCCAACGTGAGAGAGCTCCAACTCCTGCGCGAAACGGGCATGCACAACCTGGAGGTGCTGAAGGCGGCCACGTACACCGGCGCCCGAACGGCTCGCCTCCCGGGCTTGGGATTGGTGCGACCCGGGTACGTCGCGGACCTCGTGCTGGTGGACGGCAACCCGGCCTTCAACCTCCGGTTCCTCTATTCCTTCGGAGCGCTGCGCCTCGACGAGGCGGGCGAGATGGTGCGAACCCGGGGCATCGTCCACACGATCAAGGACGGGATCGTCATCGAAAACTCCCATCTCATGCGCGAAGTCGAGCGGATGGTGGCGGAGTCCAAGGAGGGAGTGGCTCGATTCAACGCCATGACCGGGCCTTTCGTACCTGGACGTTGACGAGGGTGCGCCCAGGTCCAGCCGTGCGAGAGGGCGGCTTCCGATGTGCAGCTACTCGTCGAACGACCCCCAGCGAACGACCGGTCCCGACCCATCCTCGCCCCGCTCCGCTCGGCCGCCGGTCCGACCGTCCATCACCAACGCGAGGATCTGACTACGCATGATCGACCGCTTCCTCGACTGGCTGGCGGTCGTGGACGGCCTCCTGTGGGGTCCCTGGACGATGGTGTTCATCGCCGGGGTGGCCGTGTTCTTCACCGTCAAGTCGGGCTTCTTCCAGGTCCGCGGTGTGGGGCACATCCTCCGGCACACGGTGCTCGCCATCGGCCGCGGGGGGAAGGGGGATTCCGGGTCCATGTCTCCCTTCCAGGCGGCGGCCACCTCCCTGGGTGGCACGGTCGGCATGGGCAACATGGCGGGGGTGGCCACGGCGCTCTCCGTGGGAGGGCCCGGGGCGATCTTCTGGATGTGGCTCCTGGCGTTCTTCGGCATGATGTCCAAGACGGTGGAGATCACGCTGGGGGTGCACTACCGGGAACGGGGCCCCGACGGACAGGTCCGGGGTGGCCCCATGCACACGATCCGCCGGGGGTTGGGCTGGACGCCGCTGGCCTATCTCTTCAGCGCCGGCATGCTGATCAACGCCATGTTCAGCGCCTCGCTGCTCCAGTCACACACGGTCGGCCGTGCGTTCCTGGCCAGCTACGGCCTCAGTCCTTACCTGGTGACAGCGGCCATGGCAGTGGTCACGGCCATGGTCGTCCTGGGCGGCGTGCGCCGGATCGGGCGCTTTTCGGGGGGCCTGGTGCCTCTGATGTCTCTTGCCTACCTGACCGGCGCGGTGGTGGTCATCGCCCTCAACTACCAACGGATTCCCGGTGTCCTCGAGACGATCGTGACGTACGCGTTCACCCCGGCGGCAGGCGTGGGCGGCGCGACCGGCGTCGCGGTGGCCACGGCTATCAAGCAGGGCATGGCCCGCGGGATGCTCTCCAACGAGGCGGGCCTGGGCACCGCCCCCATGGTGCACGCCACCGCCGAGACCGCCCACCCCTTCGAGCAGGGGGTCTGGGGAGCGGTCGAGGTGTTCGTGGACACCATCGTCATCTGCTCGATCACCGCCCTGGCCATCCTGTGCACCGGTGCCCTGGACAGCGGCGAATCGGGCATCGAGCTGTTGCTGCAAGCCTTCTCCCGTGCGCTCCCGGAAACGGCGGCCGCAGCCATCGTCTCGATCTCGATCCTGACGTTCTCGCTCTCGACCCAGATCGGATTCTTCGTCTACTTCGAGACCAGCCTGGTGAGCCTGGCCGGTGTCAGGGCCTTTCGCACGTTGCGTTGGCTGTATTTCGTTCCGGGCGTGCTCTTCGCCGGCGTGGCGGACGTCGACCGCCTCTGGGTCCTGGCAAACATATCGGTCGCCGTGGTCGCCATCCCGAACCTGATCAGCATGCTGTTCCTCAGCGACGCCTTCTCCACGCTCATGGAGGACCGGCTCAGCGGCCGCCAGCGCTACTCCACCGCCAAGGTGGACGGAACGGACGACGTCCTGACCCGCTGACTCCGGCGGTCGATTCAGTCTCGCCTCGATGGTGTCGAGGCTCGAATCCGGAAGAATGTCCAGCGACCACCTTCTTACCGGTCAGAACGCCCCGAACTTGAAGGTCAACGTGCCCGCCGGGCCCCGGAGGGACTCGTCGGTGAGACCTGCCAGATCGACGTCGTGGACGAACCGGTACGAGCCTCCGAAGCCCACACGGAACACCTTGTGGACGTTGAGCATCACGTTGACGCCCGGTTCCGCGATGAAGAAGGCGTCGGCGGTCTCGTCGGTGCAGCACCCGTGCACCGAGTCCTCGAAGCCCACACCACCCGCGCCCACCAGCCCCTGGAACGAGACGTGCACGACCCGGTGTGAGCTGATGACCCACTCCATCTCGAGACCTCCATAGCCCATGAACAGGCGGTTGCGGAAGCCGCCCGGGCCTGTGCGGTCGAAGCTCCCCGTGTTGGCCAGACCATAGAGCCCGGCGCCAAGGACGAACGTGTGGTCGACGATCCACCCGCCCCTGAATCCAACCAGCAACCCGAACTGGTCGTCGATCTCGGTAAACTTCAGGACCGGACCCCCGAAGCCCCCGCTGTCGATGCCGCCCCGAATGAGTGTCTCCGCCTCCTGCGCCGAAGCCGATCCCGGTAGGGCTACCAGGCTGGCGACGACCATCGATATCCCCCATGAGCTCCGCACCGCGCTCTCTCCCAAGATTGTTGTCGTCCGTCCTCTCCATGCCTCGAGGCCGAGGCGCTCTAGCATCTCGAGCACTCCGGGACGAAGCACGGCCGCTTCCACAGGGGAAACGCGGCCGGGGGCGGAGTTCTGACGGAAATGGGGGTCGGTCGCGACGGAGCGGACCGCACGCCGGGAGGCGACTTCAGACACGGTGAGGCGATCTTCCGAAGCGGGCCCAGGCAGGGCCAGTCGCGATCAGGCCTCGGGCGCCTCGTCCAGATCGTCGGAGGGGACCCAACCCGCCTCGCCGAGCTTCCGCCGCACCGAGGCGCTCTGTTCGGTCAAGGTGCAAAAGAAGAAGACGTCGCCCTTGCGCGCGCGGGTCCGGGCGTCCACCGGGAAGGTCTGCTTTCTGCGGGTGACGGCCAGCGCCAGCATCATGCTGCTTGCCCAGTCCTCGAGCCAGACCGCGGAATCGGACGCCTGCTCCTCCTCCGGGGCGAAGGTCCATCGGTCCACGACCGCGGCCCACCGGAGCAGATCGTGGTTCCACCGCTCCATGTCCACGGGTTGGCCGAAGAGCACATGATGACCGTCGCCCTGGATGCGTTCCAGGCGGGCGCGCGAGCTACCCCGGTTCAGCGCCACGAACGTCGCGACCTGATGGCGGACGATGTCGCGGGCACTCTGGACCACGAGCAGATTGACGGCCGTGTTCGGCGTCACGGCGAGGATGCCGCGCCTGCACTCCACGTCGGCTCGGAGCAGCGTGTTCTCGTCCGTGGCGTCGCCGTACACGATGGGCAGATCCTCGACCTCGGCTTCGGCCACCTCTAGGGGGTTGCGGTCGACCAGCACCACCGAGTGTCCCTGACCACCCAGAATCTCGGCCAGCGCCCGGCCCAGGGCGCTGGCGCCGACGATGGCGTACCCGTCGTTCTGCTTCTTGCGAACGCCGAGCACAGACGCCACGGGCCCCCCAGTGAGGCCCTGGATGACCACGGTGACGGCGATGACCATGAAGACAAGGGCCCGGAGCTCCGGCCCACCGCTCATCCCGTGCTCCACCATGCTCTGGGCGAAGAACGACGCCACCGCGGCCGCCACGATTCCGCGAGGAGACAGCCAACTCAGGAACGCCTTCTCGCGCCAGGTGAGGTCGGAGCCGATGGTGCTCGCCCCCACGCACAGCGGACGCACGACGAACATGAGCAGCGCAATGGTCAGGAGCCCCGCCCATCCGACCGCCTGCACGTCCACGAGGCGGACGTCTGCCGCCAACAGCACGAAGAGCATGCCGACGAGCATGACCGTGAGCTGTTCCTTGAACTCCAGGAGCTCCTGCTTGAGGCCGGTGAGGTTGCCCACGACCATGCCGGCCACCACGACGGCCATGATGCCGCTCTCCGACTGCAGCGCATTGCTGATCTCGAACGACGCCAGCGCCAACGCGAGCGCCATGACGTTCTGGAGCGGCTCGGGCACCAGCGTGCGCCCCCGGAGCAGCCCGCTGATGACGAGTCCCCCGATGGCGCCCACCAGCACGCCCGTGCCCAACTTGACGAAGACCTCCAGCCCACCGGCGGCGGCCCCGTAGTCGGCCACGACCACCTCCAGAGCCACCACCGCGACGATGGCCCCGATGGGGTCGATGAGCACGCCCTCGGCCTCCAAGATCGCGTGGACGTTGCGCTTGACCTGAATCCGCCGTAGCAGGGGCGTGATGACGGTGGGGCCCGTAACGATGACCAGCGTGCCGAAGAGGATGGCGAGGGGCCAGTCCCAGCCCTCGACGAGACGGACCGCCAGGGTGGCGCCCACGGCAGTCACGAGCGCCCCCACGGTAATCAGTGAGCGGATCACGCCCGCCTCGTGCCGAAAACGCTGGAAGTTGAGGTTCAGCCCGCCCTCGAAGAGGATCACGGCCACGGCGAGCTCCACGAGCATGGGCAATCCCGTGCCGATGCTCTCGGGCCGTACGATGTCCAATCCGTCGGGACCGAGCATCACCCCCAGGAGCAGCAGCAGCACGATCCCCGGGATTCGGAGATGATGAGCGGCCGTCTGGCCCAGGACGCCCGCCGCCAGGGCCACCGCCACGGTCAGGGCTGGGTCGTCGGAGAAGGCGAGTTCCAGAACGCGCTCCTCGGTCACGGGAGTACGAAGAACCGGCAAGGTAAGACACCAACGGGAGGCGGGCACGGCTTTCGCGCGACGCTGGGCCGGGGGCAAGGAGAGGAGCGTCCCGGACCCGGGGGCCCGCACCCCACCAGCCGGCGATGCGGCTCCCGACTCCAGTCCTTTTCCCGGCCACCCGACGGAGTCTACCTTCACGGCTTCCTGCGCCGCCCGATCGGCCCGATCCCCGAGGAAGCCCAAGATGGCACCACCACGCAGACACTGGCGAGCCCTGCCGGCCCCTGTGCTCCTGTTCGTCCTCGCCGGCCTGGCCTGTCAGGCCCCGACGCCTCAGGAGTCCCCGCAGACCCGGCTCCGCTTTTCCGTCACCTTGCCGGCCGATGCTGCCGACTCGTCGCTGGACGGCCGCCTGGTGGTGATGCTCTCGACGGACGACTCGGCGGAGCCTCGCTTCCAGATCGCCGACGGGCCTCGGTCCCAGCTCGGGTTCGGCATCGACGTCGAGGGCTGGTCTCCGGGGAGCGACGTGGACGTGGACGCCTCCGCGTGGGGCTACCCCATCCAGAGCCTGGCCGACGTTCCGGCGGGGACCTACAGGGTGCAGGCGCTGCTGAACCGTTACGAGACCTTCAACCGAGCCGACGGCCACACCGTCAAGCTCCCGCCGGATCGCGGGGAAGGGCAGCAATGGAACCGCAAGCCGGGAAACCTCTACAGCACGCCGGTCGAGGTCCGAGTGGATCCGACCAGCTCCGCGGCGATCGAGGTCGTGCTCGATCAACGGATCCCCGAGATCGAGCCCCCGCCAGAGCACGAGTACGTGCGGCATGTGCGCATCCGCAGTGACCTGCTCTCCGACTTCTGGGGCACGGACACGTACCTCGGGGCCCACGTGCTCCTTCCGGAGGGCTTCGATTCACACCCGGACGCACGGTACCCCCTGGCGGTCTTCCACGGACACTTCCCCCACGACTTCGGCGGCTGGCGCGAGGAGCCCCCGGATCCGGACCTCCCGTGCGAATACAGCGCCCGCTTCGACCTGGACTGCTACAACCGCATTCAGCAGGAGGAGGCCTACCAACTCTATCAGGAGTGGACCGGCCCGAACTTCCCGCGCATGCTGGTCATCGAGATCCAACACGCGAATCCCTACTACGACGACTCCTACGCGGTGAACTCGGCGAACCTGGGCCCGTACGGCGACGCCATCACCTACGAGCTGATTCCGTACATCGAGGAGCAGTTCCGGGGCATCGGCGAGGGGTGGTCCCGCTTCCTCTACGGCGGCTCGACGGGCGGCTGGGAAGCCCTGGGGGTTCAGATCAAGTATCCCGAGGACTACAACGGCGCCTACGGGGCCTGTCCGGATCCCATCGACTTCCGGGCCTACACGGTGGTGGACATCTACGAGGACGAGAACGCCTACTACCTGGACAGTCCCTTCAAGCGCACGCCCCGTCCAGGACACCGGGACTACCTGGGCCACGTGGACGCCACCTTGGAGGAAATGAACCACCGCGAGTTACTCCTCGGCACGCGGGGCCGCTCCGGCCAGCAATGGGATATCTGGGAAGCCGTGTACTCGCCGGTGGATGAAGACGGGTATCCAAGGCGCCTCTGGGACAAGGTGACGGGCGAGATCGACCCCGAAGTGGCCGCCCACTGGCGGGAGAACTACGACCTGGTCCACATCCTGAGGCGGGACTGGGCCGAGCTGGGTGAGAGGCTCGAAGGGAAGATCAACATCTATGTCGGTGACATGGACAACTACTACCTGAACAACGCCGTCTACCTGGCCGAGGAGTTCCTGGAGAGCACCGCGGACCCCTACTTCTCCGGTGAGATCGACTACGGAGACCGGGCCGAGCATTGCTGGAACGGTGACCAGACCCGTAGCAACGCCTATTCGCGGCTCCGGTACGTCCAGATGTTCGCCCCGAAGATCGTGGAGCGGATCCTGGAGACGGCCCCGCCAGGGGCGGACCTGACCAGTTGGCGCTACTAGCGCGCCGCCTCGCACCGGCCCAGTCGCGGGACCGGGGCGCCACGAGGGACCCTTTGGAGGAGGCGACGTGACGAGAATCACTCTTATGACCTGTACCTTAGCGGTAGCGGTTGCCGCGCCGCTGGTCGCCCAGACGGCGGACCGCATAGCCGTGGACCCCGAGCGCATGGAGCTCAGGGTGGACGAAACCCGGCGCGCCGCCGCCACCGTGTACGCCGAGGACGGCGGCCCACTGGAGAGCGTGTCGGTCCAGTGGTTCACCACGACTCCCGAGATCGTATCGGTCGACGCCTCGGGCCAAATCACCGCCCTCCGGCCTGGCGAAGCCCGCGTGTCCGCCGTTTCCGGTAGCGCGGCAGCATTCGTCACTGTCGTGGTTCGGCAGGAGCTGGCGCGCCTGGAGATCTCCATGCCCGTCGAGGATCTGCGCCTGGGTACGAGCGCCCCCCTGGGCGTGCGCGCCATCGACACCTTCGAGGAGCCGCTGCCGGGAGCCGAGCTCCTCTTCGAGAGCAGCGAGCCCACGGTGGCTTCGGTGGACGCGAGCGGCCGGGTCTACGGGCTTTCGGCAGGACGGGCGACGATACGGGCCCGGTCAGGGGACGTGTCCCGGTCGATCACCGTAGAGGTGGAGGACCGGGGCAGGCTCACGTACGAGCTCGACTCCACCGCCGGCGAGGTCCGGACCGGCGACGTCGTCCGCTTCCGTCTCACGGGGCTGGAGGAGGGAGGGGGGCGCGCCGCTCTCTACCCGGCCTGGACCGTGAGCGCGCCCGGCGCCCAGATCGAAGCCGACGGGGCCGAGGGCGTCTTCGTGGCGGAGGCGCCTGGAACCTACCGGGTCGCCGCGCAGATCGGAGAGGGCACCGCTCGATCCGGGATCGTCAGAGTCACGGAGCGACCCACAGAGAGTCGGCTCGCGAAGGTAGGGCGTGGCCCCGCTTCCACCCATCACTCGGGGGACACCTGGGTCTTCGAGGGCGTGGACGGGCGGGACTACGCGTACGTCGGGACCTTCTACCACGACTGGATGAAGGTGTGGGACGTCACCGATCCGGGGGCTCCCGTGCTCACCGACTCGATCCAGGCGGACGCCAGGCGCATCAACGACGTGAAGATCCACCCGGACAACACGCTGGGCATCATCACCCGCGAGGGCGCCTCGGATCGGCGAAACGGGATCATCCTCCTGGACCTCGCCGAACCGGCTCATCCGGTGATCCTCTCCGAGTACACGGAGACCGTGACCGGTGGCGTGCACAACGTCTGGATCGACGGGAAGAACGAGTTGGTCTACGCAGTGCACAACGGAACGTCGGATATGCACATTCTCGACATCGCGGACCGCCGCGCCCCCCGGGAGGTCGGCCGGTGGGGTCTGGAAAAGCAGGACAAGACGCTCCATGACGTGATCGTCCAGGACGGGTACGCGTATCTCTCGTACTGGGACGACGGCATCGTCACGCTCGACGTGGGCGCCGGAACGCACGGCGGCGCGCCTCGCACGCCGGCCTTCGTGAGTCAGTTCAGGTATCCGGTCGGAAACACCCATGTTGCATGGCGTTACGGACGCTACTTGTTCATCGGTGACGAGATCTTCCCGGACGACTGGGACCCTGAGCGACCCATCGAAGCCAGGGGCTACGTGCACGTGGTCGACTATGCAGACCCGGAAGAGCCGGTGGAGGTGGCGCGGTACGAGATCCCCGAGGCCGGAGCCCACAACCTCTGGGCCGAAGACGACAAGCTGTACGTGGGGTACTACCAGGCCGGCCTCCGGGTCGTCGACATCTCCGGGGAGCTCCGAGGCGACCTCTATCGCCAGGGTCGTGAGTTGGCTGCCATCAAGACCATCGATGCCGACATGGTGGTGCCGAATTGGCCCATGACGTGGGGCGCCCAGGTGTTCAAGGGCAACATCTACACCTCGGACCTGAATTCGGGCCTCTGGATCGCCAAGCTGCAGGAGCAGCCGGCCGTCGTCTTCTGACGACCGGCGCGACCATGACGGCCACTGAGGCTGCGAGACGGACCATCGCGCCGTTCGTGCTCCGCACGCCTCTCGTCCACGTGCCTTCGCTGAGCCGGGTCGCGGGAGCGCCGGTTCACCTGAAGCTCGAGAGCCTTCAGGTCACTGGGTCCTTCAAGGTCCGGGGCGCGGCGAACCGCATGGCATGGCTGTCGGACGAAGAGCGGCAGCGGGGCGTGGTCACGTGCTCCAGCGGCAATCACGGCCGCGCCGTGGCGTTCGTGGCCGAGCGGATGGGCGTGCCTGCCACGATCTGCGTGCCAGAGTGGGTGGATCCGGTCAAGCTCGAGGGAATGCGTGGCTCAGGTGCCCGGATCGTGGCGGCGGCAGGCACCTACGACCAGGCCGCCGAGGCCGCGGAGCGACTGGCCGATGAGGAGGGGCTGACCTTCGTCCACCCCTTCGACGACCCGATGGTGATCGCGGGGCAGGGCACGATCGGCCTCGAGATCGTCGAGGACCTTCCCGGCGTGGCGCACGTGGTCGTCCCCCTGTCCGGGGGAGGGTTGTGCGGCGGCATCGCGGACGCCCTGAGACAGGTGCGGTCCGAGGTCCGAGTGACGGCGGTGTCCGCTGAGCGGGCTCGCGTGATGCTGGCGAGCCTGGAAGCGGGCAAACCGGTGGAGCTCGACGAGGAGGAGACACTGGCGAACGCGTTGTCCGGCGGGATCGGCCTCGGCAACGCCCATACGTTCGCGCTCATCCGAGACCTGGTGCACGGGCACGCCGTCGTGACCGAGGACCAGATCGCCCAGGCGATGCGCTTCGCCGCCCGGGATCTCCACGTGGTCGTGGAGGGCGGGGGAGCCGTGGGAATCGCCGCCGTGCTGGCCGGTACGCTGCGCTGGACCGCTACCGAGGGACCCGTCGCCATCGTGGTGAGCGGCGGCAACGTGGAGGTGAGCCGGCTCGCCGGGCTCTAGCTCACGGGATCTTCACCACCCACACCTGCACGTGGCTGGGCAGCGGCCCGCCGACCGGTGAGGACACGAACAGCGACGTGGCCGGTTGGCTGGCCCCGCTCACCCGGAAGTACCCCGACGACCCGCCCCGCACGCTCAACAGATCCGTGAAGTCGGTGAAGCCCCGGGCCCGGGGAATGAGGCGGCCGGTCTCCACGAGCCCCCCGCTCTCGAAGATGTCGACCAGATCCCAGCTCGTGAAGCGGAGCATGGGGTCGAGACCCGCCTCCCGGTCATCCAGATAGAGCGTGGCCGCCCAATAGGGCAGGAACTCCTCGGCGGGCATCCCCGCGAACGCCTCGAGCAGCGCGAATCCGGTCAGATTCGAGTCGATCAGCCCCTTCATCAAGGTGTCTTCGTCGCCCGCGTAGAATTGGTCGGCGATCCAACGGAGCAGGGACCAGGTCACGCCGTAGAACGACGGCCGGCTCAGGCACTGGTCGTCGAGGTCGTCGAGCCAGGAGCATTCCTCGGGAGCGCCTTCGATCTGGGAGGATTGGTCCTGGTTGTTGGGCTTCCCGCCGAAGTAGAACACCAGATCAGCGAACCCTCCGGCGTACCAGAAGGCTGACTGGCTCCCGTCCTCGTTGAAGGCGACGTTGAAGCCATGGTTCTGGCCGGCCTGGTTGCCTTCCACCTCGTGTCCCACCACCTCCTCGGCGTACGTGGCGCCACCTTCCGCATGAAAGTCCTCGAAGATGGGGGCATTCGCATCGATCCTCCGCCCGAACTGCTTGATGTGGGTGATCTCGTGGGCCAGGAGGATGGGGATGTCGGCACTCAGCTCGCTCTTCGACTGAGTCTGGCCGTGGATGCCGCTCTCGTCCGGGGCGATGAGGTAGAAGACCTCGCCCTCGTTGGACGAGGTGTTCGACGACGTGCGGGTGCCGAAGTCGCACCCGGACACGAAGCCCTGGAGGTTGCCGCTGGACCCGTTGGCCTTGTTGATCTCCTTGGTGATGACGATGGCGATTCGGCCGTTGTTGTCCAGGTCCGTGGCGGCCCCGAACACCGCGTCGTGCGCGGCCATGACGCCGTCCTCGAACTCGGCCGCGATGGCCTGGAGCTCCGCCTGGGTGAAGCCGCCGGCCGGGTTGCCGTCGTCATGGAACCAGATGACGCGGTCGGTCTTGGCGAAGACCGTGCCCGTGATGTCGAAGTGCGCGCTGCACGTAGCCCCGGCGTTCCAGTCCCGGACGCGAAGGTCCCTCGAGTCGCCCACCTCGCCATCCGGCACGGCTGCGGGTGGTGCGCCGGCGGCCCGCGAGATCGGCACCTGGGTGGACGCATTGAGGCGCTCGATCTCCATCGCCACCAGGCGAGCCTCTTCGACCCGGTGGGCGTTCATCCGCTGCACGGCTGGGTCGATCAGGGGATCGGACCGACGCGAGTTCGACCTCGGCGAGGCGGCCGCGGCCAAGAGGGGCGGCGCGGCACCGGCGCTCGGATCCTTGGTGGCGGTGACACGAAGCGGAGTCAGGAGGGTCGGCACCTCGGTCACCGACTGGACACCGATCAGGTAGTCTCCGGCGGACGCGTCTTCCGGAAGCTGCAGGCAGTACGTGTCCTGACCGTTCAGTACGGCGAGCTGACCCTCATCGAGATCGAGGAACGACCCGGGCTCCAGTGGGTGCGTAGCGGGGTCGCTTTCGAGACCGGCAGCGGTCACGGAGACCCGGACGTCCCGGGCCGGCCGGCACACGAAGGTGGGCACCTCGATCGTGAGCGAGCTCGTGCTGGCCGCGGTCACGACGGCCGCGACGCCGTCGACCAGGACCGTGTTACCGGCGGCCTGGGAGGCGAAGTTCGTGCCCGTGAGGGTCGCCGACCCGCCCTCCACCATGGCGCTCGGCGAGATGCCGGTGATGACGGGGGGCGTGGCCACCCCGGCGGACGTGGCGGTGAAGTCCACCGTTGTCCCTCCGCCAATGGCGGCCGTGGCGGTCTGCACGCCCTGGCTCATTCCCAGCATCCAGAACGTCTGAGCATTCCCGCTCCCGTCGGCATCCGAGGTGGCAGGGTCGAGCGTGCCGTTGCCGGTGGCGGCCGACCAGGTGACAGTCTCGCCCGAAACGCCGTTGCCGAACGCGTCGGTCACCCGGACGACGAGCGGATCGGCCAGCAGCGCGCCACCGACTCCGGTCTGGCCATCGCCGCTGGCGACCTCCAGGTCCTCGGCCGGACCGGCCTGGGCCGTTGCGGCGAAGTCGGCAACGGCACTGCCGGCGGTGGCTCGCAGCGCCTGTGCCTCGGCGGTGTTGGTGCCCAGCGTCCAGCTCGCGCTCAGCGAGCCGTCCGGGCCCGTAGACCCACCGGATGGATCCACCAGCCCCCCGCCGGACACGACGCTGAAGGTGACGGCTTCACCGGCCACCGGGTTCCCGCGCGAGTCCTCGATGCGCACCGTGACGGGGCTCCCCAGGGCCGCGCCCACTACACCGATCTGGGCGTCGCCCGAGACCTTGCCCACGACGGCAGGGAGCTGGTCCACCGTGATGGTAGCGCTGCCGGACGCGCTGCCGGCCATGGCCGTAATGGTGGTGCTGCCCAGGGCCGCGGCGGTGACCAGTCCACCCGTCGACACCGTGGCCACGGCCGTCGACGAGCTGCTCCACGTCACGTTGGTGGCCATGGGCGTCCCGCTCTGGTCCCGTACCTGGGCCGTGAGCTGCACCGTGGCGCCCAGCGCGTCCAGCGTGGACGTCGACGGGCTCACGTTCACGGTCGTGGCAACCGGGGTGGGGGGCAGCGGCGGCGTTCCACCACCGCTGTCGCTGCATGCGCCGAGGATCAACAACAAACCGGTGGTGATTGCCGCTTTGCGAGCCATGTCCGTCCTGTCGAGCAGTAGCTGGGATATGTCGGGTCGCCCCGGCGCGCGAGCGGCGCGATTGGGCTGGGCGGGTAGCACTACACCACTGCGGTTCGAGAGGTCGCGGGCATCCTAGCTGCGGACGCACCCCCGCTAGAGGGCCCCGCCTCACCCCTCGAAGACGCCTGGTTCAGCCGACCTACGTGAGACCCATGACCTGGGTCCCACGACCCCAATGCGCTCGTCTTCGCCCTACACATCGAGTTTTCGTCAGGATGGGGCGACGAGCTGAGGCAATACCGTGCCGGCGGGCCCCGCCAGGGTCACGGTGGCCGTGCTCGACAAGGGCGTAGCCTCCGTGTTGACCTCGATGATGGCCCCGCCGGACCGGGCGGTCGCCAGGGGAATCGAGGCGGCCGGATGCACCACGGCGCTGGTTCCCGCCACGACGCAGACGTGGGCCGTCTGGGCCGCACCGAACGCCACTGACAGCACGTCCCCGTCGAGGGCCTCGCCGAACCAGACCACCGCCGGCCGGAGGAGCGCGCCGCAGTCGGGGCAGCGGGGAAGGGTGGCACGGCTCGACGCGTCGACGGGCGATCGATCGTCTCGGGCAAAGCGGCAGGCGGTGCACCGTACCCGGAAGAGCGAGCCGTGCAGCTCGAGGGGAAGGGCGGGCCCGGGATTCGCCGCTCTCGCCTCCTCCTGGGCCACCAGCGTGTGAAGGCCGTCTACGTTCTGGGTCACCAGGGTGACGCCCGGCCGCGCCAGCGCGAGCCGGGCCAGGGCCCGGTGCCCCGGGTTCGGCCGGCAGGCTCCCACCCTCTCGCGCCTCCACGCATACCACTCCCACACGAGCCGCGGGTCCCGGTCGAAGGCCGCGGGCGTCGCCAACTCCTCCGGGCGGTGGGATTTCCAGAGACCCTCGGGTCCGCGGAAGGTGGGTACGCCCGACTCGGCGCTGACGCCGGCGCCGGTGAGCACGACCACCTGGCTCGCGTCGGCCAGGAGCGCACGGGCTCGGTCCAGGGGAGCCGCAGTCATCCGGGGGAAACCGCGCCGCTCACCCCTTCAGGATCCGGTACGCCAGGGCGGCCCAACCGATCAGGAACGCCACTCCACCCAGGGGTGTGATCGCGCCCATCCACCGGGCGCCCGTCAGGACCAGCGCGTACAGGCTGCCGGAAAAGACGAGGATGCCCACCAGAAAAGCCCAGCCTGCCACCACCGTGCCACCGCCCGGCCACCTGTCGGAGGCCCAGGCCACCGCCAGCAGGGCAAGGGCGTGGTACATCTGATACCGCACGCCGGTCTCGAAGATCTGGAGGTCCTCGGGCGAAAGCCGCCCCCGCAGCCCGTGGGCACCGAAGGCTCCCAGAGCCACGCCCACCAGGGCGAGGAGCGCGGCGCAGAGGGCGAAGAGTCGGGGCATGCCGTTTCCCTCGTTCAGTACGCGACGGCGTAGGCTTCTCTGCGCGGGTCCGACGCGGCCGTGAGCGTGCCGCTGACGGGGTCCACATGGATCATCTGGGCTCCTCCGAAGGTGGCCGTCCACCCATGAATCACCTCGAGCTCGTGGCCCCGCGCCGTCAACTCGCGGCGTACCTCGGGAGTGACCCGGTCCTCGATCGCCACCGCCAGGCTGTTGTAGCTCCGGAATCTGGGCGCCTCGATGGCCTCCTGCGGGGTGAGACCGAAGAGCAGCAGGTTGTTGGTGATCTGGAGGAGGGATTGGGGTTGGCTGTCGCCCCCCGGTGTGCCCAGGGTGAAGCCCAACGCACCCTCCCGCGTGGCCAACGTGGGCGTCAGCGTGTGATAGGGCCGCTTCCCGGGTGCTACCTGGTTGGGGTGACCTTCCTCCAGCGTGAACAGGGCTCCACGGTTGTGCAGCACCACGCCGGTCTCTGGTTCCAGGAGCCCGGAGCCGAAAGCAGCGAAAAGGCTCTGGATCCAACTGACCGCATTGCCCTGAGCATCAACGGCGGTGAGGTACACGGTGTCGCCCGAGTCGTCGAGCCCGCCGTCGTCCGCGACCCGCCCCTGGCTGCCGATCCCCGGGGCCACGTCCTGCGCCGCCTGCTCCCCGACCATGCCCGCTCGCCCCTCGAGATACGCCGCGTCGAGGAGCTCATCCACGGGGACATCGGCGTGGCGCAGGTCGGCGACCCAGCGGTCGCGATCGGCGAATGCCAGCTTCTTCAGCTCGATCATGGTGTGCAAATAGGGTGACGTGTTGTGCCCCAAAGCCATGTAGTCATACGACTTGGACATCTCCATCATCTGGAGGTGTGCCAGACCCTGACTGTTCGGAGGGATGACGTTGAACGCGTAACCGAGGTAGTCTACCGTGAGGGGCTCGACCCACTCGGGCTCGTAGGCCGCCAGGTCCGCCGCCCGAAGATAGCCGCCCTGTGCGGACACGAACGCGTCCAGCCGCGCGGCCACGGCACCCTCATAGAAGCCGGCCGTTCCCTGTGCGGCGATCTCCTCGAGGGTCTCCGCCAGAGCCGGGTTCCTGAGCAGGCTGCCCAGGGTGGGCGGATCACCCCCCGGGGTGTAGAGGGCCGCGGCGGGCTCGTTCAACACCGAGGCGCCGACCGAGATGTCGCGAGCGAGCCGCTGCGACACCGGAAACCCGTTTCTCGCGTAGTCGATGGCCGGCGCCAGGAGCTCGGGTAGGGGTAGGGTACCGTACCGCTCGTGGGCAGCGATCCAACCGCCCACCGCTCCTGGCACGCTGACGGCCATGGGGCCGCGCTCCGGCACGGACGCCTCGCCGGCGTCGGTGAAGAACGACGGCGTGGCCAGCGCGCCCGCGGGTCCGCTCGCGTTCAGCCCGACGACCCGGCCGCTCTCGGCCTCATAGAAGAGCGCGAAGGCGTCTCCTCCGACGCCGTTCATGTGGGGCCTGACCACGGCCAACACACCGGCCATGGCCAAGGCCGCATCGACGGCGTTTCCGCCCCTCTCGAGCACCGCCATGCCCGCACGAGCGGCGAGGGGGTGTCCGGCCGAGACGGCGCCGTGTGTGCCGCGGACGTCCGGGCGGTTCGCGGCCGGAAACTCGGGGGCTTCGAGCTGGGCCTCATCGCCCTCGGCCAAGGAGGCTTCCGGCGAGCACGCGCCCGTAATGGTCGTCGCCAGTAGCGCCAGGAGTGCCACGTACCGGCCCGGTCCTCCGCTCGTTTCCGACTTCATCATCCTGCCTCCAAAAGGCCGTTTCCACTGCGCACACGGGGCCACCATGGCCGCTGGCCGAGCGTCGCGCCAGGGGTGGACCCTGTCCCGCGGTGCGGGGTTCCAAGCCCTCCGTCGGGCTGCCGACCGTTCCCATGGCGGTCGCGGATCCTGCAATCCGGGAAGAGAGAGCGACGTCAGTGACCGCACCGGCCGCCGCCGCAGGCGTCCGCAGGACCACGGCGATCCGGCGTGCGACCGGCTTGTCCCTGCTGGTGGCATTCGCTCACGGGGTGAACGACAGCTACGCGGCCTTCCTCGCTCCGCTGCTGCCCCGCATCATGGACAAGCTCGAGCTTGGCGTGGCACTCGCCGCCACGCTGGCCATGGTCCTCTCCATTGCGGCCTCCCTGCTTCAGCCTCTGGCGGGCTTCCTGGCCGACCGCTACGGCCGCCGCGTCTTCGTGGCCCTGGGCCCGCTCCTCTCGGCCGTCTTCCTCTCCCTGATCGGCCTGGCTCCGACGTTCGGCCTGCTCGTCCTTCTCCTGGCGCTCGGCGGGCTGGGCAGCGCGCTCTTCCACCCACCCGGCGCGTCCATGGCGGCGCGCATCGCTGAGGGGAGGGGGAGTGGCATGCGCCTGTCGGTGTTTTCATTCGGCGGCGCCATGGGCTTCGCCGTCGGACCCATCGTGGCCGTGGGCATCGTGGGGCAGATGGGACTCGAGGGACTGTGGATCGCCATGGTCCCCGGGGTCCTGCTGGGAATACTCCTGCTCCGGCTGCTGCCGGCGGATCGCCTGCACCCGAACGCCACGCCCCCGCCGGCCCCGGCCAAGGTGCTGAGGCAGCTGCGCGGTCCCTTGGGAGTGATCTTCCTGATCAGCGCCCTGGGTGCCTTCATCCAACGGGTCTTCCTGACCCTGGAGCCCATCGCCGCGGCCCAGGCCGGGGTCTCCGAGGCTACGGGCGCCGTGATCCTCAGCGTGTACCTGGCCGCCCAAGGAGCCGGCACCCTGACCTCGGGATGGCTCACCGACCGGGTGGATCGGCGCCACCTGCTGGTCGTCCTGACGCTGCTGGCCTTCCCAGCCCACTTCATGGCATTCTGGGTAACTCCAGGCAGCTCTTGGACTTTTGCTTTCGCGATCGCCGCCGGCTTCCTCAACATGGCCCTGCTGCCGCCCATCGTGGTCATGGCGCAGGAGATCCTGCCCGAGGGCACGGCCGTGAGCTCCGGTATCGTCATGGGGCTAGCCTGGGCCCTGGGATCCGTCGGCGTGCTGGGCTCCGGTTTGCTTGGTGACATCGCCGGCGCTCGGACCGCGGCCCTCGCGTCGTTTCCGCTCATACTCGTCGGAACACTGCTGGCCTTGCACCCGGCGATCGAAGCGTACCGCCGGCCGACGCCGCACCCCGACTTCGATCATCTTCCTATCGTCTAGGGTCGTTCCAGGATGCCGTTTCGCCTCGTGCCCCGTCGGGACCGGAAGCTCAACCGCCTCGTGAAGCGGGGCGACGTCCGCACGCTGCGGCGGGGCGAAGTGCTCTACCAGGCGGGAGACCCCGTCGACGACGCCTTCCTGGTCCGCTCGGGGCACGTCCGACTCTGGCAAGCCACCGACACGGACGGAGCGCGGCGCCGCACGGTGGAGGTCATTGGTCCTCGGGAGATCTTCGGGATCGAGCCCGCCTTCGCCGGTCCCGGCGTCCGGAGAAGCTTCGGTGCCACGGCAGGTGAGTCCACCGTCCTGGTGACGCTGGAGGGCGCGAGTCTGGGCCGCACCCTCCGTACGGCCGAAAAGACCTTCGCCCAGTTGCTCAGATCCGGCCACGAGGATCTGGCTCGCACTCGGCAACGGGGAGCGGGGCGGGGCGGGCCCAGAACGCCCCAACGGTTGGCCGAGGTCCTCCTGGACCTGACGCGCCGATTCGGCACCGAGAGCGGCACCGGCATGCTCATACCCCTCAGGCTGACGCACGGAGAGCTGGCCGATCTGGCCGGTGCCCATCGTTCCACCGTGACCACGCTCCTCAACGACTGGATCTACCGCAGTGCCCTCAGGGACCGGCCGGACGGCCTTCTGGTGTACCCAGATCGATTGAGGAAGCGGGCCTCCGGCGCAAGCGCGTCGCAGGCGTCCGGAAGAGCGGGGCGGCGTGAGCGATCGGCACCCGACGTTGACCGATCGAACACGTAAGAATAGGTTTGACGGTTCTTTGCGGCCCCCTCGCACCATGACCCGGCAGGGTGGGCGGGTGGGGCCGGCACCGACCCTTGCAGCGGTTCTTAGCATACCGATATGAGCCAGCGCCATCCGACGTCCCGACGGACCGTTCAGAAGCAGCCGGAGAACCCGGACGACGTCTTCGTCGCCAGGGTCCTCCAGATCTCCAACTGGGGGAGTCAGCACCGCCAGGCACTGGTGGGGATCGGCGTGGCCGTGGTCGTCGTCGTGGCAGGCGGGCTGTACTGGAAGAGCTATCAGGATTCGCTGCTCCAGCAGGCCACGCAGGAGCTCGTGACCATCCAGCAGACCGTGGCCCTCGGGGGCCCCGAGCAGGCCAAGGCCGACCTCCAGTTCTTCCTCCAGCGCTTCGGCAACACCCGGTCGGCTGAAGAGGCCCGGCTCCTTCTCGGGCAGCTGGAGCTGGAGACCGGGAACGCTCAGGGTGCCATCGCGATCCTCGGGGAGCTCGCGGGCACTCGCACGCCCCTCGGCATGCAGGCCACCTTCCTGCTTGCCGCCGCCTACGAGGAGGCCGGAAACACCGGCGAGGCGGAGCGGATGTACCTGTCCGTGGCCAATCGCTCCGACATGAGCTTCCTCGTCCGGGACGCGCTCGCCCAAGCGGCTCGCATTCGGCTGGAGGGCGGCGACCACATGGGCGCCGCCGCTCTCTACGAAGAGGTCCTGACGTACTTCGAGGAGGGCGACCCCGGGCGCCAGGTCTACGAGATGCGCCTGGCCGAGGCGCAGGCCCTCCGGGAGGGCTGACCGGGACGTCACGCCCCCTCGCTCGCGGCCCCAGGGCAAAGCGGCCGGGTCTCCCAGGAGGCCCGGCCGCCTTTTGTGGAGAGCCGATGGTCACTCCGCCAGGAAGCCCTGACCAGCTCTCTCGCATGGGACCACGGCGCCTGTGGACCCTCGAACAGGCGTTCGGAGGCGGGCCAAGGCCGGCTCCGAGGCGCCCGGACGACATCCGGGCCCGGCTCTCTCGAGGTCCCCTCAATCCCGGGAAGGGGGGACACTCGGGTCCAACTGTACCGCACCCCGCGAGCAGCAACTCTAGCCGCCCCGCCTCGAGATCCCACAACTTCGTATAATGTATATTATGTAAAGTGACGCCGGATCACCGTCAGTTCAAGACCGGCATCTTACATGGCGCGTGCGCTCTCCGCTCGCTGCGGCGGCGGCTTCCGGCCCAGCAGCGCGATCCGGCGCCGGAGCACGGGCACGACACCCAGGAGTGCCCGTTCGAGCGTCCGAAGACCCGGGACGTGCGATTCCACGTAGTAGGCCCGCTCCACGTCGAACCCGGCGCCCACGATGAGCTCCGTCATGCGCGCCATGGACTTGTAGTCCACATGGCTCGGGTCGTGCTTGAGGAGGATATCCCGGACCTTGAGAATCTCGAGGAAGTGGCCGGGATTGGGGAGCCAGATGACGAAGTGGCCTTCAGGACGCAGGAGCCGGAAGCACTCGCGAACCACGCGAGCCGAGTCGTCGGGATAGATGTGCTCGAAGAAGTCGGCGGCGATGATGGTGTCGAAAGAGCCCGCCTCCAGGCCCGTGTCTTGAGCGTCGGCGCAGAGGAAAGAGGTGTTCGCGGCGTCCAGGGCTTCGTTGCGCTCGTTGCAGTACTGGATGAACCGGGGGCTGAAGTCGACGCCGACCACCTCCCGGACGCGAGACGCCAAGGCGAAGCTGAACGTGCCCCAGGCGCACCCGAGGTCCAGCACGCGCTCCCCCCGCCCGGGCATGTAGATCTCCAGGACCTTTGAGACGCGGTAGCGCTGAAAGGGCAACTCCAGGGCTGCCGTGGCCGCGCCAGCCTCCAGATACCCACTCTGGTCGTAGTACTCCGATCCGATCCGCCTCTTCTGGTTCATGCCATTCTTCTATGGGGTGATCCTCACGCGGCGGCGCCGAGGGCTTCCCGGGTCCTGCGAACTGCTTCGGCGAGCGCGGCCTCCCGGTCCGCGCGCCGGTCGTGCCGCCCGAAGTACAAGGGGGCACCGAAGTGGATCCTGACCTCGGCCCGGCGCGGGACCCCGCTCCAACGCGGCCAGACATCGTACGAGCCGTCGATCCGGGCCGGAAGCACCGGCACGCCCGCCTTCAACATCAGCCGAATCGACCCCAGGCGGAACGGCTGCACGCGCCCGTCCCAGGATCGCTCACCCTCCGGATAAAGCCCGAGCGCCTGCCCTCGCTCGAGGACCCGGAGCGCGACCCGGACGACCTGGCCGTCGACCTGATAGCGTCGGACCGGAATCGCGTTCAGACGCGGGAGAAGCCACCGGAAGACCGACCCACGAAACTGGGAGCTCTTCGTCAGGGTGAACACGGGCCGAGGGCAGAAGGCCTGGATCAGGATCGGATCCAGAAGCCCCTGGTGATTGGCGATCAGAAGGAACGGTCCCGAAGGCGGGACGTGCTCGATGCCGGTCACCCGGACTCGGGCCGCGACGGGCGCAGCCACGCGCACCAAGGCCGCGAACGCGCCGTACCAGCTCACCGCAGGACGATCTGGGGCTGGAACTCGACTACCGCTCCCCCGCCCTGCCCGTCGTAGGCCCTCGAGACGAGCCGGCGCGCGAGCACCTCCCACCGCCTGGGCGAGTCCTCCTCGAAGCGGAACTGGACGAGCTCGCCAGCGCCCGTGCGAATCTGCAGTCGGGCAGAGGTGGTCTGGATGGCCCGGAGCTCGAACCAATCCCACGCGTTGGCAGGCACGGCGGCCTCAGGGTCGAATTCGAGGCGGTCTCCGGTAGCGCGGAGCACGCCCGGCGTGGAGGCACCCATCCGCTCCTGGAACCCCATCAGCCGTCCCCGATACCGCACGGCCTCCTCGCCCACCCGCCATCGGGCCTGAGCTCGGGCCTCATACCGGATCGTGCCGTTCGGGTCCGTGGCGGCCGTCATGGGCCCGCCCCACGCGTCGATGGCGTCCGCCAGCTCGGCGGCTGGCCGAGGCTCGGAGGGCTCATTGCCCTGCCTTACTTCGATGCGGCAACCACTGCGCGCCCGGCCGAAGCGCGCACCGCATCTCCCACACCATGCCTGGTCGCCCTTGCCGGCCATGGGGTCGTGCCCGCACAACGGACACCGAAACAGGAAGTGCGCCAATGCCATCGCCGGAGGCTACAGCTTCCCGATGAGGTCCAGGAAACGGAGCTTCCACACCTTCCAGACCGCCTCGCGCACGATCCGCTTCGACATCTTCGACTCGCCCGTGTCGCGTTCCGTGAAGACGATGGGGATCTCCGTCAGAGAGAAGCCGCGACGCCACGCCCGGAGCTTCAGCTCGATCTGGAAAGCGTAGCCGTTCGACTGCACGCGATCCAACTGGATGGTCTCCAGGACCTTCCTCCGCCAACAGTTGAAGCCTCCGGTTGCGTCCCGCAGCGGGAGCCGGGTGATGGTGCGCGCGTACAGGCTTCCGAAGATGCTCAACAGGAGTCGGGAAACCGGCCAGTTGACGACGGTGACCCGACCGTCCACGTAGCGAGACCCGACGACCACATCGTACTCGTTGGCCGCACCGATGAGATGCGGGAGGTGGTCGGCGGGGTGAGACAAATCCGCGTCCATCTCGATCAAGAGGTCGTAACGGCGCTCGATGCCCCACTTGAACCCGGCGATGTACGCTCGCCCCAGGCCCTCCTTGCCGATGCGGTGGAGGACGTGGATCCTGGGCTCTTCCCGGGCCATGGCTTCGGCCAGGTCACCGGTGCCGTCGGGCGAGTTGTCGTCGACGACGAGCACGTCGATGGCGGGATCCTGCTCGAGTGCCAGGGGGATCACCCGAGGCAGGTTCTCCCGCTCGTCATAGGTCGGGATGATGACGAGGACGCGCCTGGGCGCCTCGGGGTCGGTTTCACTCACGGTTCGCTTCAGTCCGGGTCAGAGTGATCGCGGCAACCAGGGCCGCCGGAGCAACCTCGACGACGGTGCTCCACAACCGCGCGATGATGGACAGCGCACCCGCGCCCCCAGCACCGACCACCGGTAGGAGAAAGGCGATGAGGAAGCCCTCCCTGACGCCGAGGCCCGCGGGTGCGAAAAACACCAGATAGCCGAGAAGGTAGGCGGCCGCGTACGCCGGCCCCAGGGTCACCAGCGAGCCGGGTTGGCCGAAGCTCCGCGCCAGCAGCCAGAAGGCTACGCCCTGGCCGACCCACACGATCAGGTAGAGGCCGATCCAGCGCAACGTGAAGAGGGCGCCGATCCGCACCTCTCCAGGCAGCCCGCGCCCGGCGGTCCGCCGCCAGAGCTCCTCGAGCCGCCGATGCACGGGCGGAACCATGCTGATGAGCACGCCCGCCAGGATCGCGGCCAGCGCGCCGTAGCCCAGGCGCCGCATCTCTTCACTGCCAGCCAACAGCGCACCCGTGCCCACGATGGCCGCGCCAGCGAGTGCGAACACCTGGCAGAGGATCGCCGCACCGGCCGACATGGCCGACTGCACGCCCACCGTCCGTCCCAGGTAGGCCAGTCCCGCCAGCTGCCAGACCTTGCCCGGCACGTACCGGGCGAGGTTCGCCACGAAGAACACTCGAATGGATGCCCACGGCGACAGATGCGGTCCCCCGAGGTCGCCCACCATGGCCCCCCACAGCGAGGCGGCGAAGAGGAAGGTGGCCAGAAGCACGACGGACGCCAGTGCCAGGAGACCCCACCGGGGCTTCCAGGCCTCGGGATCCAGGTCCCGCAGGTCGGCAAAGCCCACCCCGAGGCGGTCCAGGATGAACCACGTGACGGCGACGGTGAGGGCCAGCTTCAGGAGCCCCAGCGCGCCCCGCCGGATCGTGGACCCGGTGGTCGCGCCCTCGGCTCGCTCGGTTTCGAGGGTTCCGCTCATGGCCTGGCGGTTGGCGCTCGGCTCGGGCATGTCCCGAGCAGGCGCGGCACGGCCCGTCGGCGGCGCGAGAAACCGTCGACGTGCCGCTCCTTCTGCGTTGTCCGGGATACGAAAGGCGTCTGAACGCCCGGAAGCTATTGGATCCGACGCACGTGGCCAATGGGACGGACGCGCCCGCCACCCCCGTCTCCCGCGCTCGCTGCGCATCGCGGAAGAGCCGAAAACTTGAGTGGACACGTATATTGGGCGCAACCGGGCATCGGGAGCTCCGCACCGCGGCGTGACCAGGCTCGGCGCTCGCTCGCCATGGATTCCTGACGGCTCCGGACCACCGTGAACGTCCTTTACATTGCGTCAGCCTACAATCGGCACGACGGGGACGTCATCACGCCGTGGCTCGTCCGCTCCATCGAGGAGGTCCAGAGCCGAGGCGTCCGGGTGGACGTCCTGGCCCCATCCTACCGGGGCTCCGCGAGCCACAGCGTCGGCGGTGTGCGGGTCCACCGCTTTCGCTACGCGCCCGGAAGGCTCGAAGACCTCACGCACGACCAGACCGCCCCGGACCGCATCCGCTCTCGGCCCTGGTACGCCGCGCTGGTGCCGGGGTACGTGGCGTCGGCGTCCCTGGCGGCAGCCCGCCTGGTCCACCGGGAGGGCTTCGACCTCGTGCACGTGCACTGGCCGATCCCCCACGGCGTCATCGGACTCGCGGCTCGATGGGCCACGGGAGTCCCGGTCGTGAGCTCATTCCACGGAGTCGAGCTCACCTGGACCAAGAACGACCTGCGGGTGTTGACGCCGGTTCTCCGGTACCTGATCAAGTCTTCGGACGCGGTCACGGCCAACTCCACCTACACGCAGCGCCTGATCCGCGGGCTTCACGATCGGCCGGTCGAGCTGATCCCCTTCGGGACCACGGTACCGGTCCACGTGGATCCTTCGAGCCTCGGGAAGCCGGCCGACGCCCCGTTCGAGCTGCTCTGTGTGGGCCGACTGGTGGAGCGAAAGGGGGTTCCCGTGCTGCTGGAGGCCCTCTCCCGATTCGACCCTCAGCGGCAGGTGAGCCTCCATGTCGTCGGAGACGGACCCCGCCGAGCCCAGTGGGAGGCTCAGGCCGCCGAGCTGGGCCTGTCGGATCGCGTCCACTTCCACGGCTTCGTCTCCGAGGAGCAGCTCGCCGTCCGGTATGCCTCGTGTGACGCCTTCGTCTTGCCGGCAGTCATCGATTCGAAGGGTGACACGGAAGGTCTCGGTGTGGTTCTCATCGAGGCCGCCAGCAACGGGAAGCCGCTCATCGGGTCCGCCATCGGCGGCATCGTGGACGTGGTGAGGGACGACGTCTCGGGGATCCGCGTGCCTCCCTCGGACCCGCCCGCCCTGGCGGCAGCCATCGTTTCCCTGATGGACGACCTGGAGCGCCGACGCGCCCTGGGCGAGGGCGCCCGCCGGCTGTGGGAGGCGGAGTTCTCGTGGGCCATCATCGCCGACCGTCTGATCGATCTTTACGAGTCTCTGGTCAACGGCGACAAGCCGGCTCCCGATGCCGTGGAGGACCCCACCGTCGTTGCCCGAGCGGGAACGAAGGCGACGATCGGCCCGTGACGTCCGAGCCGGCGGACAGCGGTCCCGCAGGCGCCTCCGCCAAGGTGGGTGCCGGAATCTCCGCGATCTACCTGATGCTCTCGCTGCTGTTCTTCCTCCCGGCTCTGCTACCGGGCAAGCAGATCTTCGGCACCGACTACCTGTCCACCGCGTACTTCTGGGAGGAGTTCGCCTCGGCGCGGTTCGCGGCCGGCGAGATCCCGAGCTGGCTGCCCACGGTGTACGGCGGCGTCCCGTTCTTCGCGAACCCGATGGACGTCTACTACCCCGCCAGCGTCCTCTTCCGGCTCGTGGGCCTCCCGACCCACCTGCACCTGGCCCTGCTCTTCGTCGTGCAGTACTGGATCGCAGGGACAGGGACGTACCTCCTTCTGAGGGAGCTCGGCGCCCGGACCGCACCGAGCGCCCTGGGTGGCCTGGCGTACATGTTCACCGGCTACCTGATCTCGTACGTCTACGCGGGTCACGACGGGAGGGCCATCGTCGCCACCTTGGCGCCGCTGTTCCTCTTCGCGCTCCACGGTGGCATGCGCACGGGTCTCCTTCGGTGGTTCGCCCTCGCCGGCGCCGTCCTCGGTTCCGCCTTCCTGTCCTTCCAGATACAGAGCTCCTACTACCTCATGCTGGCCGGTGGGCTCTGGTGCCTGTACCTCTTGTGGGCCCTGCGCGGCCATCGTCCGGCGCGTCAGCTGTTGCGCCGGCTCGCGGGCGGAGCGGCTACGCTCGTACTGGCCTTTGCCCTGGCTGCGGTGAACTTCGTGCCCTTCGCCGGCTACGTGGAGAGCTCGCCTCGCGCGGGCAGCGGCGGACGCGGGTACGACTACGCGGTCTCGTGGTCCATGCCGCCCGAGGAGATCGCGGGCCTGGCGGTGCCCGAGCGCAGTGGCACGCTGGAGTACTACCGGGGGGTCAATCCCTTCAAGCTCCACACCGAGTATGCCGGAGCACTGGTGCTCCTCCTATGCTTCATGGGCGGGTACGTGCTCAAGGGGGTCCGGGGTCCCTGGTTTTTCGTGGCGCTGGGCGCCTTTGCGCTCACGCTGGCGTTCGGCGGGTACACACCGCTGTACCGCCTCTACTATGCGTTCCTTCCCGGCACGGCCAAGTTCCGGGCTCCCTCCATCGCGTTCTTCCTGGTGAGCCTTTCTCTCGTGGTGTTCGCCGCGTCGGCCCTGGACCGTCTGATGGAGCTCAGGGACCGCGTCCTTGCGGCTTCGCCGGAAGATCCCCCTTCCGAAGCGGATGAAGAGCTGGTTCGATCCGCCGCCATCCTGGCCGTCATGGGAGCCGTGGGGGTCCTCGCCTGGGCCGGTTGGGCCACCTTTCGGGCAGCCACGTCCGGTCCCGGGCCATCCACGGCCGGAGCCGGCTACGCGCTGGGCATGTGGCGCTTCTCCCTGTTCGCGGTTCTGACGGCGGCCGTGCTGGTCCTCTGGCTCCGGGGTTGGGTCAGAACCCTCGTTGCCGTAGTCGTGCTCGCGCTGGTGACGCTCGCTGACCTCTGGTTGGTGGACAGGCAATTCTTCCACACGGTGCGCGAGCCCTCGGAGTACTTCGCGCCGGACGAGGTCGCCGGCTACCTGCGGCAGCAAGAGGGTCCCTTCCGGGTCTACGTCCTCTCCGACCTGCCGCAGAACAACTACTTCACGCTGTTCGGCATCCAGCTCGTGGGCGGGGATCACGGCAATCAGCTCAGCGCCTACAACGAGTTTCTGGGAGAAGGCGAGACCAGCTACACCGACTTCGGCAACCTCGAGGACCCGCGCTACCTGGCTCTGGTGAACGCCCGCTACCTGGTCACGACCCTCGACCTCGACCGCGACTACCTCGAACCCGTGTTCCGGGGACGGACCTCGGGTACCCAGGCCACGGTGTACGAGAATCGGCGACTGCTGCCCCGAGCGTTCATGGTCCCCACGGCGACGTCGGTGCTGGGCTGGGCGGGCTTGCAGGCCCGTATGCGGCAGGGCTCGTTCGCACCCGATCGCGAGGTGCTGCTGTACGGGGAATCCCGAGCCACGGAGCTCTCCGACCCGGGCGCCGCAGGTGACGCAGAGATCCTCCAGTATGACCCCGCCAGGGTCGTGGTCCGTACCCGGTCCCCGAAGGGGGGCCACCTGGTGCTGACGGATAACTTCTACCCGGGGTGGCAGGCAGCCATCGACGGTGAGGAAGCATCCATACAGCGGGCGTATCACACCTTCCGGGCCGTGGCCGTGCCGGCGGGCGACCACGAGGTGGTCTTCACGTTCGAACCGGCGCCGCTGCGTGCGGGGCTCGTGATTTCGTTCACGACCGCGCTTCTGCTCCTGTCGGGGGGCGTGGTCTGGCTGCTCGGCCGCCGCCTACGGCCGGCTCCGGCCGGCACGTTGGAGGCGACTCCGGACAGGTCCCGGCAGACGAGCGCGCCATGACCACGCTGGAGCGGAGTCGGGGATTCTACCGGGAGCGCTACCGGGCCGCGCCCGGGGCCATGCGGGACTACCGCCTCTACCTGCCGCTTCTCGGTGGGGTGACCCAGGGGCGCGTCCTCGACGTCGGGTGCGGCGAGGGCCACTTCCTCGAGGCCGCGGCGGAGGCCGGCCTGGAGCCCACGGGCGTCGAGATCGTGCCGGAGGCCCTCCTGCTCGCCCGCGCCAGCCAGCCGGATGCGGGTTGGGTGCTGGCCGCCGGCGAGGACCTCCCGTTCCCGGACGAGACCTTCGACGCCGTGACATGCCTCGGCACGCTCGAGCACTTCGTCGATCCGCCGGGAGGCGCCAGCGAGGTGGCCCGCGTGCTGAAGCCCAGCGGGCGGGCGCTGATCGTGGTGCCCAACCTGCGCTTCCTCTGGTGGACGCTCACGGGTAGCCCAGGGACGGAACAGCAGGATGCGTCCGAGCTGCTCCTGGACCGCTCAGGCTGGACAGCCCTGCTGGAGAGGGCCGGCCTGGAGGTCCTCTCCGTGGAGGCGGAACCGTGGTACAGCAAGCCGGCACCGGCGTGGAAGGCGCTCGTGAGAAAGGCCATCTGGTCCCTGCTACCCCTCCGCTGGACGTATCAGCTCGCCTTCCTCTGCCGCCGATCGCGGTAGCTCGCCGCCCGCATCCGGCACCCTGCCCCCGCCACGGCCCCTCCGGGCAGACACGACGATGAACGTGACCAGGACCGCGGTACACGCCAGGCTCAACAGCAGCGCCCGCACCAGGCTGCCCGTATCGTAGGCGATCTCCACGCGGTGGCGGCCGGGCTCCAACGGCACCGCCCGCAGCACGTAGTTCGCCCGTAGCAGTGCGGTAGGCTCGCCATCCACCCGGGCGCGCCACGACGGGAACCAGCTCTCCGAAAGCACCAGCAGCGCGGGCCGGGTCGTCTCCACGTCCAACTCCAGGCCGTTCGGCTCACGGCGCGTCCACCGTACCGCTCCCTCGGGAGGCTGCCCGTCCAGGGCGATGGGAGCGGGCTCCGCCAGGACCACCTGCCCGGTCGGGTCGAAGCCCGGCCCCGCGATGAAGCTCACGGCGTCCTCGTCGGGTACGATCACCGCTTCCGAGACCAGTCGGGCTCGCGGTAGACCCGGGAAGGCATAGACGGCCGAGTAGACCCGCCCGTCCGCGAGCGCGGCCTCGTTCACCCGGCGCAGCCCCTCAAGGTGCGGCACGCCCTGCACAGCCTCCAGGGGACCCAGCTGCGCCACCGGCCAGAGCAGGTAGCGCACGTTGAGAATGGGGAGGATGTTGGGCGATTCGAACAGACGCTGGGGAAGCCCGCTTCCAGCCATCCCGATGAGCTCCCGGTACCGGCCGAGGTCGTTGGGATGATGTCCCCCGGCCAGCTCCAGGCCGAACATGGCCGGGTTCACGTCCTGGCCGTTCCCACCCATCATCGAGAAGACGCGGAACGGCTCCTCGGCATCGAGGCGCCCCTGGAGGTAGCGGATGTTGGGATCGGGTGCGGACCACGTGCGGAAGTCGAACGTCTCGATGAAGGGATCGTCCACTCGAACCACGTCCGCGAAGGCAAGGACGCCCACGATGCTTGCCAGGAGCGCGGCTCCGATCCGACGGTCCCGATACAGCCAGATCGCCCCACCGACCCCTCCAGCCAATGTCGTCGAGATGGCGAAGCCCCTCACGATGAAGGGGGTCGCCTGTTCGAGGGCGGTGGCCTTGGCCGGATCGATGCCGGCGTAGAGCACCGATACCCAAACGTCCAACAGGACGCCGGAGGCGGCGAGGCCGGTGAGCACGGCCAACCCTGCGACCCATCCCACCGACACGTTCCGGATGCGCGGCCAATCGGCATCCTGCCGGCTCCGGAGCGCCAGCACGCGGTCGAGGCCCAACGCCATCAGCGTGATGGCAGAGAACCCGAAGAGGAAGGCGGCGTTGGAGGGAGCCCTGAACAGCGAGATCCCCGGCACCAGCTCGTAAAGGATCCGCCACACAGGCGTGTGCCCACCCAACCCGAAGAGGATCGCCAACGTCCCCAGGAACAGCAGGAACCACCTCACCCCGCTCCTGGCGCCTCCTACGAAGGCCAGGCTGGCCAGAATCAGCACCACGAGTCCGGCGTACTCGTGATTGTGCTTGAAGACGTTGCGGCCCCAGTACGTGTTCTCCGCCCAGGCCGCGCCGCCGACGTTGCCGCCGACGAACTCCGGGACCACCAGCGCCGCCACCTCCTCCGGGTGCAGGCCCCACGAGCTCGAGTACGCCAGAGACTCCTCGCGTGACGCCTGTGTGGTGGTTTGCGTGCGGCGAGAGTGCTCGGTCACGTAGTCCACGGCGGGAAGGAGCTGAACCGCCGAAACCCCTGCGCCGGCGACGGCGGATCCCAGGAACAGGCCGAAGGCCACCAGCGCTCTGGTAGTCCCCGCCGCTCTCCAGAGCTGGAAGCACCGGAACGCGTAGTAGAGCCCCAGCGCCCCGAAGAGGAAGTAGGCGGCCTGGAAGTGCGTCGAGATGATCACCACACCGATGCCCAGGGCCAGGGCGGCGTAGCTGCCTACCCCGCCCCGGGTCAGGGTCCGCTCCGCCAACCAGAACAGGAGGGGAGTCAGCGCCGTGATGAAGATCTTTCCGTCGTGTCCCGGCCAGACCAGCGACACCAGGAACGGTGCCGAGAGGTACGCGATCCCGGCCACCGAGGCCGCCAGGGGTGTGACGCCCAACCGTCGGACCCACCCGTACATGAAGAGGCCGCCCGCGAAGACGTGGAGCACCAGCTTCCAGCCGAGGGCGCGGTACGTGTCAAGGAACAGCAGGAGCAACGACGTCGGGTACAGGGAATCGCCGCCGGCCAGCGACTCGAGGAAGGGGGTGCCTCCGAGGATGAACGGGTTCCAGAGGGGGAACGTGCCGCTCCGCAGCATCTCGGCGTAGAAGGCGCGCGCCACGTAGCCGAGGCCCAGGGTGTCCGAGCCGAAGAGCATCTCCCCGGAGATCACGAACTTCCGGAAGAGGATCAGCGTGAGCAGACCGTAAAGGGCTGGAGCCAACCAGCGCGGTAGCCTCCGTTCCGCCTCCGGCGGCGGCGATCCCACGGCCCGGGCGTCCGCGACTTCGGCCTCGTCGGCTTGGCGTCGCCGCTTCCCCGAGCTCATGCGCCGGACCCCCGCGCAGCCACCACCATCTCGTAGACCTCCAGGTGGCGGGTGCCCAGCCGGTCGATGCTCCAGTGCTCCTGGACCCGCGCGCGCCCATGGGCGCCCAGGTCGTCCAGGTCCGACCGCCGGAGTAGCTCCACCGCCACCCTTGCCAGGTCCTCGGGATCGCCCGGCTCGCAGAGTCCGCCCACCTGGTCGTCCACGATCTCGGGCAGCCCCCCGACACGGGTCGCCAGCACCGGTCGCTCGCACGCCATGGCCTCCAGCGCCGCCACCGAGGTCGCCTCCATGAGGGACGGGAACACGGCCAGGTCCGCTGAGCCCAGCAGTCCGGGGAGCTCGCTGTTGGGCCGAGCACCGAGAAAGTGGACCCGGTCGGCGACACCGAGCTCCCCGGCCAGGGCCTCCAAGCGGGGGCGCTCCGGCCCGTCGCCCACGACGAACGCCTCGGCGTCCACGGATTTGGCGATGATGGGAACGGCGCGCACGAGGTACTCCACGCCGTTCTTCTCGTACAGGCGCCTGGGCGCCACGAGACGCCGACGGGACGACGGAGGTAACGACCCGTCGCGCTTGCGAAAGTCGGCGGTGTCGACGCCGTTCGTGAACGGCTCCACGTGGACCCCCGGGGCGAGATCCTCGGCAACCCGGGCGATCTCGACGCTGGCGGCCATGGCGTGGTCGGGCCAACGCACAGTACGGGCCAGGATCGGTCTCCAGCGCGGCCGCTGGGCCCGGCGCAGGAAGTGGGACGTATGGAAGCTCGCCACGAGGGGCGTGCCGTGCCGCCATCGCGCCACCACGCCGGGGGGCACCGACGCGAACGCCTGCGCGTGCACCACGTCGGCATCTGCGGCCAGCGCCACCAGGCGTGGGGTCGAAGCCAGGGAGTGGGCCACCCAGCCGGGCGGGTTGCGCGACGGGAACCACGTCCGCCACACGCGCACGCCCTCCATGTCCTCGTGGGCCGGGACGCCGGGAAGGGAGCGCGACGTGACGACGTCGACGCGGTGGCCCTGCCGGACGAACCAGCGGGCCAACTGGTAGATGTGGCTCTCGAGCCCCCCCACCTCAGGGGGGAAATAGATGCAGTGCATCAGGATGTTCATGATGCAGAGACGTCCGCGGCGGTGACGGCCCTGGAGGCCCCCGTCCAGTCTTCGAGGGACCTGTCACGCCCGGCGAGAGACGCTGAGAGGATATCCGCGATGCGGGCCGAGGCCTGCCCGTCGCCATAGGGGCTCCCGACACGGCTCATCGTCGCCCGGGCGCCGTCATCGGTCAGCAGTCGCACAGCCTCGCGGACGATGACGGCTCGGTCGGTACCCACCAGGCGCGCGACCCCCGCCCGGACCCCCTCCCCTCGCTCCGTCACCTCGCGCAGCACGAGCACGGGCGTGCCGAAGGTCGGTGCCTCCTCCTGGATCCCGCCCGAATCGGTCAAGATCAGCTGAGCCGACTTCAGCGCCCACACCAGGTCCAGGTATCCCAGCGGATCGGTCAGGTGGATGCGCGCGCGCCCCCCGAGGATCTCGGCAGCGGGAGCTCGAACGTTGGGATTCGGGTGCACGGGATAGAGCACCTCGACGTCGTCCACGGACTCGGTCACCTCCACCACGGCTCGGAAGACGTCTCGCAGCGGCTCGCCGAACGACTCCCGTCGGTGGGCGGTGAGCAGCACAAGGGGGGCGCCCCTGTCCAGGATGTCCCTCAGGTGTGGATCCGACGGCTCCGGTAGTCGCTGCGCCACGTCCAGGAGGGCGTCCACGACCGTGTTGCCCGTCACGAAGATGCTGGAGTCGGGCACTCCCTCACGCCGGAGGTTGTCCGCCGCCGGACCCGTGGGCGCGAAGTGGAAGTCGGCGATCACGTCGGTGAGCTTGCGCAGGACTTCCTCCGGGAACGGGGAGCGCTTGCGGCCGCTCCGCAACCCCGCCTCCACGTGGCCGACGCCGACGTCTTCGAAGAAGCCAACCAGCGAAGCGTAGAACACCGTCGCCGTATCGCCCTGCACCAGCAGCACGTCGGGTCGGAAGTCCCGCACGACCTCCCTCAGGCCGTCGAGACAGCCGTGGGCCACGTCATACAGGCTCTGACCTTCCCGCATGATGTCGAGATCGTAGTCAGGGCGCAGATCGAACACCTCGAGCACCTGGTCCACCAGCGTCGTGTGCTGCCCCGTGAGCGCGAGCCGGGTCTCGATATCGTCCAGGTCCCGCAGCGCGGCGAAGACCGGCGCCATCTTGATGGCTTCGGGGCGCGTCCCGATGACGAGCAGCACCCGATGATGACGGCCTGCCAGGTCCTCGCTCAAGAAGCTCTCCGGTCCATTCGAGGTCTCGCGCCGTCCCCCCCATGCGGACGAGGCGCCAAGATGGTAATCGACCCTGGCGCCCGAGTCCATGCATCCGCCCGATCGCAGACCCTTCCTAGAACTCCTTAATCTCTATTCTACAGAGTTATGGATATGTCTACTTGATGCGACTTCTCAGGTCGTCCAGCTCGTCCCTGACCTGGGCCACCATCTCGGCAAGGAGGCCGAAGCCCAAGAGCAGGAATCCCAGCGTCTCGAGCAACATGACCAGGTAGAGGAGCGGGCGGAATCCCACGCCCTGCACGAAACGGAAGTAGAGGGCGACCACGCCCACGACGGTCCCGACGGCAATGAGGGCGAACCCGCTGAAGCCGAAGAGGATGAGGGGCTTGCGGGAGAACAGCAGCAGGAACCACACCGATACGAGATCCAGCAGTCCCACGACGATCCGCCACGAGCCCGTGTACTTCGACGATCCGGCCCGGCGGGGATGCAGGTCGATGTCGATCTCCGTGACGCTATAGCCTCGGGCATGGGCCAGTACCACGAAGAACCGGTGCCAATCGTGCCGGAGTGGGACCTCCTCGAGGATATCTCTTCTGAACGCCTTCATGGAGTTCAGGTCCGAGACGGGCACCTTGAAGATCCGCCGGCTCAGCCGGTTGTAGACCGAGGAGACGCCCCGCTTGTCATAGGGTCCCACCTTGCGACCCGTGACCATGTCCCAGCCGGACTGAAGCTCGGCGAGGAAACGGGGAATCTCGTCTGGAAGGTGCTGCAGGTCGGCGTCGAACAGCACCAGATAGCGGCACTCCGTATCCCGGGCGGCCGTCAATATCGCCTCGGTCTTGCCGAGATTGGTCCCGTGGGTCAGGACACGCAGACTCGTCCACCCCTGCCCTTCCCGCCGAGCCGTCTCGGCAGTGGCGTCGGTCGACCCATCGTCCACCAACAGAACCTCGCCCGTGAGCCGGTAGCGGTCGAACGCGGCTCGCAGCTCACGGATGAGCTCGGGCACGACCTCGGCCTCGTTGTAGGCGGGAATCACGACTGCGAAGTCCCGACGGGTCGCATCCGTGAGGCTCGCCGCCGCGTCCAGGGCGGCAGTCATGGAAGAATCCCTCGGTGCCAGGGCTTCCTGAGACATGTGCAAGCTGTCGGAGGGGACGGAGCGTGTTTCGACCGTTAACCTAACAGGTTGAGCGGGGGGTCGGCCCCCTCGAGACTCAGACGCGCTTCCGCATGCGCGCCGGCAGGATCGCGAGCTGGTCCCTGTACTTGGCCACGGTCCGTCGTGCGATCTTGACCCCGTCGGTCTTCAGGAGGTTGACGATGGCCTGATCGGTGAGGGGCCTTTGTTCGTCCTCGTCCTCCACGAGCTTCTGGATCTTGGCCTTCACACCGCGGGCGCTGATGTTCTCACCGCTGGTAGTGGACAACCCGCTCGAGAAGAAGAACTTCAGCGGGTACACGCCTCGTGGCGTCTGCACGAACTTCTCGTTCGTGACGCGGGAAACCGTGGACTCGTGCATGTCTATGTGGTCGGCCACCTCCCGCAGCGTCAGGGGCTTCAGGTATTGGACGCCTCGCTCGAAGAAGTCCCGCTGCCGATCGACGATGAAGTTCATGACCTTGAGCATGGTCTGACGCCGCTGCTCGATGGCCTGAATCATCCAGTTGGCCGAATTGAGCTTGCTGGCGATGAACTCCTTGTTCGCGCCCTGGAACTTGTTCTTGTCCCGGGCGACCTCGCGATAGGACTGGGAGAGGCGGAGGCGCGGGAGGTTGGTGTCGTTGGCGAACACCATGTACTCGCCGTCGATCTTGTCCACGATCAGGTCGGGGATGACGTATTGCTCGAGCTCTGCCGAATGCTTGAGACCCGGCTTGGGGTCGAGCTTGGCGATCTCGTCCGCGGCATCCTGGACCTCCCGCGGGCTGATCTCCATGGCCCGCGCGATGTCCGCCCAGCGGTGGCTGATCAGGTCCTCGAAGTGGGTCTGGGCGATGGCATAGGCCAACGTGTCGGATAGATCCAGCCGTCGAAGCTGGATCAGGATCGATTCGCGCAGGTCACGGGCGGCTACGCCAGGCGGATCGAATTCCTGGATCCGCATGAGCATCTCTTCGGCTTCTTCCAGGCAGTACGGCCGGAACTGCCGCTCGACGGTCTGAAGGGCCTGCGCCCGCTCCTCCGAGTCCTCGATGGCCCGTGCATCGGAGTGCGCGGCCTCGCGCTCGGCGTCGAGCCACTGGTTGAGGGCAGCCGCCACTTCCTCCAACGGGTATGACACGGAGCCATCGTCGTCCACGTTACCGATGATCTCCTCGCCCAGAATGTGCTCGCGGGCGGACAGGGACAGAAGCCGAAGCTGATCGATCAGAAAGCCCTGAAGATCCCTCCGCTCCACCTGAGTCGGCTGGTAGTACTCGCGCTCTTCGTACTGCTGGCGACGGCCTCCGACGTCGAAGCCGTCGAGGAGTATCTCCTCCCAATCGATCTCGTTCTCGTCCTCTTCCCCGTCGTTCTCCTCTTCGAGCTCCACGTCGTCCTGGACGTCGGCCTCACTCATCTCGAGGAAGGGGTTCTGGTTCAGCTCCTGCTTCAGGTGAATCTGCAGATCCAACAGGGGCATGTAGAGCAACTCCATCGCCTGATACAGGCGTGGGTTGATCTTCATCTCCTGCCTGAGTTGGGTGCTCTGGAACAGCTTTGCGTTGAATCCGCTCATACTACTTTCGCCACGGGCCGTTCGTATCGTTGCCGCATGCGTTGTGTCAGGGTGGGCCCAAGATAGATGTCGGCAACTTCGTCATTCCAGACGAGTTCGGAAACCGTCCCGCTGACCCGGATCCGCCCTTCGTACATGATGTAAGCCCGGTCCACGATCTCCAGGGTCTGCTCGACGTTGTGGTCCGTGATGATGACGCCGATGCCCCGATGCTTCAACTCGCCGACGATTTGCTGGATGTCGTTCACCGCGATGGGGTCGATTCCCGCGAACGGCTCGTCCAGCAACATGAACTTCGGTCGCTGCACCAGGGCCCGGGTGATCTCGAGCCTTCTGCGCTCACCGCCGGACAGGGAATACGCCTTGTTGTCCCGGAGGTGGGTGAGGGAGAGCTCGGCCAAAAGCCCCTCCAGACGTTGCCGTCGTTCCTGGCGGGGCAGCTTGATGGTCTCGAGGATGGCGAGGACGTTCTCCTCGACCGTGAGCTTCCGAAACACCGACGGCTCCTGCGCGAGGTACCCGACGCCCATGCGTGCCCTCTTGAACATGGGCACGTTCGTGATCTCCTTCTCGTCGAGGTGCACGCTGCCGGTGTTGGGTGGAATCAACCCCACGATCATGTAGAAGGTCGTGGTCTTGCCCGCCCCATTGGGTCCGAGAAGCCCGACGATTTCGCCCTGCTCCACCTCGATGGCGACGTCGTTCACCACCTTGCGCTTGCGGTACACTTTGGTGAGATCGTGGGCATGAAGGCGGCTTCCCTCACCAGGCGTGATGCCATGCGAGGCTACGTCGGCGTCGTCCCGGCTCGACAGCCGCTGCACGGCAGCGTCGGCCTCCTCCTGCGCCTGTGGCCGGGCACTGCGTAGCGCGTCCCAGAGGTCGGCGCGAAAGGCCAACCCCTCCCATCCCTCGCCGGGCGGCTGCCGCACCACCATCCGGCGGGCTTCCAGACGGGCCACCAACTCTTCCAGGTACCGGACCATGCCACGCTCCCCGGGCTGCTCTCTTCCCGGAGCGGCGGATCGGTCGGACAGCTGCTGGTAGGCCTCCCGCACGGCCGCGACCCACGTCCCCCGATCGGCGCTGCCCAGGTCGTCGGCTGCACGGAGAAGCTCGGCCAGGGCCACCGACACGGAGAGGTCGTGGCGGGAGAGGCCAGCGACGTAGGCCACGAACTCCTGGAGGGTATTCACGGCATCTCCTGGTCTCGCGTCCACGCTGGCCCACCCGCGCTCGCGGCGCCTGGCGTGTCAGGAAGGGGGGAGGGCGTGGGCCCGGAGAGCTCCCCGTCCAGCGCCGTCCCGGAAGAGTCCGAGGGGGTGGCTCCGGATGCTGCGGTGTCCGCAGCGGGAGGGATCGGCAAGGCCACCGTGTCGGCCACGGCGGAATCCGGGGGAAGCGAATCCGGCAGCGCCGGCACGGCCAGCGGCTCCAGGTGGTATCCACGGGTCTGGCCCGACACCTCCATGGATGTGATCTCGCCATCCTGCATTCGGATCGTGATCTCCGCTCCGGTGACGTAGTGGAGGGCCAGGCGCCCCGCAGCCGGAGCGCCCGTCGTGTCGGAGGGCGTCATGCGGTACAGACTCCGGGCCGAGCCCTGAGCGACGATGCGATCGACCGTGTACTGGCCTCCGGGCTCGCCCGGCGTGGCAGCCGAGTCGGCAGCCCGTGCGGTGGCAGCCGAAAGCAGCGCGGCAACCGCCGCGGCCGAGTCCAGGGGCGGTGGCGCGGCGGCGGAGTCCAGGGCCAGCACGGCGGCGGCCGAGTCCACGAGTGGTGAGGCCGGAGCCGAGTCGGGGGTCTCCGCGGTCGCGGTCGAATCCAGAGCCAGCGCGGCGGCAGCCGAGTCCACGAGCGATGGGACCGGAGCCGAGTCGGGGGTCTCCGCGGCGGCGGCTGAATCCAGAGCCAGTGCGGCGGCAGCCGACACCGGCTTGAAGTAGGCCACGATCGTGCGTCCCTCCATCCAGTCCCGTCTCGCGACCTCGGGCGTATCCTCGGTATTGAGGGAGTCGCGGCTCAAGGACTCGCCCCGGGCCGAGCCCACGGCCACGACCTGCTCCAGGATCTCGTTTGGAGCCACGACTTCGAGGGAATCTCCCTCCAACACGAAATCCTCGGCGATCGCCCGAGGACGAGGTGGCAGCGCGGCCACGTCTTCTCCTTCCTCCTCGGTGCCGGCGGGGCCAGCGGCCGGAGCGGCGGACTCTTCCCTGGGATCCGCAGCGCTCGTGTCGGGTGGCTCCTTCACCGCGACCATCCGGTGCAGCGTGCCGTCTGCCAGGTAGATGCGGATCTCGTGGGCGCTGACGTCGACCTGCTCGCTCACCAGCAGCGCCTCTCCGATGGCCCGGACCTCGGTCGTCTGAGCGTCGTCCTCACCGAGCGAGAGAGCTGCGCCGGTGAGCTCGTACGCATCCTCCTCGATCCCCGCATTCCCCAGCAACATCACGTCACCGATCTGCTGGTCGAATTCGAGGGAGTCACCTACGGCCTCCAGGCTGTCCCTTCGGATCACGACGTCGCCCATGGCTCGAAAAAAGCGATCGCCTGCGATGGAAAACCGCGTCGCGTCGACCTCGTAGGGACGGTCGCTTCGCGCAGGCGGCGGCGTCTGCGGGCTCACCTCGGTGAGCTGCGCGTCTTGGGCGCCGCCGACGCTGTCCGAGGCGCTTGCCAGCGCGTCGGGTCCCGGCATCGTGTCGGGGGCCGCATCCGCCTGCCCCTCTGGCGCCACCGGCTCCAGAGCGCCGACAGCGGCCCCGGCCGAGTCGGAGACCACCGACGGGTCCACCCGGCCGCGTCGGTCCGCTGGGCTCACCACGGAATCGCTCGGTGCCCCACCCGCCTCGAGCGAATCGGCGACCGGCCCTTCGGCCACCGCGATCTCGTCAGCCTCGTTCTCTGGAGCGGACGTCTCAGATCGCTCCGGAGGAAAGAGAATCGCGTGGGGGTCCCCACCGTGCACGTTGAGGATGTCCTCGGCCTGGAACCGGTTGGCGCGAATGTAGATCACAGTGTCCCCGGTGATCACCGAGTTCCTGATCTTGTCGATGATGCGGCCGTTACCCGTGGCCACGAGGCGCTTTGCGCGGTCGAAGTAGTTGGCCCGGTCAGCGTTCAGCCGCTTCTCCTGGTCCTCGAACATCACGTTGTCGAAGAGCTGCGTGTAGCCAGAGGCCTCGAAGATCACCGCGCTGTCGGCCTGGATGCGAATTCCCCCGGCACAGCGCACCTCCATGGGTCCGCTCACGTACGAGTTCGACGTGCCGTCGGAGAGGACGCGGATGTAGACCCACTGATTCCTCACCAACTCACAGTCCTGGGGATCCTGCGCGAGATCCTGGCCCGGAAACGGGATCTGGGCGCTGGCGCCCTTCACCGGCGCGAGGGCCAGCGCGGTGATGCACACGAAGAGGAACCGAGCCCGCCGCGACATCAGGGTCCGCCGTTACCGGACCGACCTCGCGCGCCGAAGATCCTCACGCTGGTGAAGTCCAGGTCGGACTCGAACGCGTCACCCGTCGAGCGCCGGCCGTCGTGGATCATGACGGTGGCCGTATCGCTCCAGATGCGATCGCGATTGGGATCGTAGTTGAGCTGGGAGCTCTCGATCCGGCGGTTCTGCTCCGGAATGGTCAGGACCACGTCGCCGCGGGCCTGCATACGCTGCGTATTGGGATCGACCGCACCGCGGTTGGCGGTCACGAAGGCCCGCTCGTTCCCCGTCTCCCCGTAGAGGGTCAGCTGGAGAGAGCGAACGTCGATCTCGACGGAATCCCGATACGTGTAGGCGGTGTCGGCATAGAGGAGCGCTTCTCTGATGCCCTCCACGGTGATGTACATGCGCATCCCGAAGACCGCCTGGTCCGCCTCCAGCTCCTGGAGCTCGGAGGCCGCCACTGGTGTCTCCGGCTCCTCGCTGCAGGCGCCCGCGACGAGGGCCAGGACGAACAGGCCCACGAGGCACCGTTCCCGCCCGGACTTCGACCGGTTCGCGTCGTCTTCGGCCATCACGACTTCATCCAAGGGCCAACGGTCTCCAGCTCAGCCGCTCGAGGCACCGAACGCCGCCTCCGGCGCGCCGGCGGCCCGAGTCACCCGCATCGCCGCGCACGTCTCGACGAACGACGCGAACAGCGGATGGGGCCGATTCGGGCGGCTCTTGAGCTCGGGGTGGAACTGACATGCCACGAACCAGGGGTGATCCGGAAGCTCGATCATCTCGACGAGTCGTCCGTCCGGTGACAAGCCGCTGAAGGCGAGCCCGTGATCGCCCAGGATCTCGCGGTACTCGTTGTTGACCTCGTAGCGGTGACGGTGACGCTCGCCGATCTCCTCCGCGCCGTAGATGGAGGCGACGCGGGAGCCCTGCGTCAGTACCGCGGGCCACTCGCCCAAGCGCATGGTGCCGCCCTTGGTCGTGACGTTCTGCTGGGAGTCCATGAGGCAGATCACCGGATCCGGCGACTCCTTGGCGAACTCGAACGAGTCGGACTGGTCTAGGCCGCAGACGTTCCGGGCGAACTCGATCACCGCGCACTGGAGGCCGAGGCAGATGCCGAAGAAGGGCATCCGCTGCTCCCGCGCCCAGTGGATCGCCGCGAGCATCCCCTCCACGCCGCGAGGCCCGAAGCCGCCAGGCACGAGGAGCCCGTCGTACTCACGGAGCGCCTCCGGGGGGAGGCCCTCCACACCGGACCCGTCTTCGAATTGCTCGCTGGACAGCCAGTCGATCTCCACGGCCACATCGCTCGTCACGCCGCCGTGAATCAAGGACTCCTGAATGGATTTGTACGAGTCCACGAGCTCGGTGTACTTGCCTACGACCGCGATCCGCACGGTCCCTCGCGACGGCTTGCGGATGCGCTCCACGATCTCGGTCCAGGCCTGGAGATCCGGCGCGGGCCCCTCCAGGCCGAGGCGTGACAGGACGAAGTCGTCGAGACGCTGCCGGCGCAGGTCCAGGGGCACTGCGTAGATCGTGTCGGCGTCCGGAGCCTCCACCACTCCGTCGAGGGGCACGTTGGTGAAGAGGGCGATCTTCCGCTTGATGTCCTCGCCCAGGGGCTGCTCGCTCCGGCAGATCACCACGTCGGGCTGGATCCCCAGCTCCATGAGCTCTCGGACCGAGTGCTGGGTCGGCTTGGTCTTCAGCTCACCCACCGCCGAGATGTAGGGCACCAGGGTCAGGTGGATGAACAGCGTGTTCTCCCGACCCACGTCTTGCCGGAACTGCCGGATGGCCTCGAGGAACGGCAGCGATTCGATGTCGCCCACCGTGCCGCCGATCTCGGTCATGACGATGTCATGCTCGGGCGCGAGCCGCCGGATGGCGTTCTTGATCTCGTCCGTGATGTGGGGGATGACCTGGACCGTCGACCCCAGGTAGTCTCCGCGGCGCTCCTTCGTGATGACGCTCTGGTAGATCCGCCCCGTGGTGATGTTGTTGTCCTGGGACAGAGAGGCGTCGATGAAACGCTCGTAGTGGCCGAGATCGAGGTCGGTTTCGGCACCGTCGTCCGTGACGAATACCTCGCCGTGCTGAAACGGGGACAGGGTGCCCGGATCGACGTTGATGTAGGGATCGAACTTCTGCAGCGTGACCCGGAAGCCCCGTTCCTTCAGGAGCCGCCCCAGAGAAGCGGCCGCGATTCCCTTCCCCAACCCCGAGACGACGCCACCCGTGACGAAGATGTACCTGGTATCGGACTGCGGGTCGGTCATGTTCCTCTTCCGTTCACGTGTTCAGCCCCAGCTCGATGAGGCGCTGCTCCATGTGTATGATATCGGCCGGTGTGTCCACACCCGGCTCCGCGTCGCCCACCACGGCAACGCCCATGCTCATTCCGGCCTCCAGCGGGCGGAGCTGTTCCAGCCCCTCGATGCGCTCCAGCGGCGACGGCTCCTGCGACACCCAGCCCTCGAGTCCGCGCCGCGTGTACGCATAGATACCCACGTGGGCCAGGAATTGGTCACTTGCCAGATCCGCGGCGCTCGGCGTGTCGTCCCGTTTGTAGGGGATCTTGGCCCGCGAGAAGTACAGAGCCCGGCCGTCGGGTGCCCGCGCGACCTTGACTACCGACGGGTTCGAGCGGGACTCCTCGTATAGGAGCGGGCTCGCACACGTGGCCAGGTCCCACGGCCCCTGGCCGAGGATCTCCACCACCGCTCGGATGTGATCGGGGTCCAGCAAGGGCTCGTCACCCTGGATGTTCACGATCACCGGGTAGTCAGCGAACGCCGGCCGCCGGGCGACCTCGGCGACGCGATCCGTTCCGGAGGGATGCTCGGCCGACGTCAACTCCACCGGGGCCCCCAGAGACACACACACCTCCGCCACCTCTTCGCTGTCGGTGGCCACGACCACCGCGTCCAGCACTGGAATCCGGTGCACCCGACGCCATACCCACTCCAGGAGCGGTCGGCCGAGCAGCGGAAAGAGGGGCTTTCTGGGGAGACGGGTGGACGCGAGCCGCGCGGGAACGATCCCAAGGACGCGGCCGCTCACCGACTCCTCCGGAGGTGCTCAGGAGAGCCGACATCCACCAGTGCGTAGGCAATATCCACGCCGGTAAAAGGTAGGCCTCCGACCCCGGTGTGGCAAGGCGGAGGTAGACCCGGACGCACCCTGCCGCGACGCGGGATTCAGGTCCTCAGGAAGTTGGCGAGAAGACGCCTGCCACAATCGGAGAAATGCGATTCCGGGTGGAACTGAACCCCCCAGATCGGGTGATCCCGGTGTCGGATCGCCTGAATCTCCGGAGAACCCCGGTCGTCATCCGTCCAGGCCACCGGCTCGAGCTCATCGGGCAGCGCTCCCGGGTCCGTCACCAGGGAGTGGTACCGCGCCACAGTCAGGGGCGACGGGATGTCCCGGAAGATGCCCCGCCCGTCGTGCCGCACCGGCGCGGTCTTCCCGTGCATGATCCGTTCGGCCCGGATCGTCCGGCCCCCGAAGGCCTCCGCGATCGCCTGGTGCCCCAGGCACACTCCCAGCACCGGTGTCGTCGGGCCCAGCTCCCGGATCGCGGCGATGCTGATGCCGGCATCGGCCGGGACGCCGGGTCCCGGCGAGACGACGATCCGCTCCGGCTCGAGGCCCCGGATCTCCTCCAGTGCCAGCTCGTCGTTCCTGATGACGGTGGGCGCCGCGCCCAGCTCGCCGAGGTACTGGACCAGGTTGAAGGTGAAGGAGTCGTAGTTGTCGATGACCAGGATCATGGGGAATCGGTCACGTCACGGGCGTTCCGTCGAGGGACAGCCTCTCCAGTATCCACTCGGTCATCATCGTGTAGAGGTGCACCTGGGTGGCCTCACCCGAGATCGAGTGGGTCTTGTTCGGGTACGCCATGAAGGAGAACTGCTTTCCCGCGTCCTGAAGCGCCGTGAGCATCTGGACCGAGTTCTGGAAGTGCACGTTGTCGTCTCCGGTGCCGTGCACGAGCAGGAGCTCGCCGGTCATGCCGTCCACGTGCGTCAGCGGTGATCCGCTTCGGTATCCCTCGGGATTCTCCCGTGGGGTTCGCATGAAGCGCTCCGTGTAGATCGTGTCGTAGAGCTTCCAGCTGGTCACGGGAGCCACGCTGATGCCCGCACGGAACAGGTCCCCGCCCTTCATGAGGCTCAACAGGGTCATGTAGCCGCCGTAGCTCCAGCCCCAGACCGCGATGCGGCTCTCGTCCACGAAGGGCAGCGCCCCCAGGTAGCGGGCGGCTTCGATCTGATCGTGGGTCTCCCAGTCTCCGAGATTCTGGTACGTGACCGTGCGGAAGTCACGGCCCCGGGCGCCGGTGCCCCGGCCGTCCACGGACACGACCAGGACTCCCTTCCGCGCGAGCAGCTGATGCCACAGATAGCGGTTCCCTCCCCAGTCGTCGCTGACGGTCTGTGACCCGGGTCCGCCGTACACGTACATGAGCACCGGATACCGACGTGACTCGTCGAAGTCCGGCGGCTTGATCATCCAGCCGTTCAGGTCCACGCCGTCGGAGGTCGTGAAGCTGAAGAACTCGGGCGCCGCGAGGCCCAGGTCGGCCAGCTGGCTCCGCATGGCGGCGTTGTCCACCAGGGTGCCCACGGGCTCGCCGTCCCCCCGGTGCACGGTGATCACGGCGGGGTCGCCGGCCCTGGTGTGGGTGTCCACGAAGAACCGTCCCGTGGGCGAGACGTCCAGGCTGTGCGTGCCCGGGTCGTTGGTGAGACGTGCCGGGGCGCCGCCGTCCAGCGAGACCCGAAATGCCTGGCGTCCCAGAGGCCCCTCGCTGGCTGCCGTGTAGTAGACCCACCTGCCGTCAAGGTCCACTCCCGCAGGCGACTCCACGTCGAACTCGCCGGACGTCAACTGCCGGACCAACCTGCCCTGGCGATCGTACAGGTAGAGGTGGTCGTACCCGTCCCGGTCCGAGGTCCACAGGAAGCGCTCGTCGTCCACCCAGCGAAGATCGTCGTCGACGTCGACCCAGGTGTCGCTGGACTCCGAGAAGAGGACCCGGGACGCGCCCGTGGCGCGGTCCGCGAGCATCACGTCGAGGCGGTTCTGGAGTCGGTTGAGGCGCTGCACGATGAGCTCGTCCGACGTCCGCGCCCACTCCATCCGAGCGAGGTATTGGTCGGGGTTCTCTCCGAAGTCCATCCAGCGCGTCTCGCCGGAGGTCACGTCGACGACGCCGATATGGGCGAAGGAATTCGGCTCACCGGCCTTGGGATAGGGAATCGGGATCGGCCGGGAGTAGAGGCCCAGGTCGTCGATCAGGTAGAAGTCCTTGATGGGCGTCTGGTCCAGACGCCAGAAGGCGATGCTCCGGCCGTCCGGGCTCCACCGCCAGCCGTCCTGAAGCCCGAGCTCTTCCTCGTACACCCAGTCGAACGTGCCGTTGATGATCTCTTCGCCACCGTCATGGGTGAGCTGGGTCTCCATCCCGCTGACGAGGTCCGTCACGAACACATTGCGGTCACGGACGAACCCCACCTGGTCTCCGGCGGGAGAGAACTTGGCGAACATCTGGTAGCCGAAGCCGGTGGAGATCGGACGCAGAGTCCCGTCGTCCAGTGAGTACACGAAGTAGACGCCCCGGGTGTTGTCTCGCCACACGCGTTCTGAGCGGGTGTAGATCAGCAGGCTCCGTCCGTCGGGGGACCACTGGTAGCCCTCGATGGGGACCGGATTCAGCTCTCCCGGGGGTATCAGCGCGGAGCCGTCGATTATCCGCTGCTGTTGGCCCGTTTCCAGGTTCAGGGCCACGAGGTCGGTGGTGGTGCCGGCGACGGACGCTACGAAGGTCATCTTCTGGCCGTCCGGGGTCCACGTCATCTCGGGCAGAGCCTCGGGCGCCAGCTGTTGGCTTCCGAAGATCATGTCGACAGAGAGCTCCTGGGCACCCGCGGCGACCGACGAGGCGGCCACCGCTACCGTGAGAAGGAGCACGAGGCGGAGGGAAAGCGATAGCTTCCGATAGGGACGGGTCAAAGCGATTCCCCGGGGAGAGCATGGCGTTCTTCCCGTGCGGACCGGGCACCCGGTCGACGGAACACGGCGTACTCTCGTCGAACCGCACCGTCTCGTAAAGGTTCCCGCCACCGAAGGCGTAGGTTTCGTGAGCACGAGGCGGCCGTTCCGCAGCACAGGCCCGGTCTTCACGAGCGGTGCACGACCGGCTCTGCACATCGGAGGACCATAGAATTGTTTACACGGTGTCTGGTCTGCACGGCGCCCTTCCCCGCCAACGAGACGCTCGAGCATTTCCCCAATGCCGGGCGGGTCGCCTTCGACCCGGTGAAGGGGCGTCTGTGGGCGGTGTGCAAGGAGTGCAGGCGCTGGTCGCTGGCGCCGATCCAGGACCGGTGGGAGGCCCTGGAGGAGTTGGAGAAGCTGGTCAAGGACCGGGCCCGCCTCCTCCACCAGACGGACAACGTGGCGCTCCTCCGCTATCCGCCTCTGGAGATCGTCCGCGTCGGCCGGGCCAACCTGACCGAGGAGGCGTGGTGGAGATACGGGCGGGAGCTGCGACAGCGCCGGGAGTCCTACAAGAAGCTCACCTTCGCCGGCACGATCGCGGCGGGCGCAGCCGCCTGGGGCGGCCTGGCCAGCGGGGGGCTCGGATGGCTGGGCGCGTGGATCCTGTGGGAGCACGCGCCCGACAAGCTTACCCAGGGCGCGCGTTGGCTGCGCTTCGGCAGCACCGCTTGGCGGGGAAACCGTCGCTGCGAGAGGTGCGGCCACCGCTTCTCGAGCCTGGCGTACCGTGACCGGAGCGGGCTGATCCTGCGTCCCGGCGACGCCGAGGACGACCCGGGAGGCGAGTCGGCGCTCGGCATCGTGAAGCGCTGCCCGCGTTGCGGTGGTCACCTGGGGGCGGGCCTGACGCTGACGGGCCTGGAAGCCGAGCGGACGCTCAGGCGCGTGCTCGCCTACCACCACTTCGCGGGAGCGTCCGAGCGCCGCGTGGAATCGGCGACCCGCCTCATCCAGGAGGCCGGCTCGGCGGGCGACGCCGCCCGCCTGCTGGTTCGTCAGGGCAAGCACCTCGGAGAGCTCCGCCGCACCGGGGCCATCGCCCTGGAGATCGCCGCGAACGAGCACGCGGAGCAGCGGCTGCTGGAGCTGGAGCTGGCGGACCTCGAGAACCGCTGGCGAGAGGAGGAAGAGCTTGCCGCCATCATCGACGGCGAGTTGACGCCGGTTCCCCTCCTCGAGACCCTGCGACGCAAGGCCACGGGCCGGGGATGAAGATCCCTCTGGCGCCCCACGAACGTCGCCGCTAGCCTGCGGGCGATCCCCAACCCCAGGTCACGAACCGGAAGCAGACGCCCGACTCCATGACCTCACCGCTGGCCTTCCTCCTCTCAATGGCCCTCGTGGCTCCCACCCCACTGCAGGACCCCGAGCCCAAGGGTGGGTTCGACGAGCTGGCCGATGGGTTTCTGGCTTTCCATCTCTACTTCAACCCAGTGCGTGCATCACTCGCTGGCGAGAGAGATTACGACTCACGACTGCCTGACGTGAGCCGGGCAGCCTTGCGAGCGAGAGCCGAGGCGTACCAGCTATGGCTGGATCGCCTGGGCTCCGTCGATCCCGCACGTTCGGTCGGAGACGCTCGGGAGGACCGGGTCCTTCTGGAGCGCGCCATCCGGGCGGAACTGCTGGACCTCGTGGAGGTGCGCAGGTGGGAGCGGGATCCGGCGTTCTACCTGGACCTGATCGCTTCGGGTGTGGCCATCCTCGTGGAGGACACGGGGATTCCCCTGCGGAACAGGATGAACGCCCTCACCTCCCGGCTGCGCCAGGTGTCGACAGTCCTCGCCGAGGCCCGTACCAACCTCCGCGGAGGGGTCCCGGAGGTCTTCGTCGACCCGTCGCTGCGAGGTGCCACGCGCCTGGAGGCGTTCCTGAGCACCGACGTATCCCGGGCATTCGCGGCGGTGCCGCCCGGTCCGGGACGGGACGACTTCACCCGCGCCCTCTCCCGGGCGGCTGCCGAGGTGGCCGAGTACAGCAACTTCCTGGCGCGCGAGGTCCCCCGCGGCGGAGACTTCCGCCTGGGTCCAGATCGCCTGGGCTGGCTGCTCCGATACCGGGAGCACATCGACGAGTCGGCGGCCGAGATCGTCGCTCTCATCGACGCCGAGATCGTCGAGGAGCGAGCCCGACTGGAGAGCCTGGGCGGCTCGAGCGACGCGGCGGCCGGAACGCTCTCAGGGGAAGCCGGACGCGCGACCGCGGCCGCCCGCGACTTGATGACAGCGGCCCGGGGCCTCGTATTCCGTTCTCTTTTCGTGACGATCCCCTCGGACGAGCAACCGCGGGTGGCGACCCGGTCGCCCCTGTTCGCCTGGGAAGAGCCCGACGTCTGGGGACCGGGCCCCCTCCAGCCCTACGACGGGCCCTCTACCCTGTACCTGATCGAGGACATTGCGTCCGGACCCGCCAACACCGCCCAGGTGGGCGCCGCGGTGCTCGAGGCGGGGTTCCCGGGGCGATTCGTCGAGCGCCTCTATGCCCGACGGGCACCCACCCGGCTCAGGAAGGTGGTCAGACCGGCGACGCTGCGGGCCGGTTGGTCCAGCTACGCGGCAGCGCAGCTGGTCGAGTCCGGTTTTGGATCCGAAGACCTAGCCCTCCTGGCGGCCCACACCCAGCGCCGCCTGCTCGCTCTGGCCGAGACCCGCGCCGCCATTCGAATGCACACCACCACCCTGGGTGTGGAGGACGCCGCCGCAGAGGTGATGCGCGACGCCGGAGTGAGCGCGAGCGAAGGCCGGAGCTCGGCCGTGCGTGCCGCACACCGGCCGCTCGAGGACGGGATCCTGGGGAGCCTCCAGATCCGGGCCCTCCGGGAAGACTTCCTGGCAGCCTCCGAAGACGACGAAGCCCGAGCGCAGCGGCACTTCCATGACGCCCTGTTGGCCTCGGGACTGCCACCGGCCCTGGCCCGGTCGTTGCTCCTCAGGGAGTTGCCCTGAGCCGACCCGCTCCCTCTCCGGCGAGCCGGGGGCCCGCCCCCTTCATCGGCTCCGCACGGGTCGGTGAGAGGCCCGGTCAGTAGTCCACCGGACGCAGGTAGAACTCGCCGATGGCCGAAGAGGTGAGCATGGCCACGGTCGGCAGCTCTCTCTTCCAGTGGGTCGAGTTCAGCCGGCGCCAAACCAGCCACACCCGCGCCTCGTCGAAGCCATGACCGATGAGCTCGTCGGGACGGTACCCCTCGAGAAACCAGTGTAGCAGCGGATCCGCTCGGTTGTACGAGATCCCCAGCTCGTCCTCGTCGTGCACGCCGCGCACGAGGTCCGCCGAAGCCGGCTTCTCCACGATGACGTCCGGCACGCCCAGGTGGCGGGCCAGGCCCCACACCTGGGTCTTGAGCAGGTCCCCTAGAGGGTTGATCGGCGGCGAGTCGTCGGCGTGCCAGGTGAAGTATCCCAGTAGCCGCTCGCTCTTGTTCCCCGTTCCCAGCGGGAGTGCCCCGAGCTTGGCCGACTGGTCGAAGAGCGTCACGGCCCGGAAGCGGGCCGCCAGGTTCCCGCGGCGCAGTGGCGTGATGTCCGGCTCGTACGCCTCCACGTACGCGTCGACAGCGGGCGTGATCTCGATGGTATGGCTCCGCACGCCTGTAGCCTCGATCACCTTCTGAGCGTGGTCCAGGCTCTCCTGGGACGAGGACGCGTAGGGCAGCCGAAAGGCCACCACGTTTTCCGGGCCCAGCGCCCGCGCGGCGAGATAAAGGGAGACGGACGAGTCCACGCCGCCGCTGGCCCCCAGGACGAGGCGCTCGAAGCCCCGCCGTCGAATCACCTCTTCACGGATGAACGCCAAGAGGGCCTCTTCGACGGACGTCCAGTCCAGCTCCAGAAACGACGTGTCTCCGGGTTTCGGCATGCACCCCGGCTGGCGATCGGTTCGGAGGCCCCGCAAGCCGCCACCGGCCTCCACGGGGCGCTCGTCGGGGGCGAGAGGCCGCCCCCGCCGAGTGCGCTCGAGGGCCTCCTGGAGGTGAGGCAGCATCTGCTCGAGGTCGGCGAGCAACGGGGAGCCGCCCCTGGCCCGGTCCAATTGGGCGCCCTCGAGCGATGCCGTGGCCACGCCCTCGTCCAGAAACGGGCCCCGCACGAGCTCCTTTCCGTCGGGTCCGAAAACCATGGAGCAGCCGGGGAAGAGCTTGCCCCCTTCGGATCCCACGAGCTGGCTCACGGCCACGAAGACGCCGTGCTCCTCGGCGACGCTCCGTGCCAGTCCCTCCCAGCGCACGACGCTACCGGGTCGCCCACCGACCCGGAAGTCCCGCGCCGGAGATGCGCTCACGCAGACGATGAGCTCGGCGCCATCGAGGGCGAGGACCGTCGGCGGCAGCGAATGCCACATCTCCTCGCAGACCAGCATCCCCACTCTGCCCAGGCGAGTATCGAACGCCTCGAGCGCGGTACCGGCCTCCACGAAGCGGGCTTCCTGGAAGACGCCGTAGGTAGGCAGGAACATCTTTCGGTGCACGTGCACGGGAACCCAGCCGCCGCCCCGCGGCGCGAGGTAGGCCACGCTGTTGTAGAGGCGCCGCCGCCATCGCTCGTAGAAGCCGATGACCACATCGGGGCCGTCCGCGCCGCTTGCGCCGAGACCCGCCGCCAGCTCCTCGGCGGAGAGCGCGACCTCGGCCACGCCCCCTTCCAGGAAGTACCCCGACGCGGCGGTCTCCGGGAAGACCAGAAGATCCTGCTGCCCGGAGTGGCCCTGGACGAGGTCCTGGATGCGAGCGAGGTTGGCCCCCACATCGGCCTTCACGGGCTTGAACTGAATGAGCCCGACGGAAAGCGGCGCGTCCTGAATCCGTGGATCCATGTGTGGTCCCGTGTGCTGGCGGATGCGCCGCGACGCCGTGGAGACGAACCGCGGCGTTTCCGCGGGCAGTCGTCGCAGCGGGGTGCGATCCCGCCGGGTTCCGGCCGATAATCTGAAGAACGGGGAACGCGAAAACCCTTGCAGCGATCCCACAGGGGGGAAAATACTCGAAACGAGGGCCTCGCGCCGGATCTCGCCGATCCTGGAACGCCGTCGCCGCCCCCGGGGTTAAACTTCCGACATGTCTGCCGGCCGGAGAGAGTATCGATGACCAGGACGTTGCCAGTCCTCCTCGCGCTCGTCGCGACGGCGTTTCCGTTGGGCGCAGCGGGGCAATCCAGCGATGCATCCTCCCCCCGGTGGGAGTCGTCTCGATCCGGTACGGCCGGTACCGCCGAGGAGGAGGTCTTCCTCGGAGCCTTCGAGACCATCGCGGACTATCACCTCGCGACGTTCTCGGACTCGGCCTTGTGGGACCGGGCGCTCGACGGCCTCCTGAGCGCCATCGACGACCCATACGCGACGGTCTTCTCTCCCGAGGAGTACAGCCAGTTCGAGGAGCAGACCACCGGCAACTACGCCGGCATCGGCGTGACGATCACGCAGCTCAGCGACGCCGTCACCATCACGGGAGTCTTCCGCGGCACCCCCGCGGATCGCGTCGGCCTTCAGGTCGGTGACATCATCGTCGGCGTCGACGGAGACAACGCCACCGAGTGGACGGTGAGGGACGCGTCCGAGCGGATCCGCGGCGAGGTGGGGACCACCGTAGAGGTGAGCGTGGCGCGGGAAGGGTATAACGGCCCCATCCCCCACTCCATCAAGCGGGACAACGTCCACGTGTCGGCCGTCCGAAGCGGAGTGCTGCCCGGTCAGGTGGGCTACGTCGCCATCGATCGCGTGGCCCGCAACTCGGCTCGGGAGGTGGGACAGGCCATGCAGGGCATGGCTACGGCGGACGGGGTGATCATCGACCTACGACGCAATCCCGGCGGATACCTGGACGAGTCACTCTTCATGGCCGATCTGTTCCTCGCCCCCGGCCAGAAGCTCGCCTCGACCCAGAGCCGAGACCCACGGAGCGGCGGGCAGCGCGAGGAGTCGTGGGACGCTCGTACCCCGCCCCTGCTCCCTGACGTGCCCATCATCATTCTGGTAGACCGGTATACCGCCTCGGCGGCGGAGATCGTCACGGGTGCGCTGCAGGATCACGACCGGGCGCTGGTGCTCGGCGAGCGGACCTTCGGCAAGGGCGTCGTCCAGACGCTGATGCCACTCCCCCGGGGATACCAGATCCGCCTCACCACCGGATCTTGGCACACACCGCTAGGCCGATCTCTGCACCGGCCCCGCGACGGCTCGGGTCGGCCCGCGGCCGAGGACCTGGACGCGATCCCGGCGGTCACCACCGAAGCCGGTCGTGACCTGTTGGCCGGGGGTGGCATCTTTCCCGATCTCGAGATCGAGAACGACACGCTCCGCGTCGTGGAACGGGAGTTGGTGGCAGCGGCGCAGAACGCCGAGGTCCCACTCGGGCTTCGCATCGAAGAGTTCGCGTTCGCCCGTGCACAGGAAGCGCGGAACGGCGAGGCCGACCCCGAGATCACGCCAGAGGACTTCCAGACGTTCGTGGACGGCCTGCTGAGCGAAGGCCTCCCCACGGAGGTCCTGGAGGACCCCACAGCCCTCGCCTACTTGAATTGGCAGACCCGGATCTCACTGGCGGAGCGCCTGGAGGATTTCGTGCTCGCCACCGAGCACCGGATGGAGCGGGACCGCGTGTTGACCGAGGCGGTCCGCCTGTTGACGGTGACGGACACGCAGACGGACCTCTTCCAGGTCGCCTTCCGGGATGGCGAAGGGCCGTAACCCCTGGCTAGAGCGCCACGGCGACACCTCCGACGCCCCGAGGACTTCTCCTCGGGGCGTCTGTCGTCTGGGGCTCCGATTCGGCCCGGATGGGCGCCTCCGCAGGATCTCGGGCCCGGTGGTGGAGGGGGAGCTCTGGACCATTCCGGGCTGGCCCCGACCCCATGGCGATCTGGTGCTAGCGTGGTGCTGCAGAAGTCTGGTAGCCACCGAGGAGGCCGATGCGCCCGAGCCGGCAAGGCGCGGAGACGAGTAATAGCAGCGCTATTGCGAGGAACCGCAACGCCGCCGGGCGGGATGCAGCTGATCTCGAATAGCATCACGACTCTTGCAGCACCACACTACGCCCTCGGGTGGTACTTGCGGTGGACGCTCGTGAGGTACTCCCGGTCGACGTGGGTGTAGATCTGCGTCGTCGATATGTCGGCGTGGCCCAGCAACTCCTGGACCGCCGCGAGGTCCGCTCCCCCCTCCAGCAGATGGGTGGCGAAGGTGTGCCGCAGGGTGTGGGGCGACACCTTCTTGCCGATACCAGCCCGCTCCGCTGCCTGATGTACGACGCTCCACACCGACATGCGGGACAGCGGCCGGCCCCGGCCGCTCAGGAACACCCTTCCCTGGCCCCGCCCCCGGTCGAGGTGGGGCCGCACCTCCCGGAGATAGGTGCCCACCGCCTCCCGGGCGGCACGTCCCACCGGCACGATCCGCTCCTTCGAGCCCTTTCCGAAGACCACGCACACCGCCTCGTCGAGGTCCACGTCGACCACTCCGAGATCCACCAGCTCCGAGACCCGCACCCCCGTCGCGTAGAGAAACTCCAGGATGGCCCGATCGCGCCAGTAGAGGGCCTTGGCGGCGTCGGGTGCTTCGAGTAACGCCAGGACGTCCTCTACGGACAGGACCTCCGGCAGCCGCCGCCAGGCCCTGGGCGTCTCGAGACGGTCCGAGGGGTCCGCGTCGAGCGCTCCTTCCTGGAGCAGGAACCCGAAGTAGCTACGCAACGAAGATTGGGCTCTCCGGATACTGGCCGGTGCCAGGCCGGAGTCCTTCAGATGATACATGAACTCTCGCAGGTCCTCTGGCGCGAGATCGGTCGGGCCCTGGGCCCCCCGCCCCTGGGCAAACCCGATCAGGCGCTCCACGTCCCTGCGGTAGGCCCCCAGGGTCCGGTCGGAAAGCCCCCGCTCGAAGACCAGAAAGTCCACGAACTGCTCGATGCGAAACGGGAGAGGTACGCTCACGTCTTCCCTCCCCCGCCCTTGCTACGCCGGCGCTCGTCGTGATGGCGCCGGGTCCGGTGCCAGGCCCACGCCACGAGAACCCCGAGGGCCAGGGCGACCGCGAGCATTATCCGGTTCACGCCTGAGAGCCACCCTACGATGATGTCGAGGTTCTGCTCGGTCACGGCCCCCAACCAAACGAGGGCGCCGTACCAGATCCCCGAGGCGATGGCCAACGGCGGCGCGACTTCCAGGAAGCGTCGGTGCGTGACCCCGGCGAAGACAGGCACGACCGCCCGGAACCCGGGAAGGAAGCGCGTGAAGAAGATGGCCAGCAGGCCCCAGCGGGCGTAGAAGTCGCCGAGCAGCGAGAGTTGGCGACTGTTCAGCAGCCGCTTCCCCCACCCGTGCTCGAAAAAGGGCCGGCCGTACACGTGACCCAGGCGGTAGACGATCAGGGCGCTCCCCACGTTGGCGGTCCACGTAGCGACGAAGACCCACCGGGGATCCCCGGCCCCTGCGGAGGCGAGGAAGCCACCCAGAAGGACGAACGTGTCGGCCGGGATCGGTGGGAAGACGTTTTCCAACGCGGCCCCGAGCCCCAGCAGCGCGTAGACCAACGCCTGGGGTAGGCCATCGAAGAACTGGATGATCGGATCCATGTGCGGCCCGGCGCCAACCCTCGCAGCGCCTCTGGCGAGCTACAGCAGGAAGCTCGTCTCGCGCTGCTCGCCTTCCCGGTGTGTCTCGCCGAGCGACCGGATCAGCGCCACGGCGTGGACGGCCAAGCCCTCTCCGGCCCCCGTCCAACCAAGGCCGTCATTGCTCTTTCCCTTCACCGATACGTTGGCGGCGCCTACACCCAGGACTCGGCCCAGCTTCTCCCGCATGTGGGGCGCGACAGGCCCGATCCGCGGCGCCTCGCAGATGACGGTGACGTCCACGTTGACGACCTCGTAGTTCCTGCTCCGGAGGAACCCGACGGCCCGCCGCAGCAACTCGATGGAATTGGCGCCCTTCCATCGATCTTGGCTCGACGGAAACAGCTCACCGATGCTCCCGGCCGCCGCGGCCCCGAGCAGGGCGTCCAGAATGGCGTGGGAGACCGCATCGCCGTCCGAATGCCCCTTCAAGCCCGGATGGTCGGGGATCTCGATGCCGCCCAGGATGAGGGGACGACCCTCCTCGAAGCGGTGCGAATCGTATCCGGTCCCGATCCTCATGCCCATGCGCCTCCCGGTGCCTCAGGCTTCCCAGCGCCGCACGGCCAGACACACGTTGTGCCCGCCGAATCCGAACGAGTTTGACAGCGCCAGCCGTACGGGCCGCTCCACCATGCCGTGGTGTGCGTAGTCCAGATCGCAGTCCGGGTCGGCCTCACTGAAGTTGATGGTGGGGGGGATCTTGCCGTCGCGGCAAGCGAGCGTCGCGACGACCGCCTCCACGGCGCCTGCCGCTCCCAGCAGATGGCCCGTCATGGACTTGGTGGATCCGACCACCAACGTCTCGGCCGAATCTCCGAACACCGATCTGATGGCGGCCGTCTCCCGGGCATCGTTCTGCGGCGTGGAGGTCCCGTGGGCATTGATGTAGTCCACGTCCTGCGGAGCGGCTCCCGCGTCGTCCAGTGCCATCCGCATGGCGTGCTGGGCCCCCTTGCCTTCGGGGTGCGGCGACGTGATGTGATAGGCGTCCGCCGATAGGCCGTAGCCGGCGATCTCGCCGAGGATGGCGGCACCACGGTCCTGCGCGTGCTCCAACGACTCCAGGATCAGAGCGCCGGCACCTTCTCCGATCACGAACCCGTCTCGGCCGGCGTCGAAAGGCCGGCTCGCGGCCGCCGGGTCGTCGTTGCGGGTCGACATGGCCTTCATCGATGAGAAGCCGGCGATCGTCAGCGGCGTGATCGTGGCCTCGGCTCCCCCAGCGATCATGCGGTCGGTGTCTCCCCGTTCGATGGTGCGGGCCGCCTCACCGATGGCGTGGGCGCTCGAGGAGCACGCGGAGACCGTGGCGAAGTTGGCCCCCATGGCCCCGTAGCGGATCGAGATGAGCCCCGCCGCAATGTCGGGAATGAACATGGGCACGAAGAAGGGACTCACCCTACCGGGCCCCCGTTCGATGAGCGTCCGGCTTTGCTCCTCGAACGTGGCGATCCCTCCGATGCCGCTTCCGAATATCACCCCGAAACGCTCCGGTACGACACCGTCGTCCACATCGACGAGACCGGCGCTCCTCATGGCCTCCTCGGCCACGACGATCGCGAACTGGGCGAAGCGGTCGTAACGCCTGGCCTCCTTCCGGTCCAGAACGGGAGAGGGGTCGAAGTCCTTGACTTCACAGGCGATACGCGTGGTAAAAGCCTCGGTCGCCTCGAACCGGGTGATGGTGCTGGCACCGCTGGTGCCTGCAAGGAGCCGTTCCCAACTCGTTGCCACGTCGTTGCCGACGGGCGTGATCATGCCGAGACCAGTGATCACCACCCGCCTACGGCCGTTCGTGCCGCTACTCATGAAACCGCGGAGCGAAGGCGACGCGACCCCTTCGGCTCAACCCTCGCCGTGGCTCTCGAGGTACTTGACGGCATCGCCGACGGTTCGCATCTGCTCGGCGTCCTCGTCCGGGATGTCGAGTCCGAACTCCTCCTCGAATGCCATGACGAGCTCGACCGTGTCCAGCGAGTCGGCCCCCAGGTCCTCGACGAACGAGGCCTCGGCCGTGACCTTTTCGGCCTCGACGCCCAGCTCGTTGATGATGATCTCCTTGACCTTGGCCTCAATGCTGTCCGCCATTTTCCCCCCTCTTGGGTGGTGTGTGTGATCTATCGTTCGAGGTCTGCTCGACCCGCTGGCCTACATGACCATGCCGCCATCCACAGTAACGACCTGGCCGGTAATGTAGTGAGCTTCGGGTCCCGCGAGAAAGCGCACCAGATGGGCCACATCCTCGGGCTCGCCGAGTCGGCCCAGCGGGATGCGGCCGGCGAGATCCGCCACCGCTTCTTCGGGCAGCCCTGCCGTCATATCGGTGTTGATGAAGCCCGGCGCAACCGCGTTGCAGCGAACGCCGCGTGAGGCCAGCTCACGCGCCACGCTCTTCGTGAGCCCCAACAGGCCCGCCTTGGAGGCGGCGTAATTGGACTGACCGGCATTCCCTATGAGGCCCACCACCGAAGTGACGTTGATGATCACGCCCTCTCGTCGCTTCATCATTCCCCGCGCCACTGCACGAGTCATGTTGAAGGCGCCCTTCAAGTTGACATTGATGACATCATCCCAATCCTCATCTTTGAGGCGCGCCAGGACGTTGTCGCGCGTGATGCCGGCGTTGTTCACCAGGATGGCCACCGGCCCCAGATCGCCCTCGACGGAGCCGATCAGGTCCCGAACCCCCTCTGCGTCGGCTACGTCGCACGCGTAGCCCCGATGCCCATCGCCCGAGAGGCTCCCCGCCACCTCGGCCGCGCGCTCGCCGTTTCGAGCGACGACGGCCACCCTGGCTCCCGCCTGTGCAAGGACCCGACTCACGGCCAACCCGATCCCGCGTGAGCCGCCGGTCACGACGGCCGTTCGTCCACCCAGCGGCTGCAGCCCACCACCGTGTCGTTCGTTCACGCCTTCACCCTCCCAGGGCCTGGACGTCGTCGGGCGCGCCCACCGACGTGCATGGAATGCCCTTCGCGTTGCGGCGGTTGAGACCGCACAGAACCGAGCCCGGCCCCAACTCGAGGAAGCGGTCGACGCCCGCATCCACCATGCTGCCGATGGAGGCCGACCATCGGACGGGAGATGTCAGCTGACGGATGAGCAGGGCTCGGGCGTCCGCGCCGGTGGTCACCGCCGCGGCGGTCACGTTGGACACGATAGGGTGAACGGGATCACGGAAGTCCAGCGCTGCCAGGTATGCCCCCAGACCCTCCTCCGCCGGAGCCATGAGCGGAGAGTGGAACGCCCCCGACACGTTCAGCGGCACCGCCCTCCTCGCCCCGGACTCCAGTGCCAGTTCCATCCCCCGCTCCACGCCGCGGACGTCGCCGCTCAGAACCACCTGGCCACGCGAGTTGAAGTTGGCAGGGACGCAGGTCCCGCCCGAATCCGCGCTCGCCCTCCTGCAGACGTCCTCCGCGGCCTCGTCCGCCAATCCCAGTATCGCGGCCATCGTGCCCGGCCGCTCCTCGCCCGAGGCGAACATGAGCTCGCCGCGGAGGCGCACCGCGCGAACGGCGTCGGAGAACTCCAGTACGCCGGCGGCCACCAGTGCCGAGTACTCCCCCAGGGAGTGCCCGGCGGCGTAGGCGACCGGACCGATTCGGTCCCCCACCGTCGCCAGCACCGCGACCGAATGCGTGAGCAACGCGGGCTGGGCATTCTTCGTTTGGGTCAGCGCGGTCTCGTCGCCTTCCCAGGCCAGCGATGAGAGCGAGAACCCCAGGGCTTCGTCGGACTCGAGGAATACACGGGCAGCCTCCGGGAACGAAGCCGCCAGGGCCCGTCCCATCCCCACGTGCTGGGATCCCTGCCCCGGAAAGAGAAGTGCCAAAGACATGGGTGCGAGCTCGTTCCCCTGGGCCTACCAACGAATGGCGGTGGAGCCCCACGTCAGGCCGGCGCCGAACGCCGCCGTGAGGACTGTGGAGCCGGGACGCAGAATGCCTTGCTCCTGTGCCTCGTCAAGCGCCACGGGCACCGTGGCGGAGCTCATGTTGCCGTACTTCTCGACGTTCACGAAGACCCGGTCCATGGAGATGCCGGCATACTTGGCTGTCGCTTCGATGATGCGGATGTTGGCCTGATGGGGCACGAGAAGATCGACGTCGGCGGCGGTCAGCCCCGAGCTGCGGAGCGCCTGGTCACAGGCCTCGGCCATGTTCCGCACGGCGTTCTTGAATACCTCTCGGCCGGCCATCTTCACCAGGTGGTCGCGAGTGGCGAGCACCCCATCATCGATGGGCTGTGCGGCCCCCCCCGCCGGACGGTGCAGTAGGTGAGCCAGGTTCCCATCGGACCGGAGATGGCTCGACAGGATCCCCCGGCCATTGGAAGCCCGACGCACGACCGCCGCTCCGCTGCCGTCGCCGAAGAGGACGCAGGTGGAGCGATCTTCCCAATCGACGATCGAGCTCATCTTCTCCGCCGCGATCACCAGGGCGATCTCTCCCCGGCCGCTGGCGAGGTACCCTTCGGCCATCGAGATGCCGTACAGCCATCCTGTGCAGGCGGCGTGCAGATCGAACGCCAGCGCGTTGAGCGCGCCCAGGCGCGCCTGAATGTCACACGCAGTAGAGGGAAGCCACCGATCCGGCGTGGCGGTGGACACGACGATGAGGTCCACTTCGCCCGCTTCGATGCCCGCCCGCTGCATGGCGATTCTCGCCGCCTCGGTACCCATGTCGGCCGTGAGCATGCCGTCGCCGGCGATCCGCCGCTCCCGGATCCCGGTACGTTCTCGGATCCACGCGTCGGAGGTATCCACCATCTCTTCCAGGTCCGCGTTGGTGAGTACCCGATCGGGCAGGAACCTGCCCGTGGCGGCGATCTCGACCGACGGCTTTGGCGTCTTCATTCAGGCCTCCAGCGAGGCGACGAGCTGTGAGAGCTCTCTCTCGATGTGGGACACCATGTTGGAGCGTATCGCTCTGGCCGCAACCCCCAGGGCGTTGTGAATGGCCTTGGGCGGCGACTCCCCGTGGCAGATGATCGACACCCCGTTGACCCCGAGGAGAGGCGCCCCGCCGTACTCCGCGTAGTCCAGCACCTGGAAGATCTCGGCGAAGTCCAGCTGTTCGGTGGTATGTGACATCTCCCGCTGCAGCAGCGCGACCACGAACTCCGCCATGGACTCGTAGAACTTCAGGAGGGTGTTACCCACGAAGCCGTCGCACACCAGGACGTCCAGGTTGCCCTTGATGATCTCACGCCCCTCCGCGTTCCCGATGAAGTTCAGCTCGCTTTCCGCCAGGAGGGCGTGCGCGCCGGCAGTCGCCTCGTTCCCCTTGCCCTCCTCCTCCCCGATGTTCAGGAGACCTACCCTCGGCGTTGCCCGTCCCATCAGATCCTGGGCGTAGATATGGCCGACGTGAGCGAATTGAAGGAGCTGGTGCGGCTTGCAGTCGACGTTGGCGCCCGCGTCGAGCATGAGGACCGGATCGGTGGCCGTCGGCAGCAGGATCCCGATGGCGGGACGCTGTACGCCAGGCAGTGGCCGCAGGACCAGGAGCGACGCAGCCATGACGGCTCCCGTCGAGCCGGCGCTCACGAACCCTTCGGCCTCTCCCTCTCTCTGGAGGCGAAGGCCCACCATGATGGAGGAGTTGGGCTTTCGCCGGACGCTGGCCGCCGGGGCCTCGCCGGTCAGGACTCGCTCGGGCGCATGCTCTATGGTGAGGCGGGTGGCCGGTGCCTCGGGGTGGAGGGCGAGCTCGGCGCGCAACGCCGTCTCGTCTCCCACGAGAACGACCCGGAGCTCGGGGTCCGCTTCGAGGGCGGACAGGGCACCGGCCACCTCGGGCGCGGGCGCCCCGTCCGTGCCCATGGCATCGAGCGCGATTCGCAAGGCTAGATCCGTCCGGGCCCCGTCCGGGGCATAACGGACCTGCTTCCCTGGCGGGGGGACATGTGAGGAATCATCTGGGACCGGCCCTCGTGGACCCGTCGGGAGGTCGGATCAGTCCAACTGCACGTCCAGCACCGACCTGCCGCGGTAGTAGCCGCAGCTCGGACAGACCCTGTGCGGCATCTTGGGATCCCCGCATCTCGGGCAATCGTGAACCGTGGCCATCGCGGCCTTGTAGTGCGTGCGGCGCTTACGCTTCCGCTGCTTGGAAACCCGCCTCTTGGGTACGGCCATCGTTTCGCTCTCAGTCGGTCCTAAGGGCCCGTAGGGCGTCCCACCTGGGATCGCGCTCTTCGGTGGCGCATTCACATGTCTCGACATTGAGGTCGACGCCGCAACGGGCGCAAAGTCCCTTGCAGCTCGGAGAGCACACCGCGTAGGGCTCCACCGTGAGGACCAGCTCCTCCCGGATCGGCTCTCCCAGATCGACCTCACCGGCCTTCGGATCGACGGGCCGGACGTCACCGTCCGCCGGCTCCCCCAGGATATCCGGAGCGCCGAACAGGAACGAGACCTCAACGTCTACTGGCACATCCACCGGACACAGGCAGCGCCTGCACTCCTGTCCGATGGTCCCGCGAAGGGCTCCCCGTACCAGGTAGTCACCGCTCGCCAAGCTGGTAGCACTCAGGTCCACGTCCAGCGCGGAGAGGAACCGGAGCCCGGTCCCGTCCCAGAGAGGATCGTTCTCCGGGACGCCCGCCTGGACCCGCAGGGATCCCTCCCTCTCCAAATTGGCCAGATCCAGCTTGAGCATAGTCGAAGAAGGTAGCCGCGACGCCCAGGCGTGTCAACTTTCCAGGCCTGTAACTCCAAGCCATGCGGGCAGTTGACCCGCCTGCCGACGTGAGCGACTCGTGGGGGGCCGCCTCGCGGCAGCAGGAGCGCTAGGAGTCCAGAAGATCGGTCGCGGGAAAGAAGAAGCCGACTTCGATGGCTGCGTTCTCGTCGGAGTCCGACGCGTGTATGGCGTTCCGTTCCTTGGACTCCGCGTAGAGCTCGCGGACCGTGCCGGGGGCTGCCTCCGCCGGGTCCGTGGCTCCAATGGTCCCCCGGAGCTTCGGCACGGCGTGGTCTGCCTCGAGGACCATGGGCACGATGGGCCCCGAGGTCATGAACCGGACCAGAGAGCCGTAGAACGGCCGCTCCTTGTGGACTGCGTAGAAGGCCGCGGCCTGTGCCTCGTTCAGCCGAGTCATGCGAAGAGCTTTGACGGCGAAGCCAGCGCCCTCGAGGTGCGCGATAATCTTTCCGGCGTTGCCTGAGGAGACAGCGTCAGGCTTGATGATGGCGAGCGTGAGGTTCATGGATTCTCGTCCGTTTCTTCGGGGTTTTGCTATTTGGTGAGGACCTGCCGGGCCGCTGCGCGCCCCGGATCGGAAATCTCCGGTCGCGGGCTCCTCAGCTCATGAACAGGGCCTTGAGCACCGTGTCTCGATGAAGGAACCCTACGAGGACCCCTTCCCTCACGACGGGAAGGGCATTCACGTCGCGGTTGACCATGAGATTGGCCGCGTCCACAAGGCTCTGGTCCTCGGACACGCACATGACGGACCGTTGCATTACCTCCCGGGCCACGGCGTCCGTCGGCGCCGATGGCTTCTCGCCGCCGCTCCGCCAGCGAGGCAGCAACTCCTGCAGCACGTCGCCAGCCGTGATCACGCCCAGCAGCTCGTGAGCCTCTCCCACCACCGGCACCCGGTCCAAGCCATGGCGCACGATGAGGTCGATGACCGCCACCAGCGCCGTGTCAGGATAGACCCGGAACCGCACCGGCGTGAGCGCGTCCTCGACGAGGAGCCGGCCATGCAACTCGGCGTTGAGGGCGTCGGTGAAAGCCGCCGGGTCCACGGGCGAGCGGCTGGTAAGAAGCTCGCGCGTTCGCTGGCTCTCGCGGAGGATACGCGTGAGGGTCGGCACTACATGGGCCCGGGCCGCCGAAAGGGGGCCGGGGCTGAGCACGAGCACGACGACCCGGGCGGACCCCTCGGCGCCCGACACGTCCACGGCGAACGGCTCCTGGGCGAGTCCGACCTTGACGGCCAGGTCCGAGACCAGATCGGTGGACGCCGCGGCGAGAACCACCTCGTCGGTCACGCGAACGACCTCGCTCTCATCGCTGTCGGCCAGGGCGGTCCAGAGGGCGGCGCCCGCGTCCTGGTCGGGTCCGGCGTCCAGGCCACCGGCCAGGTTGGAGAGGGCTCCGCGGAAGTCCGGCGCGCTTACCGGGACGGCGATCCACTCGTCCTGCAGGAGGTCGGAGAGCTTCATCCTCTCCTCCGCCGCTGCGGCTCGAGTCGGCACGGTCGGTCGCCGTCGGTGCGGCGCAGTGCTGTCTCCGCGGCCATGGCGGGATGTCTCAGCCGCCCAGGGCGCTCTGAATGAGGCCCACGATGTCCGCGGGCCGCTGCGCGACGGCGATCCCGTTCTCCTCGAATGCCTTCATCTTCTCTTCGGCCGTGCCGGCTGAACCGCTGATGATGGCTCCCGCGTGCCCCATGCGGCGGCCAGGGGGCGCCGTTTGACCGGCGATGAAGCCCACCACGGGTACGTCGACGCTCGCCTTCACGAAGGCCGCCGCTTCCTGCTCGTCGGTACCCCCGATCTCACCGATCATGACGATGGCTTCCGTGTCGGGGTCCTCACCGAAAGCGGCGAGACAGTCGACGAAGTTCGTGCCGATGAGCGGATCGCCACCGATGCCGACGCACGTCGTCTGACCGATCCCCGCGTGGGTCAGTTGGATGACGGCTTCGTACGTGAGGGTGCCGGAGCGGGAGATGACGCCGACGGGCCCCGGCGTCACGATCTGGGCAGGGATGATGCCTACCTTGGCCGTTCCCGGGGAGATGATCCCCGGGCAGTTCGGGCCCAGCACGCGCACGCCACGGTCTCGAGCGAAGGCGTGGGCCCGGGCCATGTCCAGGACCGGGATGCCTTCGGTGATGGCCACGACCAGCTCCACCCCCGAGTCCGCGGCCTCCAGAATCGCGTCAGCCGCGAAGGCGGGGGGTACATACACCACCGAGGTGTTGGCACCGGTCTCCCGAACGGCAGTGTCCATCGTGTTGAACACCGGTACGGACTCGCCGTCTGGGCCTTCGAAGGCCTGCCCGCCCTTCCCCGGCGTCACACCGGCCACCACCGCCGTGCCGTACTCGATCATCTGGCGGGTGTGAAAGGACCCGTCCCGGCCGGTGATCCCTTGGACGACCAGGCGTGTGCTCCCGTCTACGAAGATGGCCATTCGCTCTCGCTATTGCGTCCGGTAGTCTCGTGGGCCTCCGTCGCCGCTGACCTCACAGCTCGGCCGCGAGCTTCACGGCGGACTCGACGACCTCGTCCATGGAGTTGGTGGCGGAGAATCCCGCCTCGGCCAGGATCTCGAGGGCCTCTTTCTCGTTGGTCCCCGTGAGCCGGATCACGATGGGCGGCTTGATGTCGATCCGTCGAGTGGCCTCGACGATGCCCCTGGCCACGTCGTCGCCGCGGGTGATCCCGCCGAAGATGTTGAAAAGGATGACTTTCACGTTGGGATCGGCGGTGATGATCTCGAGCGCCGCGACCACCTTTTCGGGGTTGGACGAGCCACCGATATCGAGGAAGTTGGCCGGCTCGCCTCCGTAGTACTTGACCAGATCCATGGTGGCCATGGCGAGGCCAGCCCCGTTCACGCAGCAACCCACATCGCCGTCCAGCTTGACGAAGCTCAGCCCGGCCTCGCGGGCCTTGGTCTCGGCCGCGGGCTCCGCGCTCAGGTCGCGGAGATCCTCCAGCGCCGGAACGCGAAACAGTTGGTTGTCGTCGAGGGTGACCTTCGCGTCGATGGCCTTCACCTCGCCGCCGGGTGTGCTGATGAGAGGGTTGATCTCTGCCATGGACGCCCCATTCCCCGTGAACGCGTCGTACAGCTGGCGGATGATCTTGGCCGCCTGTTTGGCCAGCTTGGGGTCGTCGTAGAGGCTATTCGCCAACCAGTAGGCCTGGTGGGGCAAAAGGCCGTACCGGGGATCCACAGTCAGGCGGCGGATCGCTTCGGGGTTCGTGGCAGCGACCTCCTCGATGTCCACACCCCCCTCCGCCGACACCATGAAGGTGGGCGCCTGGGTTTTCCGGTCCACCAGAACGCCGACATAGGCCTCCGTGTCGATGTCTTCAGCAGGGGTCACGAGCACCTTTTCGACGGTCAGCCCACGGATCTCCATGCCCAGGATCGCCTCGGCGTGGGCCCGGGCTTCGTCCGGCGAAGACGCGAGCTTGACGCCGCCGGCCTTCCCCCGTCCTCCGGAGTGCACCTGGGCCTTGACCACCACCGTGCCTCCGTATCCGCGGGCGATCGTCTCGGCCTCGGCGCCGGTCTTGGCCACCTCGCCGGGAGGCACCGGGATGCCGGCCGCGCCGAAGAGGGCCTTGGCCTGGTATTCGTGAAGGTTCATGGCAGTCCGATTCGGTGTCTCGAGGTCACCGCCCGCGCCGGCGGAGGGCGGAACGTTGAAGTGAGCGACGGACGCAGTGGTTGTCGCCGCAGCGGAAAAAGCCCGCTCAAGGTACCCAGGGGCGAGGGGTCGATCAACCGGGCAGATTCACATCGTTCGCGACCCGTTCGGACGGGCCGAGACGTGGAGCGGGCGCCCTCGTGACGGAGCGAGCCGCCCCCGGAGAGATCAGGCGCCACCTCGGTCTCGAGCGAGCTGCTCCAGCAGGCGGCGGAGCGCGTCGAGGGACTCTCCGAAGCCCTGGTAGTCGCCCTGCTGGAGCCGCTGTTCGGCCTCGTCCAACCGCTCCAGCGCCTCCTGGGGCCAGCCGTCGGTCGAATCGCCCGGCACCGTGAGCTGTGGGCCAGCGGACACCTCGTCGAGGGAACCGGCCGCCAGGGTCCGCACCGTCTCTTCCAGACTGGAAGTCATGCCCACGCGGCGTCCGTCGCTCACCACGAAGCGACGGAGCTCGGGGATCGCGTCCGCCTCCGCGGCCAGGAAGACGGGCTCCATGTAGAGCATGGTCTTCCCGACCGGTACCACGTGTAGATGCCCCGACCAGACCTGACTCCCGCCCTGCCGCCAGAGGGAGAACTGCTGGGAAATGTCGGGGTCCTGCTCCACCAGGGCCTCGACCTGGCGTGGGCCCGGGACCTGGTCCTCGACCGGAACGTCGAACAGGACCAGCTCGCCATATCGGTCGGGGTCGCTGCGCGCGGCCAGGAATGCGGTCAGGTTCTGCCGGCCGGCCGGTACGAAGACGGTCGACAGGATGAAGGCCGGGTCGTCGTCACCGGGCAGGCGGAAGTGCCCGTATTCGGGCCGATAGGGCACGGGCCGCGTGCCCTGCGACAGCTCCTGGGGCATGTCCCACACGTCCTGCTGGCCGTGGAAGCGGGGGGCGCCCTCCTGGTGATACTGCCTGAGCACTTCGGCCTGCACGGCCAAGAGCGTCCGGGGGTAACGGACGTGCTGCTTCAGGGGCTCGGGCATCTCCTCCAGCGGGTGAAGGAGGTCCGGAAAGGCACCGGCGATAGCCTGGATGAGCGGATCCTCTTCGTCGACGACGTAGAGCCGGACCTCACCGCTCACGGCGTCGACGGTGATCTTCACGCTGTTCCTGAGGTAGCTCACGGCCCGACGGGGCTCCAGCAGGTGGGGCGAAGCCAGCGGGAAGTTGCGGGTCGCGGTGAACGCGTCGAGCATCCACACGATGCGGCCGGCGGCGACGACCGGGTATGGTCGCTCCGGGTACCGCAGGAAGGGCGCGACCGCCTCGACGCGGCTCTGGACGTCGCGTCGATAGACGAACCGGCTGGACCGACTCACCTCGGTGGCGAAGAGCAGGTTCGCGTCCCGGAAGTGCCAGGCGAGCGCCAGGGTTCGGAGCGACGAGCTGAGCGGGATCCCCACCGGGAAATCGACCCCTGCCTCGCCTTCCACCATCTCGGGACTGGTGAACACGTCGGCGCTGGCGTTGACTACGGCGTACAGCTGCCGACGCGATCCGTAGAAGACCTGTGGCCGCTCGAGGGCGAGGCCGGGGGGAACGTCCGGGTCGGTGGACAGCAGCGGCGGAATGGCGGAAAGGTGCATCGTCGGGCGCCCTTCCCCACCCTGGAACAGGCTGCTGGCGACGGCGCCCTGCCCCGCGATGTAGCGCTCGCGCAGGTGGAGGTTCTGCCAGTTCGGGTCTTCGATGCCCTGTGGATCGATCTCCCGAACCGACAGCGCCACCGGCTGCACCCCTCCCGGTCCCTCGTACCGGTCGAAGGTCACGTCGGCGAAGTCGTAATAGCGGAAGCGAGCTTCCACCTCGCGGAACGTGGTGAGCAGCGCGCTCTTGGTCCACACTGGCAGGCCGGTGAACTGGTCGAGGGCCGCCTGCCAATCGACTTCGTACTGAGCGTCGTACTCGTATCGCTCCCGCTGCAGACGGTCGAGGCCGAAGCCAAGTCGCGTGTACTCGAGGTTGTACTCGATGAAGGGAGTCTCGCGGTCCAGCTCGTTGGGCTCTACGCGGAAGCGCTGGACCAGGGTCGGATAGAGTTGTCCCAGCAGAAGCCCTCCCCCCACCACCATCACCGCGGCACCGACCACTGGCAGGGTCCGAACGCGCACGGCACCCCAGGCCACCAGGACCGCGGAGGCCACCGCCAGGATGGTCATGGTCTGGAGGGCCGGAAGCCGCGCGTCGAAATCGGTAAACCCGAAGATCCCCTGGACCTCACTGCTCCCGTCCAGCAGGAGCAGGTATCGCGCCAGCCAGAAGCGTACGGCGATGAGCATCAGAAACGCCGCCGCGATACCCGCCAGATGGAGCCGGGGCACGTCCGACAGCTCGAGCTTGCCCTCGGCCCACCGGAGCGCCCCGGTCGCCGCATACCCGGCTGCACACACCGCGAGCACCAGGAAGACCAGGACCAGACCGAACGTGAGGAGGGCGCCCAGCAGGGGAAGGGCGAAGACGTAGAACGAAACGTCACGGCCGAGAACGGGGTCGGTGATTCCCCACGCCGGCGCGTGCCGGAGAAGGAGGGCCTGCAGCCCCGCCTCGCCCGGCGCCGCCGCACCGAACCAGAGGCCGAGAAGCGCCGACGTCGCCGCGACGCCCCAGACCACATAGCTCCGGGGTAGCTGCTCAGAGATCTCCAGGTCGCCGAAGCGGCGTTTGATCTGGATGCCGCCAAGGGTCGAGGCGACGATCCGCAGGTTGACGAGAATCAGCACCCCGGACGCCACACCGGCCACGATCCTCGCGCCCCACTCCCAGAGGACGCGACGCCAGAAGATCCCGCTGTACCCGACCTCACGGAACCACAGGATCTCGACGTAGGCGGCCGACGCCAGCCGCCCCGCGAGAAGAAGCGCCGCCAGCGCCACCGCTCCCAGAACGAGGAAACGCCCGGCTCGACGGGTCGGGAAGCTCCGATCAGACATCGACCCCCTGGTCCCTCAGCCACCCCTCGACCACACCCCGAATCTCGGCGAGCCGCTCGGCCGACCGAGCCTCGAAACGGGCAACGATGACAGGCTGCGTGTTCGACGCCCGGAGCAGGCCCCAGCCGTCCCCGAACTGGATCCGGGCACCGTCTACGTCGATAACGTCGTAGAGCTCCTTGAAGTGGGCCTCGGCCTCTCGCACGATCTGGAACTTGCTCTCTTCGGTAACCTCGATGCGGAGCTCCGGCGTGGAGACGTATCGCGGGAAATCGGCGACCATCTCGGAGAGGGTTCGATCGCTGCGCGCCAGGAGCTCCACGAGCCGGCAGCCGTCGTAGAGCGCGTCGTCAAAGCCCAGGTACTCGTCGGCGAAACAGATATGCCCCGACAGCTCTCCACCGATCGGAGCGTCCGTCTCCCGCATCTTCTCCTTCATGAGGGAATGCCCGGTCTTCCACATGATGGGCTGGCCCCCTGCCGCTTCGAACATCTCCGGCAGTGCCTGCGAGCACTTGACGTCGAACACCAGCTTCTGGCCGGGCCCTTGCCGGTCCAGCAGATCGAGCCCGAACAGGAGGAGCAGCAGGTCGCCGCGGACCACGCAGCCGCGCTCGTCCACGACCCCCAGGCGATCGGCGTCACCATCGAAGCCGATGCCCACCTCGGCGTCGGAGCCCCGGACCTCGGCGATCATGTCGGCAATGTACTCATCCACCGTGGGATCCGGGTGGTGATTCGGGAAGGTCCCGTCGGATTCGCAATACAGAAGCGTGACTCGTGCGCCGAGGCGCTCGAACAGCCTCTGCGCGACGATAGCCCCCGTGCCATTCCCGCAATCGAGCACCACATCGACCGGTCGCGACAGGTTGAAGCGGCCCGCAACATCGCCGATGTAGTCCTCGGTAACGTCGTGGGACTCTCGCCGGCCCTGGCCGGTGTCGAAGCGCGTGGACTCGATGGCCTCCCGCAGCGCTCGAATCGCCGCGCCGTACAGGGAGCGCCCGAGCACGGTCATCTTGATGCCGTTGTACTCGGGAGGGTTATGCGAGCCAGTAATCTGGATGCCCCCGTCGGTCCCCAGCGTCTTCTCCGTCCAGTAGACGATGGGCGTGGGTACGGTGCCGATGTCCAGCACGTCGACGCCGGAGGCGTTCAAGCCCGACACCAGGCCGTCTCTCAACTCGGGCGACGAGGGCCGGTTGTCGTGACCCACGACGACGCGCGGCGTCCGCCCCGGAACGACGGACCTCAGGTGAGTCGCGTAAGCCCGACCGACGCTCTGAGCCACACCGGCGTCCAGGTCCCGGCCCACGATGCCCCGGATGTCATACTCTCGGAAGATGTGGCTTCGGATGCTCATGATCTCGCAACGGGTCCAGAGATCGGTCTCGGGGACCCGAATGACGCTTGAGTGGCCCACCCGCCGCCGGGCGGAGGAGAGGACGCAACCTAGGCGGAAGCCCGGGGAAGCGTCAACGAGGAGCCACGGCGCTTTGCCCTGCCGCCCAGGGGGGGTACATTGCGTCGCCCGCCCCGCCCGACGTCCTGCACCAGGATGATTCCGGGCGGCGGAAAAGACCCCCTACCCTTCCCGCAGCATGGCGATAAAGAGCGACCGCTGGATCCGCAGGATGGCACAGGAACACGGGATGATCGAGCCCTTCGAGGACAGGCAGGTCCGGGATGGATGCATCTCGTACGGCTTGTCTTCGTACGGCTACGACATCCGCGTGGCGCCGGAGTTCAAGGTCTTCACCAACGTCCACAATGTGGTGGTCGACCCGAAGAACTTCGACGCCCGTTCCTTCGTCGACGTACACGCCGCCGAGTGCATCATCCCCCCCAACTCCTTTGCCCTGGCCCGCACTCTGGAGTATTTCCGGATCCCTCGAGACACGCTGGTCATCTGCGTCGGGAAGAGCACGTACGCCCGCTGTGGGATCATCGTGAACGTCACCCCACTGGAGCCCACGTGGGAGGGATACCTGACGCTCGAGATCTCCAACACGACACCGCTGCCCGCCAAGGTCTATGCAGGTGAGGGGATCTGTCAGCTGCTCTTCTTCCAGGGAGACGAGCTGCCGGAGGTCGCGTACGCGGACCGGAAGGGCAAGTACCAGAAGCAGGTCGGAGTGACGCTGCCGAAGCTGTGAGGCCGTAGATCCCCTCACGGTCTGTCGAGGCCCCCATCGAGAGTCAGGCCCCCGATCCACAGCTCACCCGCCCCGGGAGACGGGCCGTCTCGGGGTGGGTGGCGAGCCCCGGGCTCGCGCTACCTCACGTCGAGCAGCTCGATGGTCATGACCAGAGTGGCATTGGGTGGAATCGCGCCGGAGCCGGCGGCCCCGAAGGCCAGGTGCGGAGGCGCGACCAACTTGCGGCGTCCTCCCTCGCGCATCCCTTCGATCCCCTCGTTCCAAGCCGGGAGGATCTCGTCGCTGCCGAGGGTGAATCGCGGGTTGTCACCGGAATCCGCCGACCCGCGCACGCGGGCGCCGTCATGGAGCCACATCGTGAACTCCACTGTGACCGTTCGGTTCCGCCGAGCCACGGACCCACTCCCCTCGTAGAGGTCCTGCCAATACAAGCCCGAGGGGCTCTTGGTCATCGAGGTCAGATCGACGGCCAGTTCCGGCGCATAGGTGAGCTCGACGGGATCCTGCGCGGGTGGGATCACAGCTGCGTCGTCTCGGCCGCATCCCGCGGCCAGGACGATCAGGAGCACCGGTGTCAGCCATCGCGCTGTTTGGTTCATGAGGGCGGCGCCACCGCGTCCTTGAGCTCAACGACGTAGACCAGGACGGAATTCCCCGGAATGCACCTGGGTCCTGCCGTGGGGCATCCCGGTCCCTGGTCCAGCGCGCCGAAGCCGGCCGCCGGTGGGACAACGAGGCGGCGAATCCCGCCCACACGCATGCCCAGAAGTCCCAGGTCCCATCCCGAGATGACCTCCCCCGTTCCGAGGATGAACGTAAGCGTCACTCCATCGGCTACGGTCGTTCCGTCGCTCAGCCAGCCGTCGTAGAGCGTCGTCAGCGTATTGAATCCGACCGCGGCGAGGGTGTCCGCGGGTCCTTCCTGGATGTCCTGAATGTACACGCCGGACGGCAGGCGGGTCATTTGGCTCAAATCCACCCCGAGCTCCGGCGCGTAGGTCACGTCCTCGGCGTCCAGGAGCTCCGGTTCCGGCTCGACCGGATCGTCGCCACAGGCGGTCGCGACGACCGCGGTCAGGGCAAAAGCAGCAAGCGTCGAAAAGCGCGCAGCGCGCATGGCGATCATACCTCGTCTGGTGCGGGAGAAGGGGAGCATCTGCCTCCCCGTGGCACTACTCGGGCGGTCGCCGTGCGTCCCGCCGCCCGTAGATACTGCCAAAGTGCCCCGTAGGTTTCCCGCTCCTCCTGCGACGCCCGCGGCGCGGGTGTGGCCAACTCCCCGACCCCGGTAGTGCCTCGCGTCAGGTGGCAGGCCGTTCGAACACCACCCGCCCCCCCACGATCGTCATGAGGACCCGGACATCCTTGAGCCGCCCGGGCTCGACGGTCAATGGGTTGGCGTCGAGGACGGCGAGGTCGGCGAGGAAGCCTTCCTGGATCCTTCCCTTGTAGTCCTCCTCGCCCGCCACCCAGGCGTTGTTGACCGTGTACGCCCGCAACGCGGTCGCCACGTCGATCCTCTCCTCGGGGAACCAGCCGCCCGCAGGAGTGCCGTCCAACGTCTCCCGTGTCACTGCAGCGTACATGCCATGGAGTGGATTGGAGGTGTACCAGGCGGCGTTGGTCCCCGGCCAATCGCTCCCGAAGGACAGCAGCACGCCGGCGTCAGTGAGGGTCTTGAAGGCGTACGCCCAGCGGGCCCGGTCGCCGATCCGTTCCTCCATCCACCGCATGTCGTCGATGGTGTGGTACGGCTGCATCTCGGCGATGACGCCCAACTCAGCCTCACGGGCGGCCGTTTCGGGTCCGCGCAGCACCTGGTTGTGGATGATGGCGAACCGGCGTCCCTCCCTGGCCCCGTTGACCTCCTGGACCCGTTCGAAGATGTCCAGGATCCGGTCGATGGCCTCGTCCCCGATGGCGTGCACGCGGGGGTTGAAGCCAGCGGAGTCGGCCCCGAACACGAGCCCCTCCATGTTCCCCTCGGGGTTGTAGCCGGATCCGTCGTCCGTCACGTAGCCCGTGTTGCTGGGATCGCGCCACGCCCCACGGACCCCGGTGGTCAGGTAGGGCTCGTAGAAGCGTGCCGAGGAATTGCCCATGATGCCGTCGACGAAGCCCTTCAGACCCTGATACCGGATCCACTCGTCGCCGAAGCCCTCCACGATGCCCGCGTCGCGCATCTCGTTCCAGGTGTCCAGCACGAGCCGCATGTTCACCCTGGACGTGAGCTCGCCGGACCTGCGCAGCGCGTGGTAGACCTCGACGTGATCCGGAGGAGTAATGTCGAAGAACGTGGTGACCCCGTGCTCCCGGAGGCGGGCCAGCGCCACCCGGGCCTCCGCCAGCTTCTGGTCCAGCGTCTTGGGAGGAATGGCCTGACGGACCCGGTTCGCGGCCTCCTGCGTCAATCGACCCGTGGGAGCGCCGTCCAGGCACTCGACGCCCTCCCACCGGCAATCCGCCTCGGCCGCATCGAGAGCCGCGCCATTGGCGAGGTACTGGGATCGATCCCAGTTCCAGAGCAGCGCCGGAGTGGTCGGCGAAACCGGGTCGATGTCGGCGCGGCTGGGCCGGAACCGAGCCGTGGGCTCGTCCTGGTCCTGGCCGCGACCGGTGGAGGACAGTGCCCACTGCTCATAGGCTCCCCACATGCCCCCCACCATCCAGGCACCCTCGGGGAGCCGCGCGGCCGTCTCCTGGATCTGACGTACGAGGCCCTCCCGATCGGCCACCTCCAGCAGGTTGACGCCGAGGAGCAGCTCGCCGGCCCGGTTGAAGTGGGTGTGGTTGTCGATGAAGCCGGGAGACACGAAACGACCGTCCAGATCAACCACACGCGTCGCCTCGCCCTGATGATGGGCCACATCCGCCGCCGACCCCACCGCGACGATCCGGTCCCCCGCGACGGCGACCGCCTCCGCCAGGGCATGGCCCTCGGCGCCGGTCCAGATCTGCCCACCCGTGAGGATCAGGTCGGCTTCTGGAACCGTCTGGGCCGCCGGGCGAAGCGCAAGCAGCCCGAGACCGGTGGCGATGGCCAGCACGGCGCCCAACGCCCCCCATCGCCGAATCCAGGTCTCCTTCATGATGTGCTCCGTCGGTTTTCACGCCTCGGCGGCACCCGACCCTCTCGGGTGACTCGTCGCCCCTGCGAGACCAGAAGACCGAGACTAGGAGTGTCCGAGCAACGGAGCAAGGCAGCGTGGTCCCTACCGAGGGATCCGTTCCCACACCTCCAGAACGCCCATCTCGTGCCGGATGCTTCGGGCCAACCGGTAGTGCCGGCGCAGGTGGACGTCCACCGGGTTGTCCAAGGTGTGTCCGTATCGCTCCATCATCGCGTAGTCGGCGATGACGTAGGGCGTCTGTCGCTCTGCCAGGATCGCCACGTTGCGTTCGAAGTGCTCGGTCGGGTGGCTCCCGGTGTACAGGACGGAGTTGTAGAACGGGTTCGGCGTCTCCAGCTCGAGGTAGAAGCTTGGGAGGAGGGTGAAGGCATAGAACTCCTGGCCTCCCAGGACCGACTCCATCTCCTGGAGCCACTCACGCGCGACGCGGGAGTCGGCGGCGTTGCGCGTCACGATGCGTGCGACTCCCATCAGAAGTGCCACGGAAAACAGGCCCACGAGGGCACGGCGCCACCCCGGTGCTGGGAAGCGCTCCAGCGATCGGGCCGCGAGTCGGCCCAGGAGCAGCACCAGAGGAAAGGCGTTGATCGAGAGGTGCCAAGTGTCGGGAAGGTGGAAGGTCGAGCCCCACAGCGCCGCTTGCAGCAGCAACAGGACCGCCGTCGCGCGGTCCCACAGCCCCTCCCGGTAGCACGCCACCGCTACCAGCGCAGCCACGGTCACGAACGCGACGAGCGGCCAATAGGACAGGGACAGGTGGTTCATGGCCAGATTGCCCCGGGCCACGGTGAGGAGCGAGGAGACGGGACCGAATCCCCACCGCCACAGCCCCCACAGCCCCACCACGGCCGCGCCCGCGCCGAAACGGAGCAGGAGCGCCCCGGCTTCACGCCCCCCGGAGGTCGCGGCGCCAGGTCCCGACCCAAGACCCTCCCGCCCCGACCAGGCTCGCGAGGCCAGGACCAGGACGCCCAGCACCAGAAGCAGCGCGCCCTTGGGCTGGAGGAAGAAGAACGTGAGGCCGGCCACGGCTCCGGCGGCGAAAGCCGTCCAACTGCCTCGGCGCCCGTCGGTGGAAAGCAGGAGGTACGTGAGGAGCGTCGCTAGGTAGCTGCCGTAGCTGTTGTGGTTGATGAAAGGCGGCGTCGTCGCCAGGAGGAGCCACACGAGCGATACGGCGAGCCGCACGGAGGCGTTGGGAATCAACAGACGAGCGGTCTGGTAAAAAGCCCAGATTGAAAGCAGAAGCATGAGCTGCGACGCGACCAGCGCCGCCGCGTACGTGGGCGCGAGGCTCTTGAAGAACAGGTTGACCCAGGAGAAGGATGCCGGACTGATGAACTCGAAGAAGTCTTCGTAGATCCGACGGCCGTTGTACAGATTCCAGGCGCCGGTGAGCACCTGGCCTTCATCCGCGCTGAGCCTGTGGGTGAGCGTCAGTGCCACGCCACCCGCGAAGAGGAGGAGGACGACCCAGCGGTCTCCCCGGTCGGCTTGCTGGACGGCGTTCTCCGCCGTTGGCGTCCGGTGCATACGTCGCTGGAGGGTGAGGCGGGCACCGAGTCGGCGCCGGGGCATCCAACACTACGCGACCTCCGGATACGACAGCAACCCCTCCGCGCGGGCCTCGCTGCGCGAGAGGACGACGTCGAAGGGGGCTAAGGTCCCACGAGCCCTCAGGCCGCTCCGACCCGCACCCTCGAGCGCACGGCACGCAACTCGGCTTCCAGATAGTCCACGAGCCGCTCGAACGGATCGAATCCCACGACCCGGGGTGCGTCGGCTACGAAGTTGGAGAGAGCGTTCACGTCGTAGAAGTAGATCCGGCCGTCCCGCTCGCTCTCCAGGTACTCCACCCCTCCGATCTCCATCCCGGCCGCCCTCACGATCTGGAGCACGGTCCGCCGAATGTCGTCGGGGGGCTCGTAGCCTTGAGCCGGGGCGGTCGTCGGGCACGCCGACAGGCCTCCGACCTCCCCAGCTCCGGTCTGGCAGAGGTCGGCCGGGCAGAGATTGAAGTCGTCGCCGGAGGCGTCCACCCGGATGGCGTAGAGGAACCGTCCGTCCAGCACCTCCACTCGCGTGATCCGGCCACCCTCCGGTCGATGGTACTCCTGGATCAGGAGCGTGCCGTCGAGGGAGGGCTCGATCCGGTCCTGAGACACGGCCCGGAGTAGCTCGCTGGTGTCGTCGAACCTGCTGATGCCCGCTCCGCTTCCCCCCACGTTGGGCTTCACCACCACCGGAAAGCGCAGCCCTTCTGTCGCCTGCCGTAGGCGGATCGGGTCGTGCACGACCCGCGTTCGCGGATGGGGGACGCCCAGGCGCCGGAGCAGCGCGAGTTGGCGGACCTTCGACACCTCGTACTGGAACGCCTCGAGGCCGTTGATCACGCGCACGCCGCGCTCCTCGAGGTGCCGGAGATACTCCGGCGTGTGCCGGATCGCCTGCTCCCCGCCGCGCAGGTGGGCAGAGGGGCTCATGCGGTTGAACACCACCTCGTAGGGCCAGGTCGACCCGACCTCGAGATCCAACACCTCGTCGCCGGGCTGCACCGCCTCATACGGCACGCCACGGCGGTCCAGCGCCCTGAAGAGGGGCGTGAACCACTCCGGATGCTCGTGGTAGACGGCGATTCCACGGGCGTTCGATCTCATCATGCCCACCTTTCGTGTCTTGGCTACCTCTCGCATCGAGCCGGCGGCCCCGTCGTCGCCGAAGGCCGAAAACGCCGCCAACGACAGCGGCCGCGACCCCGGGATGGGAGTCGCGGCCGTTTCGTCGGTCCGCCGGCGGTGCTCGCGTGGCTCAGGCCATCATCGGTATCCGCTCGTCTCCCGTCCCTCGCTCGGGTGGGGTCGACAACAGCGACAACAACAGATGGCCAGACCTGAATCGGTCACGAGCGACTCTCCAGAGAACACCGATGTGCGCAGGCGACTACCCGTGCGCCTCCAGTGCCGGAACCCCGGAGCACGGCCAGAGGTTCCCATGAGCGCCTCAACCCCCGCCCCGGAACGCCGAGACGAGCAGGTCGCGGTTCAGTTGGGCGATGTAGTCCACGCTGATCCCCTTCGGGCACGCGTTCTGGCAAGCGCCATGATTCGTGCAGCTCCCGAAGCCTTCGGCGTCGTGGGTGTTGATCATGCTCCCCACCCGGTCGTAACGCTCCGGCTGCCCTTGGGGCAGCAGTCCCAGGTGGGTGATCTTGGCGGCCGTGAACAGCATGGCCGAGGCGTTCGGGCACGCCGCGACGCATGCCCCGCAGCCGATGCATGCGGCGGCGTCGAACGCGATCTCCGCGGCGCCCTTGTTCACTGGGATGGCGTTGGCGTCGGGAGCGCTCCCGGCCCGCACGGAGATGTATCCGCCCGCCTCGATGATCCGGTCGAACCCGTTCCGGTCCACCACCAGGTCACGGATGATCGGAAACCCGGTCGCCCGCCACGGCTCGATCCACACCTCGTCGCCGTCCTGGAACGCCCGCATGTGGAGTTGGCAGGTGGTCGTCAGGGACTTGGGTCCGTGGGGTACGCCGTTGATCATCATCCCGCACGCCCCGCAAATGCCCTCCCGGCAATCGTGGTCGAACTCGATGGGCACGCCGCCACCACCGACGATGCGCTCGTTCACCACGTCCAGCATCTCCAGGAAGGACTGATCGGGGCTGACATCGTCGGCCTTATGCGTCTCGAAACGGCCCCCTTCTGCCGGTCCGGCCTGCCGCCAGACGTGCAGCGTCAAGCGCATTACTTGTAGCTCCTCTGGGAGAGAGGCACGTGCTCGAACTGGAGCCTTTCCTTGTGGAGCGCCGGCTTCTCGCCCACGCCCTGGAACTCCCAGACCGATACGAAGGCGAACCGGTCATCGTCGCGGCGCGCTTCGCCCTCCTCCGTCGTGTGCTCCACCCGGTAGTGGGCTCCGCAGGACTCGTCCCGAGCGAGAGCGTCCTGGCACATGAGCTCGGCGAACTCCATGAAGTCGGCCAGCCGACCGGCCTTCTCCAGCGACTGGTTGAGTGTGTCGCCGCTGCCCGGCACGCGGACGTCCTTCCAGAACTCCTCCCGGAGCTCGGGAATGCGGGTCAACGCCTCCGTCAGGCCGTCGCGGCTCCGGGCCATGCCGCAATGCTCCCACATCAGGCGGCCCAGCTCCTGGTGGAACGAATCCACCGTTCTGGCGCCATTCGCGCCCATGAGGCGGTCGTTGCGCTCCTTCACCTCCCGCTCCACGTCGGCGAACGCCGCGTGGGTATGATCGATGCGGTCGGCGGACAGGCGGGCCAGGTAGTTGCCGATCGTCAGGGGGATCACGAAGTAGCCGTCGGCCAGACCTTGCATCAGGGCGGACGCACCCAACCGGTTGGCCCCGTGGTCGCTGAAGTTGGCTTCACCGATGACGAACAGGCCAGGCAGCGTGCTCATGAGGTCGTAATCCACCCAGAGTCCGCCCATGGTGTAGTGGGGCGCCGGGTAGATGCGCATGGGTGTGCGATACGGGTCCTCCCCGGTGATCTTCTCGTACATGGCGAAGAGGTTGCCGTAGCGCTCCGAGATCGCCTCCTGGCCCAGGCGACCGATGGCGTCCGCGAAGTCGAGGTAGACGCCGTTCTTCAGGGGGCCGACCCCGTGTCCGGCATCGACCATCTCCTTGGCCCGCCGGGACGCGATGTCCCGGGGAGAGAGGTTGCCGAAGCTGGGGTAGAAGCGCTCCAGGTAGTAGTCGCGCTCGCCCTCGGGGATCTGGGTGCCCGGACGGCTGTCGCCGGCTGCGGCCGGCACCCAGATCCGTCCGTCGTTCCGGAGCGACTCGCTCATCAGGGTGAGCTTCGACTGGAACTCCCCGCTGGGAGGGATGCAGGTTGGGTGGATCTGGGTGAAGGACGGGTTCGCGAAACCGGCGCCTCGTTTGTGGGCCCGCCACGTCGCCGTGACGTTGCACGCCTTCGCCATCGTCGAGAGGAAGAACACGTTGGCATAGCCGCCGGTGGCCAGCACCACCGCATCGCCGGCCCACGACTCGATCTTCCCGGACACGAGATCGCGCGTGACGACCCCCCGGGCGACCCCGTCCACCACGACCACGTCGAGCATCTCATGGCGCGTGTAGAGCGAAACGGCCCCGGCGCCCACCTGGTGCTCCAGCGCCTGGTACGCGCCCAGAAGCAGCTGCTGTCCAGTCTGTCCCCGCGCGTAGAACGTTCGGGACACCTGTGCGCCGCCGAACGACCGGTTCGCCAGAAGGCCGCCGTACTCCCGGGCGAAAGGCACGCCCTGGGCCACGGCCTGATCGATGATGTTCAGGCTGAGCTCGGCCAGCCGGTACACGTTGGGCTCCCGAGACCGGAAGTCCCCGCCCTTGACGGTGTCGTAGAATAGACGGAATACGCTGTCGCCGTCGTTCTGGTAGTTCTTGGCGGCGTTGATCCCACCCTGGGCGGCGATGCTGTGGGCCCGGCGGGCGGAGTCGTGGAAGGTGAAGACCTTCACCTGGTAGCCCAGCTCGGCCATCGTGGCGGCAGCCGACGCTCCGGCCAGCCCCGTGCCCACCACGATCACGTCGAATCTCCGCTTGTTCGCCGGATTCACCAGCTTCATCTCGAAGCGGCGCTTGCTCCACTTCTCCTGAATCGGACCGCTGGGGATGTGGGCGTTGAGCTCCATCTATCTGCCTGCCTTGTGGGTGCGGCGGCGGATCATGCAGTGGCCGCAGGGAGACGCGTCGAATCGCCGGGCGAGACACCTCACGAGATGATCCCCAGCTGGATCGAGATCGGCACGGACGCGAAACCCAGGAAGGTCACCACGGCGATGACGGCGGCGAGGGGTCGGCGCAGGTGATTGTAGTGGGGACTGCTTGCGCCCAGCGTCTGAAACATGCTCCACACGCCGTGGTGCAGGTGGAACGCCAGAGCGCCCACCGCGACGATGTACGCCCCGGCCACGACCGGGCTGCGGAAGCCCGTCACCAGGTTGTGATACGCCTCACCGTGCTGGAAATCCGGGTGCACCTGACCCGTGGTCATGTGCAGCAGATGGTAGATCACGAACGCCAGAATGATGATCCCGCCCCAACGCATGGTCCGGGAGGCGTAGCTGAAGACCTGCGAATCGATCTTCCGGTAGCCTACGCCTCGAGCCGCCTGGCTCGTGCGCGTCAGGGTCAAGGCAGCCCAGATGTGGATCCCCACCGCTGCGAGCAGAGCCAATCGGGTCACCCAGAGGATTCCGTTGTGGGGGACGGCGGGGTAGCCCACCTCCCTCAGGAACTCCGCGTAGGCGTCGAACGACTCCGGGCCAGCGAAGGCCTTGAGGTTCCCGAACATGTGGGCCAGCACGAAGCCTACCAGGAGGATTCCGGTGAAGGCCATGAGGATCTTAGTCCCCACGGTCGATCGCCAGATCTTCACACCCGGCATTCCATTCTCCCGGTCGGAGGTGGTCGGGGATGACGGGTTGGGATCAGGCTTCCACGGTGGCGAGCGCGCCCATGGTGGCCCGCACGGCGTCCGCGCTCGCGCTCAGCTCCGCGCGCTCCGAGTCGTTCAGGTCCACCTCCACGATTTCCTGGAGCCCGCCCTCGCCCAGCTTGCAGGGCACGCCCAGGAAGACCCCCTGCTGACCGTATTCACCCTCGAGCCACGCCGCGCACGGCAGGATCCGGCGCTTGTCCCTCACGATGGCCTCGACCATCTGAGTCGCCGCCGCGGAGGGAGCGTAGAAGGCACTCCCGGTCTTCAGATGGCCCACGATCTCCGCGCCGCCCTTCCGGGTCCGTTCGATCAGCGCCTCGATCCGATCGGACGGCAGGAACTGGGCCAGCGGGATGCCGCTCACACTGGTGTAGCTGACCAGCGGCACCATGGTGTCCCCGTGTCCTCCCAGGACCAGAGCCTGGATGTCCTCCACGCTCACGTTCAACTCCATGGCAATGAAGGAACGGTAGCGGGCCGTGTCCAGGACGCCTGCCATGCCGATGATGCGCTCACGGGGAAACCCCGTGGTCTCCATCGCGACGAAGGCCATCACGTCGAGGGGGTTGGAGACCATGATGATGATCGCGTCCGGCGCGACGCGGGCGATTTCGCTGGACACGGAGCGGACGATGCCGGCGTTGGTCTTGAGCAGGTCGTCCCGCGACATCCCCGGCTTCCTGGCGATCCCAGCGGTCACGACGAAGATGTCGGACCCCGCAGCCGGCTCGTAGTCATTGGCGCCGATGACCATCGAGTCGAAACGCTCGATGGGTGCGCTCTCCCATTGATCGAGTCCCTTGCCCTGTGGGATGCCCTCGACGATGTCGATCAGCACGACATCCCGGGCAAGCTCTCTCTCCGCGATCCGCTGGGCGCAGGTGGCACCCACGTGCCCCGCTCCCACCACGGTGATCTTGCTGGCGCTCATTTGTCTCGTGGATCAGAAGGAAACCCGGGCCTCTTCGGCGGCCGGAACGTACCCGCGGCTCCAAACCGTGTCAACGCGCAGAATGACCTGCCCGGACCCGTGTGGACAGGGTCCGTTCTCCAACCCGCCAGGGAGGGTAAAGTGCCGGTGAGAAAGGCGGTTCAGCCGCCGGTTTGGGAGAGGGCCACGAGGCCCGCCGACCCCGCCGCGCTCCCCTGGACCAGGTCGTGCCGCTCGGGCTTGATGGCCAGGGTCTCCTCGATGAGTGGAGCCAGCGGCTGTCCGGCGCGAAGGGGGTCCCGCAGGTTGGTCTGGATGGCGCCGAACAGGCAGGGCCGCAGGTGACCATCGGCCGTGAGACGCATGCGGTTGCAGCGGTCGCAGAAGTTGTGGCTCATGGGAGTGATGACGCCCACGGTGCCGGGGGCGCCCGGGAACCTGTAGTACGTGGCGGGACCGTTGCCTGTGGGGCCCAGCGCGGGTTCGAGCTCGCCGACCTCGCGCACCCGCTGAAGCGCCTCCTCGCACGAGACGAACTGCTCCGCGCTCAATTCCAGATTCGCGGCAGTTGGCATGAGCTCGATGAACCGGACGTGCCAGGGGCGCTCCCGCGTGATCTCCGCGAAGTCGGCGACCTCGTCGTCGTTCTGACCACCGATCAGGACTACGTTGATCTTGATGGGCCCGAAGCCCACGGCCTCCGCCGCCGCGAGGCCCTCCATGATCCGGGCGTACGAGCCCGGCCGGCGGGCGATGGCATCCACACGCTCACTTCTGAGCGAATCCAGGGAGACGTTGACCCGATTGATCCCGGCCCGTCGCAAGTCATCCGCCAGGTCGGCCAGGAGCACCGCGTTGGTAGAGAGCGAGAGGTCCTCGATCCCCTCGACCCGCGCTACCATCTCCACCAGCCGCGGCAGGTCGCGGCGCACCAGCGGCTCACCCCCCGTGAAACGAACCCTGCGGAGACCCAACGGCGCCATGACACCGACGATGTGGGCGATCTCCTCGTAGGTGAGCAACTCGTCGCGCTTCAGCCAGGGAAGCCCCTCTACCGGCATGCAGTAGACGCACCGGAGATTGCACTTGTCGGTGATCGAGACGCGGAGGTACTCGATGCGGCGCCCGAATTGGTCGATCAAGCCATCCCCCCCTTCCCCCGTTCCGCACCGGCGGACCCGGGACGACCGTCGCTCGGCGGCTCACTCATGTTCGCCTTCTCCTCGACCGGTCGGGGCGTCTGTCCCCGAACCCAGGAACGTTCGCCGTCCGTGTAGTGCTCTCGCTTCCACACCGGGAGACGCTTCTTGATCTCCTCGATGGCGTAGCGGGACGCGTCGTACGCCTGCGCACGGTGGGGGCTCGAAACCGCGATCGCAACGCTCACCTCGCCAACGGCCAGGCTGCCGATCCGGTGCACCACGGCAACCCGATCGGTGCCGAGCGCCGTCGCGGCCTCCTCCGCGATGGCTCTGAGAACCTCGCTGGCCATCTCTTCATACGCCTCGTACTCCATGCCGTCGACGGTCCGCCCGTCGTTGTGATTCCGCACCGTGCCCAGGAACAGCAACACCGCGCCGTCGTGGGATCCGCCTACGCTCCTGCGGACCGCGTCGGGATCGATCGGGTCGTGCGTGATCTCGATCAGCATAGCCGGACCGATGATTCAGGAGTCATGACGCCATGCGCCGGCCAGTTGCTACCCTCCGGCCACTGGCGGGATGAAGGCCACTTCGTCGCCGTCGGTCAGGTGAGCCTCCAGACCGCGGTAGGTCCGGTTGACGGCGACCGCGGGCGCGACAGGCAGGCCGTCGAACGGTCGTCCGCGCCCTCGGAGGCTCGACACCAGATCGCCCACGGTCGCGCCGTCCGGAAGGTCCACCGTCAGCTCGGTGGAGCCCAGGAGGTCCCGGTAGAAGGCGAAGAATCGGGTCTGTACCCGCATGGGACTGGACTCCGGAAGGGTGGGGATCGGTCCACAGGTCGTGAGCGGGACGGTCGACTGATACACCAACCCCACCGAACGGGTCAACGTTCCAGAGCGCCTCGGCGATTCCGGGAGCGTGCCCGTCCCCGGCCCCAGCCCCACCCCAGAGCCGTCTCGCGCGCAGGGTCGCCGCAATGAGCAGGCCGCTTCCCCCGCCGGTACCGGCGGGGGCGGCCCGTCGGCGCGCCTGCAGCAGGTGGCTTCAGGGCCAGCTCATCGGACCGGGGTTGCCCGCCAGGTCGTTCTCACCGGGGTTGGCGCCCTGCAGCCGTCTGAGACGCTGCGTCAGCGCCTCTCGCCACTGATAGAGCTTCACAAGCTGAGCGGGGCCCAGAATCGACAGCAAGGCTTCCTGCTCCTCCCGGAAGAGGCGGGCCTCCCGGTCCCGGAGCTCCGCGGCCTGGTCGAGAAGCGCCCGCGCCTCCTCATCGGTCAGGTCTTCCCGTCGACCCTCCCGACGCAGGCGCACCTGGAGCTGGCGCATCTCGAGGCTCAACTCGAGGCGCTGATCCCGGAAGTCTTGCACCAAGGCCATGAAGCGCAGCTGCTCCTCCGACGACAGCCCCATCTCGTCCCGCATCCGCTGATCGAACTGCTGCCGCACGCGTCGCTCCAGCTGATGCCGCTCCTGCTGCGTAAGGGGAGCCCGCTGGGAGCGGTTGGGCTGCTGGGCAACCCCCGCCGCCGGCACGAGCATGGCTACCGCAGCTGCCGTGGCGAGCCGGCGCACTCTCCCGTACCTCATCCTCCCAGCTCCTCCAGCAGGATCAAGAGCTGCTCGTCCGACAGCTCCTCCAACACCGGAGCTCCGGCTACGATGCCGGCATCTTCCGTCCAGACTTCGACCATGAGGGGCGTCTCCAGGTCCAGGTCCAGGTCGGTGAGTGATGGCCCACCTCGCACCTGCGGCCATATGACGGCCGTGCCAAGCGCCAGCACCACTACGGCCGCAGCGGCCAGGCCCGGACGCTGGAGGGGAGCCCACCACGGAGCTGGCCCACCGCCGCCCCGGGAGTCTCCGGTGGGCGGCCGGGGAGCAGCACCCGACGACCCCGGCGCGTGACGCAGGGTGTCCTGGATACGGACGGCGAGCTCTTCCGGTGGTTCGGGGCGACCGCGCCGCAGCGCCTGGAGCACCTCCGCCTCCGCCGCGCACTGGTGGCACGTGGCCAGGTGGGCCTCGACTGCCACCGACTGATTCGGGGGCAGCGTCCCGCTGCCCCGATCCGGCAACAGAGGTCGCACGGTCTCGCAGGTGAGGTGACTCATTCCAGCATCTCCCGCAATCGTCGAATCCCGTGATGGTAGTTCACCCTCGCCGCACCCTCGCTCGAGTCGATGGCCTGGCCCACCTCACGGAAGGACAGGCCCTCGAACACTCTGAGGATGACGGCCAATCTCTGCTTCTCCGGCAGACGCGCGAGGCAGGCGCGCGCGCGTGCCAATTCGATGCCCCGGGTCGCCCGCTCCGCCGGGTCGGCGTCCGTCGCAACGAGCGGACCCGAATGCTCCAGGGACTGTTCCTGACGCCGACCCACCCTTCGGAGCATGCCTCTCGCCTCGTTGACGGTGATCGTCAACAGCCAGGTCAGAAACCGGGCGTCCCCACGGAACCCGCTCAAGCCCCGCATGGCCTTCAGGAAGGCCTCCTGAGCCGCGTCCTGCGCCCTGTCCTCGTCGCGGAGGATGCCGAGGGCTGTCCGGTACACGGCGGCGTGATGCCGTCGCACCAGCTCATCCATCGCCTCGAGGTCGCCTTTGCGAGCGCGAGTGACGAGGTCGGCGTCCGGGCGGGGCGGCCCCATGGCTGCGTCCGTCACCGAGAGGTAAGATGCGCGAGCCGCCATTTCGTTAAAAGAGCGACGCCGTGGACTTGGCCACGGGTCGCTCTTTCATTGGAGAGAGGGCGTGCGGCTCTCTCCATCGGCTCGCCGGTGTCGGGGTCCGGTGGCTCAGGCGCGCCCGAGCCCCAGTGCAGCCGGCTGCGGCTGCGTCAACTCCCCCTCCGGGCCACCCGGGCCCGGAGATGCTTGGAGGGCTTGAACACCGGCACGGTTCGAGAGGGAACCTCCACGGGCTCCCCGGTCCGCGGATTCCGCGCCATTCGGGACTTCCTGCTCCTCACCTTGAAGGTCCCGAATCCCCTGATCTCGATGTTCTCGCCATCGGCCAGAGCGTGCTTGACGGCATTCAGAAAGCCGTCGACCACGAGGGCACAATCCTTCTTGGTGATGCCGGGACCAATGGCCTCAGAAACCTGCTCCACCAGGTCCGCTTTCGTCATCCATCCCTCCCAATTCGAAGAGCCCGAATATCCAACAGCTTCACGCGTTCGTGGTTGAGCACCCCACGCCAGTGCCGGTGAGACGCCCGCATCTGGCTCAGAACCCGGAGCGGAGCGCCCGAGGCCGTGCGGGGCAAGCACGGTAATCGGTGCGTCCGGGGAACGTCAAGTCGTGTCAGAACCTAGCCGCCCCATCCCGGGTGTCTGGCGGCCCACTCTCACTCGTGACCGAATCCCTCGGACCCACCGCACACCCCCGGCCCTCAGGCCCCCGCTCTCCGCTCCATGAGACCCATGAACTGATCGAACAGGTATCGGCTGTCGTGGGGGCCCGGCGCAGCCTCGGGGTGGTACTGCACGGAAAAGACGGGCTGCGTCCGGTGGGCCACGCCTTCCACCGTGCCGTCGTACAGGTTCACGTGTGTGAGCCGCAAGTCCGGGGCGCCAGGGATCTCGTCGGCCTGGCCACCCTCTACCGCGAAGCCATGGTTCTGCGCCGTGATCTCCACCGTGTTCCGATCCAGATGCCGCACCGGGTGGTTCCCGCCGTGGTGCCCAAACGCGAGCTTGAAGGTCCGGGCCCCGAACGCTCGGGAGATCAGCTGGTGACCGAGGCAGATCCCGAAGATCGGGACGTCACGCTCGGAGAGCTCGAGAATGGCCGCCTCCGCGTTGGCGACCGCGGCGGGATCCCCCGGACCGTTGGAGACGAACATCCCGTCCGGGGATGCGGAGACGATCTCCGCCGCCGGCGTTTCCGCGGGCAAGACGGTGACCCGGCAGCCTCGCTGCGCCAGGAGCATCGGAGAGTGGGCCTTGACGCCGAAGTCGAACGCGACGACGTGGAAGCGCTCGGCACCGGTCGCCTCGACCACGTACGGACGCTCCGTCGAGACTCCACAGGCCAAGTCCAGACCTTCCATGCGCGGATGCGCTCGAATCCGCTCCATGACCTCGTCGGGATCCTCACCTCCCGGGGCGATGGCGGCTCGCATCGCCCCCTCGGAGCGTATGTGCCTGGTGAGCGCCCGCGTGTCCACATCGCTGATCCCCACGATGCCGTGGGTCTCGAGATAGTCCGCGAGTGAGCCGGTGGCCCGCCAGGAGCTGTGGGCTGGCGTCGCCTCCCGGATCACGAATCCCGACACCTGGGGGTGCGTGGACTCCTCGTCCTCGTCGTTCACGCCGTAGTTGCCCATGAGCGGGAACGTCATGGTCACCAGCTGGCCGGCGTACGAGGGGTCGGTGAGGATCTCCTGGTACCCCGTCATGGAGGTGTTGAAGACGACCTCGCCCAGGGCCACACCCGGAGCGCCGTATCGGCGCCCCTCGAAGCGGCGTCCGTCCTCGAGGAGAAGGTAGGCGGGCTTTTCGCCCGAGAATGCTTGGCTCAACGGCTGTGTCCGGCCCGGGCACTGGGGCAAGGCGGGCCCAGCCCGCCGCGATCGCCGGAATGTAGAGCGCGAGGTCCGGCGGTCAACTCCCCGTGCCCGAACCGTCGCCCGGGCGGGCCGATAACCCCCGGTGGCGGGGCGCGGAGGGCTCCCGACGGGTTAGCGACCACGCTACCTTTCGACCGCCACGCCACTCTCGACCGCGCTCCCATGTCCGAAGATTCCTCCCGAGCTCCCACGGTCTACATTCACGCGGACGAGTCGTGCCTCGGCAATCAATTCGAGGCGAGAGCGAATCCCGGCGGGGCGGCCGGACTGGTCGAGCACTGGTCGGACGGGGCGTGGCTGCGCCGGGACATCTGGGTCTCGGACCCTGACACCACGAACAACCGGATGGCGATCCGAAGCGCCATCGAGTCCCTTCGCGCCCTCAAGAGAGCCTGCAGGGTGATCTTCGTGTCCGACAGTCAGTACCTGGTGAAGGGCATGGGGGAATGGGTCCCCGGCTGGGAGCGGAGGGGCTGGCGACGAAAGGGCGGCCCGATCAAGAACCTGGAGCTGTGGCAGACGCTGGACCGCGAGGCGAAGCGCCACGTGATCGACTGGCAGTGGGTCCGCGGTCACGCCGGCCATCCCAAGAACGAATACGCCAACGTGCTCGCCGTGCGAGCCGCGAAGGAGCTCACTGATTCCCACGGCTTGCAGCCCTCGGGATTCGAGGCTTGGCTGAACGAGCAGCGGGAGACGAAGGGGCAGTACCTGGACTACTTCGAATCCGAGTCCCCGCAAAAGGGCTGAGCCGGGGCTCGGCGAGAATAAACGAACCCCCCGGCATGGCACGCCATTGCCGGGGGATCCAGTTTTCGCTGCCGTCGCTCGATCCGCACCTTGGATTCCGTCTACGTGCAGACAGTCGGCGTCGAGCCACTTC
>JBDHHQ010000003.1:0-174885 GCA_039589315.1 Gemmatimonadota bacterium
TGGATGGAGGCCGCTTTTCCTGCGAAGCACGGTAAGCTAGCGTAACCGCAGGGGTGAGTCAATCGAGCAAGGCGCCATCGCAGAGGGGCGCGACACCGGTCCCCGGGGAGGCCCTTATGCGGGGGGTATCTGCCGATTCGCCAGGGGATTGCCACACCCCTGAGGGCCAGCTCCCATGGGCGCACTTCAGGAGGGCTGTTCCGGGCGTCGAGAGGCCCGGAATTCTGCAAGGTCGCCTGCGCAACGCACGGGTCGGGCACCTTTCGGGGCAGATGTACCGCGCAGTCGCCTATCGGCGTAGGTCCAAGACATTCATGCGTCTAGCCAGCGTCTTGGCGCTCCTGGCCCCGACATTGCACTCTTCCCGTCACGAAGCCGTCGGTCGCGGTCGCACCGAAGGCGCCACATGACACAATCGAACCGTTCATAAGACGGCCTATCGAGTCGCGCGCGTCCGAGCAGCTTCGACGAAGCCCCGTCCCGGTCCAACCGGGACCGGGGTCTTCGCTTTGAGGGCGACCCGCGCCTACAGCCCCCCCGCCTCGATCAGGTCTGCGACCTCGTCGGCGTTGACGAAGAAGTCCCCGAGCTCCGTGCCGCCCTCGGGGCCGTGCCAATCGGATCCACTGACGAAGAAGTCCCCGAGCTCCGTGCCGCCCTCGGGGCCGTGCCAATCGGATCCACCAGACATGAACAATCCGTGGACCTGTGCCCGGCGCTCGAGGCGCAGCACTTGGTCGGGGTGGTTGCGCGGACGGTACACCTCGATGCCACGGAGGCCGCTCTGCACGAAGCGCGGCAAGAGGGTCTCCAGAAGGTCGGCTGGGGGGTGGGCCCACACGGGGAGTCCGTCCGCGTCCAGAATGATCCGAACCGCCTCCCAGGGGCTGGCCAGCGATGCGGGGAGGAACGCGGGATGACGGTCGCCGATCAGCCGATCGAAGGCGTCGGCGTTGCTCGAAGCGTGACCGGCCTCGACGAGCGCCCTCGCCAGGTGCGGGCGGCCCACGGTCGTCCATGAGGAGCCCGCCTTCTCGAGTACGGCGTCGGCGTCCACGCGCACACCCTGGTCCGCGAGGCGAGCGATCATCGCCCGCATGCGGTCTGCCCTGACCTGACGACCCTTGGTCTGGTGCTCCACCAGGGAGGCGGCCGACGGGTCGACGAAGTATCCCAGCACGTGGATCTCCCGTCCTTCGTGGGTCGAGCTGACCTCTATGCCCGGGATGACTTGAATCGGTCTATCCCTGGCCACTTCCGTGGCGCCGGTGACCCCCACGGTCGTGTCGTGATCCGTGATGGCGATGACGTCGAGGCGCGCGACCAGAGCCGCTTCCACGACCTCCTCGGGCGACCGGGATCCGTCTGATGCCGTCGTGTGGACGTGCAGATCGAGCTTCATGTACGGGGTCTACTCTCCTCCTCCGACGTGTCCGGTCCCTTGGCGGCGGACGCTTACGCGAGGGGGCAGCGTGGCCGCGGCCACTCCGCCCCCTCGAAGCTCGGCCTCGGCCGCGGCTCCCCGCGCCATCTCGCGGCGTATCGCCCGGAAGTCAGGCCAGCGGATTGAGGGCCGATCCACCCCCCAGGAAGTCCTCGGGCGTGTTGAGGAGCACCCCGGCGGGGAGCTCTTCGGGCTCCTCATGGTGGGTGAACTCGGTGAGCACCGTCACCTCGTTCCGCTCGACCTTCAACGCGCCTCCCGCCACCCACCACGCCTCGCGGGCCCCGTCGGGCCGATCGACGATCAGATGCCCGGCCCCGAGCAGCGTGATGAAGGGGGCGTGGTTCGGAAGGATCCCTACTCGACCGTCCCACGCGGGCGCGACGATTCCGGTGGCCTCGCCCTGGTAGGCCACGCGCTCCGGTGACACGACCCGGATCACGTAAAGCGTGTCGGCCACAGCTATTCCTCCAGCTCGCTGGCGGCAGCGACGACGTCTTCGATGCCACCCTTCATATAGAACGCCTGCTCGGGCAGGTCGTCGAACTCACCCTCCGACACGCGCTCGAACGCCTCGATGGTATCCTCGAGCTTCACGTACTTGCCGCTGATGCCGGTGAACTGCTCGGCCACGAAGAACGGCTGCGAGAGGAACCGCTGGAGCCGGCGGGCACGCCCCACGATGATCTTGTCCTCTTCGGACAGCTCGTCCATGCCCAGGATGGCGATGATGTCCTGGAGCTCCTTGTAGCGCTGGAGGATCTCCTGGACCCGGGTCGCGACGCTGTAGTGGCGATCGCCGAGGAACTGGGGATCCAGGATCCGGGAGGTGGAGTCCAGAGGGTCCACCGCCGGGTAGATGCCCAGCTCCGCGATGGAGCGCGACAGCACGGTCGTGGCGTCGAGGTGCGTGAAGGCAGCCGCCGGCGCCGGATCCGTCAGGTCGTCGGCCGGCACGTAGATCGCCTGGACCGACGTGATCGAGCCCTCCCGGGTCGATGTGATCCGCTCCTGGAGCTCTCCCATCTCGGTCCCCAGGGTGGGCTGGTAGCCCACCGCCGAAGGCATGCGCCCGAGCAGGGCGGACACCTCGGACCCAGCCTGCGTGAACCGGAAGATGTTGTCGATGAAGAGAAGCACGTCCTGCTTCTCGACGTCCCTGAAGTACTCGGCGATGGTCAGTCCGCTCAGTCCCACCCGCATGCGCGCGCCGGGCGGCTCGTTCATCTGCCCATACACGAGCGACGTGGACTCCAGGACGCCGGACTCCTTCATCTCGAGCCAGAGGTCGTTCCCCTCGCGGGTGCGCTCGCCGACACCGCAGAACACCGACCGTCCGCCATGCTCCATGGCGATGTTGTTGATGAGCTCCATGATGATGACCGTCTTGCCCACGCCGGCGCCGCCGAACAGGCCGGTCTTGCCGCCTTTCACGTACGGCGCCAGCAGGTCGACGACCTTGATCCCGGTCTCGAAGATCTCCGTCTTGGGCTCGAGCTCCTCGAACTTCGGCGCCGGCCGGTGGATGGGCCACCGCGTGACCTCCCCGCCGTTGCCGACCGGTCCCCCCTCGTCCACCGGTTCCCCGAGAACGTTGAGTATGCGGCCCAGGGCAGGCTCGCCGACGGGAACTGTGATGGCCTGGCCCGTGTCGACCACGGCCATGCCCCGGGTCACGCCGTCCGTGGAGGACATGGACACCGCCCGCACCTGTCCCCTGCCGATGTGCTGCTGCACCTCGGCCACGAGGGCGATCTCCTGACCCCCTTCGGTCGTGGAGGTCAGGGAGAGGGCGTTGTAGATCTCGGGAAGATCCTCGGGATCGAACTCCACGTCGAGTACCGGGCCGATGACCTGTACGACTTTGCCGGTGTTCTTCTCTGCCATTCTCTTCGTTCTCCGTGCCAACGCCCGCCCCCGGGTGGGGCGCGGACCTCTATTCGAGGGCGGCTGCGCCGCCTACGATCTCGGCGATCTCCTGCGTGATCTGTTGCTGCCTGGCCCTGTTGTAGGTCCGCTTGAGCGTATCCAACATCTCTCCCGCGTTGTCCGTGGCCGCCTTCATGGCGGTCCGGCGGGCCCCCTGCTCGGCCGCCGCGTTCTCGACCAGGCCTCGGTACACCACGTTCCGGAGGTAGGCGGGCAGGAGCCGAGCCAACATGAGCTCGCCTGCGGGCGAGAGGATGAAGTTGTCGCCCGCGGACGCGCCCGCCCTGGGACGCAGAGGCATGAGCTCCGTTACGCCAGGCGGCGTCGACAGCGCGGACACGAACCGGGAGGTGATGACGTAAACGGCGTCCACCTCGCCTGCCTCGAACCGCTCGCGCAGCGGCCCCACGAGGCTCTCCGCTTCCTCGACCGAGGGGTTGTCGCCCAGGTCCGTCCTCATGGTCTCCATGGGCTCGCCGCGGAACCGGAAGAAGGAGATGCCCTTCTTGCCCGCGACGTGTAGCTCGGTCTCGACGCCCTCGGCCCGGAGCCTCTCGAGAAGGCCGCGGGCCTCCTTGATGAGGTTCGCGTTGAACGCACCCGCAAGCCCCCGGTTGGCGGTGAGGAGCAGGATCGCGGCCCGCCGGGTCGCATCGGGCTGCCGGAGAACCGGGAAGCTCTCCTCGAGGCCGGGCGCGTGGAGGCCCTGGACGATCTCAGCCAGCGCTTCTCCGTAGGGACGCGCGGCGCGCACACGGTCCGTGGCCCGCTTCAGCTTCGACGTGGCCACCATCTCCATGGTGCGCGTGATCTTCCGCGTATTCTCGACGGACCGAATCCGTCGCTTGAGCTCTTTGGTCTGCGCCACTTGGGCCTAACTCCCGCTGGGCTGGGTCAGGAGGCGGCCGCCACCGCGGCGGCGCCCTCCCGGCTGGCTGCCCATTCCTCGTTGTACGCGTTCACGATCTCCACGAACGCCGCCTCCAACTCCTCGCTCAGCGCCTTCTCTTCACGGATCCTGCCCAGAACGTCGGCACCCTGGCTTGCCAGGTACTCGTGGAAGCCATGCTCCCACGACCGAAGGTCGGTTTCGGGCACCTCATCCAGGTAGCCGTTGGTGACGGCGTAGATGACGGCCACCTGGTTCTCGACCGGCATCGGCGCATACTGGGGCTGCTTGAGGATCTCCACGGTGCGGGCGCCCTTGGCGAGCTGCCGCTGTGTGGCCGCGTCCAGATCGGAGCCGAACTGTGCGAACGCCTCGAGCTCCCGGTACTGGGCCAGGTCCAGGCGGAGCCGTCCCGCGACCTTCTTCATGGCCTTGATCTGCGCACTGCCGCCGACGCGGGACACGCTGATTCCCACGTTCACGGCTGGGCGGACGCCCGCGTAGAACAGGTCGGGCTCCAGGAAGATCTGCCCGTCGGTGATGGAGATCACGTTGGTCGGGATGTAGGCCGACACGTCTCCGGCTTGTGTCTCGATGATCGGCAACGCGGTCAAGGAACCGCCGCCGTGCTCGTCGGACAGCTTCGCCGCACGCTCCAGGAGCCTCGAGTGGAGGTAGAACACGTCTCCCGGGTAGGCCTCTCGCCCCGGTGGGCGCCGCAGCACCAGCGAAAGCTGCCGGTACGCCTGGGCCTGCTTGGAGAGGTCGTCATAGATGACCAGCGTGTGCTTGCCCTGCCACATGAAGTGCTCGGCGATCGCGCAGGCAGCATAAGGGGCGATGTACTGCATCGGCGCCGGATCGGAGGCGTTGGCCGCCACCACGATCGTATAGTCCATGGCGCCCTGTTCCCGAAACGTCTCCACGACCGAAGCCACCTTACCGGCCCGCTGACCGATGGCGCAGTAGATGCAGATGACGTCGGTGTCCTTCTGGTTGATGACCGTGTCCACCGCGATGGCGGTCTTGCCCGTGCCCCGGTCCCCGATGATCAGCTCGCGCTGTCCACGTCCGATGGGGATCATGGAGTCGATGGCCTTGATGCCGGTCTGCAGCGGCTCCTTCACGGGCTGCCGCAGCACGATCCCCGGTGCCACGATGTCGATCTGACGGGTGCCCTCGTACTCGATGGCCCCCCTGCCGTCGATCGGGTTCCCCAGGGCGTCCACGACTCGGCCGAGGTAGCCGGCGCCCACGGGGACATCGAGGACGCGGCGGGTGCGTCGCACCTGATCGCCCTCTCGCAGACCGAGCCAGTCTCCCATGATCACGGCGCCGATGTTGTCCTCCTCCAGGTTCAGCGCCAGCGCGGTTACGGTCTCGCCCGTGTCCGAGGACTGAATCTCCAGCATCTCGCTGGCCATGGCGTTGGTGAGGCCGTAGATCCGTGCGATCCCGTCCCTGACCTCGAGGACCTCACCCACCTCCTCGGCCCGCAAGTCTTCCTCGTAGCCTTCGATCTGCCTGAGGAGGATGTCCTTGATCTCGCTGGCCCGAAGTCCAGATTCGTTTGCCATCGTTCTCCGCGTCTCCGAGTGGGTCACGGGCTCGTCCGGTGGACGCCCCGTTCCGTTGTATTGGGTCAGCCCGCCGCCGCCGGGCCCTCCGCATTCTGTCCATCAGGCAGCGCGGCCTTCAGCAGCAGCCGTCTCATGCCCGCCATCTTCCGACGCAGGGATCCATCGTAGATGGTGTCTCCGGCGCGGACGACGACACCTCCGAGAATCTCCGGCTTGACTCGGACGTGGGGCACGGCCCGCTTGCCGAGCACCTCGGAAAGGGACCGGGCGAGAGCCTCGACGTGCTCGTCGTCGAACGCTCGGGCCACGGTCACCTCCACGTGCGCTCTTCCCAGGTGCTCGTCCAACAGGTCGTGATAGGCTTCCGCGATCTGTCGAAGGAGCCGCTGGCGGCGCTTGTCAACGGTGACCTGCAAGAAGTTGAGGACGTGGCGGGGAAAGCGATCCGCGAACGCCTCGCGCAGGACCCTCTTCTTGTCAGCAGCGGCGATCCTGGGTGTCTCCAGGAAGCGCTTGAAGTCCGGGTTTTCAGCGAGAAGCCGGGCCAGCGTCTCCATGGCCGAGCCGTACTCCTCGAGCTGATCCTCCTTGCGGGCGAGTTCAAAGAGAGCGTCGGCATAGCTCCGAGCTATGGTCTCGTCCCTCACGCCCGAGCTCCCTCACCGCGGTTCTGGAGGCTCACGATGTAGGACGCTGCGAGCTCGCGATCCTGTTCTGCGTCCAGCTTCTGGCTCACCAAGCGTGACGCGACGGCGAGGGCCAGCTCGACGGACTCCCGGCGGAGCTCCTCCAGGGCGGCCTCCTTCTCCCGCCCGATCTCCCGTCGGGCCGCCTCGATGAGCGACTGCCCCTCGGAGCGGGCCTTCTCCTCGATCTCTCGCCGGACGCGCTGGCCGGCCTCCCGACCGTCGGCCACGATCTGCTGGGCTTCCGTGCGGGCGGCAGCCAGGTGCTGCCGCTGCTCGGCCACCAGCGCCTTGATCTCCTCCGACTGCTTGCTCGCCTGGTCCAGAGAGTCCTGGATCCGCTGCTCGCGAGCGTCCACGGCCGCCAGGATCGGGCCCCAGGCGTACCGTCCGAGCACGAAGACCAGGAGAAGGAATACGACGATGGTCCAGATGCTGAGGCCGGGGTTGATGTCGAAGAGGCCGCCCCCGCCTTCGGCCCCGTGCTCCTGTGCCACCACGGCGGCCGGGCTCGAGACGAGCGACGCCAGTGCCAGCAGAAGCCTGCCTTGAACGTTCATGATCCTCTTCCTCGTGGAGCTTCGAGAGTTGGCGCGCTGGTGGGTCGGACGGACCCGGCCCCGGGGGGTCCTGGCCTTGCGTCCGTGACCCGGGCAAGCAGCCCGACGCGTGACCTCGACTCCTCTAGAAGAACTTGAAGAGGATGGTGATGACCAGGCCGAACAGCGCGGCTCCCTCGATCAGGGCGGCGAAGATGATCCCTGCCGTCTGGATCGTCCCTGCGGCCTCGGGCTGACGGGCGATCCCCTGGACCGCGTCCCCGCCGATGCGACCGATGCCGATCCCGGCGCCGATCACGGAGAGGCCGATGCCAATCCCGGCTCCCAGGAGGCCCAGGTTGTTCTTGGCCGCCTCGGCGGACAGCTCCTGAAGCGCGCTGAGCGTGGCAATCAACATGATGCTCTTCTCTACTCTCTAGGGTGTGAGTGGTACTGCCTGAATCAATGCGCGTGACGGATCAGGCCCAGGAAGACCGCGGTCAACATCGCGAAGATGTAGGCCTGCAAGAACGCTACGAATACCTCTAGACACATCACCGCGACGGACATGCCGATCGAAAGGCCGGCGATGGGCCACCGGCCCAACGTCATCGTCCCGAACATGAAGATGATCCCCAACAGCGACAGGACGAGCGTGTGTCCCGCCGTCATGTTCGCGAACAGTCGGATGGCCAGTGCGAAGGGCTTCGCCATCTTGCCCATGAGCTCCACCGGCGTCATGACAACCAGCATCACGACCTTCCAAAAGAAGCTCATCCCGGGCGGGATGAAGAAGATCGTGCGGGCGTACCCCTTGGCACCCAGCGAACGCATCCCGCTCACCTCGACGACCACCAGCGTGACCAGGGCCAGCGCGGCGGTCACGGAGAGGTTGCCCGTCGCAGTCGCGCCGAAGGGGATCAACCCGAAGAGGTTCATGAACAGGATGAAGAAGAACAGCGTCAGGATGAGAGGGGTGTAGGCGTCTGCGCCATGGCCGATGTTCGGCCGAACCACCTCGTCGCGGAAGTACAGGATCAGCGCCTCGAGGGCGTTCGCCAGTCCGCGTGGTGCCTTGCTCGGATCGTGATTCGCGAGTCTGCGAGCCATGGTCAGGAACAACACCAGCGAAGCGACGGCGGCCAGAAGCAGAAACACCACGTGCTTCGTGGGCGACAGATCGATGGCCAACGAGCCCAGGTGGATCGGCTCCCACTGCGGCAGGTGGAGCGTCCACCCGAAGAACTCCAACTCGGAGCCGTCGGTCAGGTGGTGCATGAGCATGCCCTGGAGGTCCAGACCGCCACCGGCGGCCTCGGCCGCCGCCTCGTGGCCAGCCGCCTCCTGGCCCTGCTCATTCGCCTGTACCAGCGAGAACAGATTCCCGGTCATCCTCGTGCCGTCCTGCCTGCCTTCTCTTTGAAAAAGATCGGTTCAACCAAGATCAAGCCGAAGAAGAACCCTGCCAACGCCAACAACGTGGGCACGGGAGCGACCCGCTCGGCGCCCATGAGCAAGAAAGCCACCACGCCGATGATGGCTACGCGCACCACCGTGCCTCCGGCCCAAACCACCAGAAACGCCTTCATACGATCACGAAAGCGCACCAACAGCCAGAAAGCGACAACCTGTACGGGGTAAGCGATCAACGCGGCGAGCGCGACGCCGGCCCGTCCTCGGGCATCGAGAAACGGCGTGAGAACGACGAGAGCCAGGAGCAGCAGCAGCATGGCCACTCCCGCGTACCGTAAGACTTCCCTCAGCGGTCCTCCTCGTTCTCGGCCTGGCGCGGCTCCACCACGAGGTGGTGGTAGAGGTTGTAAAAGCCTGCCGCGCCCCCGAAGAATGCTCCCAGGATCAATAGCAAAGGGGCCGTTCCCAGGCGGACGTCCAGCCACCAACCGACCAGGAGGAACAGGAGAGTGGAGAAGGCAAAGGTCAGCCCGTGGCCCATGTGACGTCCGACTCCCACCCAGACGTTCGGGCCCTCCGAATTGTCCTCCCCGGCCATGGCATTCTCTCCGCCCGAAAGGCCGATAGCCTGCGGAAGGTAGAAGTTTGTGAAAAAATGCGCAAGCGTCGCGGGCCCCCTTTGGACGGAGAGGTAGCCGCGTGCCCGTAGAGCGCTCCGAAAGTATTGACGGGCTTCGCTTTTCTCGCCTATTCTGTCGCCTTGGCCAGCCGGGATCCCCACCGTCGGTCCAGGGTACGGGAGTCGGTCTCCGGAGTGACCGAAGCTCCACAGGTGATCGCGACCAGAGGCGGGGCATCTGCCACGCAGACCGACCGAGAATCCGGGCAGGACTGAGGGGTCAATGCGGATGAGCGAAGAGACGGCGGTTCGGGACCGAGACGAGCTCCTGCTCGATCGGGTGGGCCAGGTGGCCGCCTCGCTCCGCAGGGAGGTGGAGAAGCGAATCGTCGGCCAGCATGACGTCGTCGAGGGTCTCTTGACGGCCCTTCTCGCCAACGGCCATGCCCTCCTGGTCGGAGTACCGGGGCTCGCCAAGACCCTCCTGGTGTCCACCCTGGCTGAGGCGTTGGACCTCAAGTTCAGCCGAATCCAGTTCACACCCGACCTCATGCCCACCGACATCACCGGTACGGAGGTCATCGAAGAGGACCGCACGTCGGGACGCCGGGTGTTCCGCTTCGTTCAGGGCCCCATCTTCGCCAACGTGGTGCTCGCCGACGAGATCAACCGAACACCGCCCAAGACCCAGGCGGCTCTTCTCCAGGCCATGCAGGAGCGAGCGGTCACGGCGGGCAGCGACACGTTCCACCTCGATCCGCCGTTCTTCGTCCTGGCGACCCAGAATCCCATCGAGCAGGAAGGCACCTACCCGCTGCCCGAGGCCCAGTTGGATCGGTTCATGCTCGAGCTGGAGATCGGCTACCCGTCCCTCGAGGAAGAGGAGGAGATCGCCCTCCTGACCACGGGCGACGAGCTGCCGATCATCAAGCCCGTCGTCACCGCCGAGGAGCTCATCGAGATCCAGCACCTCGTGAGGCGGGTGCCCGCCTCTCCGTCCCTCATCTCCTACGCGGTGCGGGTCGCTCGCTCGACGCGGCCCAGCGACGACGCGGCTCCCTCGGTGTCCAAGCGATACGTGAGCTGGGGCGCGGGACCCCGGGCCTCCCAGTTCCTCGTGCTCGGCGCCAAGGCCCGGGCCGCCGCACGGGGAGACGCGATGCCCTCGTTCGACGACGTGCGGGAAGTCGCCCCGGCCGTGCTGGCGCACCGGGTCGTTCTCAACTTCGAGGCGGAAGCCGACGGCCGGGCCCCCCGCGACGTGGTCCAGGAGCTCCTCGAGACGACCCGGGAATGGACATGACCTCCCCTCGGGATTCCGCTCCGGGCGGCGATTCGGGCGACCACCCTCCAAGTACCCGGGCGCCCGAGGCGCACGCTGGCGTCCGGCACGTCCGGGCATTCGACGAAGTGCGCCGGTGACGGCCCTGGGACTGACCGCGGCTGCGCTGCTCCTGTTGGGGTCGGCGCTCCTCTCCGCCTCGGAAGCGGCCGTCTTTTCGTTGACGGCCTCGAGCCTGAGGACGCTGGAGGACGAGGGCTTCCGGTACGCGCCCCGTCTGGCGGCGCTCCGTCGGGACCCCGGCCCACTCCGGGCGACCCTGCTGCTCCTCACCACCCTCCTCAACGTGGGCACTGCAGGGATCGTCGTGGCTGACGCTACGCTCTCGGCCGGCGTCGTGGGCGCGGTGATCGCGCTGCCGGCCACGGCGCTGGCCGTCTACCTCCTCGGTGAGATGATGCCGCGGGCGGCGGCCGTCCGGCGCCCTGTGAGGCTGGCCCTGGCCTCGGCCCCACTGCTCACCGCCCTGATCCGGGTGTTCCGGCCGCTGGTGGGTCCCATCGCCCGCCTGGAGGGACTCCTGTCCCAGCTCGAACGGGAAGACGGGCTCACCCGTAAGGAGCGCGAGGCGATGGAGCTCACGGCCCTCGGACAGGAAGAGGGTGTGGTGGGCGTGGACGAGCATCTACTGGTCGAGCGTGCGTTCCGGCTGGATGAGCTCACCGTACGCGACGTGATGACGCCGAGGGTCGACATCTTCGCCTGGAAGGACGCGCTGACGCTGGGCGAGGTGGTGGAGCGACTCGACAAGGTGCCCTACTCCCGGATCCCCGTCTACGGCGACAGTGTCGACGAGATCACCGGGATCGTCTACGCCCGGGAGATCTACCATCTGTGCGTTGAAGGACAGCGAGACCTCCCCCTGCGCGAGATCGGACAGGAGCCCTACTTCGTTCCGGCCTCCCTCTCTCTCACACAACTGCTCCGGAACTTCCAGGCCCGGCGGCTCCATCTCGGGATCGTGGCCGACGAGTTCGGCGGCACGGATGGCCTGGTGACGTTGGAGGACGTCCTGGAGGAGCTCGTCGGTGAGATCGTGGACGAAACCGACGTGGACGAGGAACCGCTGATCCGGGTGTCCCGCAGCGAGATCGTCGTGGACGCAGCCATCGACCTGCGGGCGATCAACCACGCCTTCAACGTCTCCCTCCCTCAGTTGGAATACCGCTCGTTGAACGGCCTGATCCTGGAGGAGCTCGGCCACGTTCCCGCACCCGGCGAGACCATCCAGCAGAACGGGCTCCGCATCGAGATCCTCGAAGCCAGCGAGACCCAGGTGCTGCGGGCCCGACTGACCAAGATGCCCGTGAGCGGGAAGCCCGAGGGGGACTGACGGTGGCGCTGCTGATCCCGTTCAACGGCAAGCGTCCGAGCGTGGCGCCGGACGCCTTTCTCGCCCCCACGGCGGTGCTCATCGGGGACGTGTCGGTCGGTGCCCAAGCGAGCATCTGGTTCGGTGCGGTGCTCCGGGGTGACGACCCCGACAACGGCATCGTCATCGGCCCCCGGAGTAGCGTGCAGGACAACTGCCTGGTTCACACGGGCGCCTGGGGCCCCACCGTGGTGGGCGCCGACGTGACCGTCGGGCACGGTGCCAAGTTCGAGAGCTGCCGCATCGGCGACGGTTCCATCGTGGGCATGAACGCGGTGATCCTCCAGGAGGCCGTCGTGGGCGCCCAGTGCGTCGTGGCCGCCGGGTGCGTCGTGCTGGAGAAGGCCGTGATCCCGGACCGCAGCCTCGTGGCAGGTGTTCCCGGCAGGGTCAGGAGGTCGCTGACTGGCTCGGCGGCGCAGTGGGTGGACCGAGGCGGAGAGCACTACGTGGAGCTCTCGCGTCAGTACCTGTCGGCGGGCGTCGGACGGGTGAGCGACGCCCGAGAGGTCCCGGCTGCGGACGCGGGCCCCCCCGGCCGAGACGACACGTGACGGACGGCCCCGAGCGTCCCGGAACCGGGCCGGAGCGCGCGTCGCCGGGCGACCGGGAGCCGGGTGAGACCGGCCGGGCGGACGGGGACGAGATCGGTGTCACCGAGGAAGACGAGGCCGCCCAGGACAATGCCACCTGCGAGCTCTGCGGCTCCCCGGTAGTCGAGCGGCACTGCAAGATCGTGTGTCTCAACTGCGGGTATACGCGGGACTGCTCCGACCCCTAGGTCGAACCCGGTGTCATCCGGGCGTCACCTCCAGGATGTTCACGAAATACCAGTCCAGAATCATGTCGCCCCAGGCGAAGGTCACGGCGGCGCCCGCGGCCAGGAAGATGCCGAACGGCACCAGCTTGCCCGTCTTCATGGAGATGGGGCCGAAGATCACGGCCCCGAAGAGCGCGCCGAGGAAGAGCGTCAGCAGCACACCCGCTCCGCCGAGGAAGGACCCCACCATGGCCATCATCTTGATGTCCCCTCCTCCCATGGCGTCCTTCTTGAAGAGCGCTTTCCCTCCGATCGCTACGGCCAGGAGCAACCCGAATCCGAGCATGGCCCCCGCGCCCGCCTGGATGAGAGGGGTCGCCGTGCCCCCCAAATAGGAAATCCACCCAGCGAGGGCGAGGCCCAGGAACAGGCCACCCAGGCTGAATTGATCCGGTATGATGTAGAACCGGGCGTCCGTCAGGGCGATGCCGAAGAGAATCGTGAGGAACACCGCCCCCCGGAGCGCTTCGGGCTCCAGTCCGAGGCGCAGGAACACACCCGCCCAGACCAGGCCGGTGGCGAGCTCGACCAGCGGATACTGAGCGGAGATCCGGACGCCGCAGGAACGACACCGCCCCCTGAGCAACACCCAACTGAGCACGGGGATGTTGTCGAACCAGCGGATGCGAGCCCCGCACGACCCGCAGTGTGAGGGGGGCGAGACCACGGACTCGTTCTTGGGCCACCGCAGCGTGCAGACGTTGAGGAACGAGCCCAGGAGGAGTCCGAAGGCTCCGGCGGCAATGGCCACGATGCGTGCGTCAGGCATTCTGTGTGTTCCTCGTGAGCACGTAGAGCAGGATGGCCCCCGCCACCCCCGCGTTCAGGGACTCCGTACCGCCCGGCATGGGGATCGCGATGATCTGGTGGGCCGCGTCCGACACCGCTTCGCTTACGCCGCCGCCTTCGCTCCCCACCACCAGCATCCAACCACGGGACGGACGGACGGACGCGACGTCCTCTCCGACGACGTCCGCGACCAGGAGGCTGATCCCCGCCCCCTCGATCCATGATCGGACCTCCGGCCAGTCAGCCTGAGCGACGGGCAGACGGAAGCACGCGCCGGCCGCGCTCCGCACGGTCTTCGGATTCCAGGGATCCACGGTACCGCCCAAGACGACGGCACCGTCCAAACCGAAGGCCAGTCCCGCCCGGATCAAGGTGCCCAGATTGCCCGGATCCTGCACGCCGTCGGCGGCGAGGTATCGGCCTCCCGGCGCCACGATGCTCGAGGCTGTCCTCGGCTCCTCCACCACCAGCAGCACCCCCTGGGGATTCTCCGTGGCGGAGACGGCCGCGAGCTCGCCGTCGGTGAGCCGCTCGATCTGCACCCCGGCGCTCTCGAGCGTCGCTTCCAGGCGGAGTCCCCGCTCCCGGGCTCGCAGGCCGGGCGCGCAGGCTGCCCATCGTATCGAGGTCGCGGAAGCCAGGACCTCCTCCGCGCTCCGGACGCCCTCCACCAACACCAGACCCTCCCGGACCCGGCTCTTCCGCCGACTCAGCCGTCCGATGAGACGGCGACGACGGTCGCTCAGGCCCATGGCCACCCCGGGCCCCTCGCCGACGCGGTGGAAGACCCTATCTTGCTCCCCGGCGGGGGCGCCACACCACTGCGCGTGGGCAGCGGCCCCGATCCCCTCTCCCGCGGCGAACCATGGTGCATCGCGACACGAAGGTGGCCCTGACCATCGCCGGTAGCGACAGCGGCGGGGGCGCCGGGATCCAGGCGGACCTCAAGACGTTCCAGGCCTTCGGGGTCTTCGGCACGAGTGCCGTCACGGCCGTTACGGCCCAGAACACCCGGGGCGTGCAGGGCGTCCACCCGGTGCCGGTTCCCATCGTCCGGAGTCAGATCGAGGCGGTGGCCCAGGACCTCGCTCCTGCGGCGGTAAAGACGGGCATGCTCGCTACGACCGACCTCGTCGAGGCGGTGGCCGACGCCATCCGCCTGCACCGCTTCGACCACTACGTGCTGGACCCGGTCATGGTGGCGACCTCGGGCGACCGGCTCCTGGACGAGGAGGCGGTATCGGCGGTGATCCGCTCGCTGCTCTCCCTCGCCGACCTGGTCACACCCAACCTGGCCGAGGCGGCCGTCCTCGTGGGCACCCCCGTGGCGAGCGAAGGGGACATGAGGGGCGCGGCGCGCTCGTTGGTCCAGATGGGCGCAGGCGCTGCTCTCGTCAAGGGAGGACACCTCCCGGGCGATGCGGTGGTCGACGTGCTCTGGGACGGTCGGGAGGAGCGCGTCCGGAGACGCCCCAGGCTGGACACGGTGCACACGCACGGGACGGGCTGCACCCTGTCGGCAGCGGCCGCGGCCTGCCTCGCCCTCGGCCTGCCCCTGCACGAGGCCGTCGATCGTGCGCTCGACTACGTGTCCCGCGCCATCGCGGACGCGCCGCGACTGGGCTCCGGTCACGGCCCCCTCAACCACTGGGTGACGGCCTTCCCGGCCGAACAGAACGAGGGAAAGGGACACGGCTGAACGACCTCAGGGAGCCAGACCCTGGATCACCCTGCGAACGAGGGCGTCGAGAGAACCGGCCGCCGCGCGTCCCACCTCCACGATCTCGGCGTGGCCGAGCGTTCCCGTGCCCAACCCCGCTGCCTTGTTGGCGATCAGGGAGAACGCCAGCGTCCTCAGGCCCAGGGCCCGGGCGACGATGACCTCGGGCACCGTCGACATGCCCACCGCCTGAACGCCCAGGCGTTCGAGCATGCGGATTTCGGCCGGCGTCTCGTAGGACGGCCCCAGGAGCGCTGCGTACGTCCCCCGCATCAGCGGGATCCCCAACTCCAGCGCGGCCTCCAACGCCAGGCGCTGAAGCGCCGCATCGTAGGGGGCGCTCATGTCGGGGAACCTCACTTCTCCGGGTTGCACCGGCCCCCCCAAGGGGCTTCGGTGGAGGAAGTTCACGTGGTCGTCGATGAGCATGATGGAGCCGGGCTCGAGCTCTTTGTCGATGCCTCCCGCGGCATTGGTGAGAATGACGGTGTCGACTCCCAGGCGTTCCGCGATGCGCACGGGGGCAGCCACGACCTCCGCGCCGTGACCCTCGTAGCAGTGGAAGCGACCCGACTGAACGAGGACCTCCTGCCCCTCCAGGTGTCCCGCGACCCATCGTCCCGCGTGCCCGGCCACGCCCACGCCCGGGAGCCCGTCGACGGCTTCGAAAGGCACGACCACGCTGTCTTGGACCGACTCCGCGAGGGCTCCGAGGCCTGAACCGAGAATCAGCAATGTGCGCGGCTCCACGGTGATGCGCTCCCGGAGAACCCGGGCCGCCGCCTCCGGAGCGAAGGCCCCCGCGACGCTCTCGCTCACACGAACATTCCGGCGATCGTTCCGGTGAGGAATGCCGCAAGCGATCCGGCGATCATGGCCCGCAGGCCGATCCGGGACAGGTCGTGGCGCCGCGAGGGGGCGATCCCACCGATGCCACCGATCTGGATCGCGATGGAGGAGAAGTTCGCGAAGCCCGAGAGAGCGTACGCGGCGATGATGGCGGATCGGGGCTGAAGCGAGGGCCCCTGGGCCAGCGTTCCGGACAGCTGGAGATAGGCGAAGAACTCGTTGAGCACCGTCTTGATCCCCATGAGGCTGCCCACGGTCGCGGCGTCGGCCCACGGAACTCCCATGAGCCAGGCCAGGGGCGCCAGACACCAGCCGAGGATCAGCTCGATACTCAGCCCCTCCAGACCCACGAGTCCCCCAGCCCAACCGACCAGAGCGTTGATCAGGTAGACGAGCGCGATGAAGGCCAGGAGCATGGCGCCCACGTTCAAGGCGAGGTGCAGCCCCTCGTGGGCCCCCCGCGCCGCAGCATCGATGACGTTCACATCGGGGTTCTCGAGCTCGAGCCCCAGCGACCCCGCCGTCTCGGGCTCGGCCTCTTCGGGGTACATGAGCTTGCCGATGGCCAGCGCCGCGGGAGCCGACATGACCGACGCCGCCATGAGGTGGCCCGCGATGTCCGGGAAATAGGCGATCAGCAAGCCCACGTAGGCGGCCAACACCCCCCCCGCCACGGTGGCAAAGCCACCCGTCATGACCGTCATGAGCTCGGACATGGTCATCTTCTCGACGAACGGCTTGATGAGCAGCGGCGCCTCGGTCTGACCGACGAAGATGTTGCCCGCGGCGGAGAGCGTCTCGGCCCCCGAGGTCCTCATGGTCCGTTGCATCACCCACGCCATGCCCTTCACGACCCACTGCATGACCCCCAGGTAGTAGAGCACCGTCATGAGGGACGAGAAGAAGATGATCGTGGGAAGCACGTTGAAGGCGAAGAACGCGCCGGTCTGGGCGACCATGCCCGGCATCACCTCCACGGGTCCGTTCCCCGGCTCGCCCCGACCGACGGGCACGTTGTTGAACACGAGGTCACCGAAGATGAATCGGGCGCCCTGCTCCGTGAAGCCCAGCAGGGCCACGACGACCCGGTTCGCGGTGTCGAAGACCGCCAAACCCACCGGTGTCTTGAGGATGAAGAGGGCGAAGATCACCTGCAGCGTCAGTCCCCACAGCAGCACTCGCCACGGCACACGCCCGCGATTCGTGCTCATGAGCCACGCCAGGCCCAGGATCGCCAGCACGCCCAGGATCGCCCGCGCCCGGTCCACCAAGGGCGTATCGAGCGACGTGCCACCCCGGGTCGACGAGCCGTCGGCCTGCTGCGCGGCAGCGTGCGTCCGCGCCCGGCCCGAGGCGGCGGACGCCGACACCGCTGCCGGGAGCCGTCCGGCTCGAGCCACAGTGGCGGCCCCGACCGGCTCTGCGACTACGCCCGCGCTGGCCTCCACTGCGGTCGCACGTCCGGGTTCCACGTCCACCGGCGTGGCCGCAGTGGAGAACGCGCCGGCCAGAAGGAGCACGGCCAGCGTGAGCCAAAGCCACCGCACGCCGCGGGGCACCGGCCATGACCCGTTCGTCTTGCGCGTCACCACCAACCTCCGTGCGGGATGTCTCCACGCGGCAGCTTCACGTGGGCGCGCTTGGCCTCCACCAGCGCCCGGTTCTGGAATACCTTGACCAGAACGACGCCGGCCACGAATCCGCCGATATGAGCCAGGAACGCCACGCCCGACGCGGCGCCCTGCGTGGCTTGTGAAGCGAGCTGGATGAAGAACCAATAGAGGAGATAGACCCAGGCCGGGACATCCACGACGTAGATCAAGATGATGATGATGAACAGCGTCTTCACGCGGGTCCGAGGATAGAGGACCAGGTACGCACCCATGATGGCGCTGATGGCTCCCGAAGCGCCCACCGTGGGCACCATGGCGGCCGGATCGGCCGCGACATGCGCGAGTCCGGCCACGATCCCGGAAAACAGGTAGAAGAAGAGGAACCGGAGGTGGCCCATGGAATCCTCGATGTTGTTCCCGAAGATCCAGAGGAACCACATGTTGCCGATCAGATGCATCCAGCTCCCGTGGAGGAACATGGACGTGATCAGGGCCTGCCACGTGAAGCCGTCGACGCCGCAGGCCAGCTGTTCGGTGAGCTGGACCCGCGCGTCCGGTGGGGCAGCGCCACTCACCTCGGCCGGGATGGCGCCGAACGCGCACACCGACCGGACCAACGCCTCCTCGGACAGGCCCGCACCCTGCAGATAGACCCAGACCCCCACGCAGACGGCGATGATCCCGAGCGTGAAGATCGGGAAGATCTCGGTGGGGTTCTCGTCGCGGAGCGGAAACATGGTCCGCTAGGATACCCGCCGGCCAGGGCCTCGGCCAGTCGGCACACGGCCCCCGGGGCCGTGTCGGCCGGGGCGTAGAACGGGCGCGTCCTTCGTGTCCCTGGCCCGTCACGCGACGCCGGCCCCTCGTCCAGCGCGACCGGTCCGGTCCTGCCAGTCCGGCGGTTTGGGCCCCTACCAGCCCGTTGTTGCGCCATAATGGCGGGGTTTTCGCCCCTCGGACCGGGCATGCCTGTTGCACTTCCCGCCGCCGGCTACGCACGCCCCGACTCGTCGGACGCGGGGCGACGCTCATAGAACGCGGTTCAATTCAGGCACACGGAAGACAAGGAGCGGACATGGGCAAAGTGATCGGGATCGACCTCGGGACGACGAACTCCGTGGTCGCGGTCATGGAGGGCGGAGAGCCCGTCGTGATCCCCAACTCCGAAGGCGGACGCACGACCCCGTCCGTGGTGGCGTTCACGAAGGACGGTGAGCGGCTCGTCGGCCAGGTGGCCCGCCGCCAGGCCATCACCAACCCGGAGAACACGATCTTCTCGATCAAGCGCTTCATGGGGCGCAAGCACAACGAGGTGCAAGAAGAGGAGAAGCTGGTTCCGTACGACGTGGGTCACGACGCCCAGGGCAGGGTGCGGGTGACGATCCCGAACGCCGACGGCAAGACGTTCACGCCGCCCGAGATCAGCGCCATGATCCTGCAGAAGATGCGGCAGACCGCAGAGGATTATCTGGGCACCAAGGTCACGTCCGCCGTCATCACGGTCCCCGCGTACTTCAACGACTCGCAGCGTCAGGCCACGAAGGACGCCGGCAAGATCGCGGGCCTCGACGTGAAGCGGATCATCAACGAGCCCACGGCGGCCGCGCTCGCCTATGGCCTGGACAAGAAGACGGACGAGAAGATCGCGGTCTTCGACCTGGGTGGGGGCACCTACGACATCTCCATCCTGGAGCTCGGTGACGGCGTCTTCGAGGTGAAGGCCACGAACGGCGACACCCACCTGGGCGGGGACGACTTCGACCAGAAGGTCATCAACTGGCTCGTGGACGAGTTCAAACGGGACCAGGGGATCGACCTGAGCCAAGACTCCATGGCCCTGCAACGCCTCAAGGAGGCGTCGGAGAAGGCCAAGATGGAGCTGTCGACCACGATGTCGACGGACATCAACCTCCCGTTCATCACGGCCACTCAGGAGGGTCCCAAGCACCTGAACTACTCGCTGACCCGGGCCAAGTTCGAGCAGCTCGTGGACGACCTGGTCCAGCGCACCATCCCGCCGATGAAGGCGGCTCTCAAGGACGCGGGCCTGGAAGGCAGCGCCATCGACGAGGTCATCCTCGTGGGCGGCTCGACCCGGATCCCGAAGATCCAGGAGGTCGTCACCGAGTTCTTCGGGAAGGATCCGCACCGGGGCGTGAACCCCGATGAGGTGGTGGCGGTGGGCGCCTCGATCCAGGGCGGCGTGCTCGCCGGCGAGGTCAAGGACGTCCTGCTGCTCGACGTCACGCCCCTCTCGCTGGGCATCGAGACACTCGGCGGCGTCATGACGCCGCTCATCGAGCGCAACACGACCATCCCGACGAAGAAGGCCGAGGTCTTCAGCACCGCCGAGGACAATCAGACGACCGTCGAGATCCACGTGCTGCAGGGTGAGCGGAAGATGGCGCTGGACAACAAGACCATCGGCAAGTTCCAGCTCACGGGGATTCCGCCCGCACCGAGGGGCATGCCCCAGGTCGAGGTGACCTTCGACATCGACGCGAACGGGATCCTGCACGTCTCCGCCAAGGACCGGGCCACCGGCAAGGAGCAGAAGATCCGTATCGAGGCCTCGAGCGGCCTCACGGATGCCGAGATCGACAAGATGGTCCGGGACGCCGAGGCGCACGCGTCCGAGGACGAAGATCGTCGGGCGTCGGTCGAGGCCCGCAACCAGCTCGACTCCCTGGTCTACCAGGTCGAGAAAGAGCTGGAGAACTGGAAGGACCAGGTGTCGGAAGAGGCCCTGGGGCGTCTCGACGATGCGGTGAACCTGGCCAAGGAGGCGTTGAAGGGAGACGACACCGCGGCCATCAATACCGCTCGGGACGAGTTGGCCCAGGCGTTCAGCGCGGCCGGCACCGAGGTCTATCAGGCCGCGGCGCCAGAGGCCGAGCCCACCGCTGAGGGCGAGCCGACCTTCGAGGAGGAAACGGCCGAAGCCGAAACCGAAGGCGCCGATGAAGGGGTGGTTGAAGCCGACTACGAGATCGTGGACGAGGAGAAGTAGCGACGAGGGGCTGCGGGCGGAGCCACGAGCCCCGGGGACCCTCCTCCCCGGGGCAACGGTCGGGGATCGGCCTGCGTCACAATCCTACAACGACAGTCGTCGAATAGGCGGTCCTCCCGGCCGTTCGAAACCGGGGACCCCGTGACGTGTACCAGGCGATGTTGGCTGGGCACTCGTGCCCGCGCCACCCACGCCGCGCTGAACTTCCGAGGATACCGGTATGTACGACCCCTTCACGACCAAGGCGAAGGTCGCTCTCTATTGTGCGATCGCCTTCCTTTTCGGCATCGGCATCGCGTCGGGACTCGGCTGGACCGACTCGACCCTGGCCATGCCGGCGGTGGAGGAGGAGCCGCAGATCCCCGAAGCCGAGGTGAAGCCGGCCCTCGACCTCAGTGACGCGTTCGTCAACATCGCGGAGCATGTCACGCCCGCTGTGGTGCGGATCGAGACGCGTCGGCCCCGACGTGCCACCCAGCAGATTCCCGAACAATTCCGACGGTTCTTCGACTCACCGGATCAGCAGGATCTCCCGCCCGCCACTGCCGGTGGCAGCGGCTTCCTCGTGTCCGATGACGGGTACATCCTCACCAACGACCACGTGGTCGCTGACGCCGACGGCATCACCGTGTGGCTCAACGACGGCAGGTACTTCCCCGCCGAGCTGGTGGGGAGCGACCAGTTCACCGACGTCGCCGTGATCCGCATCGACACCAGCGGAGAAACCGTGCCCTACCTCAGCTTCGGCAGCTCCGACGAAGTGCGCGTGGGCGAGTGGGTCCTGGCTGTGGGCAATCCGGGCTTCGGGGGAGTCAGCCAGCTCGACTACACGGTGACGGCTGGCATCGTCAGCGCGGTCGGTCGCCCGCTGGGCCTCATCCAGAGGGAGCTGCAGGCCGAGGTCGGGCGCGACCTGGCAGGCTACTCCATCGAGGACTTCATCCAGACGGACGCGGTCATCAACCCCGGTAACTCAGGCGGTCCGATGGTGGATCTCCGCGGACAGGTGGTGGGCATCAACTCGGCCATCGCCAGCGCCACCGGGTTCTATCAGGGATATGGCTTCGCGGTCCCCATCAACCTGGCCCGACGCGTGATGGAAGACCTGGTGGAGTACGGCACGGTCCGCCGGGCCTGGCTGGGCGTCTCCATGCGCACGGTCGACTCGGAAGCCGCCGAAGCGTACGACCTTCCGGCGGTGGCCGGGGCCCTGGTCCAGGACTTCCCCGACGGTAGCCCTGCCCGCGAAGCGGGAATCGAGCGCGAGGACGTGATCGTGGGGATCGACGGTCGCAACGTCGCGCGCAGCGGTCAGCTCCAGCAGCTCATCGCGATGAAGCGGCCCGGCGATCGGGTCGTGGTGAACGTGTGGCGAGAGGGCCGCCCCAGTGAGGTCACCGTGACACTGGGCGAGGCCCCGCTGAACGAGGAGCCCATTCGCACGGTGGAGCGCCCTGCCGAGGCCGAGGAAGCCCTCGGCATCCAGGTGTCCGACCTCACGTCGGATCTGGCCGACGAGTTCGGATACGACAACGACGGTGGCGCCGTCATCGTCCAGGTCCAGCGGAGCGGCCCCGCTGCCCGGCGGGGACTGGTGCCAGGGCTCAAGATCCTCGAGATCAACCGTGAGGAGGTGGAGTCCGCCGCCGACGTGAAGGCGGCGTTGGCCAGCGTCGAGGCCGGCGAGATCGTCACGCTGCTCACCGCCGACCCCACCGGCGGTACGTTCATCGCCCACGTGCGCGCCGCCCGCTGAGGCTCGGAGAACCACGCCCGCACCAGCGAGCTCGGCCCGGGGGAAGGCATCGGTCCGTTGATGCCCCCCCGGGCCTCTCTTATCTTTATTGGTCCTCGGGGGAAAGCCGCCTTACGGGCCGTTTTCCCCCTCCCTAGCGTAGAGGCGGCCCTGCGAAAGTGGCGGAACTGGTAGACGCGCGAGATTTAGGATCTCGTGGCCCCGGGCCGTGGGGGTTCGAGTCCCCCCTTTCGCACTCATTCGTTTCTTCACCCCGACGCCTATGACCATCGACGCATCGTCACTCCGCATCGCTCTGGAAGAAGAGGAGCGGTGGCGGCGCCGTCTCACGGTCACGGTGCCCGCCTCGGAGGTGGACTCTGAGAGGGACGAGGCGATGAAGAAGCTGTCTTCGCGCCTCAAGCTCCCCGGCTTCAGGAAGGGCAAGATCCCGCCCAACGTGCTCGAGCAGCGATTCGGGTCGTCGCTCCAGCAGGAGACGCTGGACAAGGTGATCGGGGCCGCCTACCGGGTGGCGCTCGAGTCGGAGGAGCTCAGACCCATCAGCGAGGGGCAGGTCGAGGACATCAACTATCAGCCGGCCTCCGACCTGACCTTCTCCATCGCGTTCGACGTACATCCCGAGATCGAGCTCGCACGGCTCGGCGGGTTCGTCGTCGAGAGGCCGGCCGTGGAGGTCACGGACGAGCAGGTGGACCAGGTCCTGGATCGCCTTCGTGACCAGAATGCCGTCTGGCATCCCGCCGAGGACGGCGCGCCCGAGGAGGGGGATCTGGTCACGGTGCAGATCCTCCGGTTGGATGAGGGCAGTGAAGACACCGAGGCCAAGAGCTACGAGTTCGTCCTGGGTACCGGTGACGCGATCCCGGACGTCGAGGAGGCGATCAAGTCGCTGGAGCCTGGTCAGAGCAGCGCGTTCGCGGTGACGTTCCCCCAGGATTTCCCCGAGGAGTCCAGGCAGGGAGAGAGCCAGCAGCTAGAGGTCACGCTGATGGGCCGCCGCCAGAAGGAGCTCCCGGCGCTCGATGACGAGTTCGCCAGGTCCATCGGCGATTTCGAGGGACTGGAAGACCTGGGCCAGAGGGTCCGGGCGGACCTCGAGAAAGAGGCTGAGAACCGCGTCGAGGGCACCGTTCGTGGGCGTCTCACGGACTTCGTGCTCGAGGCGAACCCGTTCACCGTGCCCAGGTCCATGGTGGAACGCTACGTGGACTCGCTACTCGGAGACACCGAGGGAGCCGATCTTCAAAAGATAGAGGAGATCAAGGCCTCGATACGCCCCGAGGCGGAGCGAGCCGTCAAGCGGATCCTCGTGCTCGACCGCATCGCCGAAACGCAGGACCTGCGGGCGACCGAGGACGAGATCGACGAGCGGGTGGAGGGCATTGCGGAAAGCTCGGGCAAGTCGCCGGCCGAGGTGTACGGCCGGCTGCAGAAGTCGGGCGCGCTGGAGCAGTTGGAGCGGGAGTTGACGGAGAACAAGGTCTTCGACTTCCTAAAGGGTCAGTCGGAGATCATCGAGGCCGCGTAGACGACCCGGCGGATTCGCTGCCCAGGCGGAGCGATCTCCGAGTCAGGAATCCGGGAACGGAACCGAGGAGAGGGTACAGCAGACAGATGCCAGTCTATCCACCGTACGTGATCGAGCGCACGAGCCGTGGCGAACGCAGCTACGACATCTTCAGCCGGCTTCTCATGGACCGAATCGTGTTCCTGGGAAGCCCCATCGACGACAACGTCGCCAACATCATCGTCGCCCAGCTCCTCTTCCTGGACGCGGACGATCCGGAGCGCGACATCTACCTGTACGTGAACTCGCCCGGCGGAAGCGTCTACGCCGGCCTGGCGATCTACGACACGATCCAACATCTGCGTGCGCCCGTGGCCACCTTCTGCGTGGGAATGGCAGCCAGCATGGGCGCCGTCCTGGTTACCTGCGGGGCGCCCGGCAAGCGGGCGGCGCTGCCCAACTCCAGGATCATGATCCACCAGCCCTCCGGCGGCACGCAGGGCACCGCGGCCGACATCGAGATCGCCGCCCGGGAAGTGCTCTACACACGTCATCGGCTCAACGAGATCCTGGCCAGGCATACGGGCCAGTCCGTCACCAAGATCGAGGAGGACGTGGATCGGGACCGGTTCATGAGCCCTCACGAGGCCGTCGAGTACGGCCTGGTCGACCGGGTGCTGGAGAAGACCGGCCGGGAGAATGGTGCAGGACCTTCCGACGACGAGGGCTGAGGGGGAACTCCCCGGGGCCGCCAGGCGTTTCCGCTGAAGACTTGAACGAGGAAACCTGATGTCAAGCGACAAGCACCTTCGGTGCAGCTTCTGCGGTAAGTCCAAGGACTCCGTCAAGAAGTTCATCTCGGGGCCTTCGGTCTACATCTGCAACGAGTGTATCTCACTCTGCAACGAGATTCTGGCGGAGGAAGAGGAGCGGGAAGCGCAGGACGCCGTCGTCCCGAGCCTGACACCGATGGAGATCAAGGAGATCCTGGATCAATACGTGATCGGCCAGGAACAGGCCAAGCGTGCTCTGTCGGTGGCGGTCTACAACCACTACAAGCGCGTGAACCACCAAGGCGTCCTCGACGAGGTCGAGATCGACAAGGCCAACATCCTCCTCATCGGCTCGACGGGTGTGGGCAAGACCCTGCTGGCCCAGACCCTGGCGCGCGTCCTCCACGTACCGTTCACGATCGCCGACGCCACCACGCTCACCGAAGCCGGATACGTCGGCGAGGACGTGGAGAACATCCTGGTGCGCCTCTTGCAGGCCAGCGACTTCAACATCGCGGAGTGCGAACGCGGCATCGTCTACATCGATGAGCTGGACAAGATCGCACGCAAGAGCGAGAACCCCTCCATCACCCGAGACGTCTCGGGCGAAGGCGTGCAGCAGGCCCTTCTCAAGATTCTCGAAGGCACCGTGGCGAGCGTGCCGCCGCAGGGCGGACGCAAGCATCCGCAGCAGGAATACATCCAGATCAACACCAAGAACATCCTCTTCCTCTGCGGCGGTGCCTTCGACGGACTCGAAAAGATCGTCGAGGGCAGGATCGGCAAGCGGCGCATCGGCTTCGGGGGCGAGGGCGGCCCGGGTGACAGCGAGGACGACGTGCTCCGCTTCGTCGAACCCGAAGATCTCCAGCGCTTCGGCCTCATCCCCGAGCTCGTCGGGCGCCTGCCCGTGCTCGTCAACTTGAGCGACCTGGACGAGGAAGCCCTGATCCGGATCCTCCAGGAGCCCAAGAACGCCTTGGTGAAGCAGTACACCAAGATGTTCGAGCTCGAGGGGATCGGCATCACCTTCGACAAGGACGCCGTTCGGGCCGTGGCCCGAAAGGCCCACACCCGAGGTACCGGCGCCAGGGGGCTTCGGGCCGTCATCGAGGAGATCATGCTGGACGTCATGTTCGAGATTCCGTCGCGCAACGACGTCCGGGAGATCGTGGTGACGGAAGAGTCCATCGAGCACGGTGTCCCCCCGTTGCTCGTGCTCCATCCGGAAGCGCGTAAAGAGGCCTGACCCCCGTGAGGAGGGGGCGAGTGAGGCAACGGCGTCCCTCACCTTTCCCCGAGGGTGCTCGTGTCGTACCATAGGCGGAGGTGGCACCGAGCCACTCCGCGGGCCGCCGTACAAAGCCCGAAAGCACGACCTCGAATCAGGCCGGCGCACCCGACCCCATGCCGACCGTCAGACGGGTAGACGACCAGGTCACGATCCCCGAGCAACTACCGGTGATCGCGCTCAGGGACCTGGTCTTCTTCCCCTACATGGTCCTTCCCCTCCTCATCGGCCGGCCCCCTTCCGTGGCGGCTCTGGCGGCCGCCGAAGAAGCCGACCGTCTGCTTCTGGTGGTGGCCCAGAAGGACGCGGCCATTCGGGATCCCACAGAGGACGAGGTCCACCACGTGGGCAGCGTGGTGCGCGTCGTCGAGGTTACTCGTCTCCCCGACGGCACGGCCCGGGTCGTGTTCGAAGGTGTTGCACGCGCACGCCTTACACGCCTGGACACGACCGAGCGCGGCTTCACCGGGTCCATCGAGCTCCTCGCGGAACACGAGTGCGAGACCGGTGAGGAGCTGGACGCGGAGGCCCAGGCGCTGAGCCGAGGCGCCCTCAGGATGTACGACGAGTACGTCTTCCTCAACGAGCGAGTGCCCGACGAGCTCGCGGGCACGCTCGTCGGCGCAGGGGACCGGATTCGCTTGGCCCATCTCATGTCCGCCCACCTCCTCGTGGGCGTCCAGGACAAGCAAGAGCTCCTGGAGTCACCCGACCTCGGCCGCTACTACGAGCGTCTCCACAACCTGCTGAGCCGAGAGCTGGAGATCCTCCGCATCGAGGAGAAGCTGGATCAACAAATCCGGCATCAGATGGACTCGGACCGTCGGCAGCACTACCTCCAGGAACAGCTCAAGGCCATCAACAAGGAGCTCGGTGGCGGCGACGAGGAATGGGGCGAGCTGTCGGACGCGCTGGAAGCCACCGATCTGCCTGCCCACACCCGCGAGCGGGCGGAGCGGGAGCTGTCCCGCTTGCGGAAGATCAACCCCGTCGCGCCTGAAGCCGCGGTGATCCGAACCTACCTCGACTGGATCCTCCATCTCCCCTGGCAAGGAACCACCGAGGACAATCTCGAGGTGGACCACGCCGCTCGGATCCTCGACGAGGCCCACCACGGCCTGCACGAAGTGAAGGAGCGCATCCTCGATCACATTGCAGTCCTATCGCTCGTCGGCGAGCTCAAGGGTCCGATCCTCTGCATCGTCGGTCCGCCGGGCGTCGGCAAGACCTCCATCGGCCAGAGCATCGCCCGCGCGCTGAATCGTGAGTTCGTCCGGGTGAGCCTGGGCGGCGTGCGGGACGAGGCGGAAATCCGCGGCCATCGGCGAACCTACGTCGGCGCCCTGCCCGGACGAATCATCCAGGGGATGCGGCGCAGCGGCTCCCCGAATCCGGTGTTCCTGCTGGACGAGGTCGACAAGCTCGCGAGCGACTTCCATGGCGACCCCGGCGCGGCGCTTCTCGAGGTGCTCGATCCGGAACAGAATCGGGCGTTCGCGGACCACTATCTCGAGTTGGACTTCGACCTCTCCGACGTCCTGTTCGTGGCCACCGCCAACACGCTTGCCGGCATTCCCGAGCCGCTCCGGGACCGTATGGAGGTCATTCGGATTCCCGGGTATCTGGAGACAGAGAAGCGGGCGATCACGGAACAGTTCCTCTGGCCGAAACAGGCTGCACGCCACGGACTCGACCCGGCGCGGCTCAGCCTCACCGCCGAGGCGGTGGGCGCCATCGTTCACCGCTACACCCGCGAGGCCGGCGTCCGCGAGCTCGAGCGACAGATCTCGCGCATTGCCCGCAAGCTCGCGCGGCGTGTGGCCGACCCGGATTCGGACCGCCCAGATCCAGTGCGCATCATCCCCTCCGACCTGAAGGAGCTCCTGGGACCGCCCCCGTACCTGCCGCCCGAGCTGGACGACAGTGACGACCGGGCGGGGATCTCCCGCGGGCTGGCATGGACCGAAGCCGGGGGACAGGTGCTCGACGTGGAGGTGGCGGTGGTGCCTGGAAGCGGCAAGATCCAGCTCACCGGCACGCTCGGCGACGTCATGAAGGAGTCGGCGTTCGCCGCCGTCACGTACGCCCGGTCACGGGCTCGACGCCTCGGTCTCTCCCGTCAGTTCCACCAGAGCGTGGACATCCACATCCACATCCCGGAGGGCGCGACGCCCAAGGACGGCCCGTCGGCGGGGATCACGATCGCCGTGGCGCTGATCTCCGCCCTTACCGAAACCCCGGCACGAGCGGACGTCGCCATGACGGGAGAGATCACGCTGCGCGGACGCGTGCTGCCGGTGGGCGGCATCAAGGAGAAGGCGGTCGCCGCGCTGCGGCACGGGATTCGCCGCGTGGTCCTGCCCGCTGCCAACGCGTCCGAGCTGGAGCTCCTGCCGGAGGAGGTACGCGATGGACTGGAGTTCCTACCGGTGGGTACCATGGACGATGTGCTGGGGGCTGCGCTGACCGAGCCCGTGGCGGTCCAGGCCGAAGCGGCGACCGTGCCGGCCGACCTGCTGGAAACCCAGGAGAGTGGAATCCAGCTGTCCCCGTGAGGTGCAGGCGGCGGTGAAGATCCGCACCGTGGAATACGCCGGATCCGTGGCCTCGCCGGACGGCCCACTTCCGGGTGAGCTCCCCCAGGTGGCCTTCTCGGGCCGGTCCAACGTCGGCAAGTCCTCGCTCATCAACGTCTTGCTGCGACGGACACGGAAGAAGATCGCCCACGTGTCGGGTACGCCGGGCAAGACGCGCATGCTCAACTTCTACCGGGTCAACGACCAGTTCTTCCTGGTCGACCTGCCCGGCTTCGGCTTTGCCCGGGTGCCCAAGCAGGTCCAGCAGTCCTGGCGCGCCCTGATCGAGGGGTACCTTTCGAGGAAGTCTGATCTCCGTGGGGTCGTCCATCTCGTGGACTGCCGTCGCCCCCCCACGGACACCGACCTGCGGATGCTGGACTACCTCTCGGAGCTGGGGTTGCCGACCCTGGTGGTTCTCACCAAGATCGACAAGCTGACCCGAACGGAGCGTGCCCGCTCCGTCGCCGCGGCGACCGAGACGCTGCACGTGGACCCGGATCAGATCCTCCCGTTCTCGTCCAAGACCGGCGAGGGGAGGGAGGCGTTGCTCGACGCCGTGGATTCACTACTCGGAGAGGAGCAGAGCGAGCGCACATGATCCCGTCTCTCCCCCAGCGCTTGTCTGCACTCCTCCTCGCATCTTCGATGCTGTCCTGCGCCGCCGGGCCCGAAGCCGAGGAGTCCCAGGGCCCGCGGGCCGGCCCCACGATGTCCACAGGGCAAGGCGGTGCGGAGCTCGTGCCCGCTGGATTCGGCACGCTGCGACAGGACGCCATCACGGTACCGCTCCGGTGGGGCGATCTGCTGATCAAGACCACGCCCCTGGAGGAGAACGTCACCCGCCTCACGGCGCCCGACACCCACCAGCGCCTGTCCGGGCTGGTCACCGCCCACCGAGAAGCCCTGGAGCGGCAGGCTTTCACGAACGACCTCGCCCTCTTCCTGGTGTCGGTCTTCAGCTACGAGGCCAACATCCCGTACACGCCCGAGGACTTGCTCCTGTCCAGCCAGGGACTCCGGTTCCGGCCCCTGGCCATCCAGCCGGTCACACCTGGATGGAACCGCCGTCGGCTGAACCAGCAGGAGACGCAGATGGCGATCTATGCCTTCGACACAGGCATCGATCTGGCGGTGGATCTCGTGGTTCAGTATCAGGGCACGGAGAGCGGGGCGTGGGACGCAATCATCCCCACTCTCCAGGCGGAGCGGTCCAAGGTCCGGGCCCGCGGGGTGACGCCCCGGGACACCACGTCCGCCGAGCGTCGCTGACGCGCACACGGCGCTCCGGCCGTCGAGGCCCCGACCGCAGCGCAGGCGTCGCTGGCTCCGTTCAGTCCAGCTCGAACTTGCGGATCTTGCGGTAGAGCGTCCGCTCGCCGATACCCAGTCGCTCGGCCGCCTTCCTGCGGTTTCCGCCCACGTCGTGCAACGCGGCAATGATGGCCCCGCGCTCGAGGTCCTCCATGGTCATGCCGGGTCGGAACACCACGACGTCCGGGTGCTCGCCGCCCGGCTCCCCGCCGGACACGGCCGCCCCGGTCCACGGCTCCGGTCCGTCCACGAGGGGCTCCACCACCGCGGGCTCCACGACCTCGAACGAGCCCGTGGCCTGCGTGGCGGGCGGGCGCCCGCTCAGCTGTCCGTCCGGGGCAACCCCGCTTGGGGGAAGTCGCCCTACCACCTCCGCCAACGGGCGCTGATCTCGCCGATATGCTTCGAACTCCCGCTTCAGCTCGTCCATGTCCACCCGCAGCTCCACGAGGGTGCGGAATATGAACTCGAGCTCCGGACGGAGGGTGGCCTCACCCCCGGTCCTCACGGGTACCCCGGCTCGCTGCGCAACCGGGGCGGGCAGCAGGTTGCCCGCAGCGCCCGGTGAGCGCACATCGGCCGGAATGTCATCCGGACGAATCTCACGTCCTGGGCCCAAGACGACCATGCTCTCCACGAGGTTCCTCAACTCGCGGACGTTCCCGGGCCAGTGGTAGGCCTCGAGGATGGCCATGCCTTCCTGGGTGATGCCCGGGAACGGCCGTTCGTGGCGCGTGGTCGCCTCCTCGACGAAGGCCTCCACCAACAAGGGGATGTCGGCCCTGCGTCGGCGCAACGGCGGCAGCTCGATGTGGAGGACGTTGAGGCGATAGTAGAGATCCCTCCGGAAGTCGCCGATGGTCACGAGCCGCCGCAGGTCCTGATTGGTTGCAGCGATCACGCGGACGTCCACGTGGATCGGCCGCTCACCGCCCACGCGCAGGAACTCCCGGGTCTCCAGGACCCGGAGCAGCTTGGTCTGGGTGGTGAGCGGCATCTCCCCGATCTCGTCCAGGAAGATCGTCCCTCCGTGCGCCAACTCGAACAGACCCTTCCGGGAGTCGATGGCTCCCGTGAACGCGCCCTTTTCATGGCCGAAGAGCTCGCTCTCGAGAAGCGTGTCGGAAAGCGCGGCCACGTTCACCGCGATGAACGGCTTGTGCCGTCTTGGCGAGAGCGCGTGGATCCCCCGGGCGACCAGCTCCTTGCCCGTTCCGGATTCCCCAGTCACGAGAACCGTGGACTGGACGGGAGCGATCTGTACGACCCGCTCGAGGGCCTCCCGGATGGGATCCGTCTCCCCGACGATCCCCGTGAGTCGCTGAAGCCGGCGTCGCTCGATCACGGTGCGACCCAGCACCACGATCTCGTCGGGGTCGGCTGGGGTCGGGAACACCTCGTCCAACGGCGGGTCGCGGGCAACGCTCCGCCAGTCATCCGAACCTGGGTCAACGACGCCGAAGACAGGAATGTGGAGAACGGATACGGCCTGGGACGCCAACCCCCTCCCCGACTCCCGATCGAGCTCTCCCGTCAGGATCAGCAGCGCCGGACCCTTCACGCCGGAGATGTCCTCGCCTCCCGTCACGAGCTCAACGTCGTATCCGTCCGACGCGAACCGGTCCCGGAGTGCCCCCGCCAACCGAAGATCGGCTGTGGAAAGGAGGACGCGACCCTTCGCCGCCGTGTCAACCACCGGGCCGGTGCTCCGTCTCCTGATCCCTGGCGAGGGCCACGGCGTGGGGAGCGAGCCGATCGAGGAGCTCCAAACCGTCACGGACCCCTGCCGGGCTGCCGGGCAGGTTCACGATGAGGGCTCCGCCACGGACCCCGGCCACCCCTCGCGACAGGAGCGCGTGCATCGTCTTGGCCTCCCCGGCGCGGCGGAGGGCCTCCGCGAGACCCACCGCCTCACGCTCGATCACGGCCCGTGTAGCCTCCGGCGTCACGTCTCTCGGTGCGAAGCCGGTGCCGCCGGTCGTGATCACGACGTCGACGTCGGCGTCGTCGACCCAGCGCAACAGCTTCGGGACGATGGCCTGGGTCTCGTCCGGCACCGTCGCTCGGCCCACCAGCTCGTGCCCGCGATCGCTGCACCAGTCGGCCACGATCTCGCCGCTCCGGTCATGGCGAGTACCGTGGAAGCATCCATCGCTCACGGTCAGGATCGCGATCCGCACCCCGGTTCTCTCCCTTCAGCGCTTGATGGACCCGTCCGTATAGAAGGGCGGGCGTTGGACGACCGCGGGGATCGTCCGGTTTCGGATCTGCACCCCGATCTCCGTTCCGGCACCGGCCAGCGCGGAGGGTACGTACCCCATTCCCACCCCGAACCCCAGCGACGGGCTGAGCACGCCCGACGTGACCGCTCCGACGGCGGTCTCGCCATCGGTGAGCGGGTACCCCGGCCTGGGAAAGCCCCGCTCCACGAGTCGGAAGCCCACCAGCTTCCGGGACACCCCCGCTTCCTTCTGGCGCACCAGCACGTCCCGTCCGAGGAAGTCGCCCTTTTGCAGCTTCACGATCCAACCCAACCCCGACTCGAGGGGCGTGTGGTCCTCGTCCAGGTCATTGCCGTACAGCGCATAGCCCATCTCCAGGCGAAGGGAATCCCGGGCTCCGAGCCCTGCCGGTCCGACGTCGTCGCCGCCCCGGTCCAGGAGCTCCCGCCACAGCCTGGCGGCGTCGCCGGCGCCCACGTAGAGCTCGAACCCGTCTTCGCCGGTGTAGCCGGTCCGGCTCACCAGGGCCGCGGCCCCGGCCACCCGTCCCTCGGCGAATCGGTAGTAGCCGATGGTCTCCAGGTCCTGATCGACCAGTGGCGCCAGGATGCGAGTGGTCCCGGGCCCCTGGAGGGCCAGCAGCGCCACGTCGTCGGAGCGGTCGGTGAGATCCGCGTCGAAATCCCGCGCGTGCTCCTCCATCCACGCCACGTCCTTCGCCCGGTTGGAGGCGTTGATGACCAGCATGTAGTGGCCGGGGAACCGGTAGACCAGCAGATCGTCGATGATCCCGCCCGACTGCCGGCACAGCGCCGAGTACTGGGCTTGGCCGACCGTGAGCGCGGATGCATCGTTGACGGTCAGGCGTTGCACCAACTCGAGAGCCTCGGGGCCCCGTACCTCGACCTCTCCCATGTGCGAGACGTCGAAGAGCCCCACCGACTCCCGCACGAGCCGGTGCTCGGCGGTGATACCAGTGGGATACTGCACCGGCATTTCGTATCCCGCGAACGGGACCATCTTGGCCCCGAGGGCCAGGTGCTCGGCGTGTAGCGGCGTCTTCCGCAGCCCTTCGGACATGGCGTCAGCCCTTGTCGTTGTTCTGTCCCATGAGCTCCAGGAGGAGCGCTTTCTGGGCGTGGAGTCGATTCTCGGCTTCCTGAAACACACGCGAAGCCGGCCCGTCGATGACCTCGGCTGTCACTTCCTCGCCCCGATGGGCGGGCAGGCAGTGGAGGAAGATCGTGTCGGGACGAGCCCGTGCCATGAGGTCGTCGTCCACCTGGTACCCCTGGAACGCCTGCATGCGCTCTGGGGCCTCGTCCTCGTCTCCCATGGAGGCCCAGACATCGGTCGTGACCACGGTGGCGTTCTCGGCGGCTTCCGCCGGCGAGCGCGTCAGGGTCACGGGGGCACGCCGGCCGGCCCTCTCCAGGATCTCCGCATCGGGATCGTACCCCTCCGGACACGCCAGGCGCAGCGTGAACCCCAGGAGCGCGGCCGCGTTGAGCCACGAGTTGGCCATGTTGTTGCCATCGCCGATCCACGCCACGGTCACGGCGGGCCAGTCGAACCCGAACGTCTCGGCGGCTGTCATCAGGTCGGCGAGCAGCTGGCAAGGGTGCACGAGGTCGGTCAGTCCGTTGATGACCGGGACGGTGGCGTGGCGGGCCAGCTGCTCAGCCTCGCCGTGGGCGAAGGTGCGGACCATGATGCCCTGGACCATCCCGCTCAGGACCCGCGCGGTGTCGGGTAACGGCTCCCCACGACCGAGCTGGCTGTCCCGGTCGGAGAGGAAGACCGCATGTCCGCCGAGCTGATGCATCCCCACCTCGAACGAGACACGAGTCCGCGTCGAGCTCTTCCGGAAGATCATGGCCAGGGACTGCCCGGCCAGGGCGGCGCGCTCGCTCGCGCGGCCCGCTTTCAGACGGGTGGCACGTCGCAGCAGCGCCTCGAGCTCGGAAGCCGTGAGGTCGGTCAACGTCAAGAAGTCCCGCTTGGACTTGCCTGCCATATCACCTCGTGTGTTGGCGATGGGTGGAGCTTCCGGCCACTTCCGGCGCACCCGGGCTCCTACAGGATGTAACGCCGGAGATCCTCGTCCTCGACGATCTTGTCCAGCCGCTCCTGCACGAACTCTCGACTCACGGTCACGCTCTGGAGGCCGCTTTCCGGCAGCTCGAACAGCGCCTCCTCCAGGAGCGTGGTCATGACCGTCTGAAGGCGGCGGGCCCCGATGTTCTCCATGCGTTGATTGAGGTCGGCCGCGATGCGGGCCACCTCCCGCACGCCGTCCTCCTGAACCCTCAGCTCGGTGCCCTCAGTGGCCATCAGCGCCGCGTACTGGTTCACGAGCGCGTTCTTGGGCTCCTGGAGGATCCGCACGAAGTCCTCTTCGCCCAGGCTATGGAGCTCTACCCGGATGGGAAACCGCCCCTGCAGCTCCGGAATCAGGTCGCTCGGCTTGGCGACGTGGAACGCGCCGGCGGCCACGAACAGCACGTGGTCCGTCCGCACCAGGCCGTACTTGGTCTGGACGTTGGACCCCTCGACGATGGGTAGCAGGTCGCGCTGCACACCCTCCCGGCTCACGTCGGGCCCGGCGCCCCCTCGCTCACCTGCCACCTTGTCGATCTCGTCGAGGAAGACGATCCCCATCTCCTCCGCCCTGGCCAGGGCCTCGTTGACCACCTCGTCCATGTCGACCAGACGCTCCAGCTCGTCCTGCACCAGGATGCGGCGCGCCTCGCCCACCGTCACCGTGCGGCGCTTCGAGCGCTTGGGCAGCATGTCCTGGAGCATCTCGGTGAAGTTGTGGTCCATCCCGTCCATGCCTCCGATGGGGACCATCATCCCCTCCAGGGACGCGGTCTGTTGGACCTCCAGCTCCACTTCGCGCTCCTCGAGCTTGCCGTCCTTCAGGAGCTTGCGGAGCTTGTCACGGGTCCGAGCCCGTCGGTCCTCGCTCGGCTCGCCTGGGATGGGGGAGTCGCCCTCGTGCTCCTGGTCCACCGGTTGAACACCGGCGGGTCCCGCGACGAAGATGTGACCGCCGCCCGGACCGGCGGAGGTCCCTCGAGGCGGGGCCGGCGTGCCGACTTGAGCAGGGGCAGCGGGTGGCAGGAGGAGGTCCAGCAACTTCTCCTCGGCCCGGCGCTCGGCCTCGTCCTGGACGTCGTACTCGCGCTCGCCCCGGACCATGTTCACCGCAGTGTCGACGAGGTCCCTGATCATGGACTCCACGTCCCGCCCTACGTAGCCGACCTCGGTGAACTTGGAGGCCTCGACCTTGACGAAGGGTGCGCCCGCGAGCCTCGCCAGCCGCCGGGCGATCTCGGTCTTCCCCACGCCCGTCGGACCGATGAGGATGAGGTTGTTGGGGAGGATCTCGTCCCTGAGCTCATCGCCCACCCGTTGGCGACGCCACCGGTTCCGGAGCGCGATGGCCACCGCCTTCTTGGCCTCCATCTGACCGACGATGTACTTGTCCAGCTCCGTCACGATCTGGCGTGGCGTCAGCTCCTCCAGCCAGAGCCCCTCGGTGTCTTCGGGCTCCGCCTGGACGGCCGGTTCTTCGGCTTCGATCTGAATGCTCGTCATTCGTCCAACTCGATCACCGTGATCTCACGGTTGGTGTAGATGCAGATGTCCCCCGCGATTTCCATGGCGACCCGGACGATGTCGGCGGCGGGCAGCTCGGAGTGGCTCTTCAGCGCCCGGGCGGCGGCAAGAGCGAACGAACCGCCGGAGCCGATGGCGACCACCTCGTCGTCGGGCTCGATCACGTTCCCGTCGCCGCCGACGAGAAACAGGTGGTCGGCATCCGCCACGACCAGCAAGGCCTCGAGCCGCCGGAGAAACCGGTCCCTGCGCCAGTCCTTCGCGAGCTCGACGCAGGCCCGGGTGAGGTTCGCGGGGTATCGCTCGAGCTTCTCCTCGAGCTTCTCGAACAGGGCGAACGCGTCGGCTACGGCTCCAGCGAACCCGGCGAGGATTCGCCCGTCCCGGAGCTTGCGGACCTTGCGCGCCGTGGCCTTCATCACGGTGTCGCCCAACGTGACCTGGCCATCCCCTCCCATGGCCACCTTTCCGTCTCGCCGTACGGCCAGCACGGTGGTGGCCTTCACATCCCTGAGTGGCATTCCCATCCTCGGAAGCGGGTTCCTGGTCCGGCTCGCACCTAGCCAGATCCATGCCGGCGGTGGAGGCCAAGATCCTGCCATAGCGGCAGGGGTGAACAATAACCCGACCCGGTTGCCGTTCCAAGACGGGAACCCGGGCGGGTGGTGTGGAAGGGCGTTGAGGTGCGCTCGTCCCGTGGAGGACCCGGTTACGTCTCTCTCAGCCGCGGGCTCGGGGAGACCGTCAGGCCGCCATCACCCCGGCGCTGTGCGGATCGGTCAGGCCCGGGGGTGCGCCTGCTGGTACACACGCTTCAACCTCTCCCTCGAGGTGTGCGTGTAGATCTGCGTGGTGGAGAGCGACACGTGACCCAGCAGCTCCTTCACCGCCAGCAGGTCGGCCCCGGCATCGAGGAGGTGGGTGGCGAACGAATGCCGGAGCGAGTGGAGCGTGAGCCGCTCCCCCTCTGCCGCCCGCTCCAGGAGGTCACGGACGGCCATCTGGATGGCGCGAGGGGAGATCCGCCCCCCTGCCCGGTTCACGAGCAGGGCTCCCGGGTCCGCAGCGCCCACGGCATCGGCGACCGCCTCCCGCCGGCGGGGCTCGTATCGGTCCAGAGCCGCGAGGGCGCTCCGGGTGAGGGGGACGACGCGCTCCTTCCGCCCCTTGCCTCGGACCTTCACCCGCGACCCCGCCACGTCGATGTCCGCCAGGTCGAGTCCCTGAACCTCGGCCAGTCGGAGGCCACTGCCGTAGAGCAGCTCCAGCACCAGCAACGCCCGGACGCCCGCGAGCGTGTTCTCCGCCGCCCGCGACTCGGCGGCCCTGAGCACGGCGGATACGTCGGTAACGGAAAGGTGTCCGGGAAGCCTCTTCTCGAGCCGCGGAGCGCGGAGCGCACGGGTCGGGTTGGCCGCCAACATGGCTTCGCCGTGAAGGTACCGAAAGAACGTGCGGATCGCCGAAAGCTTGCGGGCGATGGAGCGTCGTGCGAGGCCGGCCCTGTGACACCAGCCCATGAAGCCGCGGAGCGTGAGGCGATCCACCTCCGACCACTGCCAGTCTGGCGACCCGTGATACTGCGTCAGAAACGTCTCGAAGTCGGAAAGGTCCTTCCGATACGCGGCCACGGTGTTGGACGACAGGTTGCGGCCGTCGGCCAGATGTCTAAGGAACGCCCCGGCTTCGGCTCGCGTCGGCCCTTCCCGCCGGGTCCCGGCCCGCGTCATGGTGCGGGAGACCGCGCGGCGGGGAGCGTATCCACCGCCTCCAGGCCCACCTGGGCCATCCACGCCACGAACGCACCGTCGGCCCTGTCCGCCAAGGCCTCGCGCCGCTTCCGGCGATCCCGGATTCGGCGCTCGAGGGGCTCGACCAGCCCCCAGTTCGAGTTCATCGGCTGGAAGCGGCCCGGATCGCACTCGCGCAGGTAGCGGCTCAGCGCACCCATCATGGTCGTGGGCGGCGGGGTGACGGGATCGAGCCCCATGAGGAGCCGATGCAGATTGATGCCCGCCAGCATGCCGCTGGCCGCGGACTCGACGTAGCCTTCCACCCCCGTGAGCTGCCCCGCGAAGACCAGGTCGCCCCTGCCCCGGGGCGAGCCCCACGCAGAAAGGTGAGCCGGGTGGTTCAGGTAGCTGTTCCGATGGATCGATCCCCAGCGCAGGAACTCGGCCTGGGCGAGGCCCGGAATCTGCCGGAACACGCTAGCCTGCTCACCGGTTCGCAGCCTCGTCTGGAAGCCCACCATGTTCCACATCTGTCCCGCCCGGTCCTCCCGCCTCAGCTGGACGACGGCCCACGGCCGCGTCCCCGTTCGCGGATCCTCCAGGCCGATGGGCTTCATGGGTCCGAACCGGAGCGTATCCCGGCCTCGAGACGCCATGACCTCGATGGGGAGGCACCCCTCGAAGTAGGGAATCCGCTCCCAGTCGTGGCCGGGATAAACGTCGGCCTCGAGGAGGGCGTCGAGGAACGCGTCGTACTCCGTCCGGTCCATCGGACAGTTGAGGTAGTCGGCGTCTTCGCCGAAGCGGCCGGCTTCGAAGGCCACCGATTCGTCGATGGAATCCCTTTCGACGATGGGCGCGATGGCGTCGTAGAAGGCGAGGCTGGCCTCCCCGAGCAGGGCCTGGATGGAGCGAGACAAGCCGTCAGACGTGAGGGGACCCGTCGCGACGATGGCCGGGTCGTCCGGCAGGTCGGTGCACTCCTGCCGCACGAGCTCGATGCGGGGGTGCTCGTTGATAGCGAGCGTCATGGCGGAGGCGAACAGCTCTCGATCCACGGCCAGGGCGGATCCAGCGGGAACACGGGCCCCCCGCGCCGAGGCCAGGAGCACGGAGCCCAAGCGATCCATCTCGCGCTTGAGCTGTCCGTGAGCGTTGGCCGGATCCTCGCTCTTGAAGGAGTTGGTGCAGACCAACTCGCCCAGGAGCTCGGTCCGATGCGCCGGTGTGCGACCGACCGGCCGCAGCTCCAGGAGGCGAACGGGGTGTCCCCTGCCTGCCAGCTGCAGAGCCGCCTCACAGCCCGCCAGGCCGCCTCCGACGACGACCACCGGCGTCAGGGGTCTGGCGGCCAATCGACTACTTCTTCCGGCTTCCGCGTCTGCCCCCCCGCGCCGCCTTGCGCTCGGCAGCCTTCACCAACAGATCGACGGCGGCCTCCATCGTCAGGTCTCCGGGCTCCATGTCCTTGGGCAACGATCCGTTCACGCTACCGTCCGTCACGTAGGGACCGTATCGGCCCGAGAGCACCTGGAGGGCCTTGCCGGTCTCTGGATGGGGACCCATCTCCCTGAGCACGGTCTTGGTGCCCTTCTTGGCGTTGATCAGCTTCACGGCCTCTTCCAGGGAGATGTCGAAGGCCGTCCGGATGTCCGCTACGCTGCGGTATACACGGGCTCGCTCCACGTACGGCCCGTACCGGCCGAGGCCGGCGGTCACGGGTTGGCCCGTATCGGGGTCGTCGCCGAGCGTCCGGGGCAGGGACAGGAGCTTCCGCGCGAACCCCACGTCGACGTCCTCCGGGCTCATCCCCTCCGGGAGACTGGACCGCTTCGGCTTCTCCCCGTCTTCCGCCTCTCCCAGCTGCAGGTAGGGTCCGAAACGCCCCACCCGCACGTAGATGGGGAGCCCCGTCGCATCGTCCATCCCGAGGGGCTCCTCGGCTTTGGCGCTGACCTCGAACAGCTCCGCCGCGCGCTCCGGGGTCAGGTCGTCGATCAGGAGGTCCTCGGGCACGGTGGCGCGGTCACCGTTCTCTCCCCCACCTCGCTGGAGATACGCGGAGCTCTTGCCGATCCGCACGAAGATGGGCTGACCGGTCTCCGGATCGTCGCCGATGGGAATCTGGGGATAGTCGATCTCGGGCAGTTGGCTCTCGATGCGGCGGGCCAGACCCTCGTCGTCGCCTCCTTCCCCCTTGTAGAAGCGGGTGAGAAACCCGACCCAGTCTTCGTCGCCCTGGGCGATGTCGTCCAGCGCGTCCTCCATACGAGCGGTGAAATGGAGGTCGACGTATTGGGTGAAGTGCTCTTTCAAGAGGTCGGCCACAGCCATACCGACGTAGGTGGGCACCAGCGCGCCCTCCTTCTTCTGGACGTAGCCGCGGTCCTGGATGGTCGTGAGGATGGGGTTATAGGTGGACGGACGGCCGATCCCCTCCTCCTCCAGCTTCTTCACCAGCGAAGCCTCGGTGTAGCGTGGCGGCGGTCTGGTCTCGTGTCGCCCGGGCGTGGTTGCCGTCACGGCGGTGGCAGAGGCGGCGTCGCCGATGGGCTGGCCCTCGTCGAGATCCGGGAGCAGAGTGTCCTCTCGTGCGCTGCCGTAGACGCGCAGAAAGCCGGGGAACCGCAGGATCGAGCCCGTGGCGCGAAACCGGTGGCCGACGCCGTCCAGATCCACCGTGAGCTCGACCGTGGTGCGGTCCAGCTCGGCATCCGCCATCTGGCAAGCGACGGTGCGGGTCCAGATCAACCGATACAAAGAGAGAGCGTCGGAGGTCAGGAACCGTGCAACGGCATCGGGCGTCCGGTGGATCTCGGTGGGACGAATGGCCTCGTGGGCTTCCTGCGCCCCCTTCGCCTTGGTCTTGTAGCGACGGGCCTGGTGGTAGCGGTCTCCGAAGTGCTGCTCGATGTACCGACCCGCTTCGCCTAGGGCCTTGTCACTCAGGGTGACCGAGTCCGTCCTCATGTAGGTGATGAGGCCTTCCCGGTCTCCACCGCCGAGGTCGATGCCCTCGTACAGCTTCTGCGCCAGCAACATCGTCTTCTTGGGAGACATGCGCAGCTGGGAGCTCGCGGCCTGCTGGAGGGTCGACGTCGTGAACGGCGGTGCGGGTCGCTGGCGCGTCTGCTTGCGCTCGACGCCGGACACGGTCCAGGGGACGGTCTCGGCGGCCTGGGCGGCGATCCGCTCGGCCGCGGCCTCGCCCAGGATCAGGGCCTTCGAGTCAACATCGAAGACGCCCGTCGTGGAGTCGAAATCTCGGCTCGTAGCCAGGCGCCGGTCACCGATGGCCACGAGGGTGGCGGTGAACTCGACCTCGCCAGCCACGAGCGTGGCTTCCACGTCCCAGAACTCGGTCGACCTGAACGCCTTGCGCTCGAGCTCCCGGTCCACGACCAGGCGTAGGGCCACGCTCTGAACGCGCCCGGCGCTCAGGCGGGTCCGCACCTTCTTCCAGAGCACGGGCGACAGGGAGTAGCCGTACAAGCGGTCCACGATCCGCCTCGTCTCCTGCGCCCGGACCAGCTGCTCGTCCACGGCGCGTGGGTGTGCCAGCGCCTCCTGGATCGCCGACCTCGTGATCTCGTGAAAGGTGATCCGCTGGACGGGCACGTCGGGCTTGAGGACCTCCTGCAGGTGCCAGCTGATGGACTCCCCTTCCCTGTCCTCATCGGTCGCCAGCAGGACCTCGTCGGCCTCCCGTAGCTGCTTCTTCAGGGCGTCCACGTGCTTCTTGCTCTCGGCGGGCACGACGTACACCGGTTGGAACCCCTCTTCGGTGTTCACGCCGAGGCGGGCCCAGCCCTTCTTCTTGTAGCGCGCCGGGACGTCCCGGGCGGACCCGGGCAGATCCCGGATGTGGCCGTAGCTCGCCACGACCCTGTAGTCCGGGCCGAGGAAGCGTTCGATGGTCTTGGCTTTCGCTGGAGACTCGACGATGACGAGCTTCACGGCATGCGTTCTTTGTCTGGGATTCGCGTTTCTGTGCGGCCACGAGCGCCGAACAGCCCATGGGCGATACGCTCCGCCACCTGCTCAGGCAAGCCCCTTCCGTCCACGGTCAGCCTGGCCATCCGGTAAAAGGGCTCCCGGAGCCGGAGGAGCTCTCTGACGCGCTTCTCGGGATCGGACCCCGCCAAGAGGGGCCGGCCCCCGGGACTCTTGCCGATCCGCCGGAGGAGCTCCTCCACCGGCACTTCCAACCAGACGCTCGCCGTCGACGGATCCAGGCCCTCCAGGCGGCCCGCCACCGCCGGCCAGCCGCCCCCCGCAGCCAGGACGCATCGGTCCCGTGTGAGGGCCCGACAGGTTGCGGCGTGCTCGCGCTCCCGGAAGAAGGCCTCCCCCCGAAGCTCGAAAACCTCAGGGATCCGGAGACCCACCTCGTCGGATACGGCCGTATCGACGTCCAGGAAGGACCAACCGAGGCGCGCGGCCAGCGACGGACCCACCGTGCTCTTGCCGCTGGCCATGAAACCGACCAGCAGGATTCGGCGAGGGGCGTCCGCCTCACCGCTCGCCATATCCGCGTTCGGTCAGGTACGCGAGGTAGGCATCGAAGTTCCGGCGCACTTCGCCGAGGGAGTCGCCGCCGAACTTCTCCAAGAACGCGTCGGCGATCACGAGCGCCACCATGGCTTCGGCCACCACGGCCGCCGCGGGCACGGCGCAGACGTCGCTGCGCTCGACTGCTGCATCTCCCGGCGAGCCATCGCGGAGGTCCATGCTGGGCAACCGCTTACGGAGAGTGGAGATGGGCTTCATTGCTCCCCGCACGACGAGGGGCTCCCCGGTGGTGACACCGCCTTCCAGGCCGCCGGCCCGGTTGGAGGCACGTCCGATCTCACCGACGCGCACCCGCCCGGGTGCCGCCACGATGGGGTCGTGGACACGGGATCCCGGGGACCTGGCGCCCTGGAACCCCATCCCCAGCTCCACGCCCTTGATGGCCTGGATGGACATGACCGCCCCTGCCAGGCGGCCGTCCAGCTTCCGGTCCCACGTCACGTAGCTGCCCAGGCCCACGGGCACCCCTGTGACGACGACCTCGAAGGTGCCACCGAGCGTGTCACCGGCCTCCTTGGCGGCGTCGATGGCCTCCACGATCCGCGCGTCGGCCGCGGGATCCAGCGTCCGGACGGGCGACGCGTCCGCCACCTCGTTGAGCTCTCCGGGCAGCTCCGGCGGCGGCGCGGCCTCGATGTCGCCGATGGCGGTGACGTGGCTCCCGATCCGGATGCCGAATTCGTGGAGCAGCCTTCGGGCCACCGCGCCGCAGGCGACGCGCGCCGCCGTCTCCCGCGCGCTCGCACGCTCCAGGATGTCCCGCGTGTCCCGGCGGTCGTACTTGAAGATTCCCACCAGATCGGCGTGACCGGGCCGCGGCAGGTACTGGGAGCGGAGCGCCTTCGGGTTGACGTCCTCGGCCGGGGGCAGCGGGTCCATCGCCGTGGTCCAGTTCTCCCAATCCCGGTTCCACACCAGCATAGCAATGGGGGACCCCAGAGTCTCCCCCAGACGGACGCCAGAGATGAGGTCGGCCCGGTCCGCCTCGATCTGCATGCGGCGGCCACGGCCGTAGCCCTGCTGCCGGCGTCGAAGATCCGGATCCACATCCCGCTCTACGACGAGCTCGAGGCCGGCGGGGACGCCCTCGATGTAGGCGAGGAGACCCCGCCCGTGGGATTCACCAGCCGTGTGGAACGTGATGGCGTTCACACCCTGCTCTCGCGTGTCGGGTCTGCTGGATCGGGCATGCGGAGGCGTCGTGGGCCGGACCGGGATCGGCCCGTCCTCTCACCGGTCGGTGGAAGAAACCCCGGTTGGGCTCGAAGTCAGGATATAGCCAGAACCCCGGCGGTCGTCCACCGCCGAGGCCTCGGGCAGACGAGTCCCGGCGCCCGGGATCCGGGCGCCGGTCGCGGATTCGGGTCTACAACCGCGCAGGATGCTCCCGGAGGATGTCGCCCTTCCGGACGTCCACCACGACGACGCCACCGTTGGAGGTGATCCCGAACAGCTTGATCACCACGCATCGGTCGTCGGTCGGCCCGCCATCCGGCGGATACGGGATGGTGCCCTGCTCGTCCGCGAAGATGTCCACGGCCTGGCCGATGACCTGGCCGGTGCCGTTGAGTACCGTCTTCGACTGGCACTGGAACGCCGCGTTGTCCTCCGGGAACGGCAAGACGGCCCGGAGCGGCCCGGCCACGACGTCCTTGATGAACAACCGACCCACCCGGTTGAAGTGGAACGCGTCCACGATGTCGATCGTGCCCTGACCGGTCCCCAGGAAGGCCAGATGGGTGTCCGGATCGTACCGACCGCTCAGGTTCTCCCGTGAGGGATAGTTGGCGTGCAACGGATGGAGCGCCGCGCCCGCGCCGCCGGCTGGTAGATCGGCGACGCCCTGGAGCCGCAGATCCCGGGAGAAGAAGTACCCCTGGAAGCCCCGCGCCACGCCCAGCGTGCCGTCGTGGTTCAGGGAGACGCCCCGGACGGTCTCGCTGGCGTTCGTCAGGAGGTCGGTGACGGGGATCACGCCACTCAGGCGGTCCGTCGACGCGTCGTACATGATCACCCGACCAATGGGCTCGATGGAGCCCTCACCGAACACGACCCAACCACGGTCCCCTGACGCCGCCACGAATGTCGTGTCATGGAAGCCGATGTTGGGCACGCTCCAGCGGCCGGAGAAGATCTCGACGTCCGAGCCCAGAGCACGGGCCGACGACGCGGCCAACTCGATGAGCTCGGGCGGATCGTTGGCGATCACGTCGGTCGTGCCGGGCGTGTGATCGAAGATGGTGGCCAGGTCGTTCAGCGGCGTCGACGTGATGCCGATGTTGTCCACGTTGGCCACGGCCACGAAGTCCGGCGCGTCGATCAAGTCGCCGTGCTCGTAGAAGAGCCTGACCTCGACCAGGTTCTGCCCGGTGGGCACCCACGCCCGCCGAATCGTGCCGAAATCACCCGCCAGGGTGGTCTTCGTGGAGTACAGCACGCGGCCGGTGGAGTCCACCGCCATGAACTGGGGCCGATCACTGAAGCCGGGCGGTGACGCGTCCGGATGGAAGGTCACGCGGTAGCGCAGAGCACCGATGTCGTCCACGCGCCGCTCGACGTCGAACAGCACGACGTCCGGGGTCACGATCCGACGGCCCGGGTCCTCCACGTGGTCGGCGTAGGGCGGATTCAGGTTGACCGGAGGTCCGAGGTAGACGTTGGAGATGTTGGTCCCGCCCGAGTTGGCCACCAGGAGCGTGTCCTCGCCCCGGTTCAATTCCAGCCCCCACGGCTCGGAGCCCACGGGAATGGCCGGCAGGAAAGACTCGCTCTGGAGCCCGAAGATCTCGATCTGATCGCGATCGTGGTTCGACAGGAAGAGGCTGCGGCGGATCGTGTCGACCTCTGCGTCCAGGATCAACCCACCCGCTGGCAAGAACACCGTCCGACCGGCCACGATGGATCGCACGAGTCGCTCGCCGGCACGTTCCTGCGCCGCGATCTGTCCTCCGGGCAGAGTCGTGCACGGCAGACGCTCCGGTGCGGCACCGCCCACCGACGCCGCGCAGTTTCCGTTTCCGTCCACCATGTAGCCCGTGACCTCGAACACCAGCGTGTCCGGTAGGGCCAGCGAATCCACGTTGAACGGTGTGAACTGGAAGTTCGTGACGACGTTGCCCGTGCGAGGTGGCGTGTAGATCTGCTCGTCGCTCTGGATGAGGGTGTCCCCCCGGATCGGCGAGATGGCCAGAACCGTGTAGCCAGCCCGCGACACGCCGCTGCCCGAGTTGTTGTCCACGCCGCTCACCGTGACGTTCACCGGGTCCTTCAGCTCCATGCGGATCTCGGACGTGGCCGACGAAAGGACCTCGGGCGGCTGGGTATCGCCGGCGCCGGAGGAACCGACATTGAGCGTGAACGGACCGGCGAAGCCGAGGAGGTCCAGCGTATTGCGGGCGGAGGCCACGAGGCTGATCGCCCCGGTGGTGCCTGCCGGGATCACGACGACGGTGTCCATCGCCGCTGAATCCACGGGAGGGTTGAACGACTTGACGATGGTCTCCTCGAAGGCACCCGTGACGTCGATCTGGAGCTGGAGGATCCCGTCCGGATCCGTTCCCCGGACCCTGACGGAGAGGCTCAAGCCGGCCTGGACCGACTGTCCGTCTTCGATATCCAGCACCTCGACCTTGGTGCCCCCGATGAGGATCTTGGCCGTATCGGCGGCGACGGCCCCGTCCACGTCCTTCGCCGCGACGACGACGAAGACCTGCTCGCGCGTCTCGTCGGAGGTCGGCATCAGGAAGCGACTCAGCAGGGTGTCCGACGCCACGCCCTGCAAGTTGGCCGTCTTCGTCGTGAAGCGGGGGATCAGCTCTTCGGTGCCCAGATCCGGGTCTCCCCGGACGGCGAAGCCCTCGTAGACCACTTCCGTGATCCCCCGCCCCGCCCGGACCCGTGCGGTCACGAGCAGGGAGTCACCCAGGGACTGGGTGCTGGACTCCGCGGACGGCTCCTCGATGTCGACTGTCACGTCCGTGGACGTGTTGACGACGGTCCCGCCGGAAAATGCGTTGTCACCGGTGCACGCAGCCGCCGCGAGGGCAGCCACACCGGTCGCCAGGCCGGCACGAAGCCGGCCGATCTTGCTGAATCGGCACATAGCTCTCTTCCCCCCGGATCCTCGTCAGTTCGTCTGGACGATGTGCGGGGTCACCAGGATCATGAGATCCCGCTGGATCGTCTGCTGCCGGGTCACCCGGAAAAGGGGCCCGAGGATCGGGAGATCCATCAGAAGTGGAATCCCGGACCGGTTCTCGGTGGCCTCCGTCACGGTCAAGCCGGCGAAGACGACGGTTTCACCGTCCTCCACCAGCACCCTCGACTCGGCCTCCTGCGTGCGGAAGATCACGCCCGCGTCGGAGTCGGCGAGCTCGGCGGCGGAGCGTTCGGCTCTCACCTCCAGCAGGATGTTGTCACCTGCGGTCACGTGAGGCGTGACTTCGAGGATGATACCGGTCTCTTCGATCTGTACGGTCGCCTGAGGCACGGTGGCCGCCTGGCCACCCCCGCCGCCGCCCCCACCACCGACTACGCTGGTTCCCTGGTCGATCACCCGGATGGGGGTACGCTCGCCCACGAGAATCCGGGCTTGCTGGTTGTCCATCACCGTGAGGGACGGCGCCGCCTGGATGTCGCTCAGGTTCACCGCCTCGAGGGCCTCGATGAAGCCGATGAGCGTATGCCGACCGATCAAGAGGGAGGTCAACAGCGTGAGCGTGGGGCTGGGAACCCGGTTCCGCGCGTTGCCCAGAGCCGCGATGGAGTTGCCTCCGAGGGAGACCACGTCCGTTCCGATGGGAACCTGTTCATCGGGCAGGTCGATCTGCCCGTTGCCGTCCAGATCTGCCGCACCCGGGGTGATGGAGTTGAGCTGGTTACCTCGGGAGTCCTTGAGGTCGTAGGTGACCCCGAACTCGAGCAGATCGGTGCGCTGAACGAAGATGATCTTGGCCGCGATGCTCACCTGCGGCGTCTCGATGTCCAACTCGTCCACCAGCTCCGCGACGGACGCGACGACCCGAGGTAGATCCGTGACCACGAGCGTGTTGTTGGCCTCGCTCACGGAGACCCGACCTCGCTCCGAGAGGAGCGCCGATACGGGCAGCTGCAGCTCGCTGGCGGTGGCGAAGTTGACCCGGTACGTCTGGGTCACCAGCGGCTCGATCTGTTCGCGAACCGAGAGATTCTGAATGTTGTCGACCCGGATGATCCCGGTCTCGAGCTCACTGGCCACGAGGCCGTGAGACTCGAGGATCGTCTGGAGCGCGATGTCCCACGGCTGGCTCCGGATGTCGGCGGACACCAGGCCGATCACGTCGGACCCCGGGACGATGGAGCGACCCGAGTACTCGGCGAAAGCGAAGAGCACGTCCCGAATGGGCGTGTTGCTGAACGAGATCGTGATGGCCGGCGCCCGCTGCTGCGGCGGGGGGCTAGCCGTGGCGAGGCGTGCACCCTCCTCGGACCGGTCTTCCCGAACCTCGGACGTGCGCGTCACCGAGCTCCACGGTTGGAAGCTGGCGCCCGGACTCTCGACAGCGATCCGGATGTAACCCGTGCCCCTGACGATCTGATAGGGCCGAATCTCCTCGAGCTCCAGCACGACCCGGACGACGTCCTCGGAGTACTGGCTGGTCCGCACCGCGAGGACACCACCACGGTTGATGCCCAGAAAGTCGTCCCGCGGCAGGTCGTGGGTGGTCCCCATGAGATCCAGGACCAGACGGTTGGGGGCCTGCAGCGTGAAATCCCGATAGGTCACGTCGCCGTCGACGGCGATGATGACCTCGGCGTGATCAGCCGTGGGATGGATGCTGATGCCGGTGACCGCGCCGCCGCCGCCCAGCAGCAGGCCGGCCCACAACGTCAGGATGGAGCTCATGGAGTGCCTCCTTCGTTCGGTCGCGGCAGCGCCATGATGCGGCGCTCCGTGAGGCCGAACTCCTCGACTTCGACGGTGATCTGTAGGCGCTGGATTTCCAGGACGCGCGTGTTGCCCAGTACGTCTCCCCGGTGTAGCCGGAACGTCTCGATCTTCTGACCGGCAGCGGCTTCCGTGTCGGCGGATACGCCGTTCTCGTCCACCTCCGGCATCTCGCCGACCCCGAACAAGACCACGCTATCGGTGGGATCATCGGCCATGATGATCCCGAGCAGGTGTAGCTGCTCGAACCGCGGACCCCCGGCTTCGGCCGTGACGAGGGGTCGGAAGGGATTTCGCCGCTCGAACTGGGGATACGTGAACATCTCACGCTCGAACGAAAGCTGGACTGCCGTGTCGGCCGCCTGATCCCGCTGGGCGACTTCGTCCTGCGCCTCTGCTCCCGGTGCCGTCAGCATGACAGCAGGGATCAGGAACCGCAGCATCGTGCTCGGTCTCATTCGCTGACTGCTCCCGGCTGTGCGGGCTGCGGGACGTCCGGAGGCACCTCTCCTGGCCCGGGCAGGACATAGGTCTGGATGCGGAAGCGGGCCGTGACGGCGGCGTCGTAGTCGATCGCCTCCTCGTCTCCGTCGAAGAGGGTGAGGTCGAGGTCCACCGGAGTGACGATCCGTGGAAGCGACGCGACGGACGTGAGGAAGCGACCCACATCGTGGTACTCGCCGATCACGCCGATCTCGTAGCTGCGTTTCGTATAGAAGGCCCCCGTCTCCGCAGGCTCCGGCCGCATGAGCGCCAGATCGATGTCGGACCGCCGTGCCTCCATCGCCATGTTGTTCAGGAGCGCGGGAACCTCGTGACTCCGGGGGATCAACGTTTCCAGGGTGGCCACATGGCGCTCGTAGAGCGCAAGCCGCTCGATGAGGTCCTGGGACCCCCGCGCGGCGACGATCTGGGCCCGGCGGTTCGCGCTCTCCAACTGCTCGAGACGGGCCTGCATGGCGTCGGTGTCTTCCCGCTTGGGCGTATACCACGAGTCGTAGAAGAAGTAGAGGCCCGCGCCAACGATAAAGAAGATCAACAGTGCAGCCCTCTGCGTCGGCTTCTCTGGAATCAGCGCCATCGGTCAGTCCAATCCGGCGAGGGTGTCCATGTCGCCCTGCCCGAGCAGCGGCACGGTCTCGATGAGCTCCGGCGGCGGCACCTCGTACGAAGCCTCCAGCGTGAAGTCGTGGACCGTCGTTACGCCGGACAGGCCTTGATCGCGCTCCACGACCTGCTCCGTCGTCACGAGCTCGACGCCGCGGATGAACGGAGAGGCCTCGAGGTTCTCCATGAAGCGGGTCAACGCGAAGTTGTTGCCGCTCCGTCCCTGGACGCGGAAGTCGGGCTGCTCGGCCGCACCGACCTGGATGATGCCGCTGAGCCACGTGTAGTCCGGAAGCGCCCGCGCCACCTCGTCCAGCACGTGGGGCCACACGTAGCGGCCCTGGTCGATGCCCTGGATGATCGCCACGCGGGTGGCGATGGAATCGCGCCGGGCGATGAGGGCCTCGTTGCGCTGGACGATCTCGGCGTAACGGGCCGAATCGGCGACGGCCGCCTCCGTTTCTACGGTCAACTCCTCCCGCTCGCTCCGGATGCCGAAGAAGAGCGTCGCGGCGTATCCGATGCCGAGGGCCGCCAGGGCGATGGCGCCCATGAACCAGCGATCCCCCCCCACACCCCGCATCCTCGGGAGAGGGATCTTCCTCCGAGCGCCGGGCGCGGCGCTCCGCTTGCCGCCTGGTAGCAGGTTGACCTTGATCAAGGCTCGATCGTCCTCTGGCTTAGGCTGCCCTGAGGGCTAGTCCGAGTGGGAGGAGGAGCATCGGTGCGGCCTCCTCCAGGTCCAGATCCAGCCCGGCATCCGGGTGGACCGGCGTGCGCTCGAATGGATTCACCACCCTGGTTTCGACACCCATGCGGCGTCCCAGCGCCTCCGCCATGCCGGGAACGCGCGCGCCGCCACCACTGAGGTGGATGCGACCGAGGTTGGATCCCGCCTGCCGGGTCATGAGAAAGGCGGAGGCGCGCTCGATTCCGACCGCCACCTCTTCGGCGCTGGCTTCGACGAACGTCTCCAGGCCCTCGATCCGCTCGTGGCCCCGGACCACTGCCTCGGCCTGGTTGGCCGAAAGGCCCCGCTCCCGCTGGAGGTCCTCCCGGATGCGGCGAGAACCGAAGGGGATGTCCCTCGTCAGGATGGGGATCCCACCCTCGAGGATGTTCACGTTGGTGATCTCGTGCCCCACGTTGACCAGCGCGACGATCCCCCGCATCGCCTCCGGGTAGTTGTGCTCGAACGCGTTGTGAAGCGCGAAGGCGTCCACGTCGATCACTCCGGGCGAGAGGCCCGCGGTCTGTAGCAGAGACACCTTGTTCTCCACCAGCTCGCGTTTCGCGGCGACCAGGAGCACGGCCATCTGGAGGCCTTCCGATTCGGGATCGAGGATCTGGAAGTCCAGCTCCACGCTCTTGATGTCGAAGGGCACGTGCTGCTCGGCCTCCCAGCGGATGACCTCGCGCGCGTCCGCCTCCTTCATCCGGTCCATCTCGATCTTCTTGATGATGACGTCGTGGCCACCGATGGCCGTCACGAGCTCGGGCCGCTTGAGCCCGAGATCCTGGAGGAGGGCGCGGAGCGTTTGGACGACCACGTCGGGATCCATGACCTCGCCCTCGACGATCGCGTCGGCCTCGAGAGGCCTCATCGCCACCCTGGTCACCTCGGGCTGATCGCCCGAATGGTCGACCTCGACCAGCTTTATGAACCCACTGCCGATGTCGATGCCCACAGAGGTCTTCTTCCGCCCGAACAGACCCATTCAGCTCTCACAGTGATAAGTAAACAAATTTTTCTCAAAATCTTGGGTGCAGCATACTGCCAGAATGTCAATAAAGTCAAGACTTTTCTCCATTATCGACCATTCTAGAAGATTACTAAACATTTGATTCAAAACTCCCTGATAACGCACGCACTCATCAAGCTCCCGCGCGGTCCGGGGAACCCCTTCGCTACGGGACCCCCGACCCGACACCTCACGGCATGACCGAAGAGAGATCCACCCAGCCTCGCTGGCCCAGCGGTCTGGCCCGACTCAGGGCGTCGTTGAAGAGGATCGCCCGCATCGCCGCGCAGTTGGACTGCTGGACCACAGAGCCACCCACCGTACGCTCGTCATCGAGCACGACGTTCGAGGCCAGGACCCCACCCAGCACCCGGTTGCCGGAGCCCTGGGTCTCGAACGCGCCCTGGGCGATGATGATGCCGTGCCAGAGGAAGTCGCCGCGGACATCTATGTCCTTCTCCACCAGGAGCACCCCCTGCCCCATGCTCGCCGACTGCACCGTCATGGACCCGCTGATGTAGACGATGGGGAAGTAGGTGCCACACGCTGAAGCGGGGTTCAGGGGATCGCCCCAATTCATTCTGTCGGCCCGGTCGCAGCTGCCGTCTTCGGTGAACGACGGCTCCATCCCGTTGAAGTTGCCGCCCTCGAAGGTGAGCGTCGCCAGGCTGATCAGCTCATCCCAGCTCCACTCGCCGAACTCGGTGAACGTGGCGTCGTCGAGGTCCGGATCGTGCACGACCGGTTCGGGAACACCCGTCACCCGCCCCTTACCGGCGTACATCACGTTGCTGCTGTCGTCGACGAGAATGCCGATCTTGTCTTCGGCATCGAATTCAGCGCAGACATCCGCCCACCCAGGTGGGTCGACGTCCTCGCCGTGCACCTCGGCAGTGCCGAGGATCTGCACGTCGCCCCGGGTGGTCAGTGCGGCCGGCGGCTCGATGGCGGCCGATAGGACCCGGGCGATCATGCCCACGCGCCTGCTGGCCATACGTTCCTCGCCGATGCTCCCGCCGGCCAGGACGGCGGCGAGTGGGGCGTCTCCCTGCCCGTCGAGGAAGAACAGGCGGTCGCTCATCTCGGTGACCTCTACCGTCCAGACGCCGGCGTCGGTGGTGTCGCTCACGGTCATGGAGGACCACGCCGTGTCCGCGCTGTACGTCTGCCAACTCCAGTTGACCATGACGTCGGCGACGCCCTGCTCTGCCAGGTAGAAGGAGTGCGTTCCGTTCTCGCTGGCCAGGCCGATCCGGTGCTCCTGACGGGCGATGTAGAATCCACCCGTCACCAGCACTCCGATGACCACCAGGCCGAGGACGGCCGCTGGCAGGGCGAAACCCCGCTCCGTTTGCTCATTCATGGCTACTTCCATTTCTGCTCGGCCCTCCGGGCCGCCGTCAGTTGCGAACGTTGACCCGGACCGTGACAGAATCCTGCACGGGATCCCCCCGGGAATCCGTGACGCTGGAGCGGGTGCGCAGGGTCACCTCGATCTGGGTGACTGCCAGCGCATCGGTCGTGACCGTCCCGTTCTCGTCCAGGTACCGGAACGCGAGGGGGGACTCGGACTTGGCGTCCAGCGGGCCCACCATCGGTTGGGCTTTGCCTCCCGGAGCCTGTCGGCCCAGGAACGGGTAGCCGTCGAACTCGAACACCCCGTAGGTGTACCGCTCATAGCTCCGAAGCGGAGCGCCCGGGAGGATGGTGTCGGCGCCGGTCAGGCCCGCCAACGTCAGCAGCTGCGCTTGCTCCGTTCCGCTCGCGCACGTCACGGTCGTGTCGGTCGTCGTGACGGAGAGCGAGCGCCACTGGTCGTCGCTCGCGAGCTCCGGATTACCGTCGATCAATGCGAAGACCGAATCGCCCTTGGCGAACCACCGACCCACCCGCTTTGCCGTCACCTGAGGCGTCGTCACCGACGCGGTGTCGCATGCCAGCCCGACGGCCCGCATGGTCCGGATCGTCAGGCTGTCCGCGCCGAAGGTCAGAAGGTCCCCTCCCGGAGCGCTGATCTCCCGGAGCTCGCCGAAGAGCACGTCGACGCCGGCCCGGATGGTCTGCTGGCCGCGAATCTGGGCGGCTTGGACCGTGTAGGTCCTCTGGTTGGCCACGAGGACCTGATAGGTCGAGGCCAGCACGAGGCCGCCGAGGACCACGACGATGAGCAGCTCGACTAGGGTGAAGCCCCTCTTGTCCGTGGCCATGGTCATGAGCCCGTGAAGATGTAGCTGAACGTGTCCGCCACTGCGCTGGAGATCTTGGGCATGCCCCCCTCGCCGGCGCCCTGCTCCATGCCGGGTCCGACCGTCACGATCTCCACTGTCCGGTAGTCGCCGTTGTCCACGACGCTCCACGAGACCTCGAAGATGCCCACCGTGTCGGCTCCGTTCGCGACCCTTTCCAGGGGCATGGCCCTGAGCTGCTCGACCACGGTCTGCAACGCCGCGCCACGCTCGGTGTCCAACTCGGCCACGCTGACCTTCTGGATCGTGTACGCCGTCACGCCGGCCAGCCCCAGCATCCCGACGGTCAGGATCATCAGGGCCACCATCAGCTCCACCAGCGAGAAGCCGGCCTCGCCTCTCAGGGCGCTCTGGATCCGCTTTGAGATCTTCATGGGAGGATCATCTGACCAAGCGGAAACACTCTCATCCGCTTGTAGTCACCGTTCATGATGAAGTAGATATCGGTGCCACTGCTGAAGGAGTTGCACGAAACCTCGCCGTAGCCCCGGGAGTTCATGCACAGCTGCATCGTGGTGAAGCCGCTCTTGAGGTCGACGTTCATCGACTCCCGGAAGTTCACCGTCTCGAGCACCGTGCCATCGCGGGTGATCTGAACCACGTCCGTGCTGAAGTTCTGCAGGGCCGCGAAGGACTCTCGGGCCGAGCTGATGCTGTAGAGTCGCTGGGCCGGGGCGAACGCCGAGACCGCGACGGACGCGAGGGCGATGCCGATCACCATCACGATCACGATCTCGATCATCGTGAACCCTTCTCTTCCAATTCGCATGGAACGCAACCGGCACTCGAGTTCTGAGGGTCGAACGCATGTTCTCGGCCCTGATCAGTACCAGTTCCGTGCCACCGGGGGGGGTCGGTAATCCCCAGGAAACTCGGGGCTTTTCGACGGTTCGCGTGGACATCTTTGCCGGTCGGTGGCAAAAAAATGTGACTAGGACTCGGAAAGTGGTCCGAGGTGCGAGAAGTCGGGCATTTTGCGAGGGTTTCGGAGCCAGACCGACCTCAGGACGGCCAGCGCCGCACAGGGAGAGGCGACCACGACCGCGCGGTCCTCGACCCGAACGGACCGCCCGGCTCCGATGACCCCTTCCACCCGGACGTCGTCTTGGAGCTCGACGTCTCCTGAAGCCAGGATCCACCCGTCGAAACGGGCGTCGCCCCTCAGGAGCAGATCCCCGTCCACGGCCAGCACCCCGGAGGCGGCTCCCCCTGTGACCTCGAGCTGGCCGGAGCCTCCCCAGATGCCCGGGGCACGGCCACAGGCCAATCCCGAGACGTCGAGGGGTGTGTCGCAGGAGGACTCGCTGGGCTCCATCGAAGGCCCGATGGGCGCGGCCACGTTCGCGAGCGTGTCCAAGGGGATCATGCCGAGCCCGGGCGCCTGCCCGGGGGTGAGTGCCTCGAACGGCCGGAGCGTCCCGTCAGCCCGCCACGGCGAGGAGGACTTGCCCGAGGGGAGAGTCGCGAAGGCAGCCATCTCGCCCGTGGGGAACAGCGAGTCCACCACCTGCCAGAGGGGAGCACACTGGCCGGGGTCCCACCCCGACGGCACCGTGTGCGTGTCGGTTCCGTCCACCCGGCCGCCCTTCTCCACGGTGAGTCCCGCTCCGCTCACGACGACCGCGCCGTGCGCAGCGAGTCGGCTCGTGGGCGCGAGGACCCAGACCGCCGCCGCGACTCGGCTGGTCGCCGGACCTGGCGTCCGACGGCCCTCGGAGTGGACCAGAAACAGCTCCGATGACAGGCGGCGGATCGTCGTCGTGCTCGCTCCGAGCTGTCCCAACGCGTGGGAGGGACCCGCCACCTGGCCCCCGACTGGCAGCGAATCGGCGCCCGCCGGCCACCCGCCCACGAGTCCGAGCAACCCGCTCTCCGCCGCGAGCCGAGCCTGCAGCACCGACTCGGTGGTGCGGGCGGCGAGCGCCTGTCTCCGGGCCAGCGTCAGCACCCCGGTGCCCAGGCCGGAGAGAGCCGCGATCAACAGCAGAAGCAGGGCCAGCGCCGCCCCCCGCGTGCCGCTCGCGGCGCGGACGCCCCCATCGGTCCCAGACCCTCGCACCCTCACCGGGGCTCCTGGCCCCACAACCGGAGCGAGGCGGCCCACGCCTCCGTCTCCCCCGCCTGGCCGTTCGGTCGGAGGTGGACCACCACCGCCCCGGCGCCCGCCGCTTCGAGCCCACTTTCGTCGCCCAGCGTCCGCGGCGTGAGGGGTTGGCGCCCACCCAGCCCCCGGCGGTAGCGCAGAGCCGCGTCGGCCACATGGTACGTGCCCCGCTCGAAGACACGGGCCAGGTATCCACCAGCCTCGGGGTCGTCCAGCTCGAGACGGAGGGTGGGCCCTCCACCGGGGCACGGCGGAACCCGCGCCACGCGGCTCAGCCCGTGGGCCCGCCATCGCCCGGCCGGCTCGAGGAGGAGCAACGAGTCCTTTGCGGGGTCGGGCTCTCGGATCCCGTCCCAGTCGGCCACCAAGAGGCCCGGAGCGGACGCGCCGGGACACGGTACCGCCAACCCGCGGAACGCCCGCAAGGTGATGGAGTCGTCGTGGGCGAGCCAGTCGGTTCCGGGCCGGGAGACCTTGAGCTCCTCGCGGAGCACCCAGCCCGAGATGCGGACCGCCTCCAGCATCTCAGACCTCCGCACGAGCTGCATGGCCCCTCTCGTGTGGCGAGCGGTCACGGACCATGCCGCCTGGAGCATGATCGTGAGCAGGATCAGCGTGATCAGGGCCTCCGCCAACGTGTATCCACCCGCGCCGGAGGATTCCGCCCCCTTGCGGCCTCGCCTCGACCCTGTCGGGCTCGTCCGCGGGTCCGAGTGCATATGCGGCCCCCGCTTCACGAGCCGCCCGCCGCGGAACGGGGCGTCAGCACGCTCAGGTCGACCAGGACGGCTCCAGATCGGTCCTCGGCGGTGATCCTCGCCAGGGCCACCGGCTCGCCCTCAACGGTCCAGTGGATCCGGCCGAACCGGGCGTCGATCCCCCCGTTCCCGGCAGCGCCGAATCGAGCCAGCGAATCGGCGACGGCCCGCACCTCCTGCACGGCCCACTCGAGGTCGCGAGCCCGGGTCATGGTCTTCGCGGCGTAGAAGAACATACCAGACACCCCCAGCACACCCACCGCGAGCACCACGAGCGCGACCAGGACCTCCGCAAGGGTGCAACCCCGCGTCCCGGCCGTCATCGGCGACTGACCCCGCCGTACGACGACACCACGACGCGCGCGTCAGACCGACCTCGGCGGAACAGGACCGATTGGCTGGCGACCCTGCCGATGCCCAGAGCATCGAAGCGAAGCGTCGCTCGTGTCCTCGAGCCGAGCAGCGAGACCTCCACGCCGAAGTCACCCCCAAGCGCCACCGAATCGGTTACCGTTCGGTCCGCCTCCAGCCACGCGCTCCCCGTGGCCTCGTCGAGGATCAGAGTGGAGCCCCCCACGGCCAGAGCCCGGGAGCGTGCCGTGGCGACCAGGCCCACGAGGGCCTCGCGGGCACCCACGACAGCCAGGCGGTCGGCCCTGACCCGGGCCGTGGGGACGAGGAGCGACAGGCCCACGGCCGACACGACCAGGACCAGAACCAGCTCGATGAGCGTGAAACCGAACCGCATGGAAGGACAATGCGGCCCGGCAGCGGGCCTGAGGATGGCGAGAGGGGACGCAGCTCCCGGGAATCGTCCTGCTACCGACTCACGGGTGGGATCGGCTCGAGGAGCAGCGACGTCGTTCGGGCGCTACTAGTCCAACCCGTAATCCTGGATCTTGTAGCGCAGAGCCCGCGGGCTGAGCTCGAGAAGCTCGGCGGCCTGGGTCCGGTTGCCGCCCGTACGCTCGAGCGCTCGCTGGATCAGGCCGGCCTCCAGCTCCGCCGTTCGACGCTTGACCGACAGATCGTCATCGGACAGGGAAGAGAGCCCCGGGTGTGCCCCCGGCCTCCGGATCCGATCGGGCAGGTCGTCCGCGTCGATCACGGGTCCCTCGGAGAGGACCATGGCCTGCTCGAGGAGGTTCTCCAGCTCTCGGATGTTGCCGGGCCAGGGATACGCCAGCAGCGCCTCCATGGCCGCCGGAGAGATGCCGCTCAGCTCGATGCCGAGCCGTTGGCGGTGCCGCTCGATGAAGAACGCGACGAGATCCGGAATCTCCTCCGCTCGCTGCCGGAGCGGCGGAAGGTGAATGGGTACCACCGCGAGCCGATAGTACAGGTCCTCCCGGAAGTCGCCCTGCTCGACGGCTTCGAGGATGTCTCGGTTGGTGGCCGCGATGATGCGTACGTCGACGTCTCGGGTCTCGGTGTCGCCGAGGCGGCGGATCTCGCCTTCCTGGAGGGCTCGTAGGAGCTTGACCTGGAGCTGGTGGGGGAGCTCCCCCACCTCGTCGAGGAAGAGCGTGCCGGCGTCCGCCATCTCGAAGAGGCCCGGCTTGGTCCGGTCGGCACCGGAAAACGCGCCCTTCACGTAGCCGAAGAACTCGGACTCCAGCAGGTTCTCCGGAATGGCGCCGCAGTTCACCGGCACGAACCCGGCTCCCGAGCGCGCGCTCTCCCGGTGAATGAGCCTCGCGACCAGCTCCTTGCCCGTCCCGCTGGGTCCCGTGATGAGCACAGGTGACGGATGCTGTGCCACCTTGCCCGCCACCTCGAGCGCCCGGATCATCGCTGGAGACCGGGCCACGATCTCACCGAATCTCCGGTCGGCCCGGACCTCGGCGCGGAGCCGTCCAACCTCCTGAACCAGCTCCCGCTGTGCCTCGGTCTTGCGCACCCTGAGCAGCACTTCGTCCGCCGAGAACGGCTTGGATAGGTAGTCCGCCGCCCCCCTGCTCACCGCGTCCACCGCGAGGTCGACGCTGCCGTACGCGGTCATGACCAGAACGGGGGCCTCGCCCCCGGTCTCCCTGTACCCGTCCAGGAACTCCAGTCCGCTCATCCCCGGCATGCGCACATCGCAGAGGATCAGGTCGGGCGCTTCGCGTTCGGCTACGGCGAGCCCCTCCAGGCCGTCCGAGGCAGCCAGAACCTCATAGCCGCCGTCGGTGAGAATGAGGGACAGGGACTTCCTCAGCCCCGCGTCGTCGTCGACGACGAGGATCTTCGTGTCAGCGCTCAACCTGGCGAGCCTCTTCCATTTCGGGTTCTCGTTCCGCGCGGGTCGCGCCGGTCAGCCTTATCGTGAAGCGGGCGCCCCCTTCGGGCCGGTTCGCGGCCTGTATGCGACCTCCCATACTCTCGACTAGTTGGGCGCAGATCGACAGTCCCAAGCCGGTTCCCTCGCCGGGCGCTTTCGTCGTGAAGAAGGGATCGAACACTCGCTCTTCGTCTCCGGGGGGCAGCCCTGGCCCGTTGTCGGAGACGGAGATGACGACCACCTCGGGCGCGTCGGCAAGGGGATCGAACGAGCGCCGCCCCACCGCCACGCGCCTCCTGTGTGCGTAGTTGACGCCGGGAGGATCCCCTTCGCGACGCTCCCACAGTGGCCGGTGCTCCACCGACTCCTTGTCGACTGCGATCTGGATGGCCGGATCGGCGCTCCCCTTGAGCGCGTCCAGCGCGTTGAGGATCAGGTTCACCAGCACCTGTTCCAGGCGAGTGGGGTCGATGATTACGTCGGGCACGCCCGAGTCGACGCTCCAGCGGTGGTCGACGCGGCCCAGCCGCCCCTGCGAGGCCAGGATCTCACGCACCCTGTCCAGGACGGAGCCCGGGGACACGGAGCGGGCGTTGCCGGCCTGCGGCCGGGCATAGTCCAACAAGCCCCGAATGATCCGGTCGATGCGTAGCGCCTCGGACCGCACCGCCTCCAACACCTCCGTGTCATCTGCGTTCTGTCGAGCCCGGGACAGGGCGACGTCCACGTAGGCCAGGACCGCGCCGAGGGGGTTACCCACCTCGTGGGCGATACCGGCGGCCAGCGTCCCCACCGACGCTAGGCGGGCCGCTTGGACCATCTGGTTGCGGACCCGCACCAGCTCCTCGTTGGTCTCCTCGAGGGACTCCACGTTCTCGGCCAGGAGCGCCCGGTCCTCGATGAGACGATGCGCCAGGGCGTTCACGCTCTCGCTCACGGCCTGGAACTCCCGGCTGTCCATGTCCGCGATCCTGTGCTGGTAGTCGCCGGCTGCCATCCGGCGAGCGTCTCCCACGAGCCGATCGATGGGGTCGAGGAGGGTTCGCTTCACGAGCCCGCGTCCGAAGACGAAGAGGATGACGAGGTTCCCGAGGATCAGGAACCCGATGAACATGGTCGTTTCGGCCGGCGTCTCCAGCAGCGGGAGGACGAGGAACAGTCCCACGGTCGCCAGGAGGATCGCGCCGGCGAAGACGACGCCGAACGAGAGCAGCAAGTCTCGCCGGAGTGGAGTCGGAGACCTCATGGTGTCGGCACGGTTCCCTGCTGAAGCTGGATCACGAAAGGGAAGATAAAGAAAGAGGGCCCGGATCTGCATCCGGGCCCTCCGTACCTGCTCGCTTCACGCGTGCGGATCAGGTACCGCCGCCCGCGCCGCAGGCGACCACACCCTTCTCCGTGGCCGGCGAGACCGCCGTCGCGTCACCGTAGTAGATGCCGCACGTGACGCCGGTGCTGGTGTGCGAAGCGGTGGCCGACCAACCGGTCGTCGCGCCCACGCCCACCGTCACCGTCACGCGATCACTCTCGAAGAGCTCGACATCGGTCAGGCTGGTGGAGTAGGTGTAGTTGTCCGCGTAGTACAGCTCCTGCTGATTCGACAGGTTCCGCAGGTCGGACTTCATGGCCGAGATGTAGGCCTTCTCACGAGTGGAGCTGAACTTCGGAATGGCGATGGCGGCGAGAATGCCGATGATCACCACGACGATGAGCAGCTCGATCAGGGTGAAACCCTTGGTGTCCCGCATGGTGGATCGCTCCTTCAGACTGTGAAATGCGGCGTTGCCCGGTCTCGGCATTGTGCAAGTCGGGCGCCCATCCCGCGGCTGTGATGACATGTCATTTAATAGCAACCAGTTATAGAGACCCACGGCGCCGTCTGGAACACGGGAATCGGCGGATCTCCTCTTGGATTCTGCCAGTGCCCTGCAAAAAACCACGCGGAAAACCCGTGCCGCGTCAGAAGAGACCGAGAGCGCTGGCCAAGCTGTCCACCCGGGCCCGCGCTCCCTCCGAATCCACCCGCGCCCGGGCCGAGTCCAGCGCCGCCCCGGCCATGTCCGTGAGACCGGCCCGCGACGCCTCCTCGGCCAGCCAGTACCACTGCTGCCACCGGTCCCCTTCTCCGCTCGCGATCACGGCGTGCCGCGCCTCCACCGCCTCGCCCCACCGTTCCTGCCCTCCGAGCGCCGAGGCCAGCATGTGGAGCATGGACGGGTCCCCAGGATCGATCTCCAGGGCCGCCCGCGCCGCCGCTTCGGCCTCAGGCCACGCCTCCAGCGCCGTGTAGGTGGTCGTGAGCAGCACCGGAGCTACCGCGTACTCCGGCTTGTCCCGCCACGCCATCTCGAGGATCGGCCTTGCCGACTCGTGCCTCCCGACGCCAGCCAACTTCCGCCCGATCTCGGTTGTGAGCGAGTAGTGGGCGCCGGCCACGTTGATGGCTAGCCGGTACGCTCGCAGCGCTGCGCTCACCCGACCTCGCTCGAACAGGACGTCTCCGAGGGCCCACTGGGCCCGTCCGGACTCCGGGTGATCCCGCAAGAGCGAGTTGAAGACCGTGAGGTTGTCCTTCCAGACCGGGTTCCGCGTCACGGTCCGCACGGACATCAGGACTACCACGCTCGCGACCAATATCGCCACGGTCCTGGGGCGCTCTCCATGGATGGATGAGACGATCCATCCGACGATCACGGCGAACCCGACGGAGGGCAGGTAGAAGGTCCGCTCGGCCAGGAGCACGCCGGCAAGGAAGGCCACGTTGGCCACGGTCGAGATCGTGATGACGAACCAGACGACCCCGAATCCGGCGGCTCTTGGGGCAACGGCGCCGGGCCGGGACGCCGGAGCCCGCCAGCTCCACAGCGCCATGGCCAGGACGGCCATGACCAGCCCGACCCCCAGGAGGTTGGTGGGATTCCATCCCATGAAGATCCGGAGCACGGAGGGCGCGTAGTCGACGGACAGGTCGTACGGGAACACGAGGAGGCGGACGTAGTGGGGCCAGATGCCGGCCACGGTCCAGATTCGCGGCACCTGCTCCAGGATGTCCGCACCGAAAGGCGCCAACGGGTGGGCCAGGCTGCCCAGAACGGCCTTGCGCGCGGCCAGAATCAGCCCGGCCGTACCGGCCAGCGACCCGTACAAGAGCCAACGCTGCTTCAGGTAGGCGGGCAGCTGCCGCAGTGACGTGTCCTCGAAGAAACCGTCGATAAGGAAGAGCACCCCCGGCAGCGTAACCGCGCTCTCCTTGGTCAGGAACGCCGCCGCGTAGAGGGCACAAAGACCAGCGGCTCTGCCGAGCCCGATCCTCGCACGCCACCGCACGAACACGAGACACGCGAGGAGATAGAAGACGCTCGACAACACCTCGGCCCGACCCACGATGTTCGCCACGGCCTCCACGTGCACGGGGTGCACGGAGAAGACCAGCGCGCCGGCCAAGGCGCCGACGAACGGCAGCAGGACCAGGAGCAGGCGAAAGACCAGGACAGAGGCCGTGGCGTGCAGCCCGACGTTCACGGCGTGATAGCCCGCCGGATGCCCATTCCACAGCGACCACTCGAGCCCGTAGATGCCGGTGGAGAGCGGGCGCCACAGGCCCAGGGCCTGCCCCAGGTCCCCGGGCCAATACGGGTCGACGAGGGCGCCCGGCAACGCGCCCAGCGCGTGGATGTCCTCGTTTTCCTGGATGATGTGGAGGTCGTCGAACGCGAAGTCGTGGCCGAGGGAGTTGAGGAACACCACCGCGGCCATGCTGGCCACGATCCCCGAGGCGAGGCGAGCCGAGCGTGCAGACGTCAAGGAGCTGGGCCGGTCAGTCGCTGGGGTCCGGCCCGATGCCCGAGGCCCGGTCCGGCTCGGAGGTGGGCGGGAGCTCGCCGCGTTGCTCCCACCTCGGCACCATGGGCGGCGTCCAGCGGGGGGCCCGCGCGGACAGCAAGTTGGAGCGCAGGATGTACCAGAGCGCGGCGAACCCGTCTCGCCAGTTGATCTTCTTGCCCTCTGCGTAGCTCCGCCCGTGGTAGCTGATGGGGAGCTCGTAGATCTTGGCGCCGGACTGGGCCAGCCTCGCCGTGAGCTCGGGTTCGATGCCGAACCGGTCTGCGGACAGCGGGAGGGACTTCAGGAGCGGTGCCCGCACCATCTTGTAGCACGTCTCCATGTCCGTGAGGTTGAGGTCGGTCAACATGTTGGACAGGAGGGTCAGCAACCGGTTCCCCACCATGTGCCAGAAGAACAGCACCCGGTGGGGACCGGACAGGAAGCGCGAGCCGTAGACGGCGTCGGCCTTCCCTTGAAGGATGGGCTGCAGCAGGATCGGCAGCTCGTGGGGGTCGTATTCCATGTCGGCGTCCTGAACGACGATCACATCACCGGTGGCCCGCTGGAACCCCTCCCGCAAGGCCGCCCCTTTGCCCTGGTTCTCGGGAAGGAGGACCAGGGTGTCGATGGCACCCTCCTCCTCCAGCCGGCTCAGGATGTCCCGGGTCCCGTCCGTGGACCCGTCATCTATGACGATGACGTCCAGGTTGAGGGGGAGCTCACGCAGCCGGCGAATCAGCTGCTCTGCGGTATGCCGCTCGTTGAATGCCGGGATCACCACCGAAAGGACCACGCGGTCCCACGGAAGCGGCGCCGAGGGTTTCACGCTGGGGATCGAGTCATCGATACGGTGCATCGGGTCGTCAGTTGGTGCGGGTTCAGGACTCGGCGATTCCGTAGCGATTCAGCTTCCGATACAGCGTGGACGGGTCGATGCCCAGGACCTCCGCCGCCCGTGTCTTGTTGCCGCCCTCGGCGTGCAGCACCCAGTGGATGTAGGCCCGTTCGATCACCTCCATGGAGGGATTGGGCGGCAGGTTCGCGCTCACCAGCTGCGGCGTGGGGGCCGACCGAACGCGCTCGGGCAGGGCATCGGCCTTGATGGTGTCGGCGGAGGTGACGACCGCCGCCCTCTCCAACGCGTTCTCGAGCTCGCGAACGTTGCCCGGCCAGTCGTACCGGACCAGGATCTCCATGGTCTCCTCGGTGAGTCCCTTGACCCCGTCTTCCCGATCCCGGCCGAGCTTCTCCAGGAAGTGGTCCGCGAGTACCGGAATGTCCTCCCTCCGCTCTCGCAGTGGAGGAATGTGGAGGACGATGACGTTCAACCGATAGTAGAGGTCGCTACGGAACGTGCCTTTCCGAATCTCCTCTTCCAGGTCTCGGTTGGTGGCGGCGAGGATTCTAGTGTCAACCGGGACGGATTCCGTGGCGCCGACCGGGATCACCTCCCGCTCCTGGAGCGCGCGCAGGAGCTTCACCTGGGTGGCCGGGCTCATCTCCCCGATCTCGTCCAGGAAGAAGCTGCCCCCGGCCGCAGCCACGAGGAGCCCTTCCTTGTCCTTCACGGCGCCCGTGAACGAGCCTTTCACATGCCCGAAGAGCTCGCTCTCCAGGAGGCTGTCGGGCAAGGCCCCGCAGTTGATGGAGAGAAAGGGCCCGTCGGCCCGATCCGACAGCGAGTGGATGTAGCGGGCGAGCACCTCTTTTCCGGTCCCGCTCTCTCCACCGAGGAGCACGGTGGAATCGCTAGGAGCGACGGTCTCGGCCAGCTCGAGGACGTCCACGAAGGCCCGGGCCTTCCCGATGGGTCTCCCTTGCGTCGTGCGGTCTCGGCGCCGGATCTCCTTCTTGAGCTCTTTGTTTTCGACCTTGAGCTGCCGAGACTCCGCCGCTCGTTTGCAGATGGCCAGGAGCTCGTCGTTCGCGAAGGGCTTCTGGATGTAGTAGAAGGCGCCCTCGTTCACTGCCCGCATGGCCGACTGGAGGGACGCCTGCGCGGTCATGAGTATGACCGGCACCTCCGGATCGTGCTCGATGGCCGCCGCCATGACGTCCAAACCCGTGACGCCGGGCATCTTGACGTCCGTGAGCACGATGTCGGGGCGGGTCGATTCCATCGCGGCGAGGGCCTCCCTGCCTCCCTGCGCCACCACCGCCCGGTACCCTTCGCCCTTGAACAGGATGCGAAGCGAGTCGAGGATGCTCGTTTCGTCATCCACGATGAGTATGCTTACCGGATCCCCGCTCATCCTCGCGCCTCCTGACGCGTGCTTGGCCACCGTACCCGGCGTGCTACGCTACTTGCGCGCCGCCGTCGGCCGACCTGGGAAGATAGATGATGAACTCGGCTCCCCCCTCCGGGGCCCGCTCGACGAAGACGGCCCCGTGATGCGCCTCGACCGCGCGATGCACCACCGCGAGACCCATCCCACTCCCTCCCTCCCGGGTCGTGAAGAACGGATCGAAGATCCGCGATACCTGCTTCGGATCGATGCCGGGGCCCGAGTCCTGGACACTGAATCGCACGGGTGAGTCCACCGCTCCCTGCAACGCGCCCTCTCCTTCTGGCCGTGCCTGAAGCTGGACCCGCACGACACCCTCGAAGCCCGAGAACTGAACCGCGTTCAAGAGGAGGTTGAAGACGGCACGGTGCAGGAGATCGCCGTCTCCCGGAATCCATACTTCCTCTTCGAGCCCGGAGCATTCGAGCCGGACCCCTCCGCCGACCTCGGGATGCTGTTCGAGGACGGCGGTGCACTCCCGGACCAACCGAGCGAAGTCGACCTCCTCCCGTTGGCCCATCTTGAGGGAGCTGAACTCGAGAAACTCGGTCAGCAGCCGGCTCAGCCGATCGGACTCGGTCAGCACCAGCCTTCCGAGCACCTCCCGGTCCTCTTCACCGAGGGTCGGCTTGGTGATCTGCTCGACGCTCGAACGGATCGACGCCAGCGGGTTCTTGATCTCGTGGGCGAGAGAGGCGGCCAGCTCGGCGATGACCTCGATGCGGTCGGCCCGCCGATCGAGAGCCTTCAGCTGCTCCTGGTCCGTGATGTCCTGGAAGATGGCCGTCACCGACGGCCGTTCCTCCGGATCGTGCGAGACCACGGTCGTGCTGATGCCCAGCGTGCTCTCCCTGCCACCGCGGCGCGCTACGGTCTTGAACCGCGCGAGGGGTCGTCGTTCCTCGGCCGTCCAGACGAGGACCTTGCCCAGGTCGGGCGCGACCTCCGCCACCGCCTCCAACACGGGTTGGGCGTCCCAGTCCTCCGCCTTGATGCCCAGGAGCTCCTCGCCCGCAGGGTTCAGGTACACGACCCCCCCCGAACCGTCCACGGTCAGGATGCCCGTCTGGATGTTCGCCAGGATGTCGTCGGTGGTGATCCGCAGCCGTTGGAGCTGGGACTCGACCGTGCCGAGGGCGATGCCCGCCCGCCGGACCCGATCGCCCAGCCATCCGGTGATGATGGCCACGAGGCCGAACAGGCCCATCTGCAGGAAGATCGGTGCCGAGAACGGCTCGCCGTGTCCCACCACCGCATCGGCAAAGTAGAACACGCTGCACAGAAACCCGACCAGCACTCCGCCGGGAAGCGGCAGGAGCAGAGCGCCCAGGCTGATGACGAGGATGTAGAGGGGAGCGAACACACTGTCGCCGCCGCCGGTGTGGTGCACGAGCAGGGTGACGAGCAGCGAGTCGAAGAGGATCTGAAGGTAGAGGAACCCGACCGGTATCCGGCCCGCCATGGCTCGGGAGTACCACGCCGAGAGGGCGGTCATCCCCATCACGCCGGCAAACGCCCCTAAGAGGAGCAGGGAGATCACCGGCGGGTCGCCGCCCAACCATCCGAGGGTCGCGGCCAGGAGCAGCGCCGTGGCCAGGGTGGCGCGCCCGAGGAACAGCCACCGAAGGAGATCCTCCTTGCCGAACGCCAGGCGAGACCCGGCGGGTTGGATCCTCAGATCGAGCCTCCCAACTAGAAACATTTGTTCCGTAACAATACAGACGCTTCTGGCAGTGTGCAAGGGCCATGTCTGGCAATTTGCAATCCTGTAGAACGGCGGGTGTGATCCGGCTTCCGAAGGGGGTCAGCGCGATGATTCGGGGCCTGGCGGCCGTGGCGGAGAGGGGGCGGGCGGCCGCAGGACCGAGAGCTCGGCCACCAGATCCCGGATACGGCGGATCTGGCGTTGGATGGTCTCCAGAGATTCCCGCAGCTCGCCCTCGTCGACGTCCATCAGGAGCAGCTGCGTCTCGGCCAGCGCCGACGTGAGCGGATTGTTGATGTCGTGGCGGGCCCGCGCCACGTGCCGGAGCACCACGCCCAGCTCCAGCACCGGAGCCACGGAATCGGGGCGGGCGGCGGTGAGGACGTCGTCCAGGGATTGGAGGTACCCCATGGAGATGGGTAGCGCAGAGACGGCACCGTCCTCGGTCCACTCCAGGTGGATCACGCCCCAGTGCCCGCCCCGCACCCTGAGCTCGCGGCTCATCCCGGCCGCGTCGGCCAACGAGACGCCCGGGCCGACCAGAACCAGGCCGGCGGGCAGGTCGGATGTCGTGAGCAACTCGGCGACCGACAGGAAGGTCGCGACGCCTTCGGGTAGGCGGGGCCCCACCCGCTCGGCGTGTTGCGCGGGCGCCACGAGGGCTGTGATGGCGGTGTTGGCGTGCATCGAGAGCGACTCCGGCGGGCGGGGCTCGGGCCCGCTGTCCCGAATGGAAGCGCGTGACATGCGAAAGGGGAAGTCTAGAGTCCGCCCCCGGCTCTCGCCAGACGGGTACGTGGGGGTGCGGTGCGAGGACCGGCAGGTCAGATTGGGCATCGCAACCCCAGGAGAGACGCCTCATGATCCAGTCGTCCCTGCTCGCCGCCGCTCGGGGCGAGCGACCTGCCGACGTCCTGTTCAAGGGCGGCATGGTGGCCAACGTTCTTACCTCCGAGCTCGAGCGGGTGGACGTGGCCGTGACCGAAGGCCGGGTGGCCGGGTTGGGTACCGACTACGAAGCGGCCCACGTCGTGGACGTATCGGGGCGATTCCTCTTCCCGGGCTACCTGGACGCCCACGTCCACATCGAGTCGAGCCTGGCGACGCCCGCAGAATTCGCCAGGGCGGTGGTCCCCCGCGGCACGACCACCGTGGTCTGTGACCCTCACGAGATCGCCAACGTGCACGGCCTCGCGGGGATCCACTACATGCTGAGGTGCAGCGAGAACCTGCCACTCTCCGTGCTGGTGATGGCCAGCTCCTGCGTGCCCGCCACTCACATGGGGACCGCCGGTGCCGAGCTCACCGCGGGGGACCTCTCGTCGCTCCTGACCCACGATCGCGTGCTGGGTCTCGCCGAGGTCATGAACTTCCCCGGCGTCATCGACGGGCACCCGGACGTGCTGGCCAAGATCGACGCGTTCCGTGGTCTTCCCGTCGACGGCCACGCCCCGAGTGTCCGTGGCGCTCACCTCAACGCCTACGTGGTGGGTGGTCCCATGTCGGACCACGAGTGTACGACGCCGGAAGAAGCGCTGGAGAAGCTCCGCCGTGGGCTGTGGCTGTTCCTGCGGGAGGCCACCAATGCCCGGAATCTGCGGGACCTCCTTCCGGCGTTGACGGCCGAGAACCGTCGCCGGGTCGCCCTTTGTACGGATGACCGTCAGCCGCCTGATCTCCTGGACGAGGGCGGCGTGGATCACATGCTGCGGGTCCTGGTGGAGTCGGGGATCGAACCGGTCGAGGCGCTTCGGTTGGCCACGTTGAACCCGGCCGAGTACTTCGGCCTCCGGGACCGCGGCGCCATTGCTCCAGGACGACGGGCAGACGTCGTGGTGGTGTCCGACCTCCACTCCTTCGCGGCGGAGGACGTCTTCGTGGGGGGAACGCTCGTGGCCCGTTCGGGCGAGGCGCTCCCCTGGAGCCTCCCTCCGCCGCCCCCGCCGCCGGCACCGTCGATGCGGGTGGAGTGGGACCGCGTGGACCTGTCCATCCCCGCTCGCGGAGACCGGGTCAGGGTGATCCGCGTGGTGCCCGATCAGATCGTCACGGATACCGGCGTCACGCGACCGAGGGTGGTCGACGGCATGGTGGCGGCGGACCCTGTCCGGGACCTCCTGAAGATCGCGGTCATCGAGCGACATACGGGAAGCGGCAGGGTCGGCCTCGGCATCGTCCAGGGGATGGGCCTGGCCGAAGGTGCCCTGGCCAGCACCGTGGCGCACGACCACCACAACATCATCGTCGTGGGCGTGGACGACCGCTCCATGCTGTCAGCGGCCCGTGCGGTGGCCGCGGAGGGCGGTGGCCTGGCTGTCGCCCGGGGAGACGGCGTGCTCGCCACGCTCCCGCTTCCTGTCGCCGGGCTGATGTCGGATCGACCCATGGATCGGGTGCGCCAGGGGCTGGAGGCGGTGCTCGAGGCGGCACGGAACCTGGGCTCCGGCCTACACGACCCGTTCATGGCCCTCTCGTTCCTGGGACTCGAGGTGATCCCGTCACTCAAGATCACGGACCGGGGCCTCGTCGACGTGGACGCCTTCCAGCTCGTGGATTTGTGGGCTTGAGCGGCGCCACGCTCCTGGTCCGCCGGGGCCTGGGCGTGGCCGTGCTGGTCCTGTCGCTGCTCCCCGTCTACCGCCTGCTGGACGATCCCTCCGCCGGGCCGGCCGGCCAGGCCACGGTGCGTCTCGGCGACGCGACGCTCTCGCTGGTGTGGTGGAGTCTCCTGATCGTCGGGGCCGGGGCGCTCGGCCTCGGACGCCTGATCCCCCGGGCCGACCCCGCCGACCTCCTGCGACGGTTGGACAGCCGGCTGGCCGGGCTCCGCCCCTCCGGCCTCGCCCTGACCGCCGCGGTGGTCGGCGCCCTCCTCGCCCTCGCGGTGGGCCACTTCGTCTTCCAGGGGTATCCCACGCTTCTGGACGAGATGGCCCAGCTGCTGCACGCACGGTTCTTCGCGGTGGGGCGGCTGGCCGGCCTCCAGCCGGACCCGGCTGCCTCCTGGATCATCCAGAACACGCTGGTGACCGATGCCGGGTGGGTGTCCCAATACCCCCCGTTCCACACGGGACTCCTGTCGTTGGGGCTCGCGTTCGGGGGCCTGGGCCTGACCGGACCGATGGCCACCCTGGTCATGCTGCTCTGCACCGCTGCCATCGCCCGGCGACTCCTACCAGACCAGTCGTCCATTGTCCGGTGGAGCGCGGTGCTGGCTGCCACCAGCCCCTTCGTCCTCGCGCTCGGGGCGGGATACCTGAGCCACGTGACCGCAGCCGCCCTCACCGCGGCGGGCCTGTGGGCGGGCCTCCGGGCCCGTGACGGGAGCGCCGGATGGGCATTGCTCGCGGGTCTCCTGGCCGGCGCCTTCGCCGCGACCCGCCCCTGGACGGCCCTCGTGCTGTCCGCGTTCTTCACGGCCGGGATCTGGATACCGCGCTGGAGAGAGGGTACGGGGGCCCGTTGGCTGACCGTCCGGATGGCCCTGGCTGCCCTCGGTAGCGCGCCCGGGGGGATCCTGCTGGCGGCTTACAACACGCGGGTGTTCGGCGGTCCCCTCCGGTTCGGCTACGCCGTGGCCCAGGGTCCGAGACACGGACTCGGGTGGCACGACGACCCATGGGGCAACGCCTATGGCCCGCTCGAAGCCCTGGGGTACACGGCGGCGGACCTCCTGCAGCTCGGCGTCCACCTCTTCGAGACCCCCATTCCCGCCACCGCCGCGGTCGGAGCGTTCCTGCTCCTCACCCCGCGGCTGGCGAGGGGGGCGACGGTCCTGATCTCCTGGGCGCTCCTCCCGGTGGCGGCCAACGCGTTCTATTGGCACCACGGATACCACCTGGGCCCCCGCATGCTCTTCGAGGCCGCGCCGGCCTGGATTCTCCTCACGGTCATCTCGGTAGGCGGCCTCATGACGATGCTGCCGGAGGGCTGGCCGGCTCGGTCGGCCCGGTGGGCGATCGTGCTTTCGGTGGCATGGGCCCTCGCGCTCGGTGTTCCGGGCCGGCTTCAGAACTACCGCTGGAGCCCCGACGCCCTGGCCCGCATGCAGGTGCCCACGGCGTCCGACACCACCTTGATCTTCGTCCATGGAGGGTGGTCGGGACGCCTGTCCGCTGAGCTGGCGGGCCGCGGGATGCGCCTGGATTCGGTGGAGACGGCCATCCGGCGCAACGACGCCTGCCGCGTCCAGACGTTTCTGTCGGTCTGGTCCGAGACGGGTACGCGCGAACCGGCAGCCGTCAGAGCGGGGCTGGACTTCCGCCCGCTTCCGGGCAACGCAGCTGGCCTCGAGATCGTCGAGATCTCTCCCGGTAGCACGGTTCGGGTTGATCGGACAGCGGCGCCATCACCCGAGTGCCGGCGGCAGGCGGCCGCCGATCGCCTGGGTGTCGTCGAGCTGGCTCCCCTGCTCTGGCAGGGCGATCTCCCCGGCATGGAAGGGGGAGCGCCCCTCTTCGTCCGGGATCTGGGCCCGGAGCGCAACGCCGAGCTTCTGGCGCGATATGGGGGCCGGAAAGCCATGATCCTGGTCTCCAGCAGCCCGGACCAACCCCCCGAGCTCGTACCCTACCAGGAGGGCATGGAGCGCATCTGGCCTGCGGTCACGGACGAGGCAGGTCGATGATCCGACCGAGGAGCGCGTACCGCGACCCCCACAGCCGGCCTACGGGCCTGAGGCTGCTGGAGTCCGCGTAGAGGCTGTCCGGCACCAACTCGAGCTCCCCGGAAAGGCGCACGGCCAGCACCTCGCCGATCACGAGTGCGGCGGCGGCGTCCCCCAGATCCACCTCCTTGAAGAGCCGGCAGGCGAAGACGGCCGGACAGTCCTCCACGTAAGGGGCGTCCACGGCTTCGGCCGCCGCCATGGTCAGGCCGGCCTCCCGGAACTCGTCCACGCCCGGCGGGTGACTCGCCGCGGTCGCGTTCATGGCTTCCAGGTGGCCTTCCGTCACCACGTTGACGCAAAAGGCGCCCGTCGTCCGGATGTTCACCAGGGAGTCCTTCGGGCCGTCCTCGCGCCGCCCTATCGACACACCCACGAGCATGGGGGTCGCGGAGAGGGCGGAGAAGTAGCTGAAGGGGGCCAGGTTGGGCACGCGATCTCCCCCCCACGAGCCGATCCAGCCGATCGGCCGCGGCACGATCAGCGACGTGAGGAGTTGGTAGCGTTGGCGGTGCGTGAGGGCCCCGGTCTCCAGGATTCGAGGGTTGACGCTCATGGCCCATCTGGATGGGGTTCGGGGTAAGCCGGCAGATCGGGCGCGGCGGGGCGGTACGATCGTTACGAGGAGGGGAAGCTACGGGGCGAGGCAGCCCCTGAGAAGAGCCGTCCGGCGACCGTCCGTGGTGGGGCTATCCGGGGGACTGTCCGTTGTTGGCGCTTCCGGGTGGCCAGACGGCGATGTGGTCCGAGGCAGGACGTGCCGCCGATGAGGCCCCGGGTGGCGCGCGGTGACGCTACCGCGTGCTCGGGACGGTGAGAAGCTGCCCTGCGTAGATCCTGCTGCCCCGGATCTCGTTGGCCGACTGGAGCCGCTCCACGGTGGTGCCGTGCCGCTCCGCGATGCCCCACAGCGAGTCCCCGGAGCGCACCCGGTACTCGAGCGGGCCGGCCGCGGCGGTCCGTGTGGCCTCGGAGGTTCGCCTGGCCTCGGCGGTTCCCGTGGCCTCGGCGGTTCGCGTGGCCTCGGCGATGCTCGCCGTCGTCATGCGCTTCACGTAGCCCGCGTACTGGTTGGCAAAGAGAGCCACGTGGTAGTGAGGCGGACGCCGCTCCCGGGTCGCCTCCAGAACGCCGCTTCCCTCCAGCGACAGGAGAACGTTCTCGATCCACGACCGGCACGCACGGTTGTTGCTCCGGCGCAGGTCTACCGCCATGCCCGTCGGATGGACCGACCGGGACGACGCGTTGGACGGCTGACGTGAATGTGGCCGCGTGAGGCTCGTGACGACGAGCTGCTCGCCGCACGCGTTCCGGTATTGCCCCGCGAGGCGCCGCACGAAGAGCGCGACTTCGGGGCGGGTGTAGGGGAACGAAACGTCGTGAAGGCGGAAGTCCCGGTCGCTCCTGAGGCGGACGAGGTATCCGGCGTTGGCGAACCGCTCCACCTGAGAGGAGCTCCGGAGGTAGGTGTAGTCGTGGTCCTGTGCCACCCGGTTCTGGCGGTCCAGCGAGCTGGACGAGCCCCTGAGGCTCTGTCCCAAAGCACGCTCGGCGGGCACGCTGAGCGCGAGCCCGACCAAGAGGGCGATGGCCGCCCGGCGGCCGTGTCGATACCAGTCAGCCCTGACCATGCAACGCGTCCGGATCTCCTGCTCTTTTCTGCTTCTACCAGCCCCCGGCGCCGGCGCCTACCTGCCATCTGATCAAGGCGGTCTGCTTTGCGCCACTGCCCCACGGGGGGGTCCGGAAGACAATGTCTAAACAGATGTGTCTCGGAACACAAGGAAAACCGTGACCCACACGGTAACGGCCTCCCCGCTGGAGTATCGACCGATCGGGGTCAAGTATTGATGCCCTCCTGCCCGTGTAACTCCAGCCTCCGCCCTCGAGTTCCGCGACGTGCCGGGGCCTCCTGACGGGCCTCGCGGAGCCCCGGGAGCGCGGACCGGGGCGGACCGGGAGCCTGGCTCGTGGCTGAATGCCGCGGGGACCGTTCCCCTGCCGGCGGCGCGTCAGCGCACCGAGTGGATCCAACCGCCCTTGGCTTCCTCGAACTTGGCAGCCACCGCATCCCAGCTCACGACGTTCCAGAACGCCGTCAGGTAGTCGGGCCGACGGTTCTGGTAGTTCAGGTAGTAGGCGTGCTCCCACACGTCGACACCGAGGATCGGCGTGTCGCTCCGAGTCAACGGCGAATCCTGGTTGGCGGTGGAATAGACCTTCAGCTCGCCGAACGGATCGACCACGAGCCAGCCCCAGCCGGATCCGAAGCGGGCGCCCGCGGCCGCGTTGAAGGCGTCCTTGAAGCCCTCGAGGGAGCCGAAGGCTCCGTCGATGGAGGCCGCCAGGTCACCGGACGGAGCAGAGGCTCCGCCGGGAGCGATCACCTCCCAGAAGAGGGAGTGATTGTGATACCCACCGCCGTTGTTGCGCACGGCAGAGCGAATGGCGTCCGGCAAGGCGTGCAGCCCCAGCAGGAGTTGGGACGCGGAGTACTCGTGGTAGGCCGGATAGCCTTCGAGGGCTCCGTTCAGCTTGTTGGTGTAGCCCGCGTGATGCTTGCCGTGGTGGATCCGCATCGTGCGCTCGTCGATGTGGGGTTCGAGCGCGTCGTGATCGAATCCCAGCTCGGGGAGTTGGAACGGGTAGGCCATCGAAGTCCTCCTTGGTGCGGGAGCGGGTTGGGTTCGAATCCGGTTTTCGAGACGGCACCCTCGGGATATCTTCGGGGTGAGGGAGCGAGGGCGGCCGAGCCCCCTCCATGGCCGGAAATGGAATTACGGAGACAGGACCGCTTTGGCAAATCCACGTGGGGAGCCTGGAAGCCGTACCCACCCCTCGGGAGCCCGGAGCCCATCCGAACCCGGCCGGGTGCTTCGCTCCGAGCCACCGGCCCGTCGGATTCTCCTGGTCGATTGCGACCAGTTCTACGTCCAGGTCGCCCAACTCGAGGATCCTGACGGGGCAGGCGCCGTGGACCTCCTCATCGTCGGCGGCTCCGCCACCGGCCGAGGCGTCGTAACCTCTGCGTCCTACGCGACGCGCGCCTATGGCGTTCGGAGTGCCATGCCCACGGCCCAAGCGCTCCGGCTCTGCCCCCAGGCCACTGTAGTGGGTGTGCCCAGGGAGGCGTGCTCTCGGCGAAGTGGAGAGGTGAAGGCGGTCCTGCGGCTGCTCTCGCCGGTCGTGCAAGCGGCCTCCATCGACGAGTTCTACCTGGATCTCACGGGGACCGAGCGGCTCTTCCAGGGCGAGCTGTTGGAGGACACGGCCTGGCGCATCCGCGAGACGGTGCTGGACGAGACCAGGATCTCCGTCTCGGTCGGTGGGGGCGCGACCCGCCTGGTCGCTAAGCTGGCCACCCGACTCGCCAAGCCCGGCGGCGTGCAAGTGGTCGGGTTCGGCGAAGAGGACGCGTTCATGCGGCAGTTCTCGCTGGCCGATCTGCCCGGCATCGGGCCCTCCCTCGTGGAAGCGCTCCGGCGCCGTGGCCTCGTGTCGGTGGAGGACACCCTCCCCGTGGAGGAGGCCTGGTTGCAGCGGTGGTTCGGACCGACGCGCGGGAGCTGGCTCTACCGCAGGGTCCGGGGCGTCGATGGCTCGCGGGTGGACCCCCACGAGCCCAGGAAGAGCGTGAGCTCCGAGCGTACGTTCGCCCGGGACCTGCCATCGGACGGCACCCTCGAGCGGGAGCTCATGAAGCTCGCGGTCTCCGTGGGACGGCACCTGCGCAAGGGACACCTCCGGGCCCGCACCGTGACTGTCAAGCTCAGGGACGCGGACTTTCGTACCAGGACGGCCAGTCAGACGCTCCCCGAGGCGGTGGAGTCGGACGGGGTGATCTTCTCCGTGGCTCGGGACCTGCTGGCCCAGCTGCGGCGCAGGCGGCGCACCCCGGCTCGGCTGCTCGGCGTGGGGCTGAGCAACCTGACGGACGGGGACGAGCCGGGCCAACTCGGGCTCTTCCGGGACGAAGGGGTCGTGGAGACCGCCAGGCAACGGGCCCTGGCACGCACGGTGGACGACCTGAAGGGCAAGTTCGGCGACCGTGCCGTGATTCCGGGGCGCATCGTGAAGGGCGGCTCATGACGGCGACCGACGTTTTCGGGCCCAAGGCGGTGGTGGGTATGGTGCACCTGCTCCCGCTACCCGGCTCGGCCGGGTGGGGCGGGTCCATGGACGGGGTCCTGAGCCGGGCGACGCTCGACGCCCGCACGCTGGTGGACGGAGGTCTCCACGGAGTGGTGGTCGAGAACTACGGCGACGTCCCCTATTTCCCCGGGCCGGTCCCCGCCGAAACCGTGGCGTCCATGGCAGCGGTCGTCACGGCACTCCGCGGGGAGCTGGACGTTCCGCTGGGGGTCAACGTGCTCCGGAACGACGGCCCTGCCGCATTGGCCGTAGCGGCGGCCGCCGGAGCGGCGTTCATCCGCGTGAACGTCCATACCGGCAGCATGTTCACGGATCAGGGTCTCATCCAGGGCAGGGCTCACGAGACGTTGCGGCTACGGGCGACGCTTCGCGCGTCCGTAGCGGTGTTCGCGGACGTATTCGTGAAGCACGCCGACCCACCAGCGGGGACGCGCCTGGAGGACGCGGCCCGGGACGCATGTCAGAGAGGGCTGGCCGACGCGCTCATCGTGTCGGGAGACTCCACGGGCCGCCCCACGGACCCGGCGGTCGTGACCCGCGTCAAGGAGGCCGTCCCGGACGTGCCGGTGTGGGTCGGGAGCGGCGCGACCCCCGAGACGGCCCGACTCCATCTGCGGACGGCAGACGGCCTGATCGTGGGGAGCGCGTTGCAGCGAGATGGCGTCGCGGGCCGGCCGGTGGATGCGGAGCGAGTGCGGCGCTTCATGGACGCCGTGTCAGCTGGCTGAGGAAGGCGCCGTCCCTCTCTCGAAAGACGATCTCCGTCTCGAAACCGACGTCGTCCGATACCGACGCCAGAGTCTCCGGGTCCACGAACAGCTGCGGGAACGGGGGGCCCCGTCGCCCTGCGAACTCGAGTTGATAGTGGAGCTCTCCCACGTACCGTCCGTCCGGAAGCACGGCGGCGCCACCGTCCCGGGGGTCCGTGGAGTCGATCAGGATCCGTCCTCGGGCCCGCAGGAGGCCCCCGAGGTGGCTCAGGAGGCGGCTCAACCCGCCCAACGTACCCGCGATCATCGAGCCGTTCATCAGCAGGAGCACGGTGTCGTAGCCATCGTCGTCGCGGAACGTGAAGGCATCGCCTACCCGCGCATCCCTTACGCCGAGGCTCCGCATGGCGGTGACGGCGACGGGCAGAGGGTCCAGGGCGGTCACCCGGAGCCCGCGACGCTGAAGGGCGAGGGCAACGGCCCCTGCGGTCGCACCCAGATCCAGCACCCGCCCCTGACAACGAGCGAGAGCCTCCCGCTCCACCGGCCGGAACGCCGACTCGTCGCGGAAGAACAGGCGCACCGCCACCGTCTCGGGCTCGGAGACGTCGGTGTGGACCGCAAAAGCGGCGGCGTCGTCCCCGTCCAGGAAGGCCTGCATGGCCTCCGCCAGCGGCCGCCATTGCGGTGGGATGGTGCCCATGGGCGAGTCCCACTGGGCGGCATCCGAGCTCGAGCGCATGAACGGGGGTCCGGCGACGGGTCGGGGAGACTACCAGGGTCCGGGCGCCGCGAGGCGCCCGGACCACGGCGGCCGGTAGTCTCCGACGGAACCGATCAGTGGCTCGACTTGCCCTGCCGCTTCAGGCGCTTGTGCACCTCGGCGTTTTCCAGCCACGGCTTCCGCTCGAAGTAGCTCCGGGTCTCCTCGACGACCTGTGGAGCCAGCAGGATCAGCGCGATCAGGTTCGGGACGATCACCACGGCCAGGAAGATGTCTCCCAGATTCCAGATCACCGTCAGAGGCAGGACCGCCCCGACGAAGTGCATGATCACGAAGACGATCTTGTAGGGGAGCACCGCTCGGGCCCCGAACAGGTAGTTGGCGCAACGGTCGCCGTAGTAGCTCCAGGCGATGGCCGTGGAGATGGCGAACAACAGCACGGAGATCACGACGATCAGATGACCCCAGGAGCCGAAGCCCGACAGCCCCCTGCGGAAGCCCTCCATGGTCAACGGCGCACCGCTCTCTACGGCCTCGCCCCACAGCGAGGTATACTCCTGGCCGTCGTCGCCTGTCGCGCCTCCCGGTCTGACGACGCCGGAGAACGGCTGGGTCATCTCCGGGTCGACGAACAGCTCATCCACCACCACGTCGTGCCAACCGACCTGCACGGCGCCGGGGCTCGTATCGACATGGCGGCCGTCCTGGATGCGAATCTCCGCCGGCGCGTTCGTAGTGGTGTTGTTGTTACCGGTGTTCGATACGGATACCCAGGCGAGGTCGCCTCCCGTGAGCGTGACCTCCGTCGCGATCCGATCGTTCCACACGCCCGTGGTGAGGATGACGAGACCCGTCATCGTGCAGATCACGATCGTGTCGATGAACGGCTCCAGGAGAGCCACCACGCCCTCCGACACTGGCTCGTCCGTCTTGGCCGCCGCGTGGGCGATGGGCGCCGACCCCTGTCCCGCTTCGTTGGAGAAGAGGCCGCGCCGCACCCCCCACATCATGGTCATCAGGAACGCGCCGACGCCGGTGCCGGCCACGCCGGCCGTGGGGTTGAAGGCTTCGCGGAAGATCAGGCCCAATGTGGGGATGACCGCTCCGGCGTTGATGAGGATGATCACCAGCGCCCCGAAGACGTAGATGGCCGCCATGGCGGGCGCGAGGATCCCGGTCACCTTTCCGATGCGCGTGATCCCGCCGAGAATCACCGCCGCCACGATCGCGGAGGTCAGCAGTCCGCTGGCCCAAACCGGAATACCGAAAGTGGTCTGCATCGTGTCCGCGACGGTGTTCGCCTGGATGGCGTTCCCGGTGAGGAACGCCGTCACGCCCAGGATGCCCGCGAAGAACACGGCCATCCACCTCCAGTTGGGTCCGAGTCCCTTCTCGATGTAGTACATGGGGCCCCCGGACACCGTCCCTTCCCACTTGTGGGCGTCGCGGTCCACACCCTCCAGCTGGCGGTACTTCTGGGCCAGCGTCACTTCGGTGTACTTGGTGGCCATGCCCAGGGCCGCGGTCACCCACATCCAGAACAACGCCCCGGGACCACCCCAGTGGATGGCGATGGCAACGCCGGCGATGTTGCCGATCCCCACGGTCGCGGACAGCGCGGTCGTGAGTGCCTGGAAGTGGGAGACGTCACCGGGTTCTTCGGGGTCGTCGTAGATGCCCGCCGTGACGGCGAAGCCGTGCCCCAGCCGACGGAGCTGAATGAACCCGAGGCGGAGCGTCAGGAAGACCCCCGTGCCCAGGAGCAGCAACACCATGAAGGGCACGGTCTCGTCCCCCACACGGAAGCCGAGCTCCACGATGTAGCGGTTCCCGAGTTCGGACAGTGTCTGGAATAACTCCATTCGGCTCCCCCGTTTCGTGCGGTCTCGTCCCAGGGGGGCGACGCAGGGGTCGCCCCGAGCTGCACCGCACCTGACCCGTAAGCAGGCGTCTCGTCGCCCGAATCAAACGCACAACAATGCCCCGAAGCGGCAAGTCGGGCAAGCAGTTCGCGACGTCGGTTGAAACCGCGTTTCCGCGGTGCCCGTACGGTGGCCTGGACCCCCTAGAACCAACCGGGAGAGCTCAGCCGTGCGTTCCCTGGCCATCCTCGCCGCCCCTCTGGTCCTCGTCGCCTTCGTCTCTCCGCTCGGCGCGCAGAGCCAGGAGGAGCGGGACGAGAGTGCCCTCCGTCTCACCGTTGGAGGCGTAGGCCTCACGGTGGGGAACGCTTCCCGCGCCAACGGCCTGCGCATCAACTTTCGGGACGACTACCTCGAGCGGGTCAACGGGATCAACCTCACGCTCTGGACCGCCCGTGAGCAGGTGGGAGGAGAGGTCGACGGACTGGCCCTCGGTGTCCTGGCTCCCCAGGCGGGTCGGATCCATGGGGCGGCCCTGGGACTGGGTGCCGTCGTGGGGGAGGAGCGCCTGGCGGGGCTCAGCGTCGGGGGCTTGGCGGTGGTCTCGTCCGGCGACGCGTACGGTGTGAACGTGGGCGGGTTGGCCAGCGTCACCCAGGGTGACATGACCGGCCTCAACTTCGGTGGCCTGGCCACCGTCTCGCAGGGTCGTCAGTCCGGGGTGAGCTTCGGCGGGCTGGCCGTGGTCAGCCAGGGAGGGACCCGCGGCGCCACCGCCGCCATCCTGGCCGTGGTTTCCCAGGGCGGCGTCCTGGGCATCTCGGCAGCCGGTCTGGCAACGGTGGCAGAAGGCTCGGTCGAAGGGCTACAGGCGGCGGGCCTGGCGGTGGTCGGGCAAGGCGCCCTCAGGGGGGTCTCGGCCGCGGGTCTGGCGCTCGTGGCAGAAGGACCCGTGGTGGGCATCAACGCGGCAGGTCTGGCGCTCGTGGGTCAGGGCGCCCTGTCCGGCGTCAACGTGGCAGGCCTGGCCGCGGTCAGCGAAGGGAGGGTCGCGGGTCTCAATGTGGCCGGCCTGGCGTTGGTGGCCGGCCCCCTCCACGGCTTCGGCGGGTCGCTGGGAGCGGTGGTAGCCCAGGGTGGGATACGGGGCGTGGCCGTGGGCGGAGGCGCCATCGTGAGCTCCCGCGACGTGCGGGGAGCAGCCCTCAGCGTCGGAGCCGTCGAGGCGGCGGACGGCATCCGGGGAATCGCCACGGGCCTGGCGAAGATCAAATCGCCGGACATCCGGGGCAGCGCGCTGTCCCTCGGCTACCTGGACGCGGGCCGGGTGGACGGGTTCACCGTGGCCGGGTACAACCGGGTCCGGGGGCGCCACAGCGGCCTTTCCCTGGGGCTTTACAACTCCGCCCGGGAGCTGAACGGCATTCAGATCGGGCTGCTGAACCGGGCCGACAACAACCCCACTCCGTTCCGGTATCTGCCGTTCATCAACGTGCACTTCTGACCAAGCGAGGCACCCCCTCGGACCCCCGGGCCGCCAGCGCCCCTTCGAGGACCGCGGCTCAGATTTCGGACCCAGCGGTCCCGGGACTACGTGAGCCCTGGGCTCCCCTTGCCAGCGAGGCCCGAGACCTCCGGTCGGACACCCTCCTCCCGATGCCGTCGGTCCACCGGTTCGTCTGCGATGGCCACGCGCAGCGCCTTGAGCCCATAGACCCCCTGGAAGTCCTCGAGATCGAGAGGCTCCACTCCGGGCATGGTGTACCCGGCAGCCTCGAGGTAGTCCAGATACCCGAGGTACTCCTCCGCCTCCTTCTCGTGCGAGTAGGCGATCGCGAGCTTGCCGGGCTGGGTCAGCCGCTCCTGGCTGTTGCGGATGCGGGCCTTGTCGATGCGCTTCTTCACGATCTCGTAGCGGATGTTGTAGGCTCCGTCCACGTCGAATTGCTTTTCGTCCGAGCGAAACCGAATCGACAGGGGGGTGTTCTGCACGAGCACCAGGTGCGTGGCATCCAGTGGAATCATCATCTGGGGCCGGACATCGCGGAGCTTCCACTCGATCCGGCACATGAGCATCAGCTGCCACAGCCTCAGGTTGCGGAGGTAGAGGCGATCGAAACCACCGTGCTCCAGTAGCGAATCCCCCACGTAGATGCTGTAGTCGACCCCGTCGGTCTTGAACATCTCGAAGTAGTGGGGGAACATGGCCTGAGCGTGGATCTCCTCCTCCTCGAGCGTGAGTGCCACGGTGTCGTTGATCAAGGCGACCGAATCGTCGAACTCCTTGCGGCGCCGGTAGAGTATGCCAAGCTCTGGGTCGAGGGCTTCCCGGTACTCGTCCACCCGGCTACGCACCTCCCCGCCGTACCCCGCCACGCGGTCGAAGAGGGACTCCACCCCATCGTGGAGAAACTCGAGGACCGTGGACTCGTCATCGGCGGTGAGGCCGTCCTGGATCGCCTCGTTGAGGGCGCGGATCCGATACGCGAGCTCGTCCAGGATCGGCAGGCGCCGCGCCCGGGTAGCGGCCCCGATGACGCCGGCCGCGAGGTCCAACTGGTAGATCAGGTCCGACTGGATGGCGGTATTCCGTTGCTCCGAGGATCCGCGCAGGTCTGTCAGTCCGTACAGCGGATGCAGATCCTTGAAGACGATGGGCTCCCGCTGGGGCACCTTGCCTGAGGCCTGCTGCTCCAGGTAGGAGTGGGCCGCATCGCGGAAGCGCCATTCGACGACCGGATGGATCGCCGTGTACTGCTCCTTGATGAGGGCCTGGATGCGATCTTCCTGCTCTTCGAGCGTCCGCTTCATGGCCGTGGCGAAGAGATCCACCACCTCGTAGAGCTTCAGGCTGTCCAGGGCATTGAGCCCCTTCCGGCGGGGGGTCGCCACCTCCAGAAAGCCGAGCATGCGGCCGTCGAGCCTCAGCGGATAGATCACCAGACTCCGGAATCCTTGCGCCAGTAGGTGCTGCTCGAAGCTTGTTCTCGCCTCGCTGTCCAGATCGTGCACGATGACGGGATCCGAGGACTCGAACGCCCGGGCGTAGCACGACTCCTCCTTGCGGGAGCACGCGGGGACGGTGTTCTTGTCCATGAGAATGCTGCGGCCGACGGGATGTGCCCCCACGATGTCGTCGACATCCTGGCCCCGCTCGATGGCGATCAGGCCGAACTCCAGCTCGGGGCGCCCCAGGAAGTTGCGGAGGCGGCCCCGCACCCGATCGAGGTGTGCCGGAGAGGTCAGCGCCTCGGAATGCAGCAGGTCGTTCTTGAGCCGGGACAGGGACTCCTGGTGGGTCACGTCGGTGGCGGCCACCAACGTCAGACCCCGGAACTCGAATGACGTAGGCGGGAGCTTCTCCATCCAGAGCTCGAGGTTCGACGGGTCCGAGATCATGGACGCGATGTCCTCCTCCGAGAGCTCCGGGAGGGGCCCCGTGGCCTCCACCCGTACGAAGCGCGGGTCGAGACCGACCTGGAGGTGCCGCTGGAGACCGCTGTCCTCGTCCTCGAGCGTGAGCACCATCGGGTAGTGGATGTCGGCCTCCACCCCATACAGCCAGCTCAACGCCACGTTGTAGGCGAGGATGGCCTTGCCTGCCATCAGGAGCTCGACTGGCATGTCGATCCGCTCCTCGAAGGCCGTCGGGTCGAAGAGACGCCTCTCCGCGGCAGCCGGAGTCATGAACACCGGCGTCATCTTGAAGGGCACCACCGCCCCGGCGAAGACCCGGTCCCCCAGGGCCAGGGGAAGCACACCCATGAGCATCATCTCGACGAGGAACCGGTGCTCCTCCAGGGCCGACAGGTCCTCCACGTCTCCACGGAGCGCCTCTACACCCTCGACCTTCTCCAGGATCGTGCGCGCCAGGTGCTCTCGGACGGGGGACGTCCCGGCCTCGGCGACCTGCCGCCAGAAGTCCAGTAGCGGCTCGAAGGAGAGCACGGCGCGGAACGGAAAGGCGCCTTCCAGGATCGCGACGGCCCGTCTCAGGGGCAGCTGACTCTGCTGGCTCATGGCGATACGCTCGTTCGCAAGGAGGGACGCGTACTACACCCGAGCCGCGGCGGGAGTGCCCGGTGATCCCGGAGGCGCGACTCGGGGATGCAGGATTAGGCGGGGCGAGGTGCGACAGGCGAGGAGCCCAACGACGTCCTGCGCCGCCATACGCGCCCCATCCGCCCTGGTCGGGGGCGTTCTAGCGTGGTGCTGCACCACACTAGCTTGGACGCAGGGGTAGGAGCGTGAGCACGAATACCGAGGGTACCTGGAAAAGTACGTCGCAGGATACCCGACGAGCCCAAAGACCTCCTGCGCCGCTATGCGCGCTCCTACTGCACCGCGTTGATCATGTCGAAGATCGGCAGATACATCGCCACGATCATGCCGCCCACCACGACGCCCAGCACCACGATCATGACCGGCTCCATGGCGGCGAGCAGGGCCTCCACCGCGGCGTCCACTTCCTCGTCATAGAAGTCGGCGATCTTGGAGAGCATGTCGTCGAGCCCGCCGGTCTGCTCACCCACGTTGATCATCTGGACGACCATGGGTGGGAATACGCCCGACGCCTTGAGCGGTCCGGAGATGGTGTCCCCACCCGCGATGGAGGCGCGAGAGCCCATGACCGCGTCGTGGATGACCTTGTTGCCCGCCGTCCGGGCCGTGATCTCCAGCCCCTCGAGGATGGACACGCCTGAGGAGACCAGGGTCCCCAGCGTCCGGGTGAAGCGCGCCACCGCCGCTTTGCGCAGCAGGTCGCCCATGATCGGCACGCGGAGAAGGAGCCGATCGATGGCCAGACGTCCCTCATCGGTGCGGTACAACTGTCTCACGGCGAAGGCGCCGGCCCCGGCTGCAGCAGCGCACGCCCACCAGTAGGCCTGGAGGAAGGCGCTCGATCCGATCACGACTCGTGTCGGCAGCGGCAGCGGAATGCCCGCGGAAGTGAACATCTGCTGAAAAGTCGGAATCACGAAGATGAGCAGGATCACCACGGCGGACACCGCCACCGTGAGGATCACGCCCGGGTAGATCATGGCGCCCTTGATCTTCCGGATCAGCGCGTCGTTCTTCTCCAGGAACGTGGCAAGGCGCAGCAGAATGGTGTCCAGGATGCCCCCAGCCTCACCCGCAGCCACCATGTTGACGTACAGGTCGGTGAACACCTTCGAGTGTTTACGCATGGCGTCAGCCAGCGTGTGGCCGGATTCCACGTCATACAGGACGTCCTGGATCACGGATCGCAGGTGGGTGTTCTCCGTCTGCTCGGCCAGAATGTCGAGGCTCTGCACCAGGGGCAGGCCCGCGTTGATCATCGTCGCGAACTGGCGGGTGAAGATCACGATATCCCGGGTCTTGATCCCGGTCCCGATCCGCAGGGAGATCTGACGTTCCTTCTGCCGCACGGTGACCGGAATCAGCCGCTGGCGATGAAGGTACTGGAGCACCTCCTCCTTGGTCCCCAGCTCGATCTCGCCGCTCCGGATATCACCCCCGGTGGCGGGCCGCGCGCTATAGGAAAACGTGGGCATGTGTCGGTCGTCCTGGTCGTCGGTTGATTAGAGCTCGGGCCAATCCTCGCCCACTGCCTTCAACAGCTCGTTCGGATCCCCGGACCGCTTCACGGCATCCGACAGCGAGATCTCCCCCTTCAGGTAGAGCATCTGCAGCGAGTCGTTCATGGTCTGCATGCCATGCTTCTTGCCGGCTTGCATGAGCGAGTAGATCTGGTGGACCTTCTCCTCCCGGATCACGGCGCGGATCGCCGGGGTGCAGACCATGACCTCCGCCGCGGCCACGCGTCCTCTCCCGCGGGCCCGGGGGATCAGCGACTGCGTCACGACCCCCTCCAGCACGAACGCGAGCTGAGCCCGGATCTGGCTCTGTTGGTGAGCCGGGAACGCGTCGATGATGCGGTTGACGGACTCGGCGGCCGAGTTGGTGTGGAGCGTCGCCAGGACCAGATGACCCGTCTCGGCAATCGTCAGGGCCGCGGAGATCGTTTCGAGGTCCCGCATCTCGCCAACGAGGATGACGTCCGGGTCCTGCCGCAGGGCGTACTTCAGTCCGGCCGAGAAGCTTTGCGTATCCGCCCCCACCTCACGCTGGTTCACCATGCAGTTCTGGTGCCGGTGGATGAACTCGATGGGGTCCTCCACCGTGATGACGTGGCCGCGCCGCTCTCGGTTGATCTTGTCCAGGAGCGACGCGAGCGTCGTCGACTTGCCCGAACCCGTGGGCCCGGTGACCAGGATCAGCCCGCGGGGCTTGTCCGCGAAGCCGGTCACCACCGCCGGAAGACCCAGCTCCCCGATGGACTTGATCTCGTACGGAATCTGCCGGATGGCCAAGGCCACGCAGCCGCGCTGCTTGTAGCAGTTGCCACGGAAGCGGGAGAGGTTCTGCACGCCGAAGGAGAAGTCCAGCTCGTTCTCTGTTTCGAAACGCTTCTTCTGCGCCTCTGTGAGGATCGAGTACGCGAGGTTCAGCGTGTCCTTCGGCGTGAGCACGTGCTTGATGGCGGAATCCACGAGGTTGCCGTCGACCCGCAGCTTCGGCACTTCTCCGACCGTCACGTGGAGGTCGGAAGCCCCCCGCTGGATCACCTCCTGAAGGAGGGCCCGGAGGCTGAGCTCCTGCTGCTCCGGCTCCATTCCGCTCGTGCCCCTCGGGGCCGCGCTGGACGTAGTGCTCATCAAGTCACCACCGACGTCTCTTTGAGGACCTCTTCCAGGGTGGTCAATCCCCGCTCCAGCTTCTTCAGGCCGTCCATTCGAAGCGTGAGCATGCCCTCGTCAATGGCCGCTTCGCGAAGCTCGTCGGTGCCGGACTCCTGCATGACGAGCTTCCGCATCCTCGAGCTCATGGCCATGACCTCGTACAGGCCCTGACGACCCCGGTAGCCGCTGCCCCCGCACTCGTCGCACCCCTCGCCGCGATAGAGGGTCACGCGATCCCTGAATCCGTCGGGTAGATGCGCGGCCTGTACGTAGTCTTCCGTGTAGCTCGCCTCGACCTTGCAGCGCTCACAGATGCGGCGTACCAGCCTCTGGGCGGTCACGAGGGAGAGTGCCGCGGCCACGTTGAACGGTTCGAGGCCCATGTCGATGAGTCGGGTGACCGTAGACGGGGCATCGTTCGTGTGGAGGGTCGACAGCACGAGGTGACCGGTCAGCGCCGCTTTCACGGCGATGCCGCCCGTCTCCAGGTCCCGGATCTCACCGACCATGATCGTATTGGGGTCCTGCCGGAGAAACGCCCGCAGGGCGGCCGCGAAGGTGAGACCGATCTGGGGGCGTACGAGGACCTGATTGATGCCGTGCAGGTTGTACTCGACCGGATCCTCGGCCGTCATGATGTTGGTGTCCTCGGTGTTCACCCTGGAGAGGGCCGAGTACAGGGTCGTCGTCTTCCCGGATCCCGTGGGTCCCGTGACCAGCACCATGCCGTAGGGTTGGGCGATGGCGTGCATGAAGTCGATCTCGGCCTTCGGCTCCATACCGAACTTCTGGAGGTCGAAGGTCAGGTTCCCCTGGTCGAGGATACGCAGCACGATCTTCTCGCCGAAGATCACGGGAAGCGTAGAGACACGGAAGTCGACTACGCGCTTCTTCATGCGCAGCTTGATGCGCCCGTCCTGAGGCACGCGCCGCTCGGCGATGTTCAAGTCGGCCAGGATCTTGATGCGGGAGGTCAGCGCCGCCTTCATCTTCATGGGAGGCTTCATGACCTCTTCGAGGGCACCGTCGATCCGATAGCGTACCCGGACTTCCTTCTCGAAAGGCTCGATGTGGATGTCGCTGACGCCCTTGTTGACGGCGTCGGTGAGGAGTCCGTTGATGAACTTCACCACAGGAGCCTGTTCCACCTGCTCCTGCAGCGACGCCATGTTGACGTCTTCTTCCTCGTCCTCGACGAACTCGACGTCCTCCGCGATCAGGTCGCTGAGGATCTCCGCCATCCGGTCGTCGGCCTGGTCGTAGTACTTCTCGAGGTGCTTGCGAAGGGTGAACTCGCCGACGACGACCGGCTCTACCTCCAACCGGGTGATGAACTTGACGTCGTCGATGGCCCCGAGATCCGACGGGTTGGCCATCGCTACGGTGAGGGTGCGGCCGACGCGCCGCAGGGGCAGCACCAGATGCTTGAACGCCACCTCGCCGGGGATGAGCCGCGCGATCTTCTCTTCCACGGTGACGCGGTCGAGATCCACGGCCGGCACGCGGTACTGCCGCGCCAGCATGCGCGTGATCTCTTCCTCCGCGAGGAAGCCGAGCTTCACCAGGGCGAACCCCACGCGCGTGTTGTGATCCCGCGCATCGGTCAGAGCCTCGCGAAGCTGAAGCTCCGTAATGAGGCCCTCGCTCACCAGGTGATCGCCGAGGCGGTCTTGGGCGACTTGCGTTGGCATCGAGTGCGGTCGTTGGACGTTCCGATTGGACCCGCCGCGGCGGGAGCCTTCCACTACCGACCCTTCCTTTATCGGCAAGAGGTCTGTGGAACCGTAGCGCCGATGCATCGGCGAACGGGCGGTGAAAAAACATATGTTTGGTTTCCCCTCCCGTGTGTTCCCCTCGATCGGAGAGGCCGTCTCGCCGGGCCCGCCTTCACGTGCGGGCGGAGGCGATCGAGGGTCGCCTGGCCGATCCCGCGCACCTGCAGGAGATCGTCCACGGAGCGGAAGCCGCCGGACCGCTCCCGCACCCGCAGAATGCGCCGCGCCAGAGCGGGACCGACGCCCGAAAGCGACTGCAACGCTGCCGAGTCCGCACGGTTCAAGTCGATGGCCGGGGACGCGTCACCCCGCTGCCCTGCCTGAGGTGCCCGGTCGAGCTCCAGGGGCACGCCTGTGGACAGGTCCAGCCGTTCCCCGACCTTCGCCAGCGTTGCCGGGCCGATCCCCCGCACGCGCAGCAGATCCTCGAGGCTGCGAAACCCCCCGGTAGCCGATCGCGCCTCGACGATGGCCCGGGCGAGGCCGGGCCCCACGCCCGGCAAACGGTCCAGCTCCACCTCGGACGCCCGGTTGGGATCGAGGCGCTCGCCGGGGCCCAGGGGGCGATTGCGCAATGCCTCCTCGGCCCCCCGGGCGCGGCTCTCCTCCAGGAGACCCGGAAGCGCGTCGGCCGTATCCCAGGCCATAGGGGCTTCGACGCGCCGAAGCTCCACCCCGTACCGGATGGTCGAGGCCACCAGCAGCACGGCGGCAGCAGTCGAGAACGCTCGAGTTTCGGAAGCGGTCACCCTCGTTCCCTCCGGGCGGGGTGGGGCCGGAGCCACACGACGTGACCAAAGCTCGAGCGGCGACGTGGGCGGGGCGATGGCCCAAAGAGACGTCAGGGAATGAGGCCGGCCTGGAGGTTGAACTGTCCCCAGATCCCGAACTGCACCTGAGAGGAGCCGGCCCGGGTGCCGATGAAGGACTGACGATCGCTGAAGGTGAGGTTGAGCCCCATCTCGAACTGCTGAACCGCTGTGTCCACGGACACGTTCAGCGTGCGGTTGATCTGGTCGACGAACGCCGTACACGCCCCCTGGCCGGCGGTGACGCGACAGTCGAACTGGGAGGCGTACTGGAACCTGGCGATGAGCTGGATCGGCCGGTCGAGCCGTTCGCGCAGCCGCCCCGGCGGCCTGAACGAGGATGACACCGATACGTTGTGTGTCTGCCGCTCGCGTTCGGTGTCGCCGGCCGGATCGCGCCCCTCACCTCGCTGGAAGCTGCCCGAGTAGGAGGTGCTGACGTTGCCGGCCCACGTGATCGAGAGGTTGACCGGGATGCGGCGGTCCTCCTGGACCCGTAGCTGCTCGGCCGTTCCCCCCTGATCCGACTCCCGCCGCACCTCCTGGAATCCGGACGCCAGGGTGAGTCGCCTCACGACCGCGGACGCGATGCCGGGCAAGGTGAGGTTGGCGAAGCCGGCTTGCACGTCGGGCCACGTCCGCTCTTGATTCCCACGGCCGATCCGCTTGTCCAGGCTGTTCACGTTGGAACGGGCGTACTGCACGTCCACCGAGAAGCTCAGGGGCAGTTGGAGGCCCGAGGCCAGGGTCAACGACTCGCGATCCGTCACGAACGAGGCCGTGTCCCCGTCCAAGAAGCGGAACTGCTCCCGCCCGCCGAGTCCCAGCTGATATCCGGCCCCGGGGTCCACGAGCTGGCGGCTGAAGCGGGACGTGATTCCGTCCAGCCAAGTGACCCGGAAGGGCGCCAGCGCCTGGAGCACCCACCGACCGGCGCCGGTGAGCGCGGACTCGCCGTCCCGGGGTGCGTCGCCCAGCGCCGAACGAGCGAGGACCCGGGAATCCAGGGTCATGCCGGCGCGCCGATCCCGCTGGCTGTTCGCGTTCCGCCCGAGGGTAGACACCGTATCCGCGATCACGATCACCGAGTCGCCCTGCATGACGCTGTCCACCGGTGTGATGGTGGTCTGGACGAAGGACGGGTTGCGGTCGGACCGGTAGCTGGTGTTCATCCCGAGGTCGAAACGCAACCAGTCCGTGACGCTTGGCCTCCAGCCGAGCTGAGTCCGCACGACGCGGTTCGTCTCCCAGCCCACGTCCAGCCCGAGGAAGCGCGAACGTTCCTCGGCGATGACCCCCTGAGCCACGGTGTCGCGAATGGACTCGGCGGGCGGCAGCAGGTCCCGGGTCTCCGCGATCGCGAGGGAGGCGGTCAGCGACGCGAAGGGCCGGAGCGACAGGTCGGCGGTCGTCTCCAGGCCCTCGCGCGGAGAGAGCGTGGCGCTCACGATGCTGTCCCTCGGCAGCTCCAGGATCTGCTCGAACCGGAACGCCTCGTTGTCCTGACGGTTGTATGTGGCGCGCAAAGAGAAGCGGTCCGGCGTCCAGCGAAGCCGGCTGGCCAGGATCTGCTCCTCGAGCTGGCGGGGGAACAGAAAGCGGATGACCGGCTCCAAGAAGGACGGGATGTAATCCAACTCCCGGGCGTCCAGGACACGGCCGTATCCGATGGCTCCGTCCAGCCCGGACGAGAGGCTGCTTGACGTCACGGTGGTCGATTGGGCAGAGGCGTAGCCGAGGCGGGCATCGAGACCGTCCAGCAGGATGGAGCCGATCGTGCTCGCCGTGGGGGTCCGTTTCCGGAACGCCATCTGCACCCGCGTCCGCCTCGACCCCGTTTCCCGGAGGTTCGGGATCTCACCCGCCTGGATGTCGCTCTGAGGGAGGAAGAACGGATCCAGCCCCGTGGACGTGTGCTGCACCGTCAAGGGGATCTCCAGCCCCCACGGCGCAGGGGCGAAGCGTCCGAGCTGGAGGGTCGAGTTGACGCTCACGAGCTGGTCGCTCTGGTAGGAAGGGTCCGCCTTCAGCTGCCTGAAGAACGCGCCCCGGTCGGAGACCGACAGCCGGGCCGTGAGGACGTCGGCCGCCTGCAGATCCACGTCCACGTAGCCGGCGAGCCCAGGGTCGCGGACGCCCCCGGAGAGCCGGAACTCGTTGATCCAGAGCTCGCCCTCGATGGGAATGTCGCTCTGATTCAGCACACCGAGGGACATCTCCCGGACGGCATACAGGTTCGGCGCCCGCCCACGGTCCCTGAGGACCACCGCGTACGTCGAATCCGCGCTCCACACCTCCCGGGGCGCATCTCCCGTGGCCAGGGGATTCAGGATCAGCTCCTCCTCCGCCTGCCGGCGCAGGTCGAACCAGACCTCGAAGTCGATCACGTGCTCGGGCACCCAGTCGACGGGGGTCACAGCTTCCGGGTTCGCGGCAGGCGTGAGACGAGAGCGGTAGAGGTAGAAGTTCTCGGAGTCGTTGCCGACCTTCACGAAGAAATGGACCGGCAGCGCGGGATCCCAGTCCCCGTCCCGGGCCACGGCCCAGATTCGGGCCTGCCGGTAGGTGAGGAAGTTCCTGGGCCGTTGGGGGAAGCGGTTGAAGACCTCGACCCGCTCGCCGGGAGCCACCCCGTCGTACGTCAGGCCCAGAGACTGCTCGTTGAACTCGACGGAAATGGCGCCGAGGGCCGACGTGGGGTTGTCCAACTCCTCGAGCACGCCGGGTGGAGACGAGTAGGCACCGCCCTTCGTCAGGCTGCTGGCCGGGCTCACCTCGAGTCTGCCGCCGCTGCCGAGGGTGTCTCCGCCCAGCCCACGCACGATCCCCGTCTGGGCCCGCTTCACCCAGCGGGAGCCCACCAGCTTCATCCGGGTGAGGAGCACCGCGTTCGACGCGGACGCGACGAACGTGATCCGGATGTGCTTCACCGAGCGCCAGTCTGCGTCCGTGACCAGGCCGTCCACGTTCGTCCCGTTCTCGCCCCGGAGCGCGAGACGGTACAGCTCGAAGTCGGTGCCGGTCTCGCCCTTGCCCCTAGCCAGGAACGGCGAAGTCCCATCGAAGGCCACGACGTAGCGGTAGTACCGCTCGGCGCCGTCCAGATTCCCGTTGCCGTCCAGGTCCTCGGTGTCCGCCCGCCCGTTGCCGCGCGTGCAGTTGGCCTCGGGAGCACCCACGATGTAGATGGTGCCGGGCGTGGCCAGGCAGTCCTCACCCCAGTTGCCCCGTGCGTCCGCCTGATCGCTCCACACTTCGCCGACGCTGAGCTGCGCCTCCTCGTCCCGGAGGCCCAGCCCCCAGGCCTGGCCGTTTTCCTTGACGCCGCTGGTGGCCCCGGCCGAGTCCACGAAGAACGCGTCCTCGCTCGCGCGGCCGACGTCGATGATCATGACGACCGAGTCCTCCTCCGCCACGCTGGCGTAGAACTCGAGGAACTCCATCCGCGTCAGGTCGAGCCCCGTCGTGCTCAACACCGTGGTGAAGGACGCCCATTTGTCGCGGGTGAGGTCCTCGTCGGCGCCCACGGTGGCCAGCATCACCTGATCCCGGGTGTTCGTCCCGGCTACGTTGATCTGCTGGTCGATGTCCTGGGGGAAGATCCCCTCGAACACCCGCCCGTCGGGCTGTACCCAGGCGTGTTGCCACGTCAGCGTCGTCTTGTCCGTCTCGTCCAGCGCGGGCGGGAGGACCGTGCCCGCCCCGTCACGACGTCCGGGCACGCTGCCCAGTCTCCAGGACGTGCTGAGCACCGAGAGCGGCACGTCGGCGTTCCCGTCGAAGTCGTCGATGTAGACGTCACCCTGGGTGTTGGGGTTCGGCAGGGACATGGCCAGCTCGCCGGCCACACGGATCGATGAGGTCCCCGAATAGTGCAGGGCCGGTACCCGGTCCAGGAACCGGTCCAGCCACGAGGCACCGAAGTCCAAGCGTCCGTTGACGCCCCCCAGCGCCACGGCTTTCGGCTCCACGCCCAACTGAGGCCGCCGGACCAAGGCCTTCTCCCGCTGGAACAGCCCCAGGAGATTGAGGCTGCCACGCTCACCCATCTCGTAGTCCGCGTTGAAGCCGAAGACCGACGTGGGGGCGATCTGGAAGACCGTCTTCTGCTCCCAGGTGGCCCGGATGTCCGCGTTCGGCGCCACGGCGAAGAGGTTCTGGGCGTCCAGGAGGGTCACCTGCCCCACGTCGTAGTCGATGATGTAATCGACACGTGGCACCAGGAGCCGTTCTCCGAGGGAGATCCGCTCGCTGCCGTCCCGGATCCCCAGCGCACCGAGATTGAACGTGGAAACGAGGCCCTCGCTCCGCACGCGAAACGGAATCGTGAGGCGGAAGAGACCGCCGCCGGCCCGCTCCACCGGGTCCGGCGACTCGTAGATGACGCCGTTCGCGTCGTCACCGAGGATCGCCTTGGTGTCCTCGGCGGACAGGTTGAGTGAGGGAACCGGCGGAGGATCCAGGAACGGCTGCAGCGTTCGGAACACCAGGAAGGTGCCGGACACGGGTGGCTGCTCCTGGAAGGAGTCGTCGACGGGCCGGTAGACCTGCGCCCGATCGAGCCGGTCGAACGGGGACTCCTCGTCGAGGCCGAAGAGCTTGAGGAAGGTGATGTCCTCGCCTGTGGGGGACCGCTTGAAGGTGCGGCCCGCCCCGAGCTCGCCCAGGGAGACGGTGACGTCGACCGAGTTCACTTCCACGTCGTTGGAGCCCGAGATGCGATACACGTGGTGCATCTCCAGGGGCCAGGTCGGGGTGCCGGGTTGATGGCTCGCCCCGGAAGCCTTCAGGAGCTGGAGCCGCGGGCGGATCCCCTGGTTGTGGAGGCGCTCGGGGTTGTAGTCCCCGATGGAGTCCCCGGTGGCGGTGATGTAGGTCACCGCCAACATCTCGTCTCGCCGCAGGGGACTCCGCAGGGCGACCCAGAGGCCGCTGGGGTGGACGAAGTAGTCCGCGTCGGGCTGGAGGTAGCGGAACCACCCCGATTCCTGGATGGTGTCTCCGTCCAGCACCGCGAATCCGTCGGCCTGGATGTAGCCCTGGACCTGCTGGCTCGTGATGGGGTCGTTCTCGAATCGGTAGACCTGTACCTGCTCGGTGCCGGGCACCAGCTCGGGAGGAGCCCGGGATCCGTCGAGGGACAGGATGTCGAAGTGCGGGTAGTCCTGGATCTCTGCCGGATCGAAGAGGAAGAAGTACTGGCCCTCCACGTAATCGGCGTCGTCCAGGACCAACGTGTCCTCCTGCACGAAGGCCTGCTGCCCACCCGCACCGCTGAGCCGGAACTCCCGGGTGGAAAGGTCCCCCTTCTGCTGCGCCCACACGGCCTGGAAGTCCACGGGCCCGAGCTGTCCCGTGGTCTGGAAGCCGAAGTTCCCGGCCGGGATGCCCTCGGTGAGAAAGCGAGAGTTCGGGGGCAGCTGGTAACTGACGTCACCCACTTCCAGGCGCTGGAGGATCTCGTCCTCGAGGCCCTGATAGTAGACGTTGATGTTGTTCGCAGCGGAGAACTCACGCGTCTGGTCGAAGTCCACGTTCACGTGGACCCTCTCCGATACGGTCCCGGCCACCTGCAGCCCGAACTGCAGCTCCGGGGTCAAGCGGGGGATGATGGGCGCGTTGCACGTGAACTGAAGGCCGGTGTCGCAGGGGCGAAACGAGGTCCAGTCCCCGCCCATCTCGGCCCGGCCCCGGAGGCGCATCTGGAGGTCGGTGTATTGCGCGAAGAGGTCCTGCAGGGCGGCACCCGTGTCCAGACTGTCCCGTTCTTCCTCGGGCTCTCGAACGGGCTCGGGGGGGAGGAACGCTACCGTGTCCGCCTCCACTTCCCCTGCCGCTTCGGGATCGCCGGCCACCGGGCGCCCCACTCGAGGACTCAGCTCCACGGCCAGCCCCGACGACGAGGGCCTGGCCAGAGGGGCGAACCAGGGGCTGTCGGCCCCCGGCACCGCCGGAAGCTCGATTGCGAAGGGAAGCGGCATCCGCCGAAGGCCCAACTGCAGGAGCGGCGGCTCTGCCTCCGCCGCCTCCTGCGGTGGGCCTGCCTGGGGCGAAGTCGGCTCGGAAGCGGCAGCGGAGTCCAGGGCCGGTGCCGCGGCTGCCGAGTCGGCCACGGGCGTCGCCAGCGAATCGGCGCTCTGGCCTCGTGCCCCCGGGGCCGACAACAGAAGGAGCAGCATCCCCACGACCGGGACGATCGGCCGTCGCCCGGCGGGTGGGCCCGCGGCGGCGCCTGCCGGACCGGACGACGCTCCGGGGTGTAACGGGGGTGTTGAGGGGGGTGCTCTGTACCGCTCTAGAGTCACGCTAGGATACGCCGAGCCCAGAGCCGGTCTGTCCGGTCCCAGTATCGAAGGCGGATGGGGATTCTCACCAGATATCTAATTCGCTCCCACGTGGGGCCGTTCCTCTTCGCCCTGTCCGCGCTCACCGGGTTGTTGTTCGTCAACGCCATTGCACAGAGGCTGGAGGATCTGTTCGGCAAGGGGCTGGGTTGGAACACGATCGCGGAATTCGCGTTGCTGTCCCTCCCCCACACCGTGGCTCTCACCCTCCCAATGGCCGTGTTGGTGGCCGTTCTGTACACCTTCTCCACCCTCACGGCGGCCAACGAGCTCACGGCCATGTCCGCGGGCGGGGTCCGGCCGATGCGGCTGATGATCCCCATGTTGGGTGTAGGACTAATTCTGGCGCTCGGCATGCTGTACTTCAATGATCGGGTGCTTCCGGCATCCAACCATCGACTCGCCGGCCTCCTCCTGGACATAGGTCAGAAGAGCCCCACGTTCCAGCTGCGGGAGCAGGTGCTGAACGAGATCGACGCCGAGGACGGCCGCAGCAAGTTCTTCCTCCAGGCCGCCCAGATCGATCCGGTGACGAACCAGCTGGCCGATGTGGTGATCTACGATCGGAGCCGCCCGGAGCGCTTCCGCACCATCTACGCCGACCGGGGCATCATGGCCTTCAACGCGCACCGGACGGACCTGTTCCTCACGCTCTCCGACGGGGTGGTCCTCCAAGCGGGCGAGGCACGGCCGGAGGAGTTCCAGCGCATCCTCTTCGATCGACAGGTCATCCCGCTCCGTGGCGTCGGCGACGAGCTGGAGCGGCAGCGGGAGCGGGAGCAGCGCAGCGACAGGGAGATGACCATCCCCATGCTGGCCGAGGAAGCCCGGAACCGTGACGAGCAGCTCACGGAGATCGCGGCCGAGTCGTATCGGCGGTCGCGCTGGGCCGTCGAGCGGGCGCTCGGGCTCACGGATGCCCCGCCCGACTCCATGACGGAGGAAGCCGCGGCGGCCATGCAGATCCCCATCGAGAGGCGATCGGACGGGAGCCTCCCGGCCGATCCGGTGATCCGCAACGTCTCCCTGAATCTTCGCACGCAGGCGAGCCGTCAGCAGGTCATGCGCCAGTCCGCGAACCGCTTCCGGGTCGAGATCCACAAGAAGTTCAGCCTCTCTTTCACCTGTCTGGTATTCGTGCTCATCGGCGCACCCCTGGCGATCCGGTTTCCCCGGGGCGGGGTTGGCATGGTGATCGCCTTCGCGCTCATGATCTTCGGCGTGTACTGGGTCGGGCTCATCGGAGGCGAGCGCATGGCCGACCGGGGTACGGTGACCCCCTTCGCGGCCATGTGGCTGCCGAACCTGATCTTCCTGATGCTGGGCGCGCTCGGCGCCCGGCAGATGGGGCAGGAGGCCGGCAACAACCGGGGCGGGAGCTGGGAGGAGGTCTCTTGGACCGTCCGCCAGGCGCTCGTCCGTCTGGTTCCCCGAGCGGCCAGGCGAACGACGTGATTCGCATCCTCGACCGCCTCGTCGCCAGGACGTTCCTCCGGATCTTCATCATCTTCATCCTGGGGGCGCCTGGTCTCTTCATCCTGGGGGACGTCACCGAGAAGCTGCACCGGTATCTGGACCGGGGGCTGAGCCTGGCCGACGTGGCCATGGGCTACCTGTACCAGATGCCGCTCTTCATCCTCTGGTCCTTCCCGATCGCGGCCCTGATCGCTGCGGTGTTCACCGTCCAGGGCATGACCGTCCACCGGGAGGTCGTGGCCGCCAAGGCCGGGGGCATCTCGTTCCACCGCCTCATCTTCCCGCTCGCGGTGCTGGGAGTCGGTTTGACCGGTGCGGCCCTCTACCTCACGGACATCGTTCCGGAGTCGAACAAACGGGCCGGACAGATCTTCCGCAACGAGGATCCCCGCCGGGAGTGGCGGTCCAACTTCGTATACCGGGCCTTTGACGGACGGACGCTGTCGGCGCGGCGCCTCACGGTCTCCAACGGACGGCTGGCCGGGTTGGCCATGGAGTCGGCGGGCTCGGACCTGGAGCCCAGCCGCCATACGACGGCCGAAGAGGCCGTGTGGGACAGCACCAGCGGCTCTTGGACCCTGCTCAACGGGTACTACCGGCAATTCACGCCGGAGGGCCAGGAGATGGCGTTCCGCTTCGACGCCCTCCAACCGCGCTCGTTCACCGAGCGGCCCGACGAGCTGGTGGAGACACCGCCCCATGAAGACGAGATGACGTACGCGGAGATGGGCCGGCTGGTGTCGATCATCGAGCGGACCGGGGGCGACGCCCGCCGGCTGCGCGTCCTCAGGGAGCAGAAGCTCGCGATCCCCGTGGCCACGCTGGTCATCATCTTGTTCGGGGCACCGCTCGCCACCAGCGCCAAGCGCGGCGGCAGCGCGTACGGGATCGGCCTGGCCCTGGCCTCGGTGATCCTCTACATGTCGCTGTTCAAGGTGGCTCTCGCCGCCGGATCGGCCGGCGCCATGCCCCCGCAGCTGGCGGCATGGACGCCCAACGCCGTCTTCCTGGTCACGGGACTGCTTCTGCTGGCCCGCGTTCGCACCTGAGGGTCCCCGGCGGATCGGACCCGAGTGGGGCGCGTCCATCCGGCCCGCTACGGGCGCCACCCTTCGAGCCCAGCACAGAAGCTCGGCGCCAGCTCACCGGTACCCACTTCCTGCACCGGACCACGGAGCGTGACCTCGAACCGCTCGGTCACCTCCACGTCGAACCGGCCGCCGTCCATGAACACGGCCAACTGGCCAGGAGGCAGAAGGCCGTTCCGCACGGCCGCGGCCGCCACCGCGCACGAGCTCGTGCCCGACGCCGAAGTGGGACCGACGCCCCGCTCCCAGATCCGGATACGCACCGCGGTCTCCCCCGCAGGCCAGGCGAGCTGGACGTTGGTGCCGTTCCGGAACGCCGGGTGGGTGGCCAACGCCGGCCCGAGCTCGTGCAGCACCTGGTCGGACAGGTCGTCGGTGAACACGACGCAGTGGGGATTGCCCACCGAAACCGGGATGATGGCCACCGGCCCGGCAGGGAGGCGTATGCGGCCATCATCGTCCAGCGCCTCGCGATCCAGGTCGACCGCTGCGGGGTCGAACGAGACCTGTCCCATCTCGACCGAGACGTCGTGCTCGCCGTCCTCCGTGCGACCGTGTACCCGCATGCCCACCACCCCGCCACCCACCTCCACCCGGAAGGGCTCGTCGCCTACCATGCCGGTCGACGCCAGAAACGTCGCGTAGACGCGCAGTCCGTTGCCGCTCCGCTCGAACTCGGATCCGTCCGGGTTGAACATGCGGAGCCGCCTGACCGCGCCCACGGGAGGAAGCTCCAGGACGATGCCGTCGCTGCCCACACCCTCCCACCGGTGGCAGACGGCTTGCACGGCGGCCGGGTGTAGCGTCCACGCGGTACCGCTGGTGAAGACCAGGTAGTCGTTACCGAGGCCGTGGGCCTTGAAGTACCGGCGGCCAGCCCCAGGGAGCGCTGAACCCGTCATGGCCCTACCCCCCGTGCTCCGGTGGCACGCCGCCCAGGCACGGCGCGCCGCTCAGAACAGTGCCTTGTTGCCGGGATACCAGCGGACGCCGGTACGAAGGGACAGAGAGGTCGCGACCCCGGCGGAGTACTCCACATCCACGGTGTTTCCCGTGGACCGCAAGATGTCCTCGGCGTCCTTCCGGGACCACGAGACCGTGTCTCCGCCGGTGGCGACGGCACGGAAGACGAGGCCGGCGAAGATGCCCGTTGTCGGTCCCAGATCGTACGTCAGATCAGCGAACAGGTGCCCGCCCGGGGCGAACCAGGTGCGGTCCGTCCACTCCACCTGGGGGGGATTCTCCGCGATGGGGTCGGCCAGCTGGTTGTTGCTGCCCCGATCCAGCTCGAGGCGCTGCCACGTGAACGTCGGGCCGAAGCCCAACTGGGCGTTCCACGTGTCCCCGTTGAGCACGTCGAAGGCGAACCAGAGATCTGCGCCCACGCTCTGGAAGTTCCGGTCGAAGGTCTGGGTCAGCAACGTCGGGGTCTGGTAGGTGCCGGTCGAGGACGCGGCTCCGCCGAACAGCGAGACACCGAAGAACCCGAACCTCCCGGTGTTCCACCGGACGCTCCCTTCGATGCCGGGCCCTGTGCCGACCTCCTCCGTATAGAACGTGGCCCGAGGGTCCCGGCCGTTGGGTCGGATCAACACGGTCCCGTCGTAGAGCGTGGACGTGCCCCGTGCGCTCAGGGCGAGCGAGAGTGTCCAACGCGGACCGATGGGCGCGTGGTCGTCCAGCCCCAGCGCCGGGCCTCGCCCATCCTCGGTGTAGATCCGCAGGACTCCGTACCGTCCCATGTCGCCGTAGAGTACGCCCGCTTCGATGGGCGGCACCAGCTCGAATCGGTCGACCCGCTGCGGGTCCATGGCGATCAGGCTGCTGATGGCGTCCTGCATGAGGAGGTCGTCCACGACCACCTGCACCATGTGGCAGCTCGGCCCGTTCGCGAAGCGGCGGCGGAAGCGGTTGCTTTCGATGCAGATCGAGTCGGGGCGCTGCCGCACCGTCAGGCCCGGGACGCGGGCGGCTGCCACGAGGTCGCCCATCGTGGCTACCCGGGTGCGCACGGCATCCACCTCCTCCGGGCTCATGCCGTCGAAGCGGCTTCCCCTGGCGACCCTGGCGTCGACCTCCCGCGACCGGGCCGTCACGGAAAGGCCCGCGACCTCGATGGGACGGGTCGCGATCCGAAACTCCACCATGACCCGCTCGCCGGCGGTGACGACGAGGGAGTCCGACTGCAGTCCGTAGCCGATGTGCCGGACCTGGATCTCGTAGGATCCCGGCCGCAACCGGTCCAGGCGAAACTGTCCGAGGTCGTCGGTCACCTGGGTCCCGGGCACGCCCGCCGCGCCCACCGTCGCACCCTCCACCGATTCGTTCGTCTCGGCGTCCAGCACGCGTCCGATCACGGTGGCCTCGAGGCTCTGGGCCCGGATGTCGACCGCGCCCTGGGGCGCCAATGCCACGGCCAGGGCCAGGGCCCCCAGGGGCAGGGGCCGGCGGAGGCACCGAAGCGTTGCCCGGGGCTGCCGCGAGGGCGAGGCGCTCCCGCTCAATGGCGGGCCGATGGCGGGCATGATACCTTTCTGTTCAGGTGATTCGTCCGGGGTGATTTGCGGCATATTGCGGCCCTGTCAAAGAAACCGCTAAAAAGCCACGTCCTCGGCGCAGCTCTTGCGGCGAGCTTTTTCTTTTTGACCACCTGCTCCGTCGGTGGCCGGAAGGGCGAATCGTCGCCGCACCGCCCCGGGTCGTCCCCCGGTCGAAAGGAACGCGGGCCCCATGTCAGGCCGACGTGCTCTTCTCCAAGATCTCATGTCTCGGCGCATCCTGCTACTGGATGGCGCCATGGGCACGATGATTCAGTCCTATGGCCTCTCCGAAGAGGAGTTCCGAGGGGACCGCTACCGGGACCACGGAATCCCGCTCCAGGGAAACAACGACATCCTCTCCCTGACTCGCCCGGACGTGATCGGCGAGATCCACCGGGAGTACCTCGAGGCGGGAGCCGACATCGTCCAGACGAACACGTTCTCCTCTACGCGCGTGGCCATGGCGGATTACGGCATCGACGACGACGTTTACGACATCAACCGGGCCGCAGCCGCGGTCGCCCGGATCGCCGCCGACGAGCGCACGGCCCGGGAGCCCGGCCGGCCACGGTTCGTGGCGGGTAGCATCGGACCCACCAACCGCACGGCCTCCCTGTCACCCAAGGTCGGCGACCCCGGATTCCGGAACGTGACCTTCGACCGACTGGTGAGCGGATACGAGGAGCAGGTGCGGGGACTCCTGGACGGCGGCGTGGACATCCTGCTCGTCGAGACGGTGTTCGACACGCTGAACTGCAAGGCCGCCCTCTTCGCCATCACCGGACTGCTGGAGGAGCGTGGCCTCGACACACCGGTCATGGTGTCCGGGACCATCACGGATGCGAGCGGCCGGACGCTCACGGGGCAGACGCCCGAGGCATTCTACAACTCCGTCCGGCACGCCGACCTCTTTTCCATCGGCCTCAACTGCGCCCTCGGACCGGAGGCGCTCCGGCCCCACCTGGAAGAGGTCGCGGAGGTCGCCGACCTCCCCGTCAGCTGTCACCCCAACGCGGGGCTTCCCAACGAGTTCGGGGGATACGACCTGTCCCCCGCCGAAATGGCCGGCACTCTCCGCGACTTCGCCCAGGCCGGCTTCCTCAACGTGGTGGGAGGGTGCTGCGGCACGACCCCGGACCACGTGCGCGCCATCGCCGACGCCGTAGCGGACGTGCCACCGAGGCCCGTGCCCACCCGACCCGTCCGCACCCGGCTGAGTGGACTCGAGCCGCTGGAGATCGGGCCCGGGTCGCTCTTCGTCAACGTGGGCGAGCGCACGAACGTCTCCGGCTCCCGGCGGTTCGCTCGCCTCATCCGGGAGGGCGACCACGAGACCGCCCTGGAAGTGGCTCGTCAGCAGGTGCAGGGCGGCGCCCAGATCATCGACGTGAACATGGACGAGGGGCTTCTCGACTCGGTCGAGGCCATGACCCGGTTCCTGCACCTCCTGGCCTCCGAGCCGGCCATCACCCGGGTGCCGATCATGATCGACTCGTCGGATTGGGCGGTGCTGGAAGCCGGGCTCAAGTGCGTCCAGGGCAAGGGGGTCGTGAACTCCATAAGTCTGAAGGACGGAGAGGAGGCCTTCCGGCAGCGGGCGCGGCTGGTGCGACGGTACGGCGCGGCCGTGGTGGTCATGGCCTTCGATGAACAGGGCCAGGCGGATAGCTACGAGCGGAAGGTCGAGATCAGCCAGCGTGCCTACCGGATTCTCACGGAAGAGGTGGGCTTTCCTGCCGAGGACGTCATCCTGGACCCCAACATCTTCGCGGTCGCCACGGGGATCGAGGAGCACAACACCTACGGCGTCGCCTTCATCGAAGCCACGCGGACCATCAAGGAGACGCTGCCGCACGCCCTCGTGAGCGGCGGGGTGAGCAACATCTCGTTCTCGTTTCGAGGCAGCCCGCCCGTGCGCGAGGCCATGCACGCCGCCTTCCTGTACCACGCCATCCGGGCAGGCATGGACATGGGGATCGTCAACGCGGGCGCCATGGAGATCTACGACGACATCGACGCGGAGCTGAGGGAGGCGGTGGAAGACGTGCTGTTCAACCGGCGGGGAGATGCCACCGAGCGGCTGACTGGGCTGGCCGAGGCTCACCGGGGCACGGAGCAGCGTCGCGGGCCGGACCTGGCCTGGCGGGACGGGCCCGTCGAGAAGCGCCTCGAGCACGCGCTCGTCCACGGCATCGTGGACTTCATCGACGACGACGCTGAGGAGGCCCGTCAGGCTGCGACACGGTCGTTGGACGTCATCGAGGGCCCGCTCATGGACGGCATGAACGTCGTCGGCGAGCTCTTCGGCTCCGGGCGCATGTTCCTTCCCCAGGTGGTCAAGAGCGCCCGTGTCATGAAGCGGGCCGTCGCCCACCTGGTGCCGTACCTCGAAGCCGAGAAGGCCGAGGGCGAAGAGAGCCGGGCCGCGGGGACAGTCGTCATGGCCACCGTCAAGGGCGACGTCCATGACATCGGCAAGAACATCGTCGGCGTCGTGCTCCAGTGTAACAACTACCGTGTCGTCGACCTGGGCGTGATGGTCCCGGCCGAACGGATCCTGGAGGCCGCCCTGGAAGAGGCGGCGGACGTGGTCGGGCTGTCGGGGCTCATCACCCCGTCCCTGGATCAGATGGTCCACGTCGCTGCCGAGATGCGGCGGCTCGGCTTCGAGGTACCCTTGCTGGTGGGGGGAGCCACCACCTCGGCGACCCATACCGCGGTCAAGATCGCCCCCGAGTATCCGGGACCGGTGATCCATGTCCTCGATGCCTCCCGCAGCGTGGGCGTCGTGAGCCAGCTGCTGGATCCGGGGCGCCGGGATGAGTTCACCACGAGGGTCCGGGCCACCTACGACGAGACACGCGCCTCGTACGCCCGACGAAAGGCAGGGCGACGCCTTCTGCCCATCGGCGAAGCCCGCGAGCGCCGGTTCCTCCAGGATTGGAGCCGCTACACCCCTCCGCCTCCGGCGACCCTGGGGACCGAGGTCTTCACGGACTACCCCCTCGACCAGCTCCGCGCGCTCATCGACTGGACGCCCTTCTTCCAGACCTGGGACCTGCCCGGGGCGTACCCGGCGCTCCTCGAGGACGACGCGGTCGGCGATCAGGCGCGGGCTCTTCAGGCAGATGCCCTCGCGCTGCTGGACCGCATCGCGTCGGAGGGGCTGCTGGAGGCCCGGGGAGTCCTGGGCCTCTTCCGGGCCAACACCATCGGCCACGACGATGTCGAGGTATATGGCGACGCCGTGCACGGGTCGCTGCTCGCCACGTTCCGGGGACTCCGCCAGCAGTTCGAGAAGTCGGACGGACGGCCCAACCTCTGCCTCGCCGACTACGTGGCCCCGCGGGACAGCGGTGTGGAGGACTTCATCGGTGCGTTCGCGGTGACCGCCGGCATCGGCTTGGACGAGCTCTGTGCCGACTTCGAGGGACGGCACGACGACTATCAGAGCATCCTGGCCAAGGCCCTCGCCGACCGCCTCGCCGAAGCCTTCGCCGAGCGGCTCCATCAATGCGTGAGGACGGAGCTCTGGGGGTACGCGCCCGGTGAGACGCTGGACAACCAGGCCCTGATCAAAGAGCGGTATCGGGGGATCCGGCCGGCGCCGGGCTACCCGGCCTGCCCGGACCACTCCGAGAAGTTCTCGCTCTTCAAGCTCCTGGATGCTCCGGCGCGAATCGGTGTCCAGCTCACCGAAAGCTGCGCCATGCTGCCGGGAGCCAGCGTCAGCGGTTGGTACTTTTCCCACCCCGACGCCCGGTACTTCGGCGTCGGCCGCATCGGCCGGGATCAGGTCACCGACTACGCCCGCCGCAAGGGCATGAGCGTAGGGGAGGTGGAGCGCTGGCTGTCACCCAACCTGGCCTACGGCCGCGGGGGCGCGGACCGATGAGCGCACGGGAGCTGCGGGAGCTCATCGAGGACGGCCGCGTCCATGTGATGGACGGCGCCATGGGTACGATGCTCTACGCCCGGGGCGTCTTCGTGAACGTGTGCTATGACGAGCTCAACGTCACCGAGCCCCGCCTGGTGCAGGACGTCCACGAGGCGTACGTGAGCGCCGGGTCCGAGATCATCGAGACCAACACGTTCGGGGCCAACCCCGTCAAGCTGTCGAGCTGGGGGCTCGACGAGCGGACCGAGGAGATCAATCGGGCCGCAGCGCAGCTGGCCCGGGCCGCGGCCCGTGGGAAGGCCACCGTGCTCGGTGCCGTCGGGCCGCTGGGGATCCGCATCGAGCCGTGGGGCCCCACGTCACGCGCCGAGGCCCAGGCCCTCTTCCGACGCCAGCTCCAGGGGCTCCTCGAGGGTGGGGCGCACGGCTTCGTGCTCGAGACGTTCAGCGACCTCAGCGAGCTCGAGCAGGCGTACCGGGCCGCCCGCGATCTGTGTGATTTGCCCGTGTTCGCCCAGATCACGGTGGGCGAAGACGGAGCCACCGCGTACGGAACCGCGCCGGAGGTGGCGGCCTGGACGATGGCCGACTGGGGCACCGACGTGGTGGGCCTCAACTGCTCGGTGGGACCCGCCGTCATCCTGGACGCCGTGGAGCGCATGGCAGAGGTCACGGACCGGCCCCTCTCGGCACTGCCCAACGCCGGACTGCCCCGAGCGGTGGGCGACCGGATGATCTACATGGCGAGTCCCGAGTACATGGCCCAGTACGCGCGCCGGTTGCTCGAGGCAGGCGTGCGCTTCGTTGGGGGCTGCTGCGGGACTACGCCGGATCACATCAGCCGTATACGGGACACCGTCGCGTCGGTGCAGCCCAGGCCGGTCACGGTGGGGATAGGCGCGGCACGGGTGCCCCCTGCCCCGCCGGGCCTCGAGGAGTCGCCCCTGGCCTCGCGGTCCGCGTGGGGGCGCAAGCTCTCCACCGGCTCCTTCGTAACGAGCGTCGAGGTCATGCCAGGGCGCGGCTGGGACGCAGGCCGGCTCGTCGAGGCGGCGCGGGCCCTGCATCGGGCCGGTGTCGACGCGGTCGCGATTCCGGACAGCCCGCTCGCGCAGGGCCGGATGGCTGCGGTACCTGCCGCCCTGGTGGTGGAGCGAGACGTGGGCATCGAGACCCTGGTCCACTATACCTGCCGAAACCGCAACATGATCGGCATGGTGAGCGACCTTCTCGGAGCGGCCGCGGCGGGACTCCGCAACGTCCTGCTCGTCACCGGAGACCTTCCCACCGAAGGTCCGTACGCCCAGGCCACGCCCGTCTTCGACATCGACTCCATCGGCCTCACGAACGTCGTGCACCATCTGAACCGGGGCGTGGACCCCGGTGGCAGCTCCATCGGCGAAGCCACCCGCTTCGTGATCGGCGTGGCCTTGAATCAGGGTGCCCGGGACATGGAGCGAGAGCTGGAGCGCTTTGCCTACAAGGTCGAAGCCGGTGCCCACTTCGCGGTCACTCAGCCCGTCTTCGCCGTGGAGGATCTGGCCCCCTTCCTCGAGCGGAGCAAGGCCTGGGCGATTCCGGTCGTCGCTGGCGTCTGGCCGTTCACCTCCCTCCGGAACGCCGAGTTCCTGGCCAACGAGGTTCCCGGGGTGCGGGTGCCGGACTCCGTGGTCCGGCGCATGCGAGACGCTGACGCCCGGGGTCAGGAGGCCGCGCAGCGAGAGGGCATGGCCATCGCCAACGAGGTCATCGAGGCCGTCCGGCCGCTGGTGGCGGGGGTCCACGTGGGCACGCCGGGACCCGTCACGGAAGCCATAGAGCTGCTGGCTTCGACGGACGTGATCCCCCTTTCGGGAACGGGCCGCTGACCGGAAGCTCCGGACGGTCGCAACGGAGGGCGCGCTAAGCCCCGCGGGTGAGTCGTCGATACCCATTGAAGAGGGGTCGAACGCTCGACCGTTCGACCGGAGCATCGACAGCACCCTGGTAGGCAGGCTGCAATGGGCACGGTACTGGCAAAGCGCTCGCTCTGGACGGCGATCGCCGAGAATTCATTCCCGTTCTTCGAAGCTGACGGATTCCGCAACGAAGTCGTGGATCGGTTGGAGGCCTACGCGGAGCGTGTGGGTGGTCAGGTCGAGGAGCTCCCGCCCGTGGAGGACTCCGGCGAGATCTTCCGTGTCCACCTCGACGACTTGCCCTTCCCCGACGGACCCGGTCGGGGGTGCGTCGAGGTGACGGCCTACCGGGCCTTCGGCCAACTCCACCTCTCGCTGGTGGTGGAGCACGATCGGCTCTTCCGCTCGCTCGACGGTCGGTCCGGCAGCCGTCTCTTCCTGCACGACTACAAGTTCGTTCGTGCCTACGGGCCGGAGAACCCACCGAGCCCGGACGAGATCGATGACGCGCTGACGGGCGTGGAGCGGGCCCGTACGGTCGTTCAGCGGCGGAACCAGGCAGCCGGCTCCAGCCGCAGCCCCTTCGCCCGCATCCGGATCGCCTTGCGCGCCTCCGCCGAGGCCGCCCTCCCGCCCTGGGGCATGGGCCTGGGTGGAGACGAGGAAGCGGCACCCGTGACCCAGGGGCGGGCAACCGTCATCAAGGCGCTGCAAGAGGAGCGTCCCCGCCCGGTGAAGATCCGGATCCGGCGACGGAAGGACGACGCGGAGGGGCCGGCGGACGACTGAGCCCGACCCTCCTCTCGCTTCGACGCGGAGAGGGGCCCGACACCCCAGGGGCTGGTGCCGAGGGACCCCGGAGTAAACATTTGTGTACGGCTCTCGGACGGACACCGCACCCCAGGAGGATTCGGGCATGTCCGAACCACAACCCCCGCAACGAAACCCCTTGGCGATCGCCGTGCTGGTGACGGCGGGCGCGATGGCGAGTGGCGGCTGTTCACTCGCCTCCGAGGGAACCGCCCCCTTCGAGCGGCCGCGGCCGGAGGCGCGTGGGGAGACACCGGGCAGCGACTCCGGAGGGCACGCGACAGGGGAGCCCGACCCCACGGTCGGTGCCACGACTTCACCGGCGGCGGAAGGCGCCCTGCCCCGGCCGGAGCTGAAGAGTCGCTACGGCAACCCCGAGTCGTATGTCGTCTTCGGGCAGCGGTACGAAGTGCTGGACTCGAGCCGGGGGTACGTACGGGAAGGCATCGCGTCGTGGTACGGCGAGCCGTTTCACGGCCGACGCACCTCGAACGGCGAGGTCTACGACATGCACGCCCTCACCGCCGCCCACAAGTCCCTGCCGCTCCCGACCTACGTTCTGGTCACCAACCTCGAGAACGGCCGCCAGGTGGTCCTCCGCGTAAACGATCGTGGGCCCTTCCACGGCGGCAGGATCATCGACGTGTCATTCTCGGCGGCGCAGAAGCTCGGGATGATCGGGCCCGGGACGGCGCGCGTGGAGGTTCGCGCCCTGGACCCACCGGCGACTGACCGGGGCCGGTAGCGCAGTGTCGCCGCCGTCCCACCGCGCGCCGACCGGGCCACCGGACTCGCCCTCCTAGGCGGAGCGACCGTGCGCATCGGCATCGACCTCGGCGGCACGAAGACCGAGATCATCGGGCTCTCGGCTCACGGCGAGGAGCTCGGACGCCGCAGAACCGCCACCCCCCGAAGCTACGACGGCTCCCTTGATGCCATGGTCGATCTCGTGACGTGGATCGAGGCGGAGACCGGTCAGCGGGGAAGCGTGGGCGTGGGAATCCCGGGCGCCCTCTCACCGTCGACCGGCAACGTGAAGAACGCCAATTCCACCTGGCTCATCGGCCACCCCCTGGCCGAGGATCTCGCGGCGGCATTGGCGCGTCCGGTGAGAGTGATGAACGACGCCAACTGCTTCGCTCTTTCGGAGGCGACCGACGGAGCCGGCGCCGGCGCCGACGTGGTCTTCGGCGTGATCCTGGGTACAGGGGTCGGGGGTGCGATCGTCGTGGACGGACGGTGCCTGGAAGGACCCAACCGTATCGCGGGAGAGTGGGGCCACAATCCGCTCCCGTGGCCCCGCCCCGCCGAGCTCCCGGGACCCGCGTGCTACTGCGGCAAGCAGGGATGCATCGAGACGTTCGTCTCCGGGCCGGGGCTCGAGCGAGACCACCGCACCGTGACGCGGGAGGATCTGGCCAGCCCGGAGATCACGGAGAGGGCAAGCGCCGGCGACGCTGGCGCGACCGAGGCCCTGCGAAGGTACGAGGACCGTCTCGCTCGGGCTCTCGCCTCTGTCATCAACATCGTGGACCCGGACGTCGTGGTCCTCGGCGGCGGCATGAGCAACCTGCCGAGTCTGCCCGAATCGGTCGCGGCGGTCGTGCCGCGCTACGTCTTCTCCGACGAGGTGCGAACCCGGATCGTTCGCAACCGGCACGGCGATTCCAGTGGAGTCCGGGGAGCCGCCTGGCTCTGGTCCGAGGGGTCGGACCCGGAGAGAGCGGCCGGTCGCCGGACGGGCAAGCCTTGACGGGGTAGGCACCCCTAGCCGCGGAGCGCCTCCCGGAGAGCCGCGGCCAGTGTCGACTTCTCGAACGGCTTCTCCACCAGAGCGACCTGGTCGTCCAGCCGCCCTTCACCCGCCAGGACGTCCCTCGAATAACCGGAGCTGTACAACACCCGCAGTTCGGGCCTGCGCCTGCGGGCCTCGTCGGCGAGCTGGGCCCCGGTGGTCCCGCCCGGTAGCACGAGGTCGGTGAAGAGCAGGTCCACCTCCGGCTCCCCCTCCAGGATCGCCAGAGCCGCCTCGGCTTCCTCGGCCTCGAAGGTGTCGTAGCCGAGCCGTTTGATCAGTCGGACAACGAGACGCCGCACGTCCGGGTCGTCTTCCACCACCAGGATCACCGCGTCGCCATCCGACGCCTCGGCGACGGGAGCGACCGGGAGAGAGACGGTGGACCGACTGCCCCCCGCCCGGGGCATGTAGAGACGGACGGTGGTCCCCAGCCCCGGCTCGCTCTCGATGGAAATGTGCCCCCCCGACTGGCTGACGAATCCGTACACCATGCTCAACCCGAGACCGCTTCCCTTGCCCACCTCCTTGGTGGTGAAGAAGGGCTCGAAGGCGTGCTCGAGGATCTCCGAAGGCATCCCGGCCCCGTCGTCCTTCACCTCCAGCAGGACGTACTCGCCCGCTGGAGCGCCGCCCGACAGAGTCTGTCCGTCGTCCAGTACGGCGTTCGACGCGCGGATTTCCAACCGTCCGCCCCGCGGCATGGCGTCCCGGGCGTTCAGCACCAGGTTCAGGATCGCGTTCTCCATCTGGGGGCGGTCCGCGCGCAGCGTCCAGAGGTCCGCGGCGACGCTGGACCGCACGTCGATGGCCTCCCGCAGACTGGCGGTGAGCAGATCCTGCATCTCGGTGAGCAGCGCGCCCAGGTCCACGACGGTGGGCCGGAGCGTCTGACGCCTGGAAAAAGCCAGGAGGCGCTGGGTCAGGGTGGCGCCGCGCCGCGTGGCATCCATGGCCGCCTCCAACGCGCTCAACGCCTTGTGTCCCTCTCCGAGGTCGGCCCTCACGAGCTCCAACCCGCCCATGATGACCGTCATGAGGTTGTTGTAGTCGTGCGCCACGCCGCCGGTCAGCTGGCCGACCACCTCCATCTTCTGGGACTGCCGCAGCTGGTCCTCGGTATGCCGGCGTCGCGTGATGTCCTCGATGACGAAGACGAAGTAGGCCGGCTCCCCCCCTTCGTCGCGCAGGAGCGCGACGGTCAAGTTGCCCCAGACGGTGCCGCCGTCCTGTCGCAAGTATCGTTTCTCCATGCTGAACGACTCCAGCTCCCCCGCCAGGACCCGCCTGAGACGCTCAGCGGTCTCGCCCCTGTCTTCCGGGTGCGTGAAGGATTCGTAAGGGACGTTCAGCAGATCGGCCCGATCGTAGCCGAGTATCTCCGCGCCGCGCTTGTTGACCCTGAGGAGGCGGCCGTCCACATCGACGTGCGCGATCCCTACCGCCGCCTGCTCGAAGGTGCTCCTGAACCGCACCTCGCTCTCCCGCATGGCCTCCTCGGCCACGACTCTGTCCGTCAGGTCGGTCGCCACGCCGGTGACGCCGGTGACGTCACCGGCCTCGTCGACGATCGGGGTATAGGCCGTCTCCCAGACCAACTCCCCCACACGGACCGTCGCCTTCACGACCTCGCCGTCCAAGGCACGGCGAATCTCGTCCCGGATCCCGGGGTACAGATCGAAGGCCGATTGTCCCACCACCTGACCCGGCTCCAACCCCAGCGCCTCCAGTCCCTGGCCCTCCGAGAGGGTGAACCGGCCGTCCCGGTCCAAGGCGAAGAAGACGATGGGTGCGTTGGACACGATGGTGGCGATCCAGGTCTCCGCCCGCCGCAGCTCGTCCTCGGTGAGACGACGCGCGGCCTCCACGGTCGAGAGCACCTGGGCCTGCCGTCCGTACGTTCCCAGCAGCAGGTCGAGCGCACCCCGGTCCCGGTCCGGGGCATACCCGGGCATGGTGGGCGCGACCCTGACCAGGTACCACGCAGCCAGGGGCCAGACGATGACCCCTGCCACCGACTTCTGCACCAAGGTGATCCCGACGGGGTCCAGGAGTCCGCCCCAGCCGAACGCGACGACGCGGAACGTCAACGTGTCCGTCCACAGGGCCGCCAGCAAAGCCAGGCCCGGGGTGACCCAGGTCGGGGTTCTCGGCAGGAAGTTGGTCACGGTCTGGTAGACCACCACGATCGCCGTCAGGCTCAGCGCGAACGCCGCGAGAGAGCCGATCGTGATGGACGGGGACCGGGCCAGGGAGCGGTGGTCCGCCGCGAGACCGGCGATGGTGCCGCCGCCGGGCAGGGAGAGGTGGCCGGCCTGGAGAAGCTGAAGGCCCAGCGCCAGCACGCTCACGCCCAGGACGCCGAAGAGGGTGATGCGGGCAGCGGCCGTGCCCTGGACCACGTAGATGGCGAGCATGCCCAGGAGCGCAGCGGGGACGAGGACCACCGACACGATGATCACGTCGACGCCCGGCAGCGCCTCGACGAAGACGCCTACGGGGCCGAGCGTGTGCAGGATGGTCACGATGGCCGCCAGGCAGAGCATCAAGGGCGCCAGGCCATATCTGGGACTGAGCCGGTGCAGCCACAGAACCACGCCGCACAGCACGATCAGATCGACGACGACCAGAAGAATGTTGTTCAAGGCGCTCATAGGGAGCCGGCGATCCCGTTGTGGGAGGGTGACCCAGCGAACGATGGATCGGGCTGGAGGATTTGGAAAGTCCCCGACGCCCGGTGCCGCGCGCCCGCCACGCCGGAAGCTCGGCGGAGGACGCCCGCGCTACCCGTCTTCGCGCTCGACACCCAGGAAGACGTTGACCAGCGAGATCACGAGTGAGCCGAGGAATGCCGACTTGAAGTCCGTCACGGAGAGGGCGCGCGTGAACGCGTCCGTGAGCATGAGCATCGCTGCGTTGACCACCAGCGAGAAGAGGCCGAGGGTCAGCAGGATGAACGGCAGGGTCAAGATCTTGATCACGGGCTTCACCAGCGCGTTCACCGCGCTGAGGACCAACGCCACGACCACGACTTCACCGAAGACCGGCGAGAGTTGAATGCCGTTGATCAGCGTCGCGGCCAGCCAGAGGGCCACGGCGTTGGCGAAGATCCGAAATAGCAGGCTTCTCATGAGTCCCTTTGCGTGGCAGGGCGAGCCCCCTGGGCGGAGGCTCACGCGCGCTTCACGGTAAGGCATCCTCGTCCAAGCGCTCCACCGCCGCAAGGATGTCCCCCAGCTTCTGATGAACTCGGCGGAAGCCGAGGTTGCTCACATAGACCTTGTCCGCGCCGACCCGGCAGAGGGCTCTCAGCGTGCGGGCGCAGATCTCGGTGGGCGTGGCCCCCTCCGCGAACTCCCGGGTCAGCGCGGCCACCGGCACGGGAAAGAAGGAGCTCAAGCGCTCCAACGTCCGGGGGTTGGCGCTCCGGTAGAAGAAGACTCCGAATGCCGCCGGCATGTCCGGCGCCCGGCTGTGCAACTCGTTCACGAAGGCTTCGAGGGCCGGCAGGCTGTGGTGCGAAACGACCTGGGTCAGGATGAACTCGGCCTCGAAGTCGCCTCGCGTGACGAAGCCCACCTGCTCCGCGGGATCGCGGTGAGGATTGGCCCAGCCGCCCAGCACGAGCTCCGGGACCGCCTCGCGGATTCGCTGCCGCAGCTCGTTGGCGTGGGGCAGGCAGCGTGCCGGTCCAACGGAGGGATCGCCTCCCAACACCGTGAGAGCCGGGAACCCCAGGGACGCCGCTCGACGGGCGAACATGAGGCAGTAGTCGAGGGGGTGCTTGCAGGTGAGGAAGGGCACCACCTGCTCGAACCCCACCTCGCGGCCCAGATTGTAGCTCAGGTGTGTCAGGCTCTCCTCTTCCTGCGCGCCGACTGCGTTGTCGGTGAGGAAGACCGGTGTGCCGTTCCGGGTCAGATGCCGGAGGGAGTGCCGCATGTCGATCCAGACGTCCATGCCCTCCTCGAGGGAGAGCCGGCTCTTGGGCGGACGCAGCTCCACCGAGGTCATGGGCCCGGGTTCCCGGAGACGCGTGAGCACCGGAGACGTGCGCCGCACCTCACCGCCACCGCTCAAGGTCGTTGCTCGGGAGGACCGACCAGCGCGGCCACGGCCTCGGCCTCGGTCGGTAGCTCACTGGTGAGACGCTCGGGACCGTCCTCGCCGATGAGCACGTCGTCCTCGATGCGGACGCCCAGGTCGGCGTACGGTCCCGCCCGGTCGCCCACGTGAGGGGGGAAGTAGAGGCCTGGCTCCACCGTGAGCACCATACCCGGCTCCAACAGCCTGCTCGAGCCGTCGTTCGCGTAGTCGCCGACGTCATGCACTTCCAGCCCCAGCCAGTGACCGGTCTGGTGTGGATAGAAGGCTCGATAGTCCTCCGATGCCACGATCTGGTCCACCGACTCGGCGAGCACCCGCAGGTCTCTCAAGCCCTCGGCTATCACGCCGACCGCCGCGTCGTGGACGCCGGCCACGGGCGCCCCGGGCCGCGCCGCCTCGATGGCCGCACGGCGCGCTCGGTCGACGACGTCGTACACGTCGCGCTGCCGCGACGAGAAGGAGCCGGACACGGGAAACGTGCGGGTGATGTCGGCCGAATAGTGGTCCACCTCCGCGCCGGCGTCCACAAGGAGCAAGTCACCGGCGGACAGCCGCGCGCGATTGGCCACGTAGTGCAGCACGCACGCGTTCCCGCCAGAGGCGACGATGCTGGCGAACGCGGGGCCTTCGCCGCCTCCCGCCCGAAAGCGCCCGTCCAGAAGCGCCTCCAGCTCCCACTCCCCCACACCCGGTGCCGTAGCCTCGGCCAACCGACGGAAGCCCTCGACGGTAAGGGACGCAGCCCGGCGGATGCAGTCCAGCTCCTTCGGGTCCTTGTGGACGCGTAGCTCGCTCAGGATCTCGCCGGGGTCCACCACCGACCGCGGTCCCTGGCCCTTGCGGGCGCCACGACGCCGAGACCAACGCAGCGCTTCGACGACGAGCCGCTCCACGCGCTCCTGGCCCCCCAGGCGGTAATTCACCCTGCGAGCACCGTGGAGCAGCCCGGGCAGTCGCTCTTCCAGCTCGGCCAGGGGAAAGGCGGCGTCCGCGCCGAACGCGTCACGAGCGGCCTCCGGCCCCAGACGAGTACCCGACCACTGCTCGGCCTCGGCATCCCGCTCCCGGACGAAGAGCACGAATCGCTCCTCGTCGGCGTGGTCCCTCAGGACCGCGACGACGCCCGGCTCCTCCATCCCCGTGACGTAGAGCAGCTCACTGTCCGGCCGGTACCGGTACTCGGAGTCCCCGGAACGGAACTTCACGGGGGAAGCCGGCAACACCATGGCGCCGCCGTCCAGACGCTCGAAGACCCGGTTCCTTCGGCCGGAGAACGTCTCGGCGTCGAAGCCGGCCCGGAAATGCTCCAGTCCCATGCCCAATCCAGACCCGTCGTTCAGCGGGAGGCGGTCACCGCCTCCGCCTCATCGATGAGGAAGTGGACCAACCAGCTCCGGATCCTCTCCAGGCGATCGACCAGGAGCCACGGCTCGCCGGTACGCGAGAGGCCATGCGAGGACCGCGGGTATCGCACCAGCTCGGCGGGGATGCCCCGCTTCCTCAGCGACAGGTACCACTGCTCCGCGTCCTGCATGGGCGTCCTGTAGTCTTCCTCGCTGTGGATGACCAGCGTGGGCGCGGTGACGTTCTCCACGTAGGAGATGGGCGAGAGTCTGCGGTACAGGGCCCGCTGCTCCCAGGGCGCACCACCGAACTCGAACTCGGTGAGACCCGGCACGTCACTGGTCCCCCACCAGCTTTCCCAGTTCGAGATGGACCGGGAGGTCACAGCGGCGCTGAAGCGGTCGGTCGTGGCCGTGAGCCAGTTGGTCATGAATCCCCCGTAGCTCCCGCCGGCCACGCCCAGGCGGCCCGGATCCACCTCGGGATAGCGGGCGAGGGCCGCGTCGAGCCCTGTGAGAAAGTCCTCCCGATCCAGGATTCCCCATTGACCCCTCGTGGCATGCTCGAAGGCGTTGCCGTAGCCCGACGAACCGCGGGGGTTCGTGTAGAGGACGAAGAAACCCGCCGCAGAGAGCACGTGAAAGGTCGGAAAGAACCTGTTGCCGTAGGCCGAGTGCGGTCCGCCGTGGATCTTGAGCACCAGAGGATAACGTCCGCCGGCCTCGAAGCCGACCGGCTTGATGATCCACCCCTCGATCTGGGCGCCATCCTGCACGGTCCAGGTGATCCGCTCGGCATCCATCAGCGCGAGCTCATTGGCCAAGGCGTCGTTGAAGGCCGTCGCCTGAACCTCCTCCGTCCCGTCACCCCGGGCCACGAACAGCTCGACAGGAGAGGTGACGTCGGTCGCCGCGTACGCGAGGACGGCCCCGTCCCGGCTGAAGGACAGATCACGGAGCTGTCGGTCGCCGTCCGTGATCTGTTGCACCCCCCCACCCGAGGCGGCCATCCGGAACGCATGGGCGTTGCCGCCGATCCTCGCGCCCCAGGTGAACGCGAGTCCGTCGGCGCTCCACTGTACGGGACCCGGCTCGAGGGGCCAATCCTCGGTGACGTTCGTGGGTACGCCGCGGGTCGTCCCGTCGGGGCCCAGCTCTGCCACCCAGACGTCGGTCTCGGCGCCCCGCTGCGACGTGGTCAGCCAGGCCAGCCGCGTCCCGTCCGGAGAGACCGCGGGCGATCGCTGTGAGCCCGGGGCGTCGGCGACTCGGCGGGCTGATCCACCCGCCGCCGAAACGACCCAGAGGTCGACGTCGGGCTCGGCACGGTATCCGTCGTCCTCCAGCTCGTCGCCCGCGAAGTAGACATGCAGGCTGTTGCCCGCCCAGGTGACGTCCTCGACGTCGAACGGTCCTCGGGTCAGCTGCCGTGACTCGCCGCCCTCCGAGGAAACCACGAACAGCTGGCGCTTCCCTCGCGCGGACCGGTCAGGCAGAAGGCCAGCGGTCCCATCCCGCTTGTACCGCAGAGACGTGATGACCCGTCCGTCGAAGCGACCCGCGTCCAGCGTCCGGGTCACGGCGTCCCCCGCGATCCACCCCTCCCGCTCGGACTCGGCGTCACCCGATCCCTCCGGCACTCGGGTGAACGCGATCCTGGACCCGTCTGGCGACCATACGGGGGAGCCGTCCACACCCGCGATGTGGAAGGCCTCTCCGACGGCTGCCGCATCCATCCGCAGGAACCAGACGTCGTTGGGGTCGTCGCCGCGCTGCGACTTGAAGGACAACATGGCACCGTCCGGCGACCACACCGGATCGGAGGACTCCTCCGTGGGCGAGGTGAGGCGGAAGGGTCCGCCCGACGGTCGCCCGGCGTCCAGGCCCTGGAGCCAGATCTCCCTGTGGCGGCGGTTCTCCTCCTCGAGGACGGTGGTCAGGGTGAACGCCACCATGTCTCCGGAGGGAGCCACGGCCACCTGGTCCACCCGGGACAGCCGGTAATAGTCGGCCGGCGCGAAGCCCCGTGCCTGACCGGCGACGGGGGTCACGAGCACAATGGCGAGGAGGGAGGCAGCGCACGCCCCCCTCACACTGCGGTAGTCCATCGGGTCTCCGGATTGCAGGTCGACGGCGGGCGGCGGGCCCGCACGTTCGCTGCCGACCGGATGGCCCTCGTTGCCGTGCCTGGACGGCCGGAAGCGGGTGGAACTTATCCGTTTTCAGGGGTCGGCCTCAAGGCGCCGGCGCCGGCGGGGCACGACGGTCGTGGCGAGTCTGGGCGAGCGGAGCCCGTGCCGGGTTCCGCTCTCGGCTCGGCACGCGTTATCGTGTGCGGGCCCGCGGGGGTCTTGTGCGGGTCCGCCGGACCGGATGTGAGCCCGCGGCGCAGCGGCCGGCGGTCCTGCTCGAGTAGCCGCGGAAGAGCGAGGAGAGACTTTGCGGAGCGCCGTGATCATCGGGGCCGGGCTCGTCCTGTCGGCAACCGCCCCCCTGCTCCCGAGCGCGGGGCCCGTTCGTGCTCAGGAACCCGCGCCGGACAGCCTTCCTCCGGTCACCGTCGACACCTTGGTCGTTCAGGTGCTTCGCACCCCGGTGGAGCTGGGCAACGTGCCCTTCTCCGTGTCCACCGCCGGAGTCGAAACCCTGCGGAGGGGCAAGGCCGGAGTCTCACTCGAGGAAGCCCTGCAGGCAGTCCCCGGCGTCCAGCTCCAGAACCGCTACAACTACTCGACGGGAGAGCGGGTCGCGGTGCGGGGCCTGGGCGCCCGCGCCCAGTTCGGCGTCCGTGGTCTCAAGGTGCTGATCGACGGGATTCCAGCTACGCTACCGGACGGCCAGTCCACCCTCGATCACCTGGACCTGGGCTCGTTGGGCCGGGCGGAGATCCTGCGGGGACCCGCATCGGCCCTGTACGGCAACGCCTCCGGGGGGGTGCTGTCGTTCTCCACTGCGCCACCCCCGACCACCCCGTTTCGCCCCGACGTGCTGATCGTCGGCGGAAGCGACGGACTGTTTCGGCTGCAGGGTACCGCGGCCGGGACGGCCGGTGCCACGCGGTACCTGGCCAACGTGGCGTGGCTCGGCTACGACGGATTCCGTACCAACCCCCTGGAGCCGGAGGGCCAACCCTACAGCCGCGCGGAACGCCTGAACGTCAATGGCCAGCTCTCGTGGAACGTCTGGGGCGGCAGGCTCGGCCTGACGGTCAACGCCCTTCGCCTGGATGCCGAGAACCCAGGGTCGCTGTCGGATTCGCTGCTCGCGGTGGGAGATCGCGAGGCGTTCCGTTTCAACGTCATTCAGCAGACCCGGAAGGAGGTGAGCCAGGGCCAGGCCGGCGTGAGCTGGGAGGGTCCGGTGGGCTCGCTTCGGGGCCAGATCACCGCGTACGGCATCACGCGAACGCTGGACAACCCAATCCCGCCGGTGGTGATCGACCTCGGTCGTCTGGCGGGAGGAGTGAGAGCCACCCTGGGGAGCGGCTCGGTGCGGTCGGAGGAGCGGGCCGGTTGGCTCGTCGGCGCCGACCTCGAGCTCCAGCGCGACGACAGGCTCAACTACGACAACGACGGCGGCGAGCGAGGCGAGGTCGTATTGGACCAGCTCGAGCGCGTGCGGGGGGTGGGTGTCTTCGCCCAGGGAGGCCTGGGAGTGGGATCGCGACTCCGTGTGGTCGGCGCCCTCCGTTACGACCGGTCGAGCTTCGAGGCCGACGACCGCCTTCCCGCACGCTTTCCCGGACAGGGCCTCGAGGACGCATCCGGTGACCGCACCATGGACGCCCTGAGCCCTTCGGTCGGCATCAGCCTGGACGCCGGATCGGGACAGACCGCCTTCGTCAGCGCCTCGTCGCTCTTCGGAACGCCGACGACCACCGAGCTCGCGAACCAGCCGGATGGCTCCCGCGGCTTCAACCAGGAGCTCGACCCACAGACGGGCTTCACGCTGGAAGCCGGTGCGCGGGGGCGCTTGGGTGGGTCGGCCGGATACGAGATCGCCTTCTTCCGCACGCAGCTCGAGGGCGAGCTCATTCCGTTCGAGTCGCCGGACCAGCCGGGCCGGACCTTCTTCCAGAACGCGGGATCGTCTCGGTACCGAGGCGTGGAGGCCTCTCTGTTCGGCTCCGCGGGTAGGGGAGTGAGCGGGAGGGTCACCTATACGTTCACGGACGCCGAGTTCGAGGACTACGTGGTCGACGGCGAAGATCTGCGCGGCAACAAGATCCCGGGTCAGGCTCCGCACCGAGTGGAGGCCCTGCTACGCATCGATCAGGGGAGGGGCTATGGCGAGCTCCGGTATCTCTTCATGGACGCAATCCCGGTGAATGACCGGAACACGGCGTCTTCCGACGGCTACGGTCTCGTGGACCTTCGGGGGGGATTCGCCGACCTGGCCCTTGGCCGGCTGGTGCTGTCGCCCTTCGTGGGGGTGAACAACCTGTTCGACGAGACCTACGTGGCGTCCGTGGTGGTCAACGCGTTCGGCGGCCGGTTCTTCGAGCCGGGCCCCACCCGGACCCTCTACGTGGGCCTGTCGGCCGGCTGGCCGGGAGGCTGAGCGGTAGCGTCGGCACGGCGCCTGCCCGCATCAGCCCGCCATCGCCCGGAAGAACTCACCGTGCCCATCGACGATACGCCGCTGGGCGTCCGGGTCGGGCTCCAGCGACCAGTTCCCCCGCTCGAACGTGCCCCCGAGGAGGATCCCGTCGCTGCGCGGGATCATGTAGAGTCCCCCCGCCAGCGTGACGTAATCCACGTCGTCCTGCGGCACCAGCACATGGAGCTGGCCCTTCACCGGCACGAGCTCCTCGTCGCCGAAGAGGGCTCGGGCACCGAGCCCCGTGCAGTTCATGATGACGTGCTCGGGCAAGCTCATGACGTCGTCCATGCCGCGCAGCTCCCTCACCACGACGTCGCCACCGGCACGACGCACCTCGTGGAGCATCTCGCGAAGGTAGATGTGGGGCTCGATGACCATGGTCAGAAAGCGGAGCGCGTGACGATCGCCGAAGGGGTGCTCGCCGGGCGACAAGCTCTCCAGCCCCGGATACAGCTCGGCGATCTCCTCGATCCAGGAGGGTCGGCTCACGGGTCGATCGCCGAAGACGTAGCTGTCCAGCCAACGAATCCCGAACCGGGCCCGGGGGACGTCCTGGAAGTGGCGGTGCGCCAGCCGCGATGCGTCCCGGAACGCACGGCCGAAGTCACCGGTCATGTTCGACGCCTCCGCTACCGACGTCGGTGCCCACAGTCCGCCGGCTACGTTGGACGTGGTGCGCGGCGGAAGATCGCGGGCGTAGATCGTCACCTGCCAGCCGCGGCGCTGCAGCAGACGGGCCGTCGCCAACCCCACCGCACCGCAGCCGAGCACGGCGGCACTCCGGTCTTCCGCATGCATGGCTTCGACCACTGCCTGTTCGGCGGTGCCCCAGGAGAGGGTGATGCCGGCGCCACCGTGGCCGTAGTCGTGGACCACCAGCTTGTCGTCCATCCGCTCGGCCTCGACCCGGAAGCCGCTCGGCCGGTAGGGGCGGAGCCCCACCACGGTCCTGATCACCCGGTCCCGCGAAGCTCGTACCGGCACGTGCGACCGGCGCGGCGCTGCGGTGGCCGGCCCCGGTCCACTCCCCCGCCCGGAGCAACCCGAGGCCAGGGCGGCCAGCGCGGCCGCTCCGGACGATCGTAGCCATCGCCTGCGGTCCATTCCGCCTCCCGGTTGAGCCGAAGTGCCCTCTGCGGCACGGTAGCGAACTCGCGGGTCCGCCGCAGCCCCGGTCCCTTCTCGGTCCTGGGGAAGCCGTGGCCCGGGTGGGCCCCGAGCCAGCAGGGACGCGCCCGGCGCACGGGCCCCCTGGACCGTCAGCGGCTCGTCGCCAGCACCCGCCACGTACCGCGCATGGAACCGTCGCGGAATTCTGCGGATTGTGTATTATCGAGTCGTCGATGCGGGTACGCAGCGCCTCCGCCCCTCTTGGCGCCCTGGCCCGCCGCAGAGTCCTCACTGGCTCCCGAGGAGGTCCCCATGGGTTCCTACAGCCACCCCGAAGTCCTCGTTTCCACCGATTGGGTCGCCGAGCATGCGAACGACCCGAACGTGGCCGTCGTCGAGGTGAACGTCGACACCGAGCTCTACGATCAAGGTCACATCCCGGGCGCGATCGGCTGGAGCTGGAAGACTCAGCTCAGCGACAACGTGCGGCGGGACATCCTCTCCAAGGCCGATCTGGAGGCCCTGCTCTCCAGCTCCGGGGTCGGCACCGACTCCACCGTCATCCTCTATGGCGACAGCAACAACTGGTTTGCCGCCTGGGCTTTCTGGCAGCTCAAGGTCTACGGTCACCCGGACGTGAGGCTCATGGACGGCGGGCGGAGGAAGTGGGCTGCAGAGGGCCGCGCCATGACGACGGACGCTCCGGCGATCTCGCCCACGAGCTACATCGCCGCCGAGGCGGACAACTCACTCCGCGCCTTTCTGCCCGAGGTCCGGACAAGCGTCCAGAGCGGCGCCATCGAGCTCGTGGACGTCCGCAGCCCGGCCGAGTTCAGCGGCGAGATTCTGGCGCCTCCAGGCCTCCCGGAGACCTGTCAGCGAGGGGGGCACATCCCCGGTGCGTCGAACATCCCCTGGGGCAAGGCGGTGAACGACGACGACGGGACGTTCCGCACGGTCGACGAGCTCATCGACATCTACCGGACCGCTGGAATCACGGGAGAGAAGCCCATCGTCGCCTACTGCCGGATCGGTGAGCGGAGCAGCCATTCCTGGTTCGTGCTGAGGTACCTGATCGGCTACGACGACGTGAAGAACTACGACGGCTCCTGGACGGAGTGGGGAAACCTGGTCGGAGCCCCCGTGGAGCGGGGGAACTGAGGCGGCACCTCCACGGGCCCGTGACGTTCCGGCGCTGGACCGCCGAGGCGCCGCACTAGAAACGCGCCTCCGCACAGGGGTATCATGAGGGCCCCGGCCGACCCAGGCGGCCGGGGCCCTCGTCGTCTCGGATCCGACCCACGTCGTCGGTGCCGGGCGACGTGCCGACCACGTCGCGAACGGCAGCCGCGCGCCCGTGTTTCAGCCTCGCCCAAGAGGGCCATGCGGGAACCCGGCGGGTACATCCGAGATGAGCGCAGACCTTCGAGGGAGAGCCCCCGTGGCCGAATCCAACGATACCGGGGACCGGGGGGCGGCCGAGAACGCCCTGTCCGGGTCCCCCACACCGCGCCGCGCAGACGACCCCGAAGCCCGAGCGCTCCGGGGGGGCGCGGAATCCGCGGCTGGGAGCGAGGGCGATGGGGCGCCTTCGCCCAGGCTACGCACCGACTTCGTGCGTGCCCAGGTCGAGGAGGACAACCGCACGGGCCTGTATGGTGGGAGGGTGCATACGCGGTTCCCGCCGGAGCCCAACGGATTCCTCCACATCGGTCACTCCAAGTCGATCTGCCTGAACTTCGGGATCGCGGAAGAGTACGGGGGCGCCTGCAATCTCCGCTTCGACGACACGAACCCGGAGACCGAGGACATGGCCTACGTCCGGGCCGCGGAGAAGGACATCCGCTGGCTGGGGTTCGAGTGGGACGGCCTCTTCTTCGCCAGCGACTACTTCGAGCAGCTCTACGACTTCGCCGAGACGCTGATCCGCAAAGGCAAGGCCTACGTCGACAGCCTGACGGAGGAGGAAATCCGGGAACACCGCGGGACGGTGACGGAGCCGGGCCGTCCGAGTCCGTACCGGGATCGCTCGGTGGAGGAGAACCTGGACCTGTTCCGGCGCATGCGGGCCGGTGAGTACGAGGACGGAGCCCACGTGCTCCGGGCCAAGATCGACATGGCCTCGCCCAACATGATCATGCGCGACCCGGTGCTGTACCGGATCCGTCACGCGAGTCACTACCGGACCGCCGACGAGTGGTGCATCTACCCGCTCTACGACTTCACCCACTGCCTCTCCGACGCCCTGGAAGACATCACCCACTCGGTGTGCACGCTCGAGTTCGAGAACAACCGGGAGCTGTACGACTGGGTGCTGGACGAAGTGGGGTACACGGACCCCCGCCCCCATCAGTACGAGTTCAACCGGCTGAACCTGGACTACACCGTCACGAGCAAGCGCAAGCTCATTCCGCTGGTCGAGGAAGGGCGCGTCAGCGGTTGGGACGATCCGCGGATGTCCACCCTGGCCGCGTTTCGGCGGCGCGGGGTCACGCCTGAGGCCATCCGGGCGTTTTGCGACATGATCGGCGTCGTCAAGAGCGACAGCCGTGAGGATCTGGCCAAGCTGGAGTACGCCATCCGCGACGATCTCAACCGGAAGGCCCCCCGCGTCATGGGCGTGCTCGAGCCGCTGCGCGTGGTCGTCACGACCTTCCCCGATGAAGAGACCGACTGGCTGGATGCGCCGTACTATCCCCGCGACGTACCGCTCGAGGGGTCCAGGAAGGTGCCGTTCACCCGGGAGATCCTCATCGAACGGTCGGACTTCCAGGAGGATCCTCCCAAGGGATGGCGCCGTCTGGCACCGGGGTGGGAGGTGCGCCTTCGATACGGGTACGTCATCGAGTGCGAAGAAGTCGTGAAGGACGACAGTGGCCGCGTCGTGGAGCTCCGCTGCTCGCACGACCCGGGGAGTCGGGGCGGCAGCGCGCCTGACGGGCGCAAGATCAAGGGAACGATCCACTGGGTGTCCGCCGACCACGCCCTCCCCGCCGAAGTGAGGCTCTACGACCGGCTGTTCACCGAGCCGGATCCCCAGGCGGGCCCCGAGGGCACCGACCTCAGCGACTTCGTGAACCCCGAGTCCCTGGTGGTGGCGGCAGGCGCCCGGCTGGAGCCGAGCATTGCCGAAGACGATCCGGATACCCGGTACCAGTTCGAGCGTTTGGGCTACTTCTGGCGAGACCCAGTGGACTCGACGGCCGACGCTCTCGTGTTCAATCGGATCGTTACGCTGCGCGATACGTGGGCCAAGCGGGCCACCCAGGTACCGGAGCCCACCGCCCCGACGAAGCGGACGGAGGGCGGTACCGCACCACGGACCGAGGCGGGCGCTTCCCGACGGCCGTCGCCTCCGACCCTGGGGCCAGAGGGACAGGCCCGCTTCGACAGATTCAGGGGCGAGCTCGGCGTCTCCCACGACGATGCCCGCGGCCTGGCGGCCAACCCCGTCCTTTCGCGCTATCTCGACGAGGCGGTGGACGCCGGGGCCCCGGCCCCCGCCGCGGCGAGGTGGCTGGTGAACGAGCTTCTACGGGAAGCCAAGGACACGCCCCTCGAATCGTTGCCGGTGAGCGGGGTGAACGTGGCCGAGCTGCTCTCGCTCGTGGCCGATGGCACCCTGTCCGTGGGTATCGCCCGAGAGGTGTTCGCCGACATGGTCGGAGGCGGCGGACGCCCGTTCGATATCGTGGAGCGGCGAGGCCTGCGCCAGATTTCCGACGACGACGCCCTGTCTCCCCTCATCGCCACGGTCGTGGACGAGCACCCCGACGAGGTCCGACGCTACCGGGAAGGCAAGTCGGCCCTGCTGGGGTTTTTCGTGGGCAAGGTCATGCGAGGCTCCGGTGGCAAGGCCAACCCCGAGCGCGTGCGGGCTCTGCTCGCGCGGGCGCTGGAGGAGGTCTAGACGCACCTGCGCGCATCTCCTCTCTGCGCGCCGGGCCGGGCCGTCCGTCCACCTCAGCCGGTCCGGGCGTGGCGGCGAACGCCCGAGGGCGCGGGCACGGCCCTCGTCGCCAGGGGTATATTCGGGAGTCAGCAGCGATTCCCAGGGAGGGCACGGGAACGATGGCCAACCCCGCCTATCTCGCCCTTGGCAGTGCGGAGCTCCGACGCCGAGCCGATGAGGCCCTAGCCGCTCTGGCCGACTGTCGCCTTTGCCCCCGCGACTGCGGCGTCGACCGGCTGCGCGGCAAGTGGGCCGCCTGCAAGACCGGCCGCTACGCGGTCGTGAGCAGCGCGTTCCCCCACCTCGGCGAGGAGGACTGCCTGCGCGGTTGGAACGGATCCGGCACGATCTTCTTCGCCCACTGCAATCTGCGCTGCGTCTTCTGCCAGAACTACGACATCTCCCAGGGCGTTCGGCCCGGCCGACCCGAGGGAGGCACGCCGCCCGAGGCCATCGCGGCCGCCATGTTGTCGCTGCAAGCCCAGGGCTGCCACAACATCAACTTCGTCACTCCGGAGCACGTGGTACCCCAGGTGCTGGAGGCCCTCGTGTCCGCCGTGGACGGAGGGCTCCGGCTCCCCATCGTCTACAACACCAGTGCCTACGACGCCCTGGAGAGCCTGGACTGGCTGGACGGGGTCGTGGATGTCTACATGCCCGACTTCAAGCTGTGGAGCGCCTCGGCCAGCCGCACCTACCTGAAGGCCGAAGACTACCCCGAGGCCGCCCGAGCTGCCATTCGTGCGATGCACCGGCAGGTGGGTCCCCTGGTCATCGACGCCGATGGACTCGCGTCTCGAGGGCTGCTGATCCGCCACCTGGTCATGCCGGGCCTTTTGGCCGAGACGCGGGCCATCCTGGAGTGGATCGCCGGGCAGCTGGGCCCCGGCACGTACGTGAATCTGATGGATCAGTACTACCCTGCAGGGAAGGTGTCGAAGCACGCCTACCCGGAGATCGACCGACGTCTCGAGAGCACGGAGCTCGACCAGGCACGAGCGATGGCCCAGGAGTTGGGCCTGGGGAGGCTGGACGAGCGGCGTCCCCATCCGTCGCTGCGAGCCCGACGCTGGATCGCTATGTGAGTCGACCGGCGAAATCTACCATGTCCTGCCAACCGCCCCACCCATGACATCGAGAGCCACGACCTTCGAGGGCGCCCACCCGACGCGGTACTGGCATCGTCTCGACGACGGGCGCACCGAGTGCGACCTCTGCCCTCGAACATGCCGGCTCCGGGAGGGACAGCGCGGACTGTGCTTCGTACGTGCCTGCCAAGACGGACGGATCGTCCTCACCACGTACGGTCGATCCAGCGGGTTCTGCGTCGATCCCATCGAGAAGAAGCCGCTGAGCCACTTCTTGCCGGGGACGCCTGTGCTGTCCTTCGGCACGGCAGGCTGCAACCTCCAGTGCGCATTCTGCCAGAACTGGTCCATCTCCAAGTCGCGGGACGTGGACACGCTGGCCGACCGTGCGCTACCCGAGACGGTGGCCAGAGCCGCGGCCGAGCTCGGCTGCCGGAGCGTCGCCTACACCTACAACGACCCGATCATCTTCCACGAGTACGCCATCGACGTGGCGAGGGCCTGCCGGGAGCGGGGCGTCCAGTCGGTGGCGGTGACCGCAGGATACGTGAATCCGAAGCCCAGAGCCGAGTTCTACCGATACATGGACGGGGTCAACGTCGACCTGAAGGCCTTTTCCGAAGACTTCTATCGCAGGATCTGCAAGGGCCGCCTCGCTCCGGTCCTCGAAACGCTCCGGTACCTCAAGCACGAGACGGCGGTCTGGCTGGAGATCACCAACCTCGTGATCCCGGGCGAGAACGACGAGGACGACGAATTCGACGCCATGAGCCGGTGGGTCGTGGCGGAGCTCGGCCCTGACGTGCCCCTGCACTTCACCGCGTTCCACCCCGACTTTCGCATGCTCGACCACCCCCGCACCCCACCGGCCACCCTCATGCGGGCACGGCAGATCGCCCTGGCGAACGGCGTCCGCCATGCCTACACGGGCAACGTCCGCGACCCGGACGGCCAGAGCACGTTCTGCCACGTCTGCGGTCAGGTCCTCATCGGCCGAGACGGCTACCGGATTTCCGAGTGGAATCTGTACGGTGAGGGGGCGTGTCGCGGCTGCGGCACGGCGTGTGCGGGCGTCTTCGAAGGCGCTCCGGGAGAGTGGGGAGCGAGGCGGCTGCCGGTGTGGCTAGCGAGCTTCCGAAGGGAATCGTCGGCGTAGGGCTCGCCGGAGGATCGTCCGCAGCGGCGATTCATGTCCTGCTCTTTTGTCGAGACGCACGCGCCCCCCCGAACACCCGCGTCACCACCGCCCGCATCCGCGCCGTGTGCGAGCCCTCCCAGTAGATCCGTTCGCACTCGGGGCATTGAACGAAGGAGGCTTCCCGTTCGAGAACCCTCGCGGGCACCCTTCGCTCCACGGCCTCCGGGTCGGCCCGCACGAGAACGCCATTGCACACGCGGCACCGGGTGAAGAGGCGAACGGGCGCCTCCAGGCCGAACGCGGCCGCCACCTCGACGAGTTGATCGAGCGGCTTGTCGGCCTCGACAACCAGGCACCCCTCGACCCGCCATTCCTCCGGGAGCTTCCGGTCCCGGGTCAGGATGTACCGCCCCTCCACCAGCGCCCGCCTCACGAGCTCGGCGTCTGGGATCCGGTCGTCGTAGGCCGTGTCGAACCCCAGCGTCCGCAGCCAGCGAGCCAGACGGCCGAGCATGGCGTCGGCGAAGAAACGAGGTCGGTCCGCGGTGATGGGCGGACCCAGACGTTGCTCCAGACCCACCCGGGCGCCGCACGTGCATTGGATCGTACGGCCGAACTGGAACAGGGTGACGTCGTACTGGCGGCCGCAGCCGGAACACCGAATGGCCATGACGGTGGGTCTCAGGAGGAGCCGTGGCGCAGGGAAGGCGTGTGGGCCCCGGGGCCCATGGCCCTGCCCGCCACGTAGCAATAGCCTCGGCCGGCCCGCCGGTCCAACGCTCCTGGTGACCCACGCGGCCGGCCGGCCCGGCGCCGACTCCGCGACCGTCGTGCCCGACCGTCGCGAGCGCGAGCTCGATCGGCACGCCGAGCCCGGCGGCGTCTCGAGGGGGCTGGACGTCCCACGCGCTCCGCCTTGCCGGCGCCCGAGCGTCACCCTAGGCTGCCGTCCGGGAACCGGAGCCGAGAGCTCCAGGTCCACGGAAGGCCCGGATAGCTGGTCCCGAGCCGGCCCCGCGTGCATCGGGCCGCGGGCGCATGATTCCACGAAAAGCCGAATTCGCGCATATGAGGATCGCAGTGCTTGGCGCCGGAAACGTCGGTGGCACACTCGGCCGGGCGTGGCTGGGCGCCGGTCACGAGGTCGTCTTCGGCGTGCGCGACGCCGGCAGCGTGAAGGAGAAGGCCCTCGCGGCAGAGACGGGAGCGGTGGTCGTGGGCTTGGCCGAGGCGGTGGAGGGAGCGGACGTCGTGGTCCTCGCGATTCCCTTCCGGGCGGTGGGCGGTGTGCTCGAGAAGACCGGTCCGCTGCACGGGAAGGTCGTGGTCGACACCACGAACCACCTCGACTGGACCTACGGCCTTCGTGTGGCCACGGAGCGGTCCGCGGCCGAGGAGATCCAGGACATGATCCCCACGGCCAGGATCGTGAAGGCGTTCAACACGATCGGCCACGAGCACATGGCCGACCCCCTGTTCGGTGACGTACCGGCGGACATGTTCGTGTGCGGGAACGACGAGGCGGCCCGATCGCGGGTCATGGGATTGGCCCAGGACATCGGCTTCGAGCCCGTGGACGCCGGAGGACTGAGCCATGCTCGGGCCCTGGAGCACCTTGCTGTGCTCTGGATCTTCCTCTCCACGTCCGGTGCCCAAGGCCGCGACATCGCCTTCAAGCTGTTGCGGACGAAGGCATCGCCGTGACTCATCCCGCGACCCGCGCACGCGGGTGACGAGGCACTGACCAACGAGCATGCTGCTGCCCACGCCCTTCCACTCTCGGACTTCCGCCCTTTGTAGGAGCGCCAGGTGGCGCAACTGGTCGGGCTACGCGTCGGTCGTCGCGTACGAAGCGACGCACGAGTACGAGTACTACGCGGTGCGCAACGGGTCGGCGCTCTTCGACGTGTCGCCGCTCCGCAAGTACGAGATCGGCGGACCGGACGCCGCCCTACTGGTGAGCCGGATAATCACGCGGGACCCGACCCGGTGTCGAGTGGGGCAGGTGCTCTACACCACCTGGTGCGATGAAGCCGGGAAGATGATCGACGACGGCACCGTCCAGCGATTGGAGCCGGACCTGTTCCGGATCACCTCCGCCGACCCGAATCTCCGGTGGTTCCAGGACTGCGGTCTCGGGATGGACGCCACCACTCGGGACGTCACCGTGGATCTGGCGGCCCTGGCGCTGCAAGGCCCGACCTCCCGGGAGATCCTGAAGAGCCTGGTCACGGGAGTGGACCTCGACGCCCTCCGCTTCTTCCACCTGGCAGACGGGACCGTCGGGCAGATCCCCGTTACCGTGTCCCGGACCGGCTACACCGGCGATCTGGGCTACGAGCTATGGGTCGCGCCGACCCACGCCGAGGCGCTTTGGGACGCCCTGATGGAGGCGGGGCGCGGTTACGGGATCGCCCCGGCCGGGCTGGACGCGCTGGACATCGCCCGCATCGAAGCGGCGCTGATCCTCAAGGAGGTCGACTACGTCTCCACCACGACAGCGTTGATCGAATCGAGGAAGTCCTCACCCTTCGAAGCCGGCCTGGGGTGGACAGTGCAGCCCGGCGGGAGAGCGGGCTTCGTCGGCGCACGGGCGCTACGGGCCGAGGCGGAGAGCCCCTCGAGGTGGGCCCTGGCCGGTATCGAGGTGGATTGGCCGGCCATCGAGAAGTTGTTCAATGCGGTCAACTTGCCTCCGCTCGTAGCCGGTGCGGCGTCTCGCGCCGCCGTACCGCTGTACGGCCGGGGACGGCAGATCGGCTACGCCACCAGCTCGACGTTTTCGCCCATCCTCAAACGGTACGTCGCGCTGGCAACGATCGAGCGCGACTTCGCCACACCGGGCTCGCGCATCGACTTCGAGCTCACGGTGGAGTTCGCACGCCACAAGGTGCCGGCCCGCGTCGTCGACACTCCCTTCTTCGATCCCGAGCGGAAGCGAGCGTAGCCGTGGCCCACAGGTATGACGCCATCGTGATCGGGGCCGGACACAACGGGCTGGTGCACGCGGCGTATCTGGCCCGGGCAGGACTCGACGTGCTGGTGCTGGAGCGCCGCCACCTCGTGGGGGGCGCCACCGTCACCGAGGAGCTGTTTCCCGGCTTCAAGTACAGCGTGTACTCCTACGTGGTCAGCCTGATGCGGCCGGACATCATTCGGGAGCTCGACCTCCCTCGGCACGGGCTCACCATCCTTCCCCTGGAGAGCACGCTGACGCCGCTGCCGGACGGCGACTGCCTGTACCGCGACGCCGACCGCTACCGCACGTGGCGCGATATCGCTCGCTTCTCGGTGCGCGACGCGGAGGCGTACGAGGAGTACGGCCGGACCCTCTTCTTCATGGCTCGGGCCGTCAAGTACCTGCTGGGGATCGCGCCCCCTGATCCGACCCGGGTCCGCCCGAAAGACCTGTCGGGGATGCTGGGCCTCGCGAGGCACATGCTGGGTCTGCGCAAGGACGAGCTCCACGCGCTGGTCAAGCTCATGACCATGAGCGCAGCCGACTTCCTGGACGAGTGGTTCGAGACCGACGTGCTCAAGGCCACCCTGTCGGCCAGCGGCATCATCGGCACGTTCCTGGGACCCCGGTCCCCGGGGACGGCCTACGTGCTCCTTCACCACTACATGGGCGAGATCGACGGGCATTTTCGGGCGTGGGGCTTCGCCAAGGGCGGAACGGGCGCACTGGCGAATGCCGTGGCGGGAGCCGCCCGTGAGCTGGGTGTGGAGGTGCGCACGGACTCACCCGTAGCCCACGTGGTGGTACGGAACGGCCGCGCCACGGGCGTGGCTCTGGAGAACGGCGACGTGCTCGAGGCGAAGATCGTCTCCTCGAGCCTCGATCCCCGGCAGACCTTCCTGAGGCTGTTGGACGCCTCCGTGCTCCCTGACGAACTGGTGACCGCCGTCGGCAAGTTCAAGTTCCGGGGCTCGTCGGGGAAGGTGAACCTGGCTTTGGACGCGGCGCCGGACCTGGCCTGCCTGCCCGGCCACGGTCCGCATCTTCGGGGCGCCATCTCCATCAGCCCCTCCGTCGATTACCTGGAGCGGGCCTACGACGACGCCAAGTACGGTGACTTTTCCCGCGCGCCCTACATGGACGTCATCATCCCGTCGATGATCGACCCGGAGATGGCTCCCCCCGGCAAGCACGTCATGTCGTGCTTCGTGCAGTACGCGCCCTACGAGCTGCGCGAGGGAACCTGGGAAGAGAAACGAGAGGCGTTCGGCGACACGGTGATCGATACGCTGTCCCGCTACATGCCGAAGCTGAAGGAGATCATCCTGCATCGTCAGGTGGTGACGCCCTGGGACATCGAGCAGACGGTGGGTCTCTCGCAAGGCAACATCTTCCAGGGCGAGCTGAGCCTGTCGCAGCTCTTCTTCCTGCGACCCGCCCCGGGCCACGCCGAGTATCGGACGCCGGTGCGCGGCTACTACCAATGCGGCTCGGGCACCCACCCCGGGGGCGGCATCATGGGGGCGCCGGGGCGCCTCTCGGCCACCGCTGTACTCAGGGACCTGCGCCGGCCAGGGGGCCGCAAAGGCCAGACGTGAGCCCATGAGCCTGGACACGATCGTCATCGGCGCGGGGCACAACGGGCTCGTCGCGGCTGCCTATCTGGCCAGGGCCGGCCAGAAGGTCCTCGTCCTCGAGCGGCGTGACGTGCTCGGTGGCGCGGCAGCCACCGAAGCGCTCTTCCCCGGCTACCGCGTCAACACGGGCGCCCCGGACGCCGGACTGTTCCTGCCGCGGATCGTGGATGAGTTGAAGCTGCAGGCGCGCGGGCTGGAGCTGATCGAGAGCCCCGCGGCCGTCTGCGCGCTCCAGCCCGGAGGGCGGGCGCTGACGCTCTGGCGCGACGTCGCCAGGAGCCGCGACGAGATCGCCGCCTGGTCGCCCCGGGATGCAGAACGGTATCCCGACTTCGTGGACTACATGGGCCGGATGGCGAGCGCCCTCCGCGGCACGAGCACCCTGACGCCCCCGGATCCGCACGACGGATCGGCGCGGGAGCTCCTCGGCTGGCTAAGGCCGGCTCTGCGACTCAAGGGAATGGGCCGGCGGGACATGATGGAGTTCCTTCGCATCCTGCCCATGTCCGCGGCCGAGCTGCTCGGCGACTGGTTCGAGAACGATGCGTTGAAGGGGGCGCTGGGCACCAGCGCGGTCCTGGGCAGCATGCAGGGCCCCCAGGCGTCCGGCACCGCGTTCCGGTTGCTGTACCACTACCAGGGGGCGGAGAACGGTGGCTTCCGCTCGTCCGCCTTCGTCCGAGGCGGGATGGGCCGCCTTGCGGAGGCACTCGCCGCCGCCGCACGCGAGCACGGCGCGGAGATTCGATCCGGAGCGAGCGTCGCTCGCGTGCTGGTGGAAGGCGACACGGCCGTCGGCGTGCGGCTCGAAACCGGGGACGAGCTCGCCGCGCGCCGCGTGGTTTCGTGCGTCGACCCCCGTCGAACCCTGCACGGGCTCCTCGGCGCTCCCGCCCTCGGACCGGAGCTCAACCGTAGAGTCGGCAACATCCGCTACCGGGGAAGCACGGCGGTCCTGCACCTGGCGTTGGACGGCCTCCCGAGCGTCCCCGGCGTGACCGGTGTGGAGCCGATCACCGCGCACATCGTCGTGAGTCCCAGCCTGGTCGATCTGGAACGGGCGTACGATGACGCCAAGTACGGGCGCTTCTCGGCCCGCCCGTGCCTCGACATGGTGATCCACACGCTTCTGGATCCCGCGCTGGCGCCGCCCGGCCGCCACACGATGTCCGCGACCGTGCGGTACGCCCCCTACGATTTGAGGGACGCGGGGTGGGACGAGCAGCGAGGCCGGTTGGCGGATACGATCCTTGGACTCCTCGACGAGTACGTCCCCGAGGTGCGCCCCCGTATCCTGCACCAGCGCCTCCTCACGCCCCTCGACTGGGAGCGAGAGTACGGGTTGACCGAGGGAGGTACCTACCACGGCCAGATGGACCTGGACCAGCTCCTGTTCATGCGACCCGTGCCCGGCTGGGGGCGGTACCGGACTCCGGTGGCCGGGCTCTACCTGTGTGGATCGGGGACGCACCCCGGAGGCGGGGTGACGGGAGCTCCGGGCTTCAACGCGGCTCGGGAGGTGTTGCGCGACTGAGGACACCAACCCGCCCCCTGTCGCCCGGCACGGCACGAGGCAGCACGTGCAGTCCCCCCGCTTCGTCCGTATTGTCGGATCCGCAGCATCACGCTGCTTCGTCCGTCGCCAGGCAGGACTCCACCGTAACGAATCCAACAGGTGCAACCAGCGGGTCTGAAGAGGAGATCACCATGACAGCAGCCTTCGACATGTCGTCGATCCAGCGGGGCGCGAGACTCCGGAGATCACCGTACTTCGAGGCGACGCAGCGGCACGGCTGCCTCGCGTACACGGTGTACAATCACATGTTCTTGCCCACGCGCTACGACGACCTCGAGGCGGAGTACGAGAAGCTCCTGCAGGACGTCACCGTCTGGGACGTGAGCGTGGAGCGTCAAGTGGAGATCACCGGTCCCGACGCGTTCGCCTTCACCAACCAGCTCACGCCTCGGGACCTTGGGAAATGTGAGGTCGGTCAGGGCAAATACGTGATCCTCACGGCGGAGGACGGCGGCATCGTCAACGACCCCGTGCTGCTCCGTCTGGGAGAGAATCACTTCTGGCTCGCGCTCGCCGACAGCGACGTGCTGCTGTGGGCGAAGGGGGTCGCGCTGAACTCGGGACTCGACGTGGACATCGGGGAGCCCGACGTCTCACCGATGCAGATTCAAGGACCCAAGTCCAAGCAGGTCGTCGCGAAGCTGTTCGGGCAGGACGTGTTGGATCTGCGGTACTACTACTTCCTCGAAACGGATCTGGACGGGATTCCGGTCGTGGTCACCCGCACCGGCTGGAGCGGTGAGGTCGGGTACGAGATCTACCTGCGCGACGGCAGCCGGGGCGTGGAGCTGTGGGAGAGGGTCATGGACGCTGGGCGGGAGCACGGCATCGCGCCCACCGGACCTTCGGACATCCGGCGCATCGAGGCGGGCATCCTGAACTTCGGCATCGACATCACCCTGGACACCAACCCGTTCGAGGTCGGCCTCGGCTGGCAGGTGGAGCTCGAACAGGAGGCGTCGTTCATCGGTCGCGCAGCGTTGGAGCGGATCAAGGCCGAGGGGCCGTTGCGCCGGCTGGCCGGCATCGAGATCGACGGTGAGCGCCTCGACCTCAACACGACGCGGTGGCCCGTCCAGGTGGACGAACGCGACGTGGGCTTCGTCACTTCGGCGGTGTACTCGCCGCGGCTCGGGAAGAACATCGGCTACGCCATGCTGCCGGCCGATCGGGCCGCCCTGGGCACCCGCCTGACCGTTCGCGTCCCGGACGCGGGCGACCGGTCGGCCACGGTCGTGGCCCGGCCGTTCGTCGATCCCGGAAAGGAGATCCCGAAGTCGTAACGGGCTACCGGCCCAGGAATCTCAGGCCGAGAGCGGCGGCGAGGCCCAGGCCCACCACCAGACCGGCGATCTGGAGCGCTCGCTGTCGCACGCGGCCGGAGCCCGCAGACTCGTCCGAAGCGGCCTCCGTTCTCCGGATCCCCGTTCGGGTCAGGTCGTACACCCACGCCAGGACAAGGGCGATCGGGAAGCCCGCCAGAGCCACCCACACGAGCCCGTCGAACGCCCAGTCCGGGAAAGGCAAGGAGTCCCAGACGATGCCGGCGCCCTCCAAGGTTACGAACGCCAGCCCCAGGTACGCCACCGCCACCTGGTACACCCGTCGCCGGCGCAGCTCCCACAGGAACCCCGCCACCGTGCCGGTAGGCTTGGCCGCCAGGTCCCGGTCTGTTCGTTCGCCGCGGAGCCGGCGGGCCACCGTCGACGCCGAGGGTCGGCGCTCCGCCGCCTTCGAGAGGCACGCCTCCACGATGTCGGCCATGTCGTTGGGCACGCCGGGGCGGAGCGCGGCGAGAGACGCCGCGGGTGTCCGCAGATGCGCGCTCACGAGCTGTACGCCGGAAAGACCCGGGTAGGGACCGTCTCCGGTGATGAGCTCGTACGCCATGATGCCCAGGGCGTAGACGTCGCTCTCCTCGACCGCGGACTCACCGCGCAGCTCCTCGGGGCTGAGGTGCCGCGGATCCCCCAGTAGCTCACCGGCGCGGGTCAGGCGCGTCACGGCGGCCCCGCTGTGGACCATAACCGCCGCGAGTCCGAAGTCGGTCAGCACGACCCGGCCGGTCCCCCGCTCCCGGATCACGTTGCCCGGCCGCACGTCCCGGTGCACGATCCCCTTGGCGTGCGCCGCCTCCAGGGCGGAGGCCACCTGCTCCAACACGTCCCGGGCAGCGACCGGGTCCATGGGGCCGGCCATCTCCAGCTCCTGGGCCAGCGTGTGCCCCTCGATGTACTCCATGACCAGATACGGCACGCCGTCGGACAGCGCGCCCACGCGGTGGACGCCCGCTACGTTTCGGTGTTGGATGCGTGCCGAGGACCGGCCCTCTCGCTCGAACCGTTTGCGCGCCACTTCCTCGGCGGCGAGGGACGGCAGCAGCACCTTGATGGCGACGGCCCGCTGGAGGGCACGCTCCCGGGCCAGATACACGCTGGCTTGATCGCCTTCGCCCAGAATCCTCTCGATGTCGAACTCGGCACCGAGCTCCTGGGTCAGGCGTTCGTCGAGCGGTGATGGGCTATCGGTCATGGCGCCTCGGGGGCCGGGGACGGAGGGAACTTGCCGATCCTGCCCGCCACGTTCAAGAGCGGGCCACGGGCGAGCGACGGACAGGCCCCAGGTATCGGTCGAGCCAGTCCAGCGTCTCACGGACGATGCCCGTGCCCTGCGGGACGTGTCCCCCGTTGAACAGCACGTGCCTCTTGTCCTCGGCGGGTGTGCCCAGCATGTCGCACAGCGGCTTCTGTCCGGTCTCGACGGGCAGCGCGTAGTCTCCTCGGCCATTGATCATCAACACGGGTGTCGTGACCCGGGGCTCGTAGTTCCAGGGTACGACGAAGGGCTGCTCGTGCTGCATGTGCGTCGCGTCGTACCCACCCCCCACCCAGACCGCGGCCTTGAATCGTCGCTCGATGGCCAGCCTGTAGGAACCGTGTTCGGAGCCGGCGCTGAGCCCGAGGCAGGCCAGCCGCTCCCCGTCGATGTCGTCACGCTCCATCAGGTGGTCCACCGTCCGGCTCAGATCCTGGTTGTGCCGGATCTTCCTTTGCCTCCGCTCAGCAGGTCCCCGGGAGCCCATCCCTCCCCCGCCGAGCTTCACGAGGATCTCGTAGTGGGAGACGGTTTGGCCAATCATGCACCTGGGAGTCGGGGGCCAGCCAGCGCCGGGAGGGGGCCGGGGCGCTCAACCAGGAAGATGCTCGCCATCGGTGAGAGCCGGCAAGAAACAGATCCCCTAGTGGCCGTCCTTGCGTCGCACCTTCACCGCCACCGAAGCCAGCTGCACGTGGACCCTGGTCTCCCCCAGATCCCTCCGACCCGAATCGCCCCACACGGTCCACCGGGCCACAAGCCCGTTGTTGGTGGTGTTTTGGCAGATGTCGCTCGGATGACTTCGGCACAGCCCTTCGTGCTGGGCCCGGTCGCTGGCGACGACCTCCGGGGTCAGGCTGACCTTCGTCTTTCCCTTGATCAGGAGAGACGTGGAGTCGGCGACGGACAACTGGAGCTGGGGCAGCTCGCTGATCTTCCATCCGTCCTCTGCGGTGAACAGCACGAGCGTATCGGCGCCGGCGATCCAGGTGGAGTCCGGGATCGTCTCGACCGCGATCATCTCCAAATCGACGACGAGCGCCGTGCTGTCTTCGGTCAACCGCCTGGCCGCCGTGAGCCACACCGAAACGGCGTTCCCGTCGAACTCCATGTCGCCGCGAACGCTGTCGGGCGGAACGAAGGTGCCGGCGATGGGCGGGATCTGGCACTGTCGGGTGCGGGTGCCGTCCGAGCACGACGCCAATTGGGCTCCCAGGGGAGGCGCCAGAAGCGTCGCCAGACACCAGGCCACGAAAGCTCTCTGCATGATGAACCTCCTCGAGCCACGACGAGCGTCGCCGTGGCAGGCGACTGCGGGAGCCAGACCGCCAGAGCATCGGGGTGTGGAAGGATTCATCCGTTTACACACCCGCGTCAAGTGCGCAGCACTGGATACGTCATCGCGTTTCCTTCGCCATATGCCTTTGCACCGTTGGGATCAGGGACGACTCGCCTCATCCGTCCGCAACGCGCCCCGAGATCGATCTGCTCGAAGAGATTCGAAAACATGTGGCGGCGATCTGGTGCTGGCCGCAGTCCGCTCGAGGCGGGGCCGCATAGGCCAGATGACGAGAGGGCGCCCCATCCCACACGCCGCAGAGGTCGGGGCCGGCGGCGAGGGCGAGGTAGGCCGAGCGGTCGACGGCGGCACCGAAGGACGGCGGCGTTGCAAAGGGCGGGTCTGGTCCCGGAGATTGGGCGGGCCAGAGGTCGTCGACGCGACCGTCCCCGGGGCCGACGCGTCCCGCCCAACCCTCGTGCCTTGAAGGAGTCTCGAGAATGCGATCCGCACCGATTGGCCTGGCGTTCGTCACCCTCGTCCTGAGCGCTTGCGCACCGGACGACACCACGCCGCCTGCCACCACGGAAGCGGCGGCTCCTGCGGCGGTCCCCGACCCCGACGTGGTCATCGGCGCCGACCAGACCCACAACCGGTTCAGCGCAAGGGTCCCGCCGGTGGCGACCGTCGCTTCGGGAGCCGTGGTCGAGGTCCACACGAAAGAGGCCACGGACGGACAGTTCGACCCGACGTCCACGGCCGACGACGTGGCGACGCTCGACTTCGGCCCCATCCACCCGCTGACCGGCCCGGTGTACGTCGAAGGCGCCGAGCCGGGCGACGTCCTCGCCGTGACCCTCCTGGAGATCGAGGTGGGACCCTGGGGCTGGGCGGCCATCGCACCCGGTTTCGGCTTCCTCGCCGACCAGTTCACCGAACCCTGGCTCAGGACGTTCGAGATCCCGAAGGGCGCCACGGAGGTGCGGTTCAACGAACGGATCCGGATCCCGCTGGCGCCGTTCCCCGGCGTGATGGGCGTGGCCCCGGCCACCGACTCGCTCCTCTCCACGATTCCGCCCCGGGCCAACGGTGGAAACATGGACAACCGACACATGACGGCGGGCACCACGGTCTACTTCCCGGTCTTCGTGGAGGGGGCGCTATTCTCGGTGGGCGACACCCATGCCGCCCAGGGCGACGGGGAGGTGTCGGGCACCGCCATCGAGGCGCCCATGCGGATCCGGTACAGGGTGGAGCTGGTCAAGGGGGGCCGGCCCATCCAGGAGCCACAATACGAGACGGCGGACTTCTATGCGGTAACCGGCTTCGCCACCACGCTCGACGAGGCGGCGAGGAAGGCGGCGCTGTACATGATCGACTACCTGACGGCAGAGCACGGCCTGACCCCGGAGGAGGCCTACGTTCTCGCCTCCCTCGCCGCCGATCTGAAGATCTCCGAGGTCGTCGATGTCCCCCACGTGCTCGTGAGCATGCACATGCCGAAGGCCGTGCTGGGTACCTGAGTCGGGAGCCGGGACACCGTCACCGGCATCCGTGGTCGCGCGCTACAACTCTCTCCGTACGCGAGTGGCCGCCATGGCCAGCAGGCGGTGCACCTCGATGAGGATGGCGTCGTCGTAGGCATTGTAGTCGATGAGCGGGTTCTCCCACGACATGTCGCGGAAGACCTCCCCGATCACCTTCGCGGTGATCACGAGCGCAGGCTGCCGCTCGTGGAACTCTTCCGTCTCTTCCACCGTGGCCTGTCTGAGGGCGCAGTACAGCGTCCACGTCCGAGCGACGTCGGGACATCGCCGGCCCTGCGAGCGATCCCATACCAGCTCGTCGCTCAGGATTCCGGCCGTGCGCTCGATGATGGCGAGATCCTCATGCGTCGGAGGCGCGTCCTCGTCGAACTGGAACCAGAAGCTCAGGTCCACGCCCTCGACGACGGCGTCCTCGACCAGGACCCACGCCACCTGGGTCTTCATGACGGGTGCGGGGTCGGGCTCGTAGGGGGAGCTCTCGACCTCGACGCCGAGCCGAGGCCAGCCCGGTATCTGCAGGGCCCCAATCCACGTCACGTCCACGGGAACAGCCATGGGAGCGTCGCCTCCCACGACCGGCTCGTCGGGCGTGAGCTGCAGGGTCCCACGCCCCTCGTCGAATCCGCGGCAGTCCCCCTGGAAGCTACCGTCGGCCTGCCCGGCCAGCTCGCACTGGACCCGCTGGGCGGGGAGATGCGAAGGGCCAGAGAGGCCCCCGCCCCAGAGGGTGGCGAGGATCAGCAGCTGTCTCATTAGAGCTCCCCGGCGGGCAGACCTACCACGCGATGCCGTAGTCGTCACCGTGGTGGCTCGAGCCGCCCCAGAAGCTCCCATGCTCCCAGTCGAAGAATAGGGCGTTGATGGGGCCGGAGGTTCGCTCCCGGAAGGTCAGGTCGTAGCCCATGGCCCCGAGCTCCTTCACGACCCAGGGTGGCGTCTGCTCCTGCACCAGCATCCGGCCGGGGCTGGACTCGTGATCCCCGAACGATCCACGAAGCTGAAAGGTGTTCATGTTGGCCGCTTCCACGGCCTCCTGAACGTTCATGTCGAACTCGACGACGTTCAGGAAGAACTGCAGCAGGTTCTGGTCCTGCCCGTCGCCGCCCTGGACGGCGAAGGACAGGAAGGGCTTGCCGTCCCTGAGCGCCATGCTCGGCGTCAAGGTGGCCCGGGGGCGCTTGCCCGGCTCGATCACGTTGTAGGGGTTCTCACGCTCGTCCAGGACGAAGCTCTGCGCACGTTGACTGAGACCCACACCCGTCTCTCCCGCGATCACCGCCGGGATCCACCCACCCGAGGGAGTCACCGAAACCACCCAACCCTCGGTGTCGGCCGCCTGGATGGACGTCGTGCCGGCGTAGAAGGCGTTCTCGAAGTCCTGCACCTCTTCGGGGCTGGCCTCCGGCGTGACGATGCGGTCCGTGCGCCAACCCTCGAGGAAGCGCTGGAACGGGTTCGTCCCGCCCTGGAAGGGGTAGGGATCGCCCGGCCCGATCTCCGGGTCGTTCCGCTCCCAGTCGATCTGCTGGATCCGCAGCTTGGCGTAGTCCTTCGAGAGGAGGCCCTGGATGGGCTCCTCCGGGGGAAAGTAGGGATCTCCGTAGTAGAAGTCCCGATCCGCGAAGGCCAGGTTCATGACCTGGTAGAGGGTGTGGAGATAACGCGAACTGTTATACCCCATGCCCTTGAGATCGAAGTTCTCGAGCATGTTCAGAGCCTGGAGCAGAACGGGTCCCTGAACCCAGGTCGTCAGCTTGTAGACCTCGATGTCCTTGTAGGTCGTCATCACCGGCTCTTCGATGTAGACCTGCCAGTTGTCGAGGTCCTCCATGGTGATCAGGGCGCCGGCTTCCCGGGCTCCCCGGACGAACGCCTCGGCGATGTCGCCCCGGTAGAAGCGGTCGTAGGCCGCGTAGATGGCCTCCTTCCGGGCTTTGCCCGCCGCCAGCGCTCGTGCCTCGGCCTCCACTAGGCTCGCGAGCGTTCGGGCCAGGTCGGGCTGCCGGAAGATCTCTCCCTCTCGGGGGCCCGGGTGGTCGGGGTCGTCGGGGTGCGTGAGATAGACCCTGGCGGAGGTTGGCCACTCCCGGATCTCGTCCGCGCTGCTGTTGATGCGCCGTATGGGATCGGCCTCCATGGGATACCCCTCGGCCAGCTGGATCGCCGGACCCAGCACGTCGGCGAGGCGCAGCGTCCCGTACTCGGCCAACATGGTCATGAGGCCCCCGGGCGTACCCGGGGTGACGGCCGACAGGGGACCGGAGCTCGGCGGGTACGCGTGTCCCTTCTCCTCGTAGAAGTCGACTGTGGCACCGCTGGGAGCCACGCCCAGGGCGTTGATGCCGATCACCTTCCTCTCGCCCGGGTGGTAGATCAGCGCCTGGGTCTCACCGCCCCAGCTGAGCACGTCCCACATGGTGGCGGTGGCGGCCAGCATGGCAGCGGCCGCATCGACGGCGTTGCCGCCCTTCTGAAACATCATGGCTCCGGCCGTGGCGCCGAGGGGCTTGCCGGTGATGGCCATCCAGTGGCTGCCGTGGAGGACGGGCTTGGCGGTGCGTTGCGCCGCGGCATCGACCGGAACGGCCAGCGTGACCACCGTTGCCAAAACCAGGCCTCCCAGGGCCGCGAGCGGACGAGCGTTGTTCATGACTTCTCCTTGGTTCTATCGTAGCGGCAGACCCTCGCGCGGCAGCGCGGCCCAGCGGTGGGACGCCAGCGCGGCGCGAGGTCACGGTCATGATGCTGCCGGTGCGGCTCGTCAGCAAGGAAGCGCGGCGACATGCTGGGGGACCCGAGGCACCGCAGCCCTGCGTTGGACGCGTCCCGTGCGGGGCAACACGGAGAGCCGCCCCGCGTATGAGCAGAGAGTCGCCGCTTCCGTGCGGGCCGCCGGCCCCCTACCACCGCCACCTCGACCTCCAGTCTCACGACGATGCGACCGCTGATGGCAGCAGCTCTCGGCACCGTGGCCCTGGCGGCATGCACCTCCTTGGCCGGCGTGGAGCTCACCGGCGTCCGGCGCTTCACGCCCCTTCCTGCATACTCCGACTGGTGGACGGAAACCGAGGCGTGCTCCGGTCGAGCCGCGGACTTCGGCCGCATCGAGTGGTGGGAGGCCGAGACGATCACGGTGAACAAGCAGATCGTGCTGGCTCACTGGGAGAAACCCCACAAGATCACGTTGACGCGCTTTCATGTGGCTACCGCGAGTGTCGTGAGGCACGAGATGCTGCACGACCTGCTCGACGGCGACCCGAACCATGCCGACGAGGCCTGGCAGGCGTGCGGTGTCAGCGGTGTGAACGGCTGATCACGCCGATGCGTCCCCGGCGAAGGTGTAGCACCAGGCCTCCCCTTCCAGGACCGTCGTGCCCTCCTGGGTGACCACGTGGACCCCGAGCCGACATACCGGCTTCGTTTCGTGGACCGAGCGGACTTCGGCACGGGCCGTGATCGTATCTCCGATGTACACGGGAGCGGTGAACTTCCAGTCCTGGCTCAGGAACACCGTCCCCGGACCGGGCAGGTCCATGGCCACCAGGGCGTGCAGCAGCCCGGTGGTGAGCCCCCCCTGGACGACGCGACGCCCGAACCGGGTCGCGGCGACGAAGGCATCGTCGAAGTGCAGCGGATTGTAGTCACCGGTGATCTCGGCGAAGAGTCGAACGTGGTCCTCGGTGAGCGTCAACGTGCGGGTCGCGGTGTCTCCGACGGACAGCGGCATGGCGCGTGCTCCTCGTGCTTGCGGGCGGACTGGAGGTCCCTATTGTGGGGGATTCACCACGATCCCACACGTTGCGAGGTAGCGCCCTTCGGCATGAGCGCCCCCCCGAACCTGCAGGAGCTTCCAGCTGGGTGGAAGGCCCCGGTCGCGGCCGGCGCAACGCCGAGGGCCGGGACCGAGTCCTCCTCGGCCGTGACGCGGCGAACCCGCCTGCTAGCGGCTCTGGCGCTGAGCGCGATCCCGGCCGGGCTGCTGCCGGACACGGCCGACGCGCAACCGGCGAGCCAGGGCTCCGTCCTCGTCGAGTACATCGCCCATGCCAGCTTCCGCGTGACGTCGCCCGCGGGGCATGCGGTGGTCATCGACCCCTATGCGAGCCGGGTCTGGCTGGGATACGACTACCCGGCCGAGCTGGGCGCCTCTACCGTGCTCGTCACCCACCCGCACTACGACCACGACGGCGGGCGCTTCCGGGGGCTGGATGTCCCCTGGGATCCCGAGACGCGGGTCATCGACGGGCCGGGCGAATACGAGATCGGCGACCTGGCAATCCGGGGCGTCCGTGGCAAGCACGCGGACCCGTATGGGAAGGAGTTCGGCCAGGTCAACACGATCTTCGTGCTGGAGGCGGCCGGGATCCGCATCGCCCACGTCGGGGACAACGGCCCGCTGACGGAGCAGAACGTCAGGGAGATGGGCCGGGTCGACGTGCTCATGCTGCCCATCGACGGAGACTATCACATCCTGGCTGAAGCGGAGATCCAGGCCATCCTCGAAGCGGTACGGCCCCGCCTGCTCGTGCCCATGCACTACCGGATTCCGGCCCTCGAGTCGGATCCGGAGAGCCCGTCGGACCTGGGTCCAATAGACCCCTGGTTGGACGGCAAGGACGGGGTGCGCCGACTGTCCTCCCACCGCCTCGAGCTGAGCAGCTCCGGGCTCAGCCAGGCGCCGTCCATCGTCGTCTTCACACACTCGCCCGAGGTCGGGGCTTCGTCGCCCGAAGGAGACCACTCGTGACCGCCACCAGCCTGCCCGGCCGCCTGGGACCCTTGCTCGCGCCCCTGTTGGTCCTCGCCGTCAGCGCCTGCGGCGAGGGGAACGGGCCGGAGCCCACGACCATGGCGGGTGCCTCCGACGTCGAGACTCGCCTCGCGCAGTACGCGACCGTCCGGCTCACGACCGACATGTCCGTCCTCAGCGACGACGAGCGGGCCATGATCCCCCTTCTCATGGAGGCCATGACGCCCATGGACGAGGCGTTCTGGGTCCAGGCGTTCGGCTCGGAGGAGGCGCTCCTGGGATCCATCGCGGACGCCGCGACGCGACGGCTCGTCGAGATCAACTACGGTCCGTGGGACCGGCTCGCGGGCGACGAGGCGTTTCTGCCGAGCGTGGGGGTCAAGCCCAGAGGCGCCAACCTGTACCCGCCCGACATCACTCCGGAGGAGTTCGAAGTGGCGGTGGCCGCGGCGGACGACGGGGGCGAAGCCTTGCGCAGCCTCTACACGCTGGTCCGCCGGGACGACGACGGCAGCCTCATGACGATTCCGTATCACCAGGCGTTTGCCGAGCAGCACCGTAGGGCAGCCGAGCTGCTCCTGGAGGCCGCGTCCCTCGCTCCCCAGGCCAGCCTACGGAAGTACCTGGAGCTCCGCGCCCGCGCGTTCATGGACGACGAGTACCGGGAGAGCGACATGGCGTGGCTGGACATGAAGGACAACCGCCTGGACGTGGTGATCGGACCCATCGAGGTCTACGAGGACCAGCTGAACGGGTTCAAGGCCGCCCACGAGGGCTACGTGCTGGTCAAGGACATGGAGTGGAGCGAGCGCCTGGCCCGCTTCGCCCAGTTCCTGCCGGCGCTCCAGGAAGGACTTCCCGCCCCGGACGCCTACAAGCAGGAGCGGCCTGGGACGAATGCCGAGCTCAACGCGTACGATGTCCTTTACTACGCGGGCCACGCGAACGCAGGATCCAAGACCATCGCCATCAACCTGCCCAACGACGAGACGGTGCAGCTGGCCAAGGGTACGCGGCGACTTCAGCTCAAGAACGCCATGCGGGCCAAGTTCGACGAGATCCTGGTTCCCATCGCAGAGGTCCTGATCGCGGATGACCAGCGGCCGCACGTCACGTTCGACGCCTTCTTCGGGAACACGATGTTCCATGAGGTGGCGCACGGCCTGGGGATCAAGAACACGATCAACGACCGGGGGACGGTGAGGGAAGCGCTGCGCGAGCACTATTCGCCGATGGAGGAGGGCAAGGCCGACGTGCTCGGCCTGTACATGGTGACGCAGCTCTTCGACCAGGACGAAATGACCGAGGGCGACCTACGCGACAACTACGTCACCTTCATGGCCAGCATCTTCCGGTCGGTGCGCTTCGGGGCGTCGAGCGCCCACGGGCGGGCGAACATGGTGCGCTTCAACTTCTTCCAGGAGCGGGGCGCATTCGTGCGGGACGAGGCGACGGGCACCTACCGGGTGGACTTCGAGCATCTGCGGCGCGCCATGGCGGAGCTCTCGGAGCTGATCCTCACTCTCCAGGGGGACGGGAACCACCAGGGCGCCGGTGCTCTGCTCGCCGAGCAGGGACGCGTCGGGCCGGGGCTTCAGGCGGATCTGGACCGGCTGGCCGAGGCGGGGATTCCCGTCGACCTCGTCTTCGAGCAGGGGATGAGCGTGTTGGGAGGCGGCGGCTGACGACCTGACGGGCGCCGGTGAGGGCTTCTCTCGTCTCTCCTGCGTGGCCACGGTCCCGGCCAGGCGACGAGCCCGGGTCTCAGGCCGCTTCGCGCTCACGATCCACCGGACGTACTCAGACGTGTCGGTCATCCGTTCAGGTGGCTCCTCTCCCTGAGCTCGAAGCACGTCGGACCCGTCCGATCAGGGATCCCGACTGGGCTGGGTGCCGCCGCCCCTCTCGCGACCCGGCCCCGCTTCGGGGGCGGTTGGGACCCCAGCGATCCACAACACGGGCGCTTGCGCGAACCCGGAACCCGGGCAGCGGGTTTGGTAGACATGATGAGCCGAAATCACGAGGCCCACCCAGACGCCCTGGGCCGCTTCGACCAGTCGTTCTTCGTTCGCATGACCCTTTCCTTCCTGGGCTTTCTGTTGGCCGTGGCCGTGATCGAGCTGGGCCTTCGTTTCGCCTTCGAGGTATACGACTTCCGTCAGCGGCAGGACGGGGCGACGCAGATCGCGGCCGAGCGCCTCGCGAACGACGTGCGGTCCATCATGCTCAATCGCGGTGGGCCGGTCGCTTCGCGCACCGTCTACCCGATACTGCAGCGCAACTACGAGGTGGCCGGGCTCTCGGTGGCCATCGAGCCCGCAGCGGTCACGAGCTCGTCGATCCGGGCCGTCTTCGGCTTCGAGCCGCTCGGCCTGCCCCCGTCCTGGCGGGAGGGGACGCATCACGAGAGCCGCGTGGAGCTCCGCGCCGAGGAGTTCTGCTTGCAGTGCCACGGCGAGGCAGGGGTGGGCGACGTCCTGGGAACGGTGACCGTCCGGAGCTATCTGGACACGAGTCTCGAGGGGTGGTGGGACGACGTGCGGCTGTCGGTCCCGCTCAACTTCGTGAAGATCGTGGTGAACGTCGCCATCCTCTTCCTCCTGCTCCGCACCCTGATGACGCCGCTCCTCTCCCTCCGGGCTGCCGTGGCCCGCCTCGCGAAGGGAGCCGGGGGACTCACGACCCGGGCGGACGTGGTGTCCGCGGACGAGTTCGGTCAGCTGGCCAATGACCTCAACGCCTTCCTCGACCGCGTACAGGAGATCATCGCGGACCTCGAGGTGGCGGTCACCCGGATGATGGCGTTGAACGGCCGCCTCGAGGGCGTGAGCGTGCGAGGTCGGGCCCACGTGGCGCGCCTGAGTGGCCTGCTGCACTCGTCCGTGGTCACGATGGGGCATGGGATGCTCGCCACCAATCCGGACGGGGTCTCGGACCTCCATCGACTCGTCGATGAGCTGGAACGACGGGTCGGCGCGAGCGACGAAGATGGCCAGCGGAAGCTCCGCAGGTTGCGGCAACGACTCGAGGGGATCCGCCGTGAGTGGCGGCGCTACGGCCGGATCCGGAGCGACCTCCCGCGCCTCGTCGAGGAGGTGCACGAGGTGCGCCACGTGATGCAGGAGGTGGGCTTCCTCGAGGATCAGCTCGCCGGTGTCATGGAGGCGGGTCGCAGGGTGCTCGGTCGTCTGGCGGGCCCGGCCGGCGAGGAGCAGTCCGCGTAGCGGCCTTCCCGAGTCGGGAATCCGACCAGCGAGCGGACCAGGCTACCAGTCGGACGCCGCTTCCTCCTCCTCGATCTTGCGGATCTCCGACTGGAGACGCTCCCACTCGTCGGAGCTCACGGCGGCGCCGACGGGCTGTGGCTCCCGCGACCGGATGCTCCGCCGAAGCACCAGCCCCACCAACACCCCGCCCATCACCAGCGCCATGACGGGCGTCAGATACCCGACCCAGTTGAAGCCCTCCAGGGGCGGGGCGATCAGAACGGCCTTCCCGTACTCGGTCACGAACTCGTCGAGAATCGCGTCCTCGGTCGCGCCCCCCTCCAGAAGCTGGAGCATCCGGGCGGACCAGCGGGGAGAGACTCCGCACTGCATGTTCAGCTGACAGGTGTGGAGGTCGAGTGTGCATCCACAGCTGCAACGCAGGCTCTGCTCCAGAACGCGGAGCTTCGCCCCGAGCTCGCCCTCGTGGTTGTGCGTGTAGGTGGTCGACGGGTCGTAGGCCGCATGCTCGGGGCCGGTCGACTGAGGACCGCCCTGTATGGCGGTTGCCAGGAGGATCGCCGTGATCTTCATCCGTTCCTGCTCGTCTGTGATTGTCCCACGCCCGTCGAAGCTCCGGCTCTCATACCGCCTTCGGGCGAGTCGGGTCCCTGCCAGCGAACCCGGGACGATGGAGCGGCGAGCCAGGGGCCAGCGCCGCGCTGTCCTTCACGGTACCCACTCCTCCCGGCTGGAGGAAGAGGCCACCTACGGCACGGGCATGCGGCCCACCGCAGCTTCCACCAATGAACCGAAGTAGAGCGAGCCTCCCACTTGTTCCACGCTGGAGATCTGGCGGTAGCGGGCCCGAGGATCCTGGGGGGCGTCGGCGACGCTACCACGAGCGTCCAGGCGGAGGATGAACCCGTACTCGCCGGGAACGGGCAGGAACGACTCGGGGAGACGCCAGATGAGCCGGCGCATGAACCTGCTCTGCAGGAGGGACTGATCCAACTCGGCGTTTCTCGGCGCAATGAGCGCCAACCAGAACCCATTCCGCCCGTTGGACGAGATCCCATCCGGGAAGCCCGGGAGGTTCTCGATCACCACCTCCGAGGTTCCCGCCCGCTCTCCGGCCACCCATACCCGCCGAACGCGGTACTTGCCGGTCTCCACGACCATCACGGACTGCTGGTCTGGGCTCACGGCAACTCCGTTGGCGAAGTAGAGGCTGTCGAGGACGAGTCGGGTGTCGCCGGAGGCCGGATCGTAGGCGAGGAGCCGCCCGTTGGGCCGGTGCTCCAGCAGTTCGGCCCAGTACATGTCGAGGGGGAACTTCCGCGAGGTGTCGCTGAAGTAGATGGTCCCGTCCGCGGCCACGTCCACGTCATTGGTCAGCCGGAACGGGACCCCGCCCTCTTCGGTGGTCAGGACCGTAGCCTGGCCGTCGGGCGAGATGGACAGGAGGCCGCGAAACGCGTCCGCCACGATGAGGTTGCCGGCGCCATCGAAGTCGAGCCCGAGGGGGCGGCCTCCCGTGGTCGCGAAGTCCTCGGCGCCGCTTCCGTCGGGAGCCAGCCGAACGATGCGGCCGTCCTCCACTCCGCCGTAGATGCGCCCCTGGCGGTCCACCGCCACGTCCTCCGGTCCCACGCCCATCCCTTCGCCCAGGCGCTGGATCGCGGCCAACCGTTGGTTCGGGCGGTACAGGCCGGTTAGCCGGGGTGGGTTCGGTGGGGTCCACTCCACCGGATCGATGGGGACCGGAGCCTGGAGCAGGTAGGCCAGGCCGAGCAAGACGCCGGCGATCATGAGGATCAGGAGGATTCGGGCGAACATCGCTTCCTCTCAACGTGGGTCGGACCGTACGGCGCGATCCGGAATGATCGTTCTACAGCGTTTCCGCCGGGACGGCCAGGACAGGGCACGGCGAGCGGCGGATCACACGCTCGGTCGTACTGCCGGTCAGGGCATCCATGAATCCGCGGCGGCCTTCAGTGACCATCACGACCAGGTTGGCCATGAAGTCATCGGCCGCCATGACGATCTCGTGAGCGACGTCACCAGATCGCGTCTCGTGCTCGAATCTCCACCGATCGTCCGCCGGGAGGTCCAGCTCGGGTGCACCGTCCGGGCTTCCGACGTGAAACAGGGTGATGGTCGGCGATCCACCGCCTCCGTAGCCGTCGACGGCGTTCATCGCCGCGTCCACGCCCGGCTCGGGAGCCGGGTCCCGCGCTACCGGGACGAGGATCCGATCCAGGGTGACGGCTCCGTCCGCCTCGGCCACACATCCCCGGGCGCCGTTGGGGACGAAGAGGGTGGTCACCGCCGCGTGGCGAGCCAGCGGCTCGGCCACCGAGCCCTGAATGAACCGGTCCAGCCCCTCCCGTCCGGCGGTGGCCAGCACCAGCATGTCGGTCATGTGATCCGCCATGTACGCGAGGATGCCGTCCACGACACCCCTGCCGCGGATCGACACCTTCTCCACCTGCACGCCCAGCTCGGACAGCACGGCGCTCCGTCCGGCCCCCGGCTCCAGCAGTTTCCACCGCTCGAGCATTTCGCGAACCCCTGGAAACTGGTGCCAATCCGACTGGCCCCCCTCGCCGCCGGCGTGTAACAGGGTCAGCCGCGCTTTGTGACGAATCGCCAGTCGCAGCGCGTGCGCGAAGGCCGTTACGCTCCCCGGACCGAAGTCGGTGGGGTGAAGGATGGACGCGTAGCGCAAAGGCGTCCAGGACGGTCCCGACATGGATTGGCTCGGTCTCCCGTGAGGATCTCTCGTGGCGGTGCCGGCCACGGCCGTGTCGACGTTCCGACCACGGTGGCCCTGCCCGCACGACCCGTCAAGGCGAACGTCTCGGACAATTGCAAGGTTCGGGCCGGGAGGGTCGATCTTGCCTGTCCGAGGCGGGGCTTCGTGGATCCCTCGCCCCCCGGCGGACCAACGCGCATCGCCGCGCCTCGCCCCTACCCGCCGCCGCCCTCTGGCCAACGGCGATGACGGGCTCTAACGTCGGACACGATCGGGTCCACCCACCCGCCTCGCCCTCCGGCGACTGGCCCGGTCGCAGGTCGGTTCCGCCCTCCCCACATGGCGGAAATCGCCTGGCATTTCCCCGTAGGTAACGAGGGATCGGACAGACGGGTCGCTGACAAGGAGGAGTGGTATGGACGCGCAGGACTCGGGACGATGGGTCTGGTACGACCTCATGACGACGACACCGGAGGCGGCGGAGAGCTTCTATCGGGCCGTCGTGGGCTGGGGGATCGAGGAGTGGGACGGACCGACGCCGGACACCCCCTATCACATGTGGACCACATCCGAAGGGGCGATCGGTGGCGTGGTCCAGCTCCCGGAGGAGGCGCAGGCGGCGGGGGCACCACCCCACTGGCTCGCTTACGTGTGTGTCTCCGACGTTGACGCCGTCGTGACGAAGGCCACCCAGCTCGGTGCCGCCGCGCTCATGCCCGGCATGGACATTCCCGGCGTGGGACGCATCGCCACCCTGCGGGACCCCCAGGGCGCGGTGTTCGCCGTTTACACGCCGGCGGGAGATCCGCCCGGCCACGGCGGCGCGCCCCGCCTCGGGGAGTTCAGCTGGCACGAGCTCGCCACCACCGACCAGTCGGCGGCGTTCGACTTCTACCACGAGCTGTTCGGCTGGGAGAAGACCGACGCGATGGACATGGGTGAAGACGGGATGTACGACATGTTCGGCGCCCACGGCGACACCTATGGTGGCATCTTCTCCAAGCCGGCAGAGATGCCGGGGCCACCGGCGTGGATGTTCTACGCCATGGTGGAGGACATCGCCCGGGCGGTGGAGGCGGTGACGGCCAACGGGGGGCAGGTGCTCAATGGCCCCATGGAGGTCCCCGGTGGGGACCAGATCGCCCAGTGCATGGATCCGCAGGGCGCCATGTTCGCCATCCACGCGAAGGCCACGGCCTCGGCCTGAAGCGGAGGCGGCGGTGCACCCGTTCGTGGTGCGCCGCCGCCATGCTGGCCCCACGTTCCGAACCGTAGCCGCCCGAGCCCGGGCCGGGGCCGCCCGACCCAACGGGTGGGTGAGGCGTCGGGGCGTCCCGACGCCCGGTCGCCGTCGGTGCGCCTACCCACGGCCTCTCATCCGGCCGGCACTTGGTCACCTCGCCGCGCCAGCCACACGCCCCAGGTCAGGACCGGGATCACGTACACCACCAGGAACGCCCACGTCAGCGTGCCGTAGCCCCGGGCGATCAAGTCCACCAGGCCGACCCGGGCCAATAGGGCCGCACCCAGCAGGAACCCGACTGCCACGACGGGCCGCACCAGCCTCGGCAAGTGAGTGCCGCGCTCTGCGAAGACGGACTCCACCCGCTCGTTGACCGCGTGGATGAAGCCGGTTCCGGTTTCCACCAGGGTGCCGAAGAGGACGAGCTGGAAGGTGAGCTGGAAGGTACGCGATCCCAGCGCCTCGAGGACGAAGTTGGCCGGCACCGCCCGGTCGAGAACGGCCGGGTAGAGACCCACCATGGCCACGTAGAACAGGAAGGCCGGCACGATGGCGATGACGCCGGCCAGCAGTCCCGCCCCCACGGCTTCGCGGCGGGTCTCGATGTGGCGGACGGCGAACAGAACGGCCGGAATGACCGCCAGGTTGTAGGCCGCGTACTCGACGCCGCCCCGGAGCCAGGCCCCCTCGAGCCCGCTGGCCGAAAACGCGGCCGCGATGTCACCGCCGAAGCGGGCCACCGCCCAGATCACCAGCACGAGGTAGACGGCGTACAGCAGAAACGACCACCCGGCCAGGAATCGCTCGATCAGGTCACTCCCGAAGAACACGAGCACGCCTACGGCCGCCATGATGCCCACGACACCCACGGCATACGGCAAGCCGAAGGTCTCCTCGAGGATGGATCCCGCGGCCGCGGCGACGACCGCCAGCACGATGAGCATCAACAGGATGTAGCAGACTTCGAAGACGACCCACCCCCGGCCGAGGAGACCCTTGAAGAACGTGCGGTAGTCGTACGCACCCCACAGGCGAGCCAGCTCGAACGTCACCGCACAGACCAGGCTCCAGATGACGGCCGACACGAGCAGCATCGCGGCCAGGCCGCTGACGGGTCCGAGCAGCAGAAAGAACTCGACGATTTCCCGGCCCGTGCCGTAGCCGCCGGCGATCACCACTGACTGGAAGACCATGCCGGGGAGGAAGTACTTTTTGAAGACCAGCGGCACGCGGCCAGCTCCTGGGTTCTCGGGGAACGATTGGGTCGAAGGTGGTGTTCAGCCGGAGTGGGACGCAACGGGCCAGGCGCGGTGAGACCGCCGTCCACGGGAACCGGACGATCCTGGACCAGACCAGAATGCGGAGGGCGTTGATGGAGGATTCACGGGTGACTCGGGCCGGATGGGCGCTCGCGCTGGTCTCGACCGTGGGAGTGGGCGCTTGCGGTGGGGGGGTGGCGGTGAACTCGGACTACGACCCGGGCGCGGACTTCGCCAGCTACAGCACCTACGCCTGGGCCGAGCGGACGGACCGGGGCGACGACGATCCCCGGGTCTACAACGCCATCACGATGCAGCGCGTGAAGACCGCCGTGGACCGGGCCCTCGGCGCCAAGGGCTACACCGAAGCCAGCGGCGCCGCCGACTTCTACGTCGCGTGGCATGGGGCCATCGAAGGCCAGATGAGCTACCAGACCATCAACAGCCACTACGGCTACGGCTGGGGCTGGTACGGCGGCATGGGGGTCGGCACGTCGAATACCTACGTCAACGAATGGGACGAGGGGACGCTTCTCGTCGACATCGTCGACGCCGGCACCAATCAACTGGTCTGGCGCGGCACGGCGACCGGGACGGTCGAGCCCGACCTGTCTCCGCAGGAGTCCCAGGCCCGACTCGACGACGCGGCGGCCAAGCTGTTGCAGACCTTTCCGCCCGAAGGCACCGGCGGCTGACGCGCCTGGCGGCACGGCCGTAAGGGGTCGTCCGCCACCCGACCGTCCTCCTCCCCCTCCCCACCTTCGCGGGGCCCCGACGATGAAACGGGCGGCCCGCGCCCGGCCCCGGTGTCCAAGCGGCCAGGGGCCCCGAGTCGTCAGGGGTTCCCCATCCCTATTACGCGGCCCCCGATGAAGAGCTGGAATCCCAACAGCAGCTTGACGCGGAAGAAGGAGATGCTCCCGTCCGGGATCGGGGCGATAACGCCCCCACCCCCCGTGTCGCCGTCCGCCACGCCCTCGTGTGGGATCGTGTCCTGTCCGTAGGCCAGGGCGGTCCCGAGGGTCAGGTCGAAGGACCGGAAGTGCAGGCCGGCGCCCAGGGTCAGGTGGTACAGATCCCAGGTGGCCACGCTCACCGTCTGACGGTCGCCCGGAGGCGCCGCCGAAAAATCGGTACGGAGGCTGCCGTATCCGGTGACCGCTTCAGAGAACGCATACTCGGCGCCGGCACCGGCGTTGAACACGCTCCTGAGCTCGCCCTGCAGGGGAATGCGTAGCGTGTCGCCCTGCGTCTGACTGCGGAACGCCTGGGTCTCCACCACGTCGTAGGTCTCCACGGACCCGAACCACTCGGCCGTCACATGGACCGCACCGCCGGTCAACGAGTAGCTCACTCCGGCCGAAAGGGACCAGGGCGTCTTCCAGCTCGCACGCAGTTCCTTCTGGCTGGAAGCGGCGAGTCGCGGCTCCTGTTCAGAGCCCGACGGTGTGTGTTCGAAGGTGGTGCCGTTGGACGCCGACTCGCCGGAGCCGGAAAGCCGGAGGGCGGGCGTCGTGACCGCGCCCCCGAGCCCCCACTTCCCGACTTCCGCCTTGATGCCCGCCTTCCACAGAAGGCGCCAGGCCGTGTACTCGAAGTCCTGACTCTGGAAGGACCCCCTGAGCTCGGGCAACTGTGAGAACGACTCGAGAACCCGATTCAGCTCCGTGCTCTGGGATCGAATGCTCAGGAAGTGGGTGATGCCCACGCCCACGTGGGGTGCGACGGGATAGGCCCACGACAGCCCGACCCAGGTCTCCGTCACGCGGTGGTCCAACACCGCCTCCTGCACACCGCCCACGCTGTCCGGGTCGGTGTCCACGACGGCGCGCGGGTCCACCAGCCTCCCCGCCAGCCGCGTACGGAGTCTGTTCCGGGTGAAGGCCGAGTACGACAGACTGCTCTTCCCGAACCAACCCAGGGGGAGATTGCCCGCGATGAAGTCCGGACTCACGTCCAGACGGCGGGAGTGGAGATCGGGCTCGGTCGCGACACCGCTCAACGTGATCCACGTGTGCTGGAATCCGTTGGCCGTGATGAGGAACGCCGGCTGATCTACGAGCCCGAGCGCCCCCGGGTTGTAGAACGCCGCGGACGGATCGTCCACGGCGCCGACGATGAGGCCGCCGAGCAGATCGCCCCGCGCCCCGAACTGCTCCGTCCAGTGGTGGGCGTCCTGGGCGAGGAGCGGACCGGGCGGGAACGCGGCCAGGACGATCAGAAGTGCCATTCGTCGGACGTACGGCGCAGCCGGAAGGTGATGGGCCATGGAGGCGTCGAGGACTCGTGGGAGTGCCAATCGGGGTCCGCGCTCGCCGCGCCCCCCGTTCGTCCCCGAATGTGGATCGCCTGGCCACCGGCCGCCACCGCAAGGGGGGCTGGCTCTTCCTCAGGGCTCCGGTGTACCCTGGCCTCGATCCCCGCCCATCCATGCGGAGTACGCCGTGCCCCAACGCGACTACATCCTCCGAATGATCGAGCAGATGGGGCAGGTCCTCATCGCCCTCCGCAACCGGGTCCTGGGCCGTTCGGTCACCACCCAGGAGCTCGCCGAAGGGTTCTCGCAGGTCGTGGCCCACACCGGTATCGACGTCGACCTGGCCAGGTCGGCGACGCCGGAGACGCTCCAGCTCCTGGTGGCTCCGACGGGAGAGGTGGAGCCCGGACGGTGTTGGCTCGTTGCGGAGATGCTGACGGTGGACGGACTTCACGCCGAGTCCGAAGACCGCGAGGCCGATGCCGTCGCTGCCTACGAGCGAGCGATGGCGCTCTTCAGCCTGCTGGAGCCGGGCGGCGCATTCCTCGTGGGACTGCCGGAGGCGGCCGAGCGCATCGAGGACCTGACCCAGCGCCTCGCGCGGCTTCCGGACGCCCATCGAAACGGCTCCCCGCCGGCCTGACCCACGCCCGTGTCGCACCCCGAGAGCCTCCAGCACGCCTTCGAGCGCGTCGCCGCCGACTTCCCCGATCGGGGCATCGCGGTCTACGACCGTCGAGGCCGGCACCGCGAACACCGGCGCTATCCGGAGGTCGTTGCAGCGGCCCGGGCGTTCGCGGGCAAGTGGGCAGCGCTCGGCGCCTCGCCCGGTGAGCCGGTCCTGGTGAGCCTGCCGACGTCGTGGGACTGGTTCGACGCCTGGCTGGGCGCCCTCTTCCTGGGCGCCCACCCGGTCGCCATGGCGCCGGCGCCGGCGTTCGGAGCGGCCGAGGGTCACGTGCGGAGGATCGCGAGCATCCTGGAGGGGTTGGGCGCCGGTCGGGCGGTGGTATCCGACGCGGTGCGCGACGAAGCCCGCCGCCTCGGGGAAGAGCACGTCGTTCGCGCTGCGGTGACCCCGAGCGAGTTGAGGACGGTCACGCCGGCCGCAGTCGTACCCCCGGCCCCCGCCCCGGGCGACCTGGCGTTCCTGCAGCTCACCAGCGGGTCGACCGGCCTACCGCGGGCGGTCATGATCCCCCATCGCGCCGCGCTCCACAACGCCATGGCCATCGACTACGCCATCGGCGCCCCGCAGAACACGCAGGCGCGAGCGTTCACGGAGTCCATCGTGTCGTGGCTGCCCCTCCATCACGACATGGGACTGGTCGGGTGCTTTCTCCTGGCCGTGAGGTACGGGTACGCGCTGACCCTCTTCCAGCCCGCCACTTTTCTGGCACGCCCTCACCTCTGGCTCGACGAGATGAGCGGCGGCCCCGCGTGCATGACCACGGCTCCCAACTTCGCCTACCAGCTCTGCGTGGAGCGGGTCGCCGAGCGTCGCCTCGAGGAGCTGGACCTCGCGTCGGTGCGGAACGCCATGACGGGCGCAGAGATGATCCGTCCCGAGACCGTGGGTGCCTTCCTCGACCTCTTCGGACCCCGGGGCTTCGGCACGTCGACCTTCCGCCCCTGCTATGGGCTCGCGGAAGCCACGCTGGCCGTCACCTTCGACCAGTCGGGGGGAGAGGTACGCACTCGGCCGGCCCCCGAGGACACCGATCGATCGCTGGGCCTTCGGGACGTCGTGTGCAACGGGCCGCCGGTGCTCGACACCGAGGTGCGGATCTGCGGCCCGGGCGACGTGCCGCGACCGGAGGGTGCGGTGGGCGAGGTCCAGATCCGCGGCCCCGGGGTGTTCGGGGGATACCTCCACGAACCCGAGGCCACGGCCGCGACCCTGCGAAAGGGGTGGCTCTGCACCGGGGACCTGGGCTTCCTGGACGCGGGGGAGCTCTACCTGACGGGCCGCACCAAGGACCTGCTCATCATCCGCGGCCACAACTTCATGCCCCACGAGCTGGAGTGGGTCGCCGAGGGAGTCACAGGGGGTGGCGGCGCGGTCCGGGCGGGCGCCTTTTCCGTGGCCGCAGGCCCCACGGGCGAGGAAGCCGTGCTGGTCGTCGAGGCACACGACGTCGATGCGGCCCGCCTCGGAGCCCTGGGCCGGGAGATCCGGGACTCCGTTGGCCGGAGCCTCTCACTGACGTTGGCCGACCTGGTGTTCGTGCGACGAGGGCGACTGCCCCGCACCACAAGCGGCAAGGTCAAGCGCCGGCAGCTCCGCGAGCGGTACCTGCGCGGAGAGCTCGACCGACTCGAGGTGCCTGGAGGCCAGGGCGGTGGTTCCGGCGCCCGCACGCCGCGCAACGAGAATCACGAGGGCACGCCATGACGGACGACAACAGGGTCAAGGCGCTCCACATCCTCGCCGAGATCAGCGGAGTGGACCGTGACGAGCTGGAGCCGGGCATGTCGCTGGCCGGTGACCTGGGCATCGACTCGCCCAGGGCACTCCAGCTGCTCGTGGATCTGGAAGAGGGGCTCGACATCGAGATCTCGGACGAGGACGCCGCTCGCATGGACACGGTGGGCGACGTCCTGCGCTTCCTGGAGACCCGGTGACGGGCGCGTTACCTCCTCGCCTCGGATCCCCCACGGGGATCGGTCGCGACGGTCACGCCCGTGGACGCGGGGCGTGAGACTCCGACCGGACACACGGGCGGGGCGCCTGGCCCTGGGCGTCGCCGGCTGGGTCCTCCGCCGGGCGATCGGCCTCCTGTCCCGGACCTGGAGCACCCGCATCGTGGACGGGGCGGTGCATCTGGAAGCGGTGCTGGCACGACCCGAGCCCGTCATCCTCACGTTCTGGCACAACCGGGCGGTCATGGCGACGCCCTTCCTCAAGGCCCGCCTCCACGACGCCGGTAGCACCGTGGCCGTGCTGGCCAGCGCTTCCCGCGACGGGGAGCTGGCGACTCGGACCCTCCGCCCGTGGGGCGTACACGTCGTGCGGGGATCTGCCACCCGGGGAGGACGCGAGGCCCTCTGGGGCACGTACCGGGCGCTCCGGAAGCTGGGCGCGTCTCCGGTCGTGATCCCGGACGGTCCTCAGGGTCCGCCCTACGTCTACAAGGCCGGGGTCCTGCACCTGGCCCGCCTGTCGCGAGCGCCCATCCTGCCCCTGGCCTTCGCGTGCGACCGCTACTGGAGCATCGGATCCTGGGACCGGCTCATGGTCCCCCGCCCGTTCGCGCGGGTCTTCGTGGCGCTGGCGCCGCTGCAGCGTATCCCCAGGGAGCTGGACGACGATGACGTGGAGGCCGCCCGAGTCCGGCAGGAGACGCTCCTCAACGAGGCGTCCAGGACGGCGGAGACGGCTGCCGGAATACCCGCATCGCTCGCCCCGCCGCCGGGGGCAGATGAGGGACCGGATCTGGCGCCCTGAGGGGCGGAGCCTACGGCGGCGGTGGCGCGACCTCGATCCGCACGATGTGGTCCAACTCCGGGAAGTCGCGGTCCAGATGGGCGTTCCCTTCGGTCAGCATGCGCTCCTGGTCCCCGCGGCGCATGCCGCCACCGGCATCCTCGCCGAAGCCGCTGTACAGCCCGTCGACCACGTCCATGCCGGTGGTCACGCGACCGAACGGGGCGAACCCGGTGGCGTCGAGCTGCGTGTTGTCCACCAGATTGATGTAGATCTGCGTGTGGCGCGTGTCCGGCTCGGTGAAGGCATAGGCCAGCGTGCCCCGCTCGTTGCTCGCGACGACCGGGTCGTCGACCAGCGTGCGGCCCCGCCAGGCGGCGGTGACCTCAGGGTCGCCGGGGATGCCGAATTGGGCGATGAACCCCTCCACGACGCGGAAGAAGCGGGAGTCGTCGTAGAAGCCGTGGCGCGCCAGGTTGTAGAACCGGTCCGCCCCGCGGGGCGCCCAGGCCCGCACCACCTGTACCGAGAACTCCCCCTTCGTCGTCTCGAAGCGTGCCAGGAAGGTGTCCGGCGCCGCGGTTCGCCACGGCGGCGCCTCGGGATCCATGAGGACCGCGCGCAGGTCGGTGGCGGCGTCCGCCGGGGCCGCGCCTGCGGCCACCTCGCCTGTCTCCGCTTCGTCGGTCCGATCGGCCGGACCACAGGCTGCGTACGCCACCGACAAGCTGACCACCAATAGGAGCTTGCCGCTCATGGACGGCTGGCCCTCCCTCGCGTCTTCAGTCCCGTGAGAGCGCCGTCGACCAGGTTGTAGGCGGCCTTGCGCGACAGTCCCTCCGGATCGCGTTCGCCCCACGGTGTCGAGGCCAGGCCCAGAGCGGCCACCTTCTCGTACTCGAACATGACCGCGATGGCCCGGGCGAGCTCTTCGCTGGTCGGGCCGTCGGGGACGGTCAGGGGGTGCCCTGCCACCTCGCGAGGATCCAGCACGTCCATGTCGACGTGGACGTAGATCACGTCTGTCAGATCCGACAGCCGCTCCATCTGGGCGCGCACCGCCGCACCGGCCCTCCGGATGTCGGCGGTCGACAGCGTCTGGGCCTCCGAGCGGTCAAGGAGATCCTGCTCGAGTGGATCCACGTCCCTGAGCCCGCCCATCACGATATGCCGGGTGGGCACGGGCGGATCCAGGCCTGACTTCCGCCGCAGGTTCTCCAGCGCAAGGCCCGCGGAGACCGCCACGGGCATCCCCCCGAGCATCCCGCTCAACGTCGTCTCCGGCGTGTTGAAGTCGCCGTGCGCATCGATGAACACGAGACCGACCTTCAGGGGCAAGTCGTCGGATCCGGACTCCTGAAGCCCACCCAACACCCCGATCACCGACGTGCAGTTGGAGAGGAGACCCACCGACACGAAGCCCTCTCGCCGGTTGTCCGCCACGAGCTCGGCCAGGTGACCGTTGGCGAGACCCATACGGTGCCATTCACCGTAGTCGTCTTCCTCGTCCGGGAGCAGGCGCACCGTCGTCGTCGGCCCCAACTCCACGCCCCGGTCCTGCAGGCTCGCCTCGAGCCCCCCCGCCTGAAGGTAGTCCGGGCCTCCGGAGAGCTCGGGCACGTTGCGCGCCCCGGAGTACGGCATCTTGACCAACGCGACGCGGGGAGCCCGCTCCTGTGCTGCAAGCGGGCCGAGGCCCAGCAGAACCAGCAGGACGCCTGTTCCCAAGGCTTTCATCACGATCCTCCGTGTCTCCTGATTCACATCGCGGGCCCGGGACGCCCGAGGTGAGGGTGTGTGCTATCCTGCGGCGTGCCGCCCGCCTGCGCCAACCGTCCCAGGAAACGGGTAACGCACTCGACCCACCGCTCCGGCCGCTCCAGGTGCACCGCGTGGCCCGCGTCGGGGACGGGCTCGTGGACCGCGTTCGGGATCGCCGTGGCCAATTGCCGGCCGATGTCCGTGAACTTGCGGTCCAGAGCCCCGGTGAGCACGAGGGTCGGCGCGGTGATTCCGCTGAGGCGGTCCCAGAAGGAGGGCTGCGCGCCGGTGCCGAGACCCCGCAGACAGGCCGCCAAGGCCGTCGGGTCGTTCCCAAGCCGGCGGGAACGCTCGGTCTCGCGGGTCGCCTCGCTCAACGCCAGTTGCGTCGCGAAGATGGGTTGGGACATCCATGCGTCCACGAAGGCCGGGACCCCGCGCGCCAGGATCAGACGGGCTAGCCGGTCGTCTCGATGGCGTCGGGCTGCTCGCTCGGCGGGGGTGGCCAACCCCGGCGACGCGCTTTCCAGCACCAACGCTTCCACTCGCTCGGGGCGCAGCACCGCCGCCGCCAGGGCGATGCGACCGCCCATGGAATAGCCCATCCAGAGCGCGCGTTCGGCCGAAGCACGGTCCAGGATCGCGGTCAGGGCGTCCAGGACCGCCGTCACTCGGTACGCTTCGGGCGCGGCGGGTCCGTCCGCGGCTCCGTGTCCGGGCAGATCCGGCACCAGCAGGCGCCGATGAGGTGCGACTCCGTGCAGGCAGGCCTCGGGCCAAGCGAGGCCCGACCCGGTGAACCCGTGGATCAGAAGGGCCGGCGGCCCGGAGCCCAGGGAGCGGACCGGCAGCTCCTCCGCCGCGGTGTCACCGCTCAACCCCGCTCTCCACCACGGCGCTCTTCGGCCGCCAGCAGCTCGGCGATCTCGGCGTGGCCGCCTTCCTCTGCCCAACTCCGAGGCGTCGCGCCGAATCTGGGATCCCTCGCTGTCAGGGCCGCGCCCTGCTCAACCAGCCAGGTGACCATCTCCTCGTGGCCGCCCAGAGCCGCCCAATGCAGTCCCGAGGCACCGAAGAAGCCGGTGGCGTCGATCTGGGCCCCCTTCTCCGCAAGCAGGCGGGCCACCTGCAGGTGACCGTTCCGAGCCGCCGCGTAGAAGGCGTCCGACACCACATCTCCCCTTCGGTACGCCGTGTCGGCCGGCCACTGGTCCGGAGGCGCCACGGTCAGTCGAGCCTGCGCGGAGCCGGGCACCGGCTCCGTGCCCTGAAACGACGCCGCCACGGTCTCCAGGTCCCCGAGGCTCGCGGCCGTCCACAGGTTCAATCCAGCGGCGCCTCGGTCCAGCAACACGGTGGCTACTCGGCGGCTCCCCATTGTAGCGGCCCACTGGAACGGGGTGTGGCCCCACTCGCAGCGCGCCTCCAGGGAGGATCCTCGATCCAGCAACGTCCGAGCCGCCTCCGCCGCGTCGACCTCGGCGGCCTCGTGGAGGAGCGTCTTCTCCGAGGCTCCCCTGGCGTGCACCAGCTCCGGGTCCTCGTCGAGGAGTCCCAACAGGGCCTCCGTGTCCCCCTCCCGGAGTGCCCGTGCGGCCCGGCTCAGCCGGGTCTCTGCGCCGCGCGTCACCGTGAATCGGCCCAGGCGTCGGTGAACGCCTCGATCGACTCGAGCGCGGCGTGCAGGGCGCGGCCGTCGGCGTCGGCGGCGGGCTCGTACGCGCTCAACGTCAGTGACGTGACCGCGGCTTCGCGTGCGATGCCCGACAGAATGGTCACGAGCTCACCCAGTCGCAGGCCGTCTGGAGCCGCGAAGTGGTTGGCCCGGCCATCCCGTGGGTCCAGGACGTCCAGATCCAGATGGACGTGCAGCGAACGGACCCGCCGCCTCATCTCCTCGAGGACGGCGGCCAACCCTTGGCTGACGATGGCGGGCTCGAGCAGTCGCACGGCAGTATTCAGAATGTGGACAGCTTCGGGCGGGTCGAGATCCCGCACGCCCAGCAGGACGAGGTCCGCGTCGGACAGCGGCGCGAAGCCGGGGACCGAAGCGGCCATCGTCTGCCAACAGCGTCCCCCCAGTACCGACAGGGCCATGCCGTCCAGGAAGCCACTCGCGGAGGTCTCCGGTGTGTTGAGGTCCCCGTGGCTGTCGAACCAGAGCAGCCCCACTGGGCGGTCCAGCCCCGAGACCACGCCCACGGACGCGAAGCAGTTTCCGGAGAGGATCAGGGGCAATCGCCCGTGGGCCCGAGCCTCGCGCACATGGTGAGACAGCGCCCGGGCCAGCGAGAACGCGGTAGCGGTCTCGGCCTGAATGGGGCCGCCCTCCGCCTCGACAGTCACGATCGTGACCTCGTGTCCCCGCGCCTCGAGACGCCGTGCCAACCCTGCCTCCAGGATTCGTTCCGGCCCCGCGCCCATGCGAACGCCGCGTGCGCCCGAATCGTACGGAACGCTGAGGATCTGGACACCGATCATGTCAGGCTCCCTGTCGCTCGCTCCGAAGGCGGGGAATGAACCGGGGCACCGCGGCCTGGTACCGGCGATACTCGTCACCGAACCGGTCCACCAGCTCCCGCTCTTCCAGAACCACCACCGCGTAGAGCGCCGCCAATGTGAAGGCCGCGGTCAGGTACACGACCAGATAATTGGTCATCAGGGCCGTTCCCACGACGCTCACCGAGATCCCCAGATACCGGGGATGTCGCACGCGGCCGTAGATCCCGTCGCGCAAGAGCCGGCCCCGGTCGCCGGCCGACTGCAGCTCGGGCACGCCCGCGAGGACCCTGAACTTCAAGTGGTCCTTCGCCAGCTTGTCGATCCAGACCCCGACGGCGAACAGGCCGAGCCCCGGGATCGCCAGTGGCCACGCCAATCCGAGGTCCACGGCCATGACGGGATCCCTGAGGTAGAACACGGCACCTGCCATGATCAGCATCGGCGGTATGAGGATCCAGTAGGTGCGGGCGACGCCGACCCGTCGCCAGAACCCGATCAACGGATGCACCACGATCCAGAACAGCACTGCCGGCGGAAGGAAGGCCGTCATCCACAAGCCCAGGAAGTACCGCACGCCCTCCAGGATACTCATTGTCCCTGACAACTATATGATGGTACCATGGTACCGTGACTCCACGAGAACCCCGACCCGGATTGCCACCCATGTCCCCTGGCCGCAGAAGCCGGCAGCCGGCCGGCACGCGAACCGTCGAACGGATTCAGACCGGCGTGCGCATGGAGAAGCGGATGGTGAAAGTGCTCAAGGGACTGGCCGAGTACCTCGACCTATCCTTGGGCGACCTCATGGAAGGAATCGTACTCCACGCCTTCGAAAGCAAACCGCCGTTCTCCGAGGCGACCCTGTCGAGGATCTCCCAACTCAAGGAGGTCTACGGCATGGACTACGGCGCTGACGCGAGTCACCGGCTCGAGGAAGGTGCCTCCGAGGCGGGCTGACCCCGTTCCGGCTCCCCGCGACCCTTCTTCAGTGACGGGTGGGAGCCCCATCGGGATTGGGCTGGGGCAGAGCCCGGTGCAACATCGAAAGCGCCCTCGCAGCGGCGGCGACGCAGACCCCCCTGCAGGTGGGGCTTGCACCTCACGTAACGTGAGGTTGTAGGGTCGACGCGAGACCCGCTCGAAGGGAGGAGCTCCGTGGGCGAAACCGAGCTGAAGGTGGGAGAGCTGGCCGACCGGACCGGCCTTTCGGTCCGAACGCTGCACCACTACGACGAGATCGGCCTGCTGGCACCGTCTCGCCGGACCGCGGCCGGCCACCGCCTGTACGCCCTGGCACAGGTCACGCGCCTGCAGCAGATCCAGTCCCTGCGCTCGCTCGGCTTCTCCCTCGACGAAATCCGGGACTGTCTGGCTCGTCCGGGGTGGTCGGCGGAGCGGGTCGTGCGGCTTCACCTGGAGGCGCTCGACCGCCAGATCGAGCATCAGCAGCGGCTCCGGCAGAGGCTGGAGTGGCTGCGTGACCATCTCGATCGGTCGGAGGCGGTCTCGCTGGAAGACCTCATTCAAACCGTGGAGGCAACGACGATGTTGGTAAAGTACTACTCGCCGGAGCAGCTCGAGCAGCTCGCCGACCGGCGCAAGGAGGTGGGTGAAGAGAAGATCCGGGAGGTACAGACCTGTTGGGGCGACCTCATCCCCCGGGTCCAGGAGGCCCTCGACCGGGGCGCCACCAGCGACGATCCAGACGTCGCCCAGCTGGCCAGGGAGTGGCGAGATCTGACGCGGGAAACCGTCGCCGGATTCACCGGTGGCGACGCCGGCATAGGAGCGTCGCTGGGCCGGATGTGGAAGGAGGAGCCCGGGGCCTGGACTCGCTTCGGCATGAGCCCCGAAGTCGTGGGGTTCATCGTGGACGCGGTACGGAGGCTGGACGACGGCTGAGGCCCCCCGACCCGTGGTCCCCGTCTCCCGAACAGGGAGGCGGGGCCCGGTCACGCGCCTCGGACCCAAGCGCGGGTGGAGCGAACGAGCTCCGTGATCGGCTCCGGACAGCCCGCGAGAAGCTCCTCGAGGGTCACTCCACGGAGTAGGCTCAGTCCCAGCCCATGCGGGCCCTGAGCCGTGTGATATGGGCCACGTGGTGGCGGCTGTGCCAGCAGTAGACCTGAAGTAGCTGCTCCAGGCTCATCCGTCCCAGCTCCGGATGGAGGATCGCCCGCTGCCAGCCCTCCTCGTCCACGTTGCGGAGCCACCGCACCCACCGGTCGTGCAACGCCTCCAGAAGCGTGAGGGAGACGTCGACCGGCCCTTCTCTCCCGTCCAGCTCCTCGGCCCAGCGGGCTTCCTCGTACGTGACGATCGTGGGCTCCTCCTCGGTGGCGCCCAGCTTGAACCGCACGTACGAGTTGAGGTGGCTGTCCGGCACGTGGTGGACGACCTGTCGCACCGTCCATCCGCCGGGACGGTAGGGAGTGTCCAGCTGGCCCTGGTCCAGGCCCTCTACGGCGGCGCGCAGGCGAGCGGGCATGGCCGCGATCTCGTCGATGCACCGACTCCGCTGCTCAGGAGTGAGCTCGGGCTCGACACTGAGCCGTCCGACTGGGTATCGAAGGGCCTCCAACTCCAGGTCGTTCACTGCCGCCTCCCCGGTTGTCGCTGCGATGGGCGGCAAGGTGTTGGGGGGCGGTCCGGCGCGCAACCGATCACCCGTCACGAAGTCGTGGCGGTGGCGGTGCGGCGCCTGCTCGGGCTCCGGGCCCCCCGGCCGCAACAGGTAGTCTCGAACGAAGCGGGCGTCAGCCGGCGCCAGGTTCATAGCGGCGAGCTCTTCCGCCCGGGCCCACCTGATCTCGGTGTGCTCCAGGGCCCGGGGGTCCCCTTCGACCGACACCTCGACGAACCGGATCTCGAAGGCCGCGCCCGGATCGATGGCGACGAACAGGACCCGACCGACCGAGGCGACCTCGAGGTCCAGCTCCTCCGCCAGCTCCCGCTGGGCCGCCTGCAGGTCGTCCTCTCCCGCGTGGACCTTGCCGCCGGGGAACTCCCACAGTCCCCCGTGATGCTTGTGCTCCGGTCGCCGGCCGAGCAGGTAGACGTCGTGGCGCCGGATGACCGCGGCGACCACTTCGCCTGGCTTCGTGGCGCGGGGAGCGGGTGGCGTGCCGGTTTCGACGTCCATGGCCAACCCCGAGGGAGTCGTGAGGGAGCGTCGACCCAAGCTGGGGGGCCACGTCCAAGTCGGGCAACCGCCGCACGGACGATGACGCAGGTGGGGCTCCCCGTGACCCCCACGCCTCCATGGGGCCACCGACGGGCGGATACGTCACACCGCGTGGCCCAGCCCCCAACGCCCGCGTACTCCTGTCTTCGGCACGCTTCCCGGTCTCCTTCGACTTCGGTAGGCGCCATCAGATCCACGCCAACTGGGCCTTCCCGGAGGGCGCCGTCCACCTCCACCAGCGACGGCTCTACGTGAGGCGGAGCTACCCCTCCGTGGGCAGGGGGGGCCGACCCTCACAGCTCCAGCGGCTCGCTGCTCGCCACCCGGTAGGCACCGCCCTCCGGCGGATCCGCCAGGCACTCCTTCAGGGTGGGCAGCGCCCTCTGGTAGATCTCGCTGCTCCGGTGGCGGATCCGGGCGTCGGCGCTGTCGTACACCTCCACCGCCACGAATACGTTGGGCTCGGTGATGGACTCGCAGATTTCGTAGCTCGAGACCCCAGGGACGTGCCGGCTGTCGTGGATGACGTCCGTGACGGCATCGAGGAAGTCGGCCCGCTTGTCGGGCCGGACGTGGAGCCGGGCGCGAACCACGAGCATGACGTATCTCCTTCCGGTTACAACGTCTTCGAGTGATCCCGCCTCCAAGCTCGAACGCGGTGCGCGCGCTGGCAAGCCAGAGACAGACCCCGACGCGCCGATGCGGTCGCGCCGGTGACCCGCAGCCCTTCAGGGGCCGGCGTCCCCGCCGCCCCCCAAGGCCGCGGCGGCGGTGAGCGCATAGATCGCCGCGCACTCCACTACTCTCGGAACCTCGACGAACTCGTGCGGTCCGTGGGAGCTGGACAGCTCGCCGGGACCGTAGGCGAGAGCGGGAACCCCGAGCTCATCGTAGAACCGAGTCTCCAGAAGACCCGGACACAGCTCGAATCGAGGGACCGTGTCGGTCACCGCCCGCACGGCAGCCGCGAGGGCCCGCGCCGGCACGGAATCCTCCGCCGCCTGACTGGACCCGCCTTCCTGAAGCGTCTCCACCTCCACCGTGACACCCGGCGTCGAGGCTCCGTGAATCACGTCCAGCAACCGAGCGCGCTCCGTCTCCAGATCCTCCTCCGGATTGAAGCGACGCTCCACCGTGAACGAGAACTCCGAGGGCACCACGTTGAAGTGGGAGCCGCCGGCGATGTCTCCGCCCAGCATGAGGATGGAGCGCTGAGCCGCCTCCGGCTCCACCGCCAAGGCGGTACGGCGATGCTCGACTTCCCGCTTCACCGCCATCAACCCCTCGATCACGGGGACCGCGGCCTCGAAGGCGTTCGCACCCTCGTGCTGGAGGCCCACGTGGGCGCTCCGCCCGCGGAACCGGATACGCAGCGTGATGGCGCCACGGTTGCCATTCCAGATCACGCCGCTGGTGGGCTCGCCCAGGATCATCCCCACGCCGCCCCGCCCCAGCTGCCCGGACCGGGAGAGCGCGCCGGAGCCCCACTCCCCACCCGTCTCCTCGTCGGGAACGACCACCAACTCTACGCGGCCAAGGCGCGCCAGACCGAGCTCCCGCACGATGGCCAGACTCGCGACCATCGAGGCGAGTCCGCCCTTCATGTCCGAGGCCCCTCGCCCGCGGATCCGGTCCCCGTCGAGCGCGGCCTCGAACTGGCTCGGATCCTGCGCCGGCACGACGTCGTAATGGCCGTGCAGGTAGAGCGTGGAGCCTTCGCCGAACCCGGCCGTCAACACGTGCCGCGGCTCACCGTCGACCGGAGAAAAGGTAGTGACCCGCGGCTCGAATCCCAGCGCCGTCAACTCCGAGGAAAGAAGGTCGACGCAGTCTCCGTACGCGTGGCCGGGCGGATTCTCCGACGGAATCGCCACCAGCCGCCGGGTGAAGTCCACCAGCCAGTCCCGCCAGTCGTCCGCGAGCGCGACGGCGGCGTCCACCGTATTCTTCTCGAGTTCCACCGTTTCTCTCCGCAGCCGTTCCGTTCGCGACGCGTCTACCCCAGGTCGAGCCTCTCGACGGCCCTCGACCTGGGGTACTCGATGTAGGCGGCCGTCTCGTCGGCCACCTCCCGTCCGTGCAGCATCTCGACGATCTGGAACGCCATGTCGATGCCGGCCGCCACCCCAGCGGAGGAGATGATTCCGTCCGACACCACCCTCGCCCCCGCTTCCACCGTGATCGATGGGTCGAGCTCGGCCAGGAGACCCACCGCTCCCCAGTGCGTGGTGGCTCGCCGGCCACGGAGCAGCCCTGCCGAAGCCAGCAACAGGGAGCCCGTGCAGACCGAGGCCACCTGTTCAGCGTCGTCGGCCCGTCGCCGGATCCAGTCGAGCCACTCCTCGTCGCCCATGAGATCCCGCGTGCCAAAACCGCCCGGTATGACAAGCAGCTGGGCGGTAGGCATGTCGTCGAACCCGAAGTCCGGGACGACCCGGAGTCCGCCCGTGGCCGTGACGGTCTCCACGGTTCGGGCCACGGTGAACACCCGGAAGGGCGCCGACGCTTCCGAGCGGCGAGACCGGGGGCCCGGCTCGAGTCTGGTACGCGAGAAGACCTCGTACGGACCGGCGAAGTCCAGGACCTCGACGCCGTCGAAGATCAGGATGCCCACATTCTTTCGTTCCATCGGTGTCACCTTCTCGGAGCGGCCGATCCACGCAAGTCTTGACCAAAGCGCCAGTTCGTCGCCATCGTTTCCCCGCCTGCCGTGCACTTTCACCGCATGCGCAGCAGGATGTTCCATGGGAGAGCACTTGGTGGTCCGGAGATCCGAGCACCCCGAGCCCCCCGCACTTGGAGAGTCCGGAAAATGCGCATCTCCGGCACCGTCAAGTGGTTCAATGACGAAAAAGGCTACGGCTTCATCGCTCGCGATGATGGCGAAGGCGATTGTTTCGTCCACCACTCGGCAATTCAGGGATCCGGCTTCAAGTCCCTGAACGAGGGCGAGCGCGTCGAGTTCGACGTCGTTCAGGGCCAGAAGGGCCCGGCGGCGGAGAACGTCTCGCGCGTCGAGTAGACCGCACCGGCGTGAAACGCTGGAAGCCGGGGTCCCCCAGACGGGGCCCCGGCTTCTTCTTTTGCCTCGGGTGCCCGGCCGCGACACGGCGCCGTCAACGCCTTCCGAAGGCCCGGCCGCGCTCGGCCGCGTCCTGTCACGGTCGTGACCAGGTGACGCCCTTCATGCGGTCCACGAAGCCGCTGCCGAAGGCCATGGCCGGGGTCAGCGCCCCGGCCGGCGGCCCCGCGTAGTCGTCTCGCAACAGCTCGGTTACGGCAGTACACGCGCTGTCCGCCGTGAACGCATAGGCGTTGGGTGTGGTCAGCTCCACCGCTGCGCGCTCACCTTCCTCGTTCCACGCCTCTGCCCAGACCCGGGCCATGCCGCTTGCGAGCTCGGCGGCGTCCGGACCGCCGCGCAGGCGGTCCAGCAGGGCCTGGACCGCCCGACGGGCGGGGCGTTGTCGGCTGAGCCACCGTAGCGGTCCGGACGTCCGCAGCAGTCCTCGCGGTACGGGCGTGAACACCCGTATCTCGGGAATCCCGGTGGAATACCACGCCGTGCTTACGTCACCCCAAGGGATGCACATGCAGCTCCTCGGCCGGTCGGTGAACGGAATCGTGCGCGTGAGCCGGCCGTGAGCCACGTCCACCAATCGCCCGTCGCGGCGGATCTGCCCGGGCCTCGCCAGGCCTTCCACCATGCCCTTCAGGGTGCCGGTGCTCGGTCGGCCGGAGGCCGTGAAAGCGATGTCGAGGTGGGTGGGCGCAGCGATCCGTCTGGCCACGCGGACCGCCGCGCAGTCAGTGGAAACGACGTCGAATCCGGCGCCGGCAAGGAGCACCACGCCGGCGTCACGGGCCCTGTCGTCGAGGGCATGCACCGCCTCCAGGACCTCGATCTCTCCCGTGATGTCCAGGTAGTGGCAGCCGGCGCCCAGGCACGCCTCGGTCATGGATCGGTAGGTCCACGCGAAGGGACCCGCGGCGTGCACCACGGCGGCCATGCCGTCGATGCCGGCGCGTGCCTGGTCGGCGTCGTCGAGAGGGAATGCCCGGGATGGAAGCCCCAACTCCCGGGCCAGCGCCTCCGTCCTGGCCCGGTTCCGGCCGGCGAGCACCGGCGCCAGCCCGCGGGCCACCGCCAGGCGAGCGATGAGCCCCCCGGTGAACCCGTACGCGCCATAGAGGAGCCACCGGCCCCCTGCGGACTGCCCGTCGTCGCTCACGCTACCAACTTCCGGCTCGGAGCTACTTGTGCGGGAGCGACGCGGCGAAGTCACGTCCCCGCGCCACCCAGGCGGTCAGCTCGCCATCGTCTTCGAGTCCCTCCGGCGACACGTAGACGAACCCCTTCAGCGACCGCCCCGTGAAGTCCATCTCGCGGGCATGGGGCTGGGCCAGCGCATCGCCGTAGCCGGCCAGGCCCACGCGGACCATGAGCTCCTCGCCCGTCACGCCGCACGCCATGTTGCCGTTCACCAGGAAGCAGAGCCCGCCGAACATCTTCTTCTCCGCGAAGCCGGGTGTCGCCTGAAGGCCCTCCCGGATCCGCTGGGCCAACCCCTCGTCGTACGCCATGTCAAGCTCCCTCGTCGGGTCGTTTCTCGAGCACCCACGTTGTCATGGCACGCATGCGCTCCACCACCGTGGTCTTGATGGGCTCCAGCTGCGCGCCCCCCAGCCGTGCGGCGCGGTCTCGCAGAAAGGCCGCATCCACGAGGAATCGCTCGGTGCCGTCCGGAATCCGGTACCAGCGGGGCCGTATCGGCACCACGAGCTCCTCGATCCCGACCGTGGACGCCAGCCTCGTAAACAAGATCCCGCCGGGAGCGAGCACCCGCCACATCTCCGTCAGCATCGCGTCGAACACCTCCTCGCTCGGCGCAAAGTGGAGCACGGCGCTGCTGATGACGAAGTCGAATGACGCGTCAGCGAGGGACAGATCCTCCAGGGACCCGACGCAGAAGCGCCCCCGGGGGAGGTCGGGGCGCAGGCTCCGGGCCAACGCCTGTGCCTTCTCCAGCCGGTCGGGATCGCTGTCGACGCCCCAGACGTCGAACCCGTTCCTCAGCAGATACACCAGATTTCGGCCGCTGCCGCATCCCGCGTCGAGCACCCGCATACGCCGGGTGAGCCGACCTTTCAGGAGTTGGTCGAACAAATAGATGTCGATGGAGCCGAACGTCTCCTGGAGGTCCTTCATGGGGATTCCCGCGTGGCTGGTGCTTCCGGCCGCTACGGGCCTTCGGGTCTGAAGGTGGCGGCGGCGATGATGCGAGGACGCCGGGGCGCGCTACCGGACGGTTCGTCTCGTGCGACCAAGAAGCCCACAGGGTCCCTCGCAGCGCAAGTGGGTCCCCGGGAAAGGCCCTCGGCCGCCTCCTCCGGATCGTCGCGCGGTGGGCCGGCGTGAGCCTTCGATTCCAGGCCCGTGTCCGTGACCTCGGCCGGGCCTGCGAGCTCGGGGCGGAGCCTCCATTTTCGTTGCCCAGCCGCCCGGCCGGGCCTATATACTCATGCGAGACGGCCCGGCCTGCCGGGCCGTTCCTCTGAGGGGGCGGGGCGCCACCCGGCCGCGGCCCCCGTACGGTCACCCGCAATCCACGGACGGGGATGGCGCTACCATCGAACGAAGAGCTGCTCGCGCGTTGGAAGGACGAGCCGGCCCCGCTTCTCCCGCTGCTGCACGACCTCCACGACCGCGACGGTCACCTCTCCGAGGAAGCGCTCCGCTTCGTGGCGGGGGCACTCCGGATTCCCATCGCCGATCTCTTCGGGACCGTCACGTTCTATCATCACTTCGCTCGGGAGCCCGGAGGCCTCGAGCGCCCGAGGGTATGCACGGGCCCCGTGTGCCGCCTCAAGGGTGCCGGCGCGTTGGTGGACAGCCTGCGGGCTGCGGGCGACCGTCCCGAGGAGATCCCCTGCCCCGGCCGGTGCGACGAGCCCGTGCCCGTGATCCGCGGACACACCGTCCTCGTGGGCTCTTCGGCGGACGACCTGAGCGCGGGGCCCGCTCCCCTTCCCCCGACGCCCGAAGAGGCAATTCGGGAGTGTGTCTTCTCGAAGATCCGAGAACCGGATCGGGCGACCCTCGCCGGGTACCGGGCGAGCGGTGGATACACGGGTCTCGAGAGGGCCGTCCGAGACATGTCTCCTGAGAACGTCCGGGAGGTGATGAAGGAGAGCGGTCTGGCCGGGAGAGGCGGCGCCGGCTTCCCCACCTGGCGCAAGTGGGTGGCGGTGGCGGAAGCGCCGGGTGATCCCAAGACCATCGTGTGCAATGCCGACGAGGGTGAGCCCGGCTGCTTCAAGGACCGGGTCCTCATGGACTACGACCCCCACGCCGTGGTCGAAGGCATGGCGGTGGCCGCCTACGCCACGGGTGCCACCCGGGGGTTCATCTACCTGCGCTACGAGTATCCCGACACGCAGACCACGCTGGACGGCGCGATCGCCGAGGCGGAGGCCGCGGGGCTGCTGGGCAGCGGGATCCTCGGATCGGACTTCGGCTTCCGGCTCATGGTACGCCGTGGCGCCGGTGCCTATATCTGCGGTGAGGAGACGTCGCTGTTGAACAGCCTGGAGGGGAAGCACCCCTTCCCCCGCAACCGCCCGCCCTTCCCCGTGACCCACGGGTACGACGACCTGCCCACGGTCGTGAACAACGTGGAGACGCTTGCCTCGGTTCCGCACATCCTGGCGAACGGGCCGGCGTGGTACGCCGGTCTCGGCCTGGGCGAACATGCCGGCACGAAGGTGATCAGCCTCTCGGGCGACATCCGCCGACCGGGCAACTACGAGGTCCCTCTGGGTCTGCCCCTGCGCACGCTCCTGATGGAGTGGGCCGGCGGCCCACTCGACGGCAGGCGGATTCAGGCGGTGACCATGGCCGGCCTGTCGGGCGGGTTCATCGCGGGGCCGGACCTGGACGACGCGACGCTGGACGAGCCGAGCATCCGTTCCAAAGGGGGATTCCTGGGCGCCGGTGGCGTGATGGTCTTCGACGATTCCCGGGACATGGTGGACGTGGCCAGGAGCGCCATGGAGTTCTTCGCCCACGAGTCCTGCGGGAAGTGCTTTCCCTGCCGGATCGGAACGCAGCGGCTCGTGGAGCGCCTTTCAGGAGAGGGGCCGCACGTGCTGGACGAATGGGTGGACGAGGTCGCCGACCTGAACGAGACTATGAAGAAGACCAGCGCCTGTGGCCTGGGGCAGGCGGCTCCGCTGATCGCCGAGAGCCTGCTCCGCTACTTCCCGGATCAGGTGGCTCGGAGCGTGAGCGGCGGTGGGAGCTGACGGCGCGAAGACCGTGGCGCGCCGAGAAGGCACGGACGAACGGATGCCTCGGCGAACGAGGCCGAATCGGACGAAGGAATGGCGATGAGCGGTGAGAACGGTCGGACGACGACCCTGATCCTGGACGGCGAGAAGGTCTCCTTCGCGCCCGGAGAGACGATCTACGAGGTCGCCGAGCGCCACCGGAAGGACATCCCGACGCTTTGCTACGACCCGAGACTGGAGCCCTTCGGGGGATGCCGGCTCTGCGTCGTGGAGCTCGAGGGCGCCCGAGCGCCGGTCGCGTCGTGCACGACCAAAGCGGCCCCTGGAATGGTCGTGAAGACCCGGACCGCCTCGCTGGAGATGCACCGCCGGGTCCTCATGGAGATGATCGCGTCGGAGAACCGGGAGATCGACGTGGACCCGCTGAGCGGCTACGCGTCCCAGGAGATGGCCACGCTGGTGGACCGGTACGAGGCGCGGACCGGCCGCTTCGAGGGCCGTACCTCGGGCAAGAGCCGGACCGACGACGACAACCCGTTCATCCTTCGGGACTACGAGAACTGCATCTCGTGCTACCGGTGCGTGCGCGTCTGCGCCGAGCGCGAAGGCGACTACGCCATCTCGATCAAGAACCGGGGGTTCCACACCCAGATCACGACGGAGTTCGACGGTCTGCTCAAGGACTCGGCGTGCACGTTCTGCGGACAGTGCATCCAGACGTGCCCCACGGGGGCTCTGGGCGATCTCAAGGCGTTGGCCAACAAGGACGTGCCCGGAGATACCGAGAAGACCAGGACCATCTGCCCGTACTGCGGCGTGGGCTGCTCGGTGGACGTCATGACCCGGGGCGACAAGATCGTGGGCGTGCAGCCGGCCATGGACGGGCCGGCCAACCTCGGCGCCCTGTGCGTCAAGGGGCAGTTCGCCTTCGACTTCGTTCACCATCCGGACCGCCTGAAGACGCCCTTCGTGCGCAACGAGGCCACGGGCGAGCTTCGGCCCGCCACGTGGGACGAAGCGCTGGACCGGGCTGCCGAGGGACTCAGGAAGGTCAGCGAGGAGCACGGGCGTCACAGCGTCTACGGCGTGGCCTCCGGCCGGGCGCCCCACGAGGCCGCGTACTCGATGCAGAAGCTGATCCGGGCGGGGTGGGGGACCAGCTACATCGACAACTGCAGCCGTGCCTGACACGCTCCCACAGTCGCCGGTCTGGCGGCAACGATCGGGCGCGGCGCCATGTCCAACCCCCTGGTCGACATGGAGAAGCCGGACGTCATCTTCTGCATCGGCACGAACATGACCGAAGCCCACCCGGTGGCGGCCACGCGGCTCAAGCGTGCGCTGTCCCGCGGGGCAAGGATGATCGTGGCAGACCCCAGACGGATCGGGCTGGCCGACCTGGCCGACATCTACCTGCCGATCCGGGTGGGATCGGACACGGCGCTGCTGCTGGCCATGGCTCACGTGATCGGCCGGGAGGGGCTGATCAATGACGCCTTCATGGCCGAGCGCACCACCGAGGGCGAAGCGTTCCTGGAGCACGTGAAGGACTACACGCCCGAGTGGGCCGCGGAGATCTGCGAGATCCCGGCCGAGGACATCGAGACCGCCGCCCTGCTCTACGGGAAGGCAGACAGGGGCGCTATCTACTACACCCTGGGCATCACCGAGCATATCTGCGGCGTCGAGAACGTCCAGAGCCTCTGCAACCTGGCGCTGATGACGGGCAACGTCGGACGCGAGGGCACGGGCATCAATCCGATGCGGGGCCAGAACAACATCCAGGGCGCCGGGGACTGCGGGGCGCTGCCCAACAACTACGTGGGCTTCCAGCCGGTCACCGATCCTGCCCATCAGGCCAAGTTCGAGAAGGCATACGGTCGCAAGGTCGACCTGGATAAGGGCATCACCAAGGTCACCGCGCTGCAGATGTGCGGCGACCAGATCCGGGCCATGATCATCGACGGCGAGAACACGGTGGTCTCGGACCCGGATCGACGGCACTGCGAGCACGCCCTGAAGAGCCTGGATCACCTGGTGGTGATCGACATCTTCATGACCGAGACGGCGGAGCTGGCCGACGTCGTGCTGCCGGCTACGGCCTGGGCGGAGACCGACGGGGTGTGCACCAACACCGAACGCCGGGTCCAACGCCTGCGGGCCGCGGTCTCGCCTCCCGGCGAGGCCAAGCCCGATTGGTGGATCATCGCGCAGATTGCCGGGCGCCTGGGCCTCCCCGGCTTCGAGTACGAGAGCGCCAAGGACGTCTTCAACGAGATCTGCGAGCTCTCCCCCCTTTATCACGGGCTGGATTGGGACCGCATCGAGCGGAGCGAGTACCAGTGGCCCGTACCGGACAAGAACCATCCTGGCACGCCCCGGCTCCACGAGGAGTCGTTCCCCATCGGCCGCGGCATCTTCAAGCAGACCACGTATCGGGACCCGGCTGAGACCATCTCGGAGGATTTCCCAGTCTGGCTGACCACGGGCCGCCGGCTGGCATCTTACCACACCCGGACCCAGACCGGGCGGTCGGGCGGGATCGACTACCTGCTGTCCGAAGAGAGCCTCGAGGTGCACCCGGACGACGTGAGAGACTGGGGGCTCGAGGACGGCGGCTGGGCCGAGATGTCCAGCCCGCGCGGGTGCGTCTCCATCAAGGTCAAGGCCACCAGGCGGTCGCCGCGAGGCACTGTCTTCGCCAGCTTCGCGTTCAACGACGTGCCGGTGAACGTGCTCACGGGCGCCGGCTACGACCCGATCACGCACACGGCGGAGCTCAAGGTGTGCCCGGTGCGGGTGGAGCGAACACGGCCTCCGCCCGGCCGTGGCTCGGCTACGCCCCTGGCGTCCGACTGAGAGGCCTCACCCACGCGCGGCACCGACTCCGACCGGGGGGGCCTCGGGCCTCAGAAGCGCGTGCCCGGCACGGGGCCGCGGCGGAGGCTGCCCCGGCTCTCCCCCGTCACCGAGTCCGACCGACGGGCTGGATGCGGCCCCGTCCGGCCGGCTCCACCGGCGCACGCAAGCCGCCGAGCCGTCGCGCCGCCCAGCGGGGTAGCGTCACCGCTGAATCCCGCTCGTTTTGCCCGTCCTGACGGGTCCTCTCGACGACGCGCTGCTAAGCGATTGTCGCTGTATCGCTTAAGCTCGCCAACCTACGAGATGCCGTAGGTGTTGCATCGGCGCCGCACCAGATATTGTGGTGTTTCCGGTATCATGGCCCTTTCATGACGCGCGCACGCAACATATCAATAGAGGTGTCTGGCCCCCTCACCCACGCTTGAAGGAGGGACCCCTGCGATGGACGCTCAAGGCGTGGCGCGCCCCGAAGAGGTCACGGTGGCACCGCTCGTACCCACCCCGGACGAAATCCGTGATCGATTGGGGTCCTTCCCCAGACTCGGACGCGGCTACGACCCGCAGCCCGTCGACGTCTACCTTCGCATGGTGGCGGACTGCCTGGAGCGGGTCGCGGGGCAGAACCAGTCGCTGGTCAGCCGCGTGAACGAGCTCGCGAAGAAGGTCGCTTTTCACGAGGGGCGGGCGTGGGCCGTCCAGGAGGCTCTGGTGACCGCTCAGACGCTTCAGGCCGAGGCCCGCGAGGCGGCCGAGGCCGAGGCACGGCGTGTCCACGCCGAAGCCACCAGGGAAGCCGAGGAAGTGCTGGCCGCGACGCACGAAGAGCGCGATCGGTTGCTCGGCGAGGTGGAGGAGGCCTCCGCGCAGGCAACGCGCATCCGAGACCACGCCAAAGCGGAGGTCGAGGTCCTGCGTGAGGCGGCACTGAAGGAGTTGGCCGGTCTGCGGGACACGGCCGCCGCCGAGGCTGAGGAGATTCGCACCCTGGCGGCCGACGAAGCCGATCGGATCCGGGAGGACGCCCAACGCGCCGTCAAGCAGGTGGAGGACGAGGCTCTCGGACAGCTGGAGCGTCGCTCCACTGTGCTGATGGGACAGCTCGAGGAGCGCCACCGAGCCCTGGAGAGGCTGGAGGAGAAGCGCCTCGAAGTCCTGAGCCGGCTGCAGCACATCCTCGCACGAGAGCTCGAGGCGGTGCAGTCCGAGCAGGCGCGGCCTCCGGTCGGACAGGTCGGTGAAGGTGATGACGGACGGTCGAGCCTCCTCGTGACTGGCGGCGCCGCCGCCCCGGCCCAGGCCCGTGGGGCGTCGGCGCCCAATCTCGCGGACGACGGTACCACGGGTGACTCGATCCCCGCGGGCATCATCATGCCCGACAACACCGTGGTGATCGTCCCTGCCAGGGCGAAGGGCCAGACCGGACGCGGTCCCCTTACGGACGCACCGGGGCCCCTCGATCCCGGCGTCCGCGATCCTGAGGAGGACGAGGACGTGCCCATTGCGGCACAGGACTCGGAGCTCGTCGTGCCGCTGGATACCACGGGCGGCGAGGCCGGCGAGGAGCTACCGCAGCAGTAGGGATTCGACGGCGGCGACCCGGGCTATCCCGCCCTGCCCATCGGAGCGTTGCCATGTGCCTGCAGCCGTGGCAGCTTCGACGGTGGGTTTGCGGATTCGCGGACGGACGAGCCGATCGGAGCCTGGCCGATGTCGATTCCCCACTTCTTCGGCGTGGTGCGGTACAGCAATCAGCTCCTCCTTCCGCGAGGTCTGTACCCCACCATCGACGCTCCGGAAAACGTCCCGGTCTGGGCACCGTTCATGGTCAGCCTGGCCGACATGGTCACGGAGGCCATCGACCGGCGAAACCGCTACGGCTACGCCACCAGGGCTTCGCTGGACGCCTTTCCGTCCGGCTACACGCGCAGCGACCTCACCCTGCGGTTCGTCAATTTCGCCCGGCAGTGGCGATCCGAAGCCTCCAGGTGGCACTACCGGGGCGGGCAGATCTGTCTCGAGCTCACGCTCGGCATCTTCGCGGACGAGCGGGCGGAGGATCGCCCACAGTGCCTGTCCATGATCCTCACCCACGAATTGAAGCACGTGGCGGACGAAATCGACATCGTCACGAGTTGGCTGCCGAGACGGGCGCCCATCGAGCTGCGCGGCCACTTCGACCCTCTCGGAGACAACGCTTTCGAGCGGGCGGTGCGAGGCCACTGCGATGGAGAGGGA
>JBDHHQ010000004.1:0-110844 GCA_039589315.1 Gemmatimonadota bacterium
GCAGGCAGCCCACCGAGCCGTGCTCACGGCTCCCACCGAAGCGAAACCGCGGGTCGTTCTCGCCGAGGAACAGCTGAGGCTCCAGGTGGCGGCGCCAGGCGTTCTGTACCAGCTCGACCGGGCTCAGGCCATCGGGCTCGCAACCGACGCGGAGCGGGCGTCGGTGAGCGTGATGCGAGGCGCCGTCTATCTTCAGCAGGGAGACTCCGCTGGAGCGCAAAAGCAGTTCGAGCAGGCCCGGACCATCGACCCCGAGCTGACGGAGCGGCTGGTGTCGAACTACGCCATCACGCGTGCCGTCGACCCGCGCCACCGATTCCAGCCGGGCATGGTCCCGACGGTGCTCCAGGAGCTGAGCGTCTCGGTGCGGTGGAGGCCCGTCCTGCATCGGTGGCTCAGGGTAGCCGAACGCGGATCATCGCCAAGGTGACCGCGAGCGGCGGGGACGCCGTCCCGGACGCCGACGTGCGGATCAGCTTCGGCGGCGGACAGTTCCAGCAGTCCGGCACGACGGAGCTGACGGGAAAGACGGACGAGAATGGGGTGTTTCAGGGCACCTGGTCGTGCGACCCCTGTGCTGCTGCCTACGGGTTCGCGGCCGATGTTACCAAGACCGGCTATCGCAACGCCAGCGCCGAAGGCCGTGTGGCGATCAATCGTTGAGGTCCACCCGGACCCGGGTTCACGGCGACCGTGAGCAACGACGAGCCGAAGGCGCCCACGCAGGACGGCGAGACCAGACAGGCTGATCCGCCTCCGCCCCCACGGGAGCCGACCCCGCTCCAGAAGCGGCTCGATCAGTACCGCGACAGGCTCGTCGACATGCTGGTGTTCGCGGTGCCCTCCGCGTTGTTGCCGGCCGCCGTGGCCTACCTCGTCAATCCCATGAGGGCGTACCGACATGTCTCTGAGGGGTGGCTTCCTCCTGTTCCTGATCCTGTATCTGGCGGCCTTTGGCGTGGCCGCCACTGCCGATCTGGGCGTGTGGAGCCGCCAGCCCACCCAGTCGGTCGAAGCCGTGGATCGGCGCTTCACACCGAGCTGGGCTGGAGACTGGCGCTACAAGATGGTCCCCAAGCGCGCGGAGAGCGGTCTCCTGGTTGTCACGATGCCCCCCCAACCCGACAGCACGACGGCCAGGGTGAACATGGGGCAGCTGATCGAGCTCGCTCGAACGCGAGGGGCGCTGGGCATCGCCTTCGACGCCTATTTCGGCGGATCCGCGCCCACCGACGGGTTCCTTTGTGAGGCGGTGGCCCTCGCGTCGGAGGCCGAGCTCCCCGTCTTCGCCGGCTACGGGTTCGAAGGAAGGGGGAAGGAGAAGTCGGCCCTAGGCTATCCGGCGGCCCTCGAGGCGTGCCTGCCCCGGGACGAGGCCCAAGGACACCTCATCGGTCTCGTGGACGGGGACGGCAAGGTCCGCACGATTCCGCTCTTCTTCCTGAGGCCCGGTGAGCGGCCGAGCCTGAGCCTCCGGGTGGCGACGGGCATGGGGATGCAAGCGGATTCGGCAGAGCTACGTCGGATCGGCCTGTTGCGGTACCTTCCCCCGTCCGACGGTGTCCCGATCCGCACTCTTCAGCAGATCAACGAAGGGGACGACGACCTGCTCGAGGACCGATTCGTCCTGGTGGGCGACGACTCCCAGGCGGAGACCTTCCGCACGCCGTTCGGACCGAGACTGGGCGTGATCATCCACGCCTGGGCGGTGCACTCCCTCAGGACGGGCCACTTTCTGCGGCCCACTGCCTGGTGGTCCGGCTTCCTGCTCCTCCTCGTGAGCTGCTACTACCTCACCGTCCAGGCCCGCAACCGCGTGCCCACGAAGCGGCTGTTGGCTCAAACGGCCTGGATCTCGGTGGGAGTCATCGCTCTTTCGGTCGTGGCCCTCTTCTTCTCGTATTGGGTCGACGTGATCTACCTGGTCGTGGGCACTTGGCTCCTCACACTCCTGCTCATCGGCTTACGTTCGTCGCTGAGGGAGACGCGCGGAGACGCTGCCACCACCGGGGAAGCGTGACCAGGCCGAGCGGCCGGGGACGCGTGACGAGGCTGAGCGGTGGGGGACGCTTTCCGAGGCCGAGAGACCGTAGCGTAGGAGCGGCCTTGGTTGAGGGGGTGCCAATGGCGAGCAGCGACCGCCAGGCTCGTCGACCCGCCGGGCGGCCTGCGTGGCCCGATCACTGGTCGGCCTCTCGCACCCTCCCACATTCCCCCCTGCAGCCCTACCTTCTGTCCCAACCACACACTCCAGACGCGCGCATACCATGGATCTGAAGATCACCGGCACCGTATCCCAACTGCTCCCGGAACAGTCAGGGGAAGGACGCAACGGCCCCTGGCGGAAGCAGGAGTTCATCCTCGAAACCCAGGGCAACTACCCGAAGCAGATCTGCCTCGTGATGTGGGGCGACAACATCGACAAGTTCGGTGTCCAGGACGGCGAGCGGCTCACCGCGCACATCGACATCGCCAGCCGAGAATTCAACGGGCGCTGGTACACCGACGTGAAAGCGTGGAAGGTCGAGCGCGAGCAGTCGGGCACGGGCGCGGGGACGCCGCCGCCCATGGCTCCGGACGAGCCGTTCCCAGAGCCGCCGAGCGGAGGTGTCGAGGACGACGGGCTGCCGTTCTGAGGTCGCCAAGCGCCGCTTCCCGCCCGATCCGGTTCGTCAGCACGACGTGCCGCGGCGCGGGATCTAGTGGATTGCCCAGCACTTCGAGAGGGCGGCGGCGAAGCCCTCATGGCTGGGGTCATGCCGGCCAAGAGCCTCCCCGCCGCTACGACGCCCGGCCAGAGGTCAGTGCGTGAGCCCGTAGACCACGTAGTTCACGCCGAGCCGGTACGCATCGTTCGTGGGGTCCACCGGGAAGTATCCCTGCGGGGCCCACTCCCAGTACTCGGCTAGATCCGAATTGTGGTTGGCCAGCACCATGATGCGCTGGGTCGGGTCGTTGTCTTCGAAGATGGCGTAGTATGCAGGCGTCACTGCGACGAACGGATGCGGGACGTAGATGTCCTCGACGTAGAAGAAGCTGTTGAAGACGGGGTGTGTGGCGCCGATCTCCACCCACTGGTACCCAGGGAGAGCTCGGGCCACCTGAGCAGCCATGTTGTCCCACTGACGCCCTTCGAAGTCATCGAAGATGAGGAAGCCGCCCTTGCGTAGGTAGTCTCCGAGATTCTCAGCCCCTTGTTCGCTGATGGCCCAGAACCCCGGCTCCGAGATGTAGAGGATGGGATAGCGGAAGATCTCCGGATCCTCCAGATCGAAGACGTTGCTCCCGTCGGTGTTGGACTGCACGGCGGTGAACTCCGACAGGATCGTCTGGAGGTTGCGGTCGGCGCTCGGATAGTCGTGCGCCCAGGCGGTACGGCCCCAGCCCCGCCCTCCCATGTGCCCGCCGTACCGTATCCGGGTGAACGTGAACCGGCCGTTGTAGGGCACCTGCGCCAGGGACTCCTGGGCGGTGCGGTCGGGACCTGAAGGGCCAACAACGGGGCGGCCGGAAGGTGGGCGCTGGGCAACGGTGCCAGCCAGCACGGCGCCCGCTGCCGCAGAGCACGTCGCAAATGCCAGCGCCCGCGCCAGTGCGCGACGACGATTCTCCCCGCGGTATCGACGCATCCAATGCCGGGCTCAGCGATATCGGGTAGTGAGCCTCTCCCCAACCCAAGGGTGCGTCACGAACCCACGATGCGAAAGGGTGGTCCACGGCTGATCACGTCGACTGGTGCCTGGGGCGCGGCTTGATCCGCAGTGGCCATGCGATAACAGCCCGCCCCGCGGCCCCGCGGAGAACGCGGTCATGATCAAGGTCTCTTGGCTATCCGGGGCGTCAATCATTGCTAGTGTGGTGCTGCTGGCCGTGATGGCAATGACGGAATCGTCCAAGGACTGACGAGTCGGGGACCTGCAGTCTGAGGCCGTCTGACGTCCGCATGACGGAGGCCCCGGACGCTGAGACTCGTTGCGGCTTTCTTCAATCAGGTTTCGGCGTGATACGCACCACGCCCTCGGCCACGCCGGGGAAGCGCCGGAACACCTCCGCGTCGTGGCCGGGGATCACTCGTTCCGGGTTTCCAGCGAGCTCTAGCATGCGCCGGACTGCCGACAAGTTGGCCTCTCTGTCTTCTGGCGTAAACGTCGCACCTGCCAACCCCTCGGTCAGGTTCCTGAAGAGATAGGCGTTGTCAGAGGCCAGGACGAACCGAGGGTTGCCCGCGACCATGACGTACTGAGACGCGAAGGTGTGCCGCGCCCCCGTGAACACAGTGATTCCAGGCAGGATCTCGACACTGTCTCCGTCGATCAGGCGCATGAGCCCGGCCATGTTGCGCTCTACGAGATGAGCGACGTCGGCGGGATCGATCCCGCCGTGGTTGCCCCCGGGTTGCCACGCGGCACCGGTGTAGTACGTGTACTCCTCCGCTTGAATCCATACGACTGCGTTCGGGAACAGCTCGACCCCACCCATATGGTCCCAATGGGCGTGGCTGACCACGATGTCGGTGACGTCGTCAGGGCCGAGGTCTACCCGGGACAACGCCTGGTCCGGGCGGACGTACTCTCGAACCTCGAACCGGTCGAACCACTCCTCGCGGAAGAAGCCGGCGTCGAAGAGGATGACCCGGTCGTCGTTGCGGATCACCCAGAAGGCCATCGCGATGTCGATGGTGTCCTCGGCAGACGCGTCGGGCAGCAGGCCCCGTAGCGGGAATCCGGCGACGCCTCCGTATTGGACCGCGAGGATCTCGTACTCCTGAGCAGCACCGTTCGCGGTAGCGGTGAACAGCACCGCCAGTAGTGGGAGGAACCACCGCACGGTCATGTCGCCCCTCTTCTCAGCGCTGCTCGATCCACGGGTTCTCCACATACCACACGGCGTCGCTCCGGTACGGCCCGCTGAGGCCCCGAAGGACGCTCCCCCATGTCAGACGCCGGCCTTCGAGGAACGAGTCGAGTCGTACGCGCCCGGCGTCGGTCATGGTGGCCGATGCGCATGGCACCATGGAATCTGTGAACGGGGGGATTGAACGGGCTTTGCGACGCCCGGAGGCACGGTAGGCCGGGACCCGGCTGCGGACAAGGAGCGAGCCAAGGCTCCCGAGCCTATCCCTGAGTCGGTGTTCCACCAATCCCTGCCATACCGAGCCGTGGACCAACGCGTCCGGCGCGGGTACACCGGGCTGAGCCAGCTCGGTCTTTCGCGCCCAGCCCACGATCCCACCCTACCTCCTTGCATCGGCCCACCCGGACCGCCCACCTTGGCCCTGGAATCCGTCACGGGTCCGAGCGCGCTGGGGGCGCCGCCGCCCGCCCACCCAGGGTCCCGCTCTCGCAGAGGCCCTTTGATCCGGTGACCCGCTACATCGCCTGCCGGCTGATCCCGCTGCTCTTTGGAGTCTGGCGGTTGGGTGGATCCCACCATCATCACGTCCAGTGGCGCTTCCGAGGTGTCGGTCCGCCCATGATCCGCGGGCATGAGACGATCCGCGGGCGCGAGGCGATACGGCGGGCACCGGCGACAGGGGTGTGGGTCGTGGTTCTCATGACGCTCGCCACCCCCGTCTTCGCCCAAACCCAACGCCCGGAGGGTGGGTCCGATTCCGAAGACGCGACCCCGGTTGCGGCAGCGACACAGCGTACGGGTGAGATCGACGTCGACGGGCGACTGGACGACGCCGCATGGGCGCTGGCCCCCGTGGCCACAGGGTTCGTGCAACGCGAGCCCATCGAAGGGGAGCCCGCCCAGGAGGCCACGGAGGTTCGCATCGTCTTCGATGGATCCGCAGTGTTCGTGGGCGCCCGTATGTACGACCGCAATCCGAACGGCATCGCTAGCCAGCTCGTTCGGCGGGACGGCCAGGGGCAGTTCGACTACTTCGAGGTTCTCTTCGACCCCAACCGGGATCGTCGCACGGCATACCGGTTCCGCGTAAGCGCCGCCAACGTGCAGCGAGACGTGTACCTGTTCGACGACGGCGAAGACGACGAGGCGTGGGACGCCGTGTGGACGTCGGCCGTCCACACGGATTCGCTGGGGTGGTCGGCAGAGATGCGAATCCCTCTCTCTCAGATGCGCTACGAGGCGTCCTCCGACACGCAAACGTGGGGCGTCAACTTCACGAGGCGGCGGCTTCAATCCAACGAAACGACGGACTTCTCGCTGATCTCGCGAACCCAGCGGGGCGTCGTGAGTCAGTCCGCCGCGCTCGAGGGAATGGTGATTCCCCGCGCTTCCCGCCTCTTCGAGCTCAGGCCCTACGCGCTGGCCAGCGCGTTCGTGGCCCCCTCGGAACCGGGAGATCCGTTCTTCGACGGGTGGGACATGGACTCGAGGGCGGGTCTCGATCTCCGCTACGGCCTGGGAGCCCAGTTCACCCTGAATGCGACGGTCAACCCCGACTTCGGGCAGGTGGAGTCCGATCCCGCGGTGATCAACCTCACCGCGTTCGAGACCCGCTTCGACGAGCGCCGACCCTTCTTCGTCGAACAAGCGCAGGTGTTCGACTTCTCGCTTTCCGCCGGCCAGGACCTCTACTACAGCCGGCGCATCGGCAGGCGGCCGCAGGGACGCGCCCCTTCCGGAGCGACCTACGTCGATGTGCCACAAGCCGCGACCATCCTCGGAGCGGCCAAGCTAACGGGGCGCACGACCAGTGGACTGTCTCTCGGTGCCCTGGCCGCGCTCACCCGTGAGGAGCGTGGGCGAGCGGTGACGTCCGACGTCGACGAGCCCCAGCCATTCATCATGGAGCCCGAGACCTACCACGGCGTCGTCCGGGCGCAGCAGGACTTCAACGAGGGGATGTCGACCATCGGAGGGATCGCGACGGGACTCGTGCGCTCTCTTCCTTCGGATGGGTCGTTCGACGAACTGACCAGGACAGCGCTTTCCGGCGGGGTGGACTTCGAGCATCAGTGGGGCGACCGCACCTGGGCCATCTATGGATATGCCTCGGCCGCCCACGTGCGAGGGGATTCCACAGCGATGATCCGAATCCAGAGCTCCGCCAATCACCGGCGGCAGCGGCCCGACGCCCGCTGGGTCGATTTCGACTCCACTGCCACTTCCCTGACGGCCATGGACTGGCGGTTCACGCTCGCCAAGCAAGAGGGGCGGCACTGGACCGGTGCGGTTTGGCTCGCCCAGACCCTACCCGGCTTCGAGATCAACGACTTCGGATTCTCGCGCCGACAGGAGGCGCTCGACGGAGGTGCGCGCATCCGGTACCAGGAGATCCAACCTGGCTCGCTGTTTCGCAGCTATCATGCGTCGTTCTCCACGTTCCACAACGCAAGTCACGATGCGTTGGCCGATGTCTGGTCCCTCCGCTCCTGGCAGCGCGCACACGTTTCCGGGTCGCTCAATCTCGATGCGCGATTAGAGCTCTTGAACTACTGGGAGATCGAGGCGGAGGCATCCGTGCGCCCCTGGCTGCGCGACCGGACGTCGACCCGGGGCGGGCCCCTAATGTTGAGCCCGCTGTCGAACGAGATGAGCCTTCAGCTGCAAACCGATCGGCGAACCTGGATCAACTTCGGTCCGGAGGTCCAGTATGCCTGGAAACAGGCCGACGGCGGTCGTTCGGTCCAGATCGGGCTCGAGACCGAGCTCCGGCCGTCTTCGAACATCGAGATCGAGATCGAGCCGCAATTCACGTGGAGCCGTAACGCCGCGCAGTACGTGCGGACGACCGACGTCGTACCCTACGAGCCCACATACGGATCTCGCTACCTGTTCGGCGAGATCGAGCAGCGCGAGCTGTCCATGGAGCTCCGGCTGGACTACATCTTCAGCCCCACCCTGAGCCTCCAGCTCTTCGCGCAGCCGCTGATCGCCTCGGGCGACTACCGATCGTACCGCCAGCTGGTCGCCCCCGAGACGTTCGACTTCGACGTGTTCGAGGAAGGCACTCACGCGCAGGCTGACGGCGTGAACATATGCATCGACGGGAGAACGTGCGTGGACCCGGAGGGCACCCGGTACGTCGATTTCGAAGGCAACGGTCAGGTCGACTACAGCTTCACGGATCAGGACTTCAATGTCCGATCTCTGGTGGGTAATCTGGTGTTCCGCTGGGAGTACCGGCCCGGCTCCACCCTCTTCCTGGTCTGGCAGCGCCGGCACTTCAACGAGATCCCGGACGGGCAATTCACATTCGGCAGAGACCTCTCGGCGTTGCTGAGCGCCCCCGCTGAGAACGCCTTCATGGTCAAGGTCAGCTACTGGCTGGCGATTCGATAGCGGCAGTTCTGGCAATCTCCGAATGAGGGTCTGTGGGGCAAGCCCCACGGCATGGTGCACGTACGGTCGAAGAGCGCCCTGACGCACATCGTTGCGGTACGGGAACAGCAATGCATGGGATCAATTAGGTCGTTGTGGTGTAATGCTTTAAGCACGAATGATTCCGTGCTGAGAGGAGGGCGTGATGGAGAAGAAGACGGTGGGACGGATGGCTGTGCTCCTCGCCTACGTGAAGGCCCCCAAGGTGACCTATCTCGTGCGCCACCCACTGCGGGGGGCGAGGAACCTCCTGGCCATTCGTGGGGCCAAGTCCTTGCTGAAGTCCCGGGGAGTAGTCGTCACCGCCGCGGTGGCCACGACCGCGGTCGCGGTGCCGCTGGCCGTATTGGCACTAAGGGAATCGCCCGAGGCTTGACGAGTCGCGGGGCGGTTCGGACCTGACCGTGGCTGAGGTCCCCACAATAGGCCTCGCAACGAGGCTCTGGTGCTCCTAGATTCGATGCGCGATCCTACGATCCCCCTTGCGGGTCAGGAGCCAACCCGGAATCTCCTGAGCTCGGGCACTCAGGCTCGTTCGCTCCGAACCCTGAGACGCGCCTAGAATCGTCACGCGCTCTCCCTGATCTCTCCTCTGCAGACTCTCCGAGGTCGATATGTTCGGATCAAACCGGGGGCTCTCCCCCCGGCGGTGGATTCTCGCTGGGCTGTTGTGGTCCGGCGTCGCGCCGCCGTCGGTTGCTGCGGCTCAGGACTCAGTGCGGTCCAATGACGCTCGTCCCAACATCGTGCTCATGTTCCCCGACAATCTCGGGATCGGAGAAGTGAGCGCGTACGGCGGTCCGCGCGGCGTCCCTACGCCGAACATCGATCGAATCGCAGCAGAAGGGATTCGGCTCACGAACTTCAACGTCGAGTATTCGTGCGTCGTCTCCCGTATCGCTCTGCTCACGGGTCGCTATGCCGTCCGCACGGGTGAAGGGTACGCCGCGGGGATGACCTTGTGGGAGGTGACGATCGCCGAGGCTCTGCAGTCCCTGGGCTACTCGACGGCCCTGTTCGGGAAATGGCACGTCGGCGGATCCGATTGGGAAGGACGCCGGGAACCCACCCACCAGGGGTTCGACGAGTGGTGGGGTATTCCCGGGACCAGCCACACGGCGCAGTTCACGTCCTTCGAGGGCTTCGATTCCACTCGCGCCCAAGTCCCCTACATCTGGGAGGGGAGGGCCGGAGAGCCATCCAGGCGGGTGAAGCCCTACGACCTGGACAGGCGGCGCACGATCGACCGGGAGGCGGCCGAGCGCGGGATTCGGTTCATGGAGCACAACGTCCAGGAGGGGACGCCGTTCTTCTTCTTCTACCCCATGACCCAGGTCCACTTCCCCGCCCTGCCGCACCCGGACTTCGCCGGAACGACCGGAGCCGGCGATGTGGGCGATGCCATGGCCGAGGTGGACTACAACGTGGGACTGGTGCTGGAGGCCCTGGAGCGTCTGGACATCGAGGACAACACCCTGGTGTTCTGGTGCACCGACAACGGAGCCGAGATGAGGCGCCCGTGGCGCGGTTCGGCGGGCCCCTGGCGCGGGTTCTACAACTCCGCCATGGAAGGGGGGATCCGGACGCCGTGCGTGATTCGGTGGCCGGGACGGATTCCGCCGGGTCGGGTCTCCAACGACCTGGTTCACCAGGTCGACCTCTTCCCGACCATCGCGGCGGCGGTCGGGGCCCCGGAGATCATACCGGATGACCGCCTGATCGACGGGGTGAACCAGCTTCCGTTCTTCGAGGGGAGGCAGGCCCACTCGAACCGGGACAGCGCCATCTTCCTGGCCCGCGAAGGCCACGTCATGGCCGTGAAATGGCGAGACTGGAAGCTCTGGTACGCCTTCCGCACCGAGATGCCGGACCCGCATCCCGACAACCTGCTGCGACTGTTCGATCTGCGCGTCGACCCCAGGGAGGAGATCGACGTCAAGGACTTCTATCCGTGGGTCATCAGCGTCATGGATGGGATCGTGGCCGACTACGAGGCGTCGCTCGTGGTGCACCCACGGGTGCCGGGCGGCGCTCCCGATCCATACGTACCGCCGCCCCGGGGCTCGGGCCACCCGGTCGCGACATACGCACGGACGGACCGCGCGGCCCTCGGCCCACGCTCGGAAGCGCTCCCGAATCCCGACTTTTCGGGGTCCTGGTCCACGGCCGTCCTCAGCTCCGCGCCCCCGACGGGTCAGGCTGCACCCCCTCGGGTGCCGACGCTGGGAAGTGGTTGGGGGGACAGGATCTCCATCCTACACGACGCAGATCGTCTCGAGGTCGAACGGGTGATCTTCGTCCCGCGGGAGATCCAACCCACGGTCCGCTACGGCTTCGCGTTGGACGGATCCGAGACGGCGAACCCCGTGACCATGGGTCGGACCGGCCTGCCCCCGACGTCGACGACCGCGTGGGACGGCAACCGGCTGGTCATCACCACCCGGGTTCCCTTCCAGGACCCCGAAGACGGCGGCTGGCTCGGCAGCGTGGTGACGCAGATGATGTGGCTGCAGCCCGCTACCGGGACCCCCTTCGAGCCGTCGCTGGTGGTGGAGACCACGAGGGGCAGCGCGCTGGGCGGGCCGCCGTCCACCAACCGGACGGTCTATGCGAGGGGGTACCGGTAGGGGACAACGACCCGGCGCGTTGACGTGGGGCGCCACAGTCTCCCGGCGCCCTCGCCGACCCCGAGGGTCCGTGAGGCCGCCGGGAGCTGCTGTGCCCCGGGCCAGCGCCCTTTCATCTCAGTTGATATACCCCAACGACCGCAGCGTCTGTAGCTGCTCGGCCGTCAGGAGCGTCTCGCCCCCGCTGGTGAACCGCTGCGCCAGCGCCATGTGGGCCTCGAACTGCCGTTCAAGGAGCTCCGTGTACTTCTCCACCAGGTCGGGGTGCTCCTCGTGGACGCTCCACAGGCTGTACGGATCGTTCCAAAGGTCGTACAGGAGCAGCGGGACGGGCCGGCGTTGTTCTTCCGGTTGCTCCGGGTCGGCGTTGATCTGGAGCGAGGCTCCCCAGCGGCCGTCGACCATCTCGATCCGGCCCCGGTAGTCACCCGTCTCCTTATCGAGCACGAACTCGTCGAGGATCACCGGCCTCGGCTCCCATCCCGGTTGGCCCAGCATCAGGGGCGCCAGGGACTGGCCCATGGCCACCTCCGGCCCGGGCAGGTCGAGCAGGTCGAGCATGGTGGGTAGCACGTCGATCATCGACACCGGCTCGGCGAAGCGCTGGCCTGCCGGCAATCGTCCGTGCCAGACGAAGATCAGCGGCACCCGCGTGATGGTGGACCGGAGCATCGGATCGCTCCACCTGGGCGGCAGTGAGTCCTGGACTGCGACGCCCATGTCGTCCATCGCCGCGTCCGTGCTGTGATCGCCTCCGATGACCAGAAGCGTATTCTCCCAGGTACCCTCGGCCTTCAGCCGATCCACCAGGCGGCCGAGCTGATAGTCGTTGTGGGCCATGGTCTCGTCGTAGAGAGCCTGGTGGATGGCGAAGAACTTCTGCCGGTCCAGGCCCGACGCCTCCCACGCCTCGGAATAGACGCCATGATCGCCGAGGGGTTGCAGCGAGTCCTGCCACTCTCGCCACGTGGTCAACTGATCCGGACCCACGTAGAGACCCGAGAATGGCGCCGCCGCCGGGAAGTCCTCATGCACGTCGGTTGTCTGGAAGTGGACCCAGTACGGCTCACCCGGATAGGCCTCGCGCCAACGGAAGAACCCTTCGTGCAGGAAGCGGGACGATTCCGCATGCTTCTCGCCGCCGAAGTAGGTGAACTCCTCCCAGGTCTCCCGGAAGAAGTCGACATCACGGTGGAGACCGCTCAGAGTACCGGCGTTCGGATTGGCCACGAACACCCCCGTCTGGTAGCCGGCGCTGTGCATCATTTGCGCCATTGTCGGGGCATCGGCGGGCACCGGATCCATCCAATTGAGCCCGCCGAGGGCGCTGTGCTGGAGCCCGGTCATGAACGAGGCCGTGGACGGCTTGGTCCACGAGGCGTTGCTGTAGACCCGCTCGAAGACGACGCCCTCCGCTGCCAGAGCTTCCATGTTGGGGGTCGTACGCCGGGCGTAGCCGTACACGCTCATGAAGTCGGCGGCCGCACCGTCGATCACGTAGAACACGACGTTGGGACGGTCCGCGCTCCTCCCGGATCCGGACACGGTCGGCGATCCCCAGAGCGCGACCGCTCCCGCCCGGTCCGACTCGGTCTCTAACGCCAGGGTCACGGTACGGCCGGCGAAAGCCGACAGGTCGATCGTGCGCTGACCCCAACGCTCCGCTCCGCTGTACGCTTCCTCGAACAGAACAGCGGGCTCGCTCCCACCCGCGGTAACTACAACGCGAAACGTGACCGGCACATCGTCCCGCAGCACGCCGAGCCCCACGTCCAGGTGGCCTCCCGTTGGTACCGCCAGCTGGTACTCGACCTTCCCCGGAGCGTGCGTGAAGAGGGAGTTTCGGTACACGCGTTCCCTCACCTCGGAGCGAACCCCGTGCCCCGCGTCGACGTAACCGGCCTCCTTCGGCAGAAGCTGAATGGAGAGGATGTCGATGGATCCCGGCTCCTCCTCGGCGATGAACCAGAGCCCCAGCGCCTCCCATTCCTCAAAGCTCTGGCCTCCGGACCAGTCGAGTCTGAGCAGGTAGGATTGCACCGTCCCGTCGTCCACGACCTCGGCGACCTCTCCCAATCGTTGGAACGGCCCCATGAACGGCGGAGCCTCACCGCCCTCCTCCCTCAAGTTGAACCTCACTCCGAAGCTCTCGACTCCGCCGGTCGAGCGGGCGCGCACGAGCACGTGTGCCCAGTCCTGCGGGTCCCACCCGGGCACCTCCAGGTAGATCCCGCCGGAGGGATCCCCATTCGAGTTCCTGGTCTCCTCGGTCACCGTGAGCCGGAGAGCATCCTCCGCAAGCGCTAGCGTCGCGGGATCGACTTCAGGGTTCGACGGCGGGGCCGGCTTCCAGTCCGACAGGATCTCGTCGAACTGCCAGCTCACCGGTTCCGGAGCGTCAGCAGGCACCTCCGAACCCTGGACGGCGGCCTCGGCGAGATGCGCCTCCAGATGGAGCGGTGCGGTATCGGCGCGGAGGGTCGGGCCCGAGTCGGCAGCGACGCAACCGGCCATCGTGAAGGCAATGGCGGCGAGCGGCAGCGTGCGGCCCGGAGGAAGATTCCTTCGAACGAGGGGAGTGGCGAGCATGGGCGTCTCCGTCAGCGGGGATACCCGCAAGGTGCTCGAACGCGCGCTGCAGATGCAAGGTCTGGAGTCGGCGCTTATTGTGTCGCCGATCCGGGAACGACCCGCCCGCCCCCAAGGGAGGTCCGCATGCGTCCCACTCTGCTGGTTACCGGTCTTCTGGCGTGCATCTCCTGCGACGCGCCCGAGCCCGTCTCCCTTCGTCTCGTCGATCAGTTCGCGAACGCGAGCGTCGAAGGCAGCCCCCCAGCGGTCCAGCCCGAGCGCACCGAGTGGCGCTTCGACGGCGAGGGAACGACCTCGGCACCCCACGAGCACACCGCGACGCTCGGCTGGAGAGCCATGAACGACATCGCCGGTCTTGCCGTCCGGGAAGGCATGCTCGTCGGCACCACCGGCACGCTCCCCGTGCTCCACGCGGTGCGCCCGGACGACCTGGACGAGAACGACCTCCTCCACGCCATCGAGATCCGCATGCGGGTGTCCGAAGGCACGGAGATCGGTGTCACGTTCAACGGGGCGGAGGAGCCGGACGCCGAGTGGGCCCGGGATCGCATCGACCAGCTCCGAAGCCAGGTCCGCGCACCGCTGATCGCGGAGCTGACCCCGGGCGACGAGTTCCTGACCTACACGCTCAGGGAGGCCGGGTCCACCTTCCGCATCGGCAGCATGCGCAACATCCTCATCGAGCCGACCGATGCCGAGGGAGCGCACTTCGAGATCGAGTCGATCCGCATCATCCCGGTGAAGGAGCACCTCGCGTCGGTGCCCTCGGGCCCGGGCTGGCACGGCTTGGCCGAGGTGTATTACGAGACCATCGTGAGCCGCTCGCCCGAGCGCGTAGTGTGGCAGCTCGATCTTCCATCCCGGCCTTGGCTGGATCTGGCCTACGGCACGATCGAGGACGGTCCCGTGACGTTCGAGGTCACCATCGGCACCGGCGGCGCGGAGACGTCCGTTCTGAAGCGTACCGTCACCACGCCGCGCCGCTGGGAGACGTCCCGCCTCGATCTCTCCGCCTACGCGGCGAGCCCCGTGACCCTCACGCTGGCGCTCGACGCCGACAGCGACGGCCTGCTCGGGTACTGGGGCTCACCCGTGATCCGGAACAGTGGTGCCATGCCGGAGCTGTCCGATGGCTCCGAGGACCGGGCAACGCTGCTCGACGGCGGCTCGGAGCGCCCGCAAGCCGTCATCCTGTTCCTTGCGGACGCGCTGCGCCGCGACCACCTGCCTATGTACGGCTACGAGCGCAACACGACTCCGGTGCTGTCCAGGCTGGCGGACGAGGGGGTCGTGTTCCAGGACAACATCTCGCAGGGATCGTGGACCAAGGTCTCGGTCTCGTCGATCCTCACCTCCCTTTATCCCACCACGCATGGGATCACGGCGATCCCCGACCGCCTGCCGTCGTCCGCCACGACCCTCTCGGAGGCGTTTCGTGAGGCCGGGTTTGCCACGTGGCAATCCTCGTCGGTGGTGTTCTCGGGTAAGCTGACCAACCTGCACCAGGGCGTGGACGTTCTGCATGAGCGCGCATCGGTCGACGACCTGGGCCACAGCTCCAGCAAGACAGCGCGAACGTTCACGGACCGGTTCCTGGAGTGGCTCGGTGACCACCACGACATCCCCTTCTTCGCGTTCGTGCACGTGTTCGATCCGCACAGCCCCTTCGAGCCGTATCCGCCCTACGACACCGTGTGGGCATCGGCCGACGCAACCGCCGCTCACGAGGCGGACTGGGAGACGCTCCGAGACGCCGACCTACCCGCGAGCTTCTTGCCGACACAGAAGGAGCTGGACCAGGTCGGCATCGACGCCGACCGGTTCACGGCCCACGAAATCGACTGGTACGACGCCTCCATCCTCGCGATGGACGTCGAGATCGGCCGCATCATGCAGCGTCTGGAGGAGCTCGGGCTCGCCGGCAAGACGTTGTTCGCGTTCATCAGCGACCACGGCGAGGAGTTCCTGGAGCACGGCAACCAATTCCACGGGACCAGCACGTATGGCGAGATGATGAACGTCCCGCTGATGCTCTGGTGGCCCGGCGTGCTACCGGCCGGCACCGTCGTGCAGCAGACCACCGAATCGCTGGACCTGATGCCGACACTGCTCGAGTTGAGCGGCATCACACCTCCCGAGGGGGCGCAGGGCCAGAGCCTGATCCCACTCGTCGTCGACCCGGACGCGGTCTCCGACTTCGGAGCGATCCGTCGTGCGGCCTTCAGCGAGCGCGTGCGGCTGCCGGATCTGGAAATGCCGGAAGAGGACGACGTCGATTCGTTCGCGATCGTCCTGGACGGGTGGAAGCTCGTGCAGATCGTCGATCCCCCGGACGGGCGGTCGGAATACGAGCTCTACGACCACCAGAAAGACCCGCTGAACATGCACGACGTCGCCGGCGACAACCTGGAGATCGTCGAGCGGCTCGCCCGCGAGCTCGAGACCTGGCGGGAATACGCGCTTGCCTCCCGTCCACCGCCCGACACCGAAGCGATCGAGGGCCTCGGCGCCGATGAGATCGCCCGGCTCCGGAGCCTGGGCTACATTAACGACTGATGGCCCGCCGTCCGGCACGCTCCCGTGGATCGTTCACCGAACGACCCCGCGCCGACTCAGCCGCGGTTGCGGTGGAGGCTCGGGTCGACCACGGCCGCCATGGCTTCCCAGTCGAGGTCCCGTCCGAGAAAGCCCCCGACGCGCCTGGCCTGTTCGACCCCGTCCTCGAGGACGTCATGGTACCGGACGTGGAGGGCGTCGAAGCAGGGGCGATGAGCGAGCATGCTCCTGGTGCGCGCGAGGTGATCGATGAACAGCTTCCGCATGCGCACGTCGTCCGTCTCCGTGGCCTCGCCTCGGTGGTCGAGCATCTTCGTCTGGGACAGCAGGACCTCGTCCAGGTCCCGCTGCATGAAGATGACCTTGTAGTTGAGCGTTGCAGGAAGATGCCGGATCAGAAACGCGATGATCTTGACCGCCCGCCCGCGTGCCTCGGCCAACCACGCCCTGTCCAGGTCATGCTCGAGCTGCTTGACGCGCTCCAGCTCGTAGTAGCCGAGAGGATTGCTCTCGTCCGCCGTGCGAAGACCGTCCGTCACGATCTCGACACCGCCCGCCTCCAGCATCTGCATCATCATGGAGGTGCCGGAGCGAGGCAGGCCGGACACCACGACGACCGGCCGCCCGTATCGGGCTCGGCGTATGGCGCGGCGTACGGTAGCCAAGGGCATCGGTCAGAGGGCGGGCTGAGCGTGGCCAGTCGTCATGAAAGGAAGAATAACGCGGGGCGCGCCCTTTCCGCAGGGTTCCTGCGCTCGCGCCTCGCGTGCCGGGGGAGCGTTTCCGTCAAACTCACCGCTGTGCTGTTGGCCGTGGTCCTGCTGGCGGTGTCGCCCACCCCCGCCGCCGCATACGTGGGGCCCGGCGCCGGGTTCGTGTTCGTCACGTCGTTCCTGGTCATCCTCGTCACCGGCCTTGTCGCCTTCGTCTCACTCCTGCTGTGGCCCTTCCGTGCGCTCTGGCGGTTGCTGCGACGGGCCACCCGGCCCAGACCGCGCATCAAGAGACTCGTCATCGTCGGCTTCGACGGCCAGGATCCGCGGCTGACGGACCGATTCATGGCCGAGGGCAAGCTCCCGAACTTCAAACGTCTGGCCGAGGACGGATGCTATCATCCGCTCCAGTCCACGTTCCCGTCGGTCTCACCGGTCGCCTGGTCGTCGTTCAGCACGGGGACGCACCCCGCGAAGCACAACATCTACGACTTCCTGGACCGGGATACGCGGACCTACCTGCCCGTGCTGTCGTCGACCCGCATCGCCGGTCCCGACCGGGTGCTAAGGATCGGCCGGTACCGCGTGCCGTTGGGCAAGCCGGATCTCCGGCTGCTCCGCAAGTCCCGCCCGTTCTGGTCGATCCTTGGGCAGCACCAGATCTGGAGCACCGTCCTGCGCGTCCCGATCACCTTCCCGCCCGACCGCTTCTACGGCGCCCAGCTCAGCGCCATGTGCGTGCCCGACCTGCTCGGCACCCAGGGCACCTTCACGCTGGTCACCACGCGGGATTCGCGGGAGGGGTTCAAGGAGGGCGGAAGGCGAGTGCGCCTGAGCCGGGAGAACGGGCGCCTGGAAGCTCGGCTGGAAGGTCCCGAGAACGAGCTGGTCGAGGGGGCCGGACCGATGTCGGTCCCGCTGGTGATCACCCCGAACGGCGACGGCAAGACCGCCCTCGTCGAGGTCGACGGCGCTTCTTACGACCTGCAGGTCGGTGAGCTGACGGACTGGGTGGACCTGAGCTTCCGGGCCGCACCGGGTATCAAGGTGCGCGGGATCTGCCGCATGATGCTCACGGAGACGGGCGACCATGTCTCGCTGTACGTCACCCCGATCAACCTGGATCCCGAACGGCCGGCCATGCCGATCTCGCATCCGTCCTATTACGCGATCTACCTGGCCAAGAAGCTGGGCAAGTACGCGACTCTGGGGCTCGCGGAAGACACCTGGGCGCTCAACGAAGGCGTGATCGACGACGCCACCTTCCTTCGCCAGACCTACGACATCGATCAGGAGCGCGAGGACATGTTCTTCGCGGCTCTGGACACGCTCCGGAAGGGCACGGTCGTGTGCGTGTTCGACGCGACCGACCGCATCCAGCACATGTTCTGGCGTTACCTGGAGGACGGGCATCCGGCAGCGCGCATGGGGGCCCCGGGCGCCGCTTCGGGTGCGGGGTCGGCCCGGGCGTCGGGCGGAAACGACGGTCCGGAGGCCAGCCACCGCGTTGGGGACGGAGGGCCGAAGGCCGACGACGCCGGCTCGAACGGCCGCCCCGGGGGAAAGCACGCCGACGCGATCCAAGAGCTGTACATCCACAACGACCAGATGGTGGGCCGAATCCGCGAGCGGCTCCGGGCCGGTGACGTCCTGATGGTGCTGTCCGATCACGGCTTCACGTCGTTCCGGCGGGGCGTCAACCTGAACGCCTGGCTGCACGATAACGGCTACCTGACGTTGAAGGACGGCGCGGACGGGCGGACGGAGTGGCTGCGCGAGGTGGATTGGTCCAGAACGCGAGCGTATGCCCTGGGCCTCACGGGGCTCTACCTCAACATCGACGGCAGAGAAGCCCAGGGCACGGTTCGGCCCGGCGACGAGGCCCGGGAGCTCAAGGCCGCGCTCGTGGAGCGGCTGAGCGGCCTGCCCGACGACGACGTGGGCCACGTGGCGATCCGCGAGGCGTTCGACACGTCCGCGCTCTACGGGGGGGGACCGTACCTGCGCAACGCCCCCGACCTGCTGATCGGCTACGCCGAGGGCTACCGGGCATCGTGGGACGGCGCGACCGGCGTCGTCCACGGCCCGGTCATCGAGGACAACGTCAAGCCATGGAGCGGCGACCACTGCGTGGATCCGCGCGTCGTTCCGGGCGTGTTCTTCAGCGACCGGCCAATCGACCGCGACGATCCCGCCCTCATCGACATCGCCCCGACCGCTCTGTGGCTGTTCGGGCTCAGGCCACCGGCGCACATGGACGGGAAGCTCCTGTTCGACGAGGGAGCAGCCGAGTGAAGGGCTCCCGAGCGCGGATGAACCCCTGTGCCCGCGTCGGGCCGATCCGGGACAGACGTGCGCGATCGAACGCTCGTGTCAGCAGCGGTGCGTTCCAGCGCATTGGGCCCAGGCTGGTGCCTGCCCGTGGCGCGGCGCGCGTGCCGCGGACTACCCGCGCAGTCCTGACAGCCTTCACCCTCGTCGGCGCCGTCCTGATCACAGCGTGCGCCGACCCCGAGCCCATAGACACGACGGTGATCGTCCTCGGCTTCGACGGAATGGATTACGAGCTGACCCGCCGTCTCATGGCGGAAGGCCGGCTCCCGAATCTCGCGAGAATGGCCGAATCCGGGAGCTTCTCCCCGCTGGAGACCTCGATTCCGCCGCAGAGCCCGGTCGCGTGGTCGGACTTCATCACCGGATTGGACGCCGGAGGCCACGGCATCTTCGACTTCCTTCACCGGGATCCAGCCACGATGGTGCCGTACCTGTCCACGACGATCACAGAGCCTCCCGGACGTACCCTCGAGATCGGCCGCTGGCAGATACCGCTAGGGGGCGGCGATGTCACGCTGATGCGGCAGGGCACTCCGTTCTGGGAGCTCCTCGAAGAGCGAGGCATCCCGACGACCATCGTTCGGATGCCGGCCAACTTCCCACCTTCCGGCACGGCGGACCGGGAGCTCAGCGGGATGGGCACACCCGACATCCTGGGCGGCTACGGCACGTACACCTTGTTCACCACTTCGCCCGAGCGATTCGCCAGCGCGACGGGTGGCGACGTGGTGCGGGCAGATGTCCGGCGCGGTGTCTTCCGTGGCAGCCTGAGGGGGCCTCCGAACCCGCTCTTGATCGAGCCCGAGGATCTCCGCTCCGAGTTCACCGCCTACCTGGACCCGGTCCGCCCCGTCGTGAAGCTCGTGATCGGCGACGAAGAGATCGTCCTGCAGGAGGGGGAGTGGAGCGATTGGGTTTCGGTCGAGTATCCCCTTCCCCTCTTCCAGAAGCTCGTGGGCACCGGCCGATTCTACCTCAAGCAGGTCCGGCCCGAGCTCCAGCTCTACGCCACCCCCGTCAACATCGACCCCGCCGATCCGGCGATGCCCATCTCGACGCCTCCGGACTTCGCGTCCGAGCTGGCGGCGGCGGGCGGGCGGTACTACACGCAAGGCTTTCCGGAGGACACCAACGCCCGAGCCGACGGCGTGTTCGACGAGGTGGACTTCCTGGCCCAGGCCCGGCTGGCGGCCGGCGAGATCGAGCAGCAGTACCGCTACCTGCTGGGAGGCTTCGACGGCGGATTGCTGTTCAACTATTTCGGATTCATCGACCAGGTGTCGCACATGATGTGGCGCGCCACCGATCCCGAGCACCCCGCCTACGACGCGGAGCGCGACGGACCCCACGCGGGGGTGATCGACGAGCTGTATGTGAAGGCGGACGAGATCGTCGGCGAGACGCTGGACCGCCTGGAAGTGACCGGAGGCACCCTGATCGTCATGTCCGACCACGGCTTCACGTCGTGGCGCCGCGGATTCAGCCTGAACGCCTGGCTCGAGCAGCACGGCTACCTCGCCGTTCGTGACCCGGGGCGTCGCGACATCGACTTCCTGCTGAACGTGGACTGGTCGCGAACGCAGGCGTACGGCTTGGGGCTCAGCGGGCTGTACCTCAACGTGGAGGGCCGGGAGGCCAACGGCATCGTGTCGGCCACGGAGGCCGGCATCGTGCTCGACGAGATCACCCGAGGACTGCTGAGAGAGGTCGATCCCGCAACGGGAGAGCCGGCGGTCACGCGTGTGTACGGCCGAGACGCGACATACGAGGACGCCGGTCAGCTCGCGATCGGCCCGGACCTGGTCATCGGCTTCGCGAAGGGCGTGCGTAGCTCCGACGCGTCGGCGGCCGGCGAGGTCCCGGCCGAGGTGTTCGCCGACAATACGGGCGCCTGGAGCGGCGACCACATCATGGATCACGAGACCGTCCCCGGCGTGCTTCTGTCGAGCAGGCCGCTACGGACGGCAGCGCCGTCGCTGAGGGGGTTGGCGGCGGCAGTGCTGGCCGAGTTCGAGGTCGAGGGATTCCCCGGCTCCGCCCCGCCAGCCGACGTCGCAGCCAGGGGACCGGGGTCGAATCATCAACCGCTGGATCGGGGTCCACCGCGGGCAGTGGTATCGGGACCCAATCGCTAGCGGTACGAAAGGAGGAGCTGCCGTGTTCGGTTCGAAGGTGAAGCTGGACAAGAGCCTGTTGAAGCGCGTCGAGAAGTTCTCCCGCATCGCGGGATACTCGTCGCCGGCGGAGTTCATCACCCACGCCGTCGAACGGGAGCTGGCACTCCTCGAGGACGCCGAGTCCGAGGAGGAGATCCGCAAGCGGCTGCAAGGCCTCGGATACATCTCTTGATCTGGACCCTCAACCGGGCCCTGGGCGGCTTCTTCAACCTGCTGCTCTACCCGTTCCGGGGCTTTCCGGCCATCGTGGGCCTGACCGTGATCTCGCTGGTGGTCAGCGTGGCGATGCTGATCGGTTTCAAAGCCACGTCCGACCAGGAGGCGCTCGCCGAGGTCAAACGGCACATCCACGCGGGTGTGTTCGAGATCCGTCTGTTCAAGGACGACTTCCGCGCGATCCTCTCGGCCCAGATCGGAATCCTCCGCCACACCTTCACGTATTTCCGGCTCTCCATGGTTCCGATGTTGTGGATGCTGGTGCCGATCGTGATCGTGGTCATCCAACTCCAGTTCCAGTACGGGTATGAGGGGCTCGAGTCCGGCGAGAGCGCGCTCGTGACCGCGACGTTCACGGAAGAAGGCGCGGGCGCCGTGGGCGATGCCGGAGCCGATATCTCCCTGGAAGCCCCCGCAGGCGTGCGGGTCGAGACCCCGCTGCTGTGGATCCCCTCGCTGCGGGAAGCGGGCTGGAGGATCGTCGCCGACGAGCCCGGCGAGTACGAGCTGGTGCTGCGGGTTGGCGAGACCAATCTCACCAAGAGCGTGCGCGTGGCCGACGGCGTGCTGATCAGGTCTCCTGTTCGCCCGTCGAGGGGCCTTGTCGATCAGCTCGTGTGGCCGGCGGAAGCACCGGTGCCGAGCACATCACCGGTCAGACGGATCGAGCTCTCCTATGCCGATGCCGAGGTCAGTCTGTTCGGATGGGGCATGCACTGGCTCATCGCCTTCTTCATCCTGACCATGGTCTTCGCCTTCGCGCTGCAGCGGCCGATGAACGTCAAGCTGTAGCAGCGCTCGCCGCACTCAGTGGATGTAGCCCAACGACCTGAGGGTCTGGAGCTGTTCCGGCGTCAGGGGCAGGCCCTCTCCGGAGCGGGTGAATCTCTGAGCCAACGCCTGGTGCGCCTCCCACTGCGCCTCGAGGAACGCGGTGTACTGCTCCATCAGGTCGGGCCGTTCCTCGTGCAGGCTGTGTGAGAGATTCGGGTCGGTCCACAGATCGAAGAGAAGCAATCGAGCAGCTCGGCCGCCTTCTTCTTGTGGGAATGGGTCCCGGTTTACCAGGAGCGACGCACCCCAGCGGCCGTCGACCACACCGATGCGCCCGAAGAGCGTGTCCGATTTGAACGAGGCGTAGAACTCGTCGAAGATGACGGGACGCGGCTCCCAACCCCCTTGCCCGAGCAGCAGTGGCGCCAGGGACTGGCCTTGCGTGATCTCGGGAATGGGCAATCCAGCCAGGTCGACGATGGTCGGGACCACGTCGATCATCGACACCGGCTGGCTGAATCGCTGTCCGGCAGCAATGCGGGCAGGCCAGACCACAATCAGCGGGATGCGGGATTCCCACGGGCTGAAGATCGCCTGATCCTCCCAGAAGGGGGCCGACATCGAGGCGAGGCTGGGAAGGCCAGCATTGTCGTGGCTGTGATCCGCCGCGACGATGAAGATCGTGTTCTCCCACTCGCCAGCCGCTTTGATCCGGTCGACCAGCCGACCGATCTGGTAGTCGTTGTGGGCCATCCCCTCGTCGTAGAGTCCCTGGGCCACGCTGATGTACTCCAGTGCGTCGATATCCGCCCCCGCGAGGGCGGCCAACCAGGGCTCGTCCCAGGACCCCACTTCTTCCATCCGTGCTTGCCAAGCGGAGAGGCGCTGTGGTGCATCGACGTTGCCGAAGAGACCGGCGAAGGGCGCCGCCGGGTGCCAAGGCTGGTGCACGTCCACGCTCTGGAAATGAGCCCAGTACGGCTGTGCGGGGTACGCCTCCCGCCATTGCCAGAAGGCTTCGTGCAGCCACACCGATGATGCGGAGTGGCTGCTGCGCGGCCAGCAGGTGAATCCGTCCCAGGTATCGCGCAGGACGTCCACACCTCGATCGAGGGTGCTCATGGTGCCGGCGTACGGATTCGCTGTGAAGACGGCGGTCTGGTACCCGCCCCGGTGCATGTGCTCCGCCATGGTCACGGCCTGCTCCGGAAGCGGATCGGTACCGGTGAGGTATCCACCGAGCACACTGTGATGCAGCGAGGTCATGAACGAGGGCGTGGATGTCCTGGTCCAGGTGGAGTTGCTGTAGGCCTGTTCGAACACCGCTCCCTCGGACGCGAGGCGCACGAGGTTGGGTGTCGTGTGGCGGTTGTAGCCATAGACGCTCATGAACTGCGCCGCGGCCCCATCGATGACGTAGAACACGACATTGGGCCGGTCCGCCCGGCTCGAGCCGCTCACGACTGGAGCCCCCCAGAGTGCAACGGTGCCGGGTGTCTCGGCGTCCGCCTGCAGCGCCAGCGTGACTTCCTGACCCGCGTATGTCGCCAGATCGACGGAGCGTTGAATCCACGCAGCCCGGTCGGCCACGGTCTCCTCCAGCAGGCCGTGTTCTTCTCCACGTGCTGCGGCCACCGTGACCTTGAAGTCGACCGGCGCGTCGTTACGAACCACAGCGAGACCGACGTCGAGGCGCCCACCGGGTGGCACGTGCACCGTATAGGCGACCCGCCCGGGCGCGTGCGTGAACATCGTGCGCCGGCTCTCGTTGCTTCCGTCGGCCACAGTCATCACACCGAGTGGATCGCTCACGAAGGCTGCCGACGTGGAGACGGCCGTCACCGAGAGAATGTCGACATTGCCCGGTTCGTAGGTCTGGAACATCACCCCGACTCTACAGCACACGTCGCTCGCCATTCTGGTGGAGCCACTCCTGGCCCAGAGCTGTTCGAGGGGAAAAGGCAGCAGATAGCCCTGCACCGAACCATCCGCGATGATCGGCGTCGGTTCGCTGATCTCTTGAAACAACCCGGTGACGCCGTGGCGGGACTGGCTGTCATCGAGGCTGGCAGAGGAGACCGACACGACTCCCGCGCTCTCGGTGCGGGCCCGAACCATCAGGTGGGCCGGCCGCAGACGCAGCAGGCTGGGAGCGTCGATGTAGATGCCCGCACCGAACAGGCTCTCGTTCTCGATCGTGGGCACGCCGACCTCGGTCACGCGGATGCGTAGCGCATCGTCTGCCCGTGTCGCTTCCCGCAGGTTGGGCGGCGCGATGAGGGAAAACGCCTTCCAATCGGGCTGAGGCTCGTCGAAGCGCCAGACGATGGTTTCGGGGCCGGCGACAGGCGGCTCGGATCCTTCGATCCTCGCGACGTCCAGATGCTCCTCGAGGTGGAGAGGCTTTTCGGCCGTCAGCACGGCGGAGTCGGAGGGTGAGCCACGGCAACCCGCCAGGGCCAAGCTCGACACGAGGGCTGAAAGGCAAAGACCGGGTGCACGACCACGACTCGTGGCACCTCCTCCGATTGGCGCGGCGCGGGTGGGCCGGGCCGGTCCTCGGGCATGTTGCCCCGACCATTCTTGGGAGCGCGGGCCGCTCACCGGATGTACCCCAGCGACCGGAGGGTCCGCAACTGCTCCTCGGTCAATGCCGGGTTGTCGCCCGTCTGCGTGAACCGCTCGGCCAATCGAAGGTGTTGGGCCAACCGAGCCTCCAGGAATGCCGTGTACTCCTTGACAAGAGCCGGCCGCTCCTCATGCAGGCTTCGCAGCGCGTGCGGATCGCTCCACACGTCGTAGAGCAGCAGGGGCGGGGTCACGTCCGGCACACCATCGCGGAAGCGTGAACCCTCTGGTGGATAGTTACGATGCCCTCGAAGGTGGATCCAACCGTCAGGGCGCGGCGGTCCGACGTAGAGAGAGGCACCCCATCGCCCGTCGATCACCTCGATCTGGCCCAGCAGCTCGTCGTCTTCGAAGCGGAACTCGTCGAAGACCACGGGGCTCGGCTCCCACCCGTCCCGTCCCAGCAGGAGCGGTGCGAGAGATCGTCCCTGGGCGTATTCGGGGACCGGGAGGCCCAGGAGATCCAGAACCGTGGGGAGCACGTCGATCATCGAGACGGGATCCATGAAACGCAGGCCCCCCGCGATCCGGCCGGGCCACACGAACATCAGGGGCACCCGGCTCTGGAAGGAGCTGAGCATCGCGCCTTCCCAGATGTCGGGGAGGGGGTCGGTCAGGCCCAGTCCGAAGTGCGTCGTACCGGCTTGGTGCCCATGATCCGACGCGATGATCAGAAGGGTATTCTCCCACTCGCCCTCTGCCTTCAGGCGACCCACGAACTGGCCGATGCGAGCGTCCTGCTGCGCCATGGTCTGGTCGTACGCCGCTCTCGCCAGGTCGAAGTAGGCGTAGCGATCCACACCCGCCGCCTCGAAGGCATCGGAATAGGGCGTTCCGACCCATCCCTGGCGGTCGAGGGCCGCGTCCCACGTCTCGAGTCTCTCCAGGTATTCCGGGCTCACGTAGAGGCCCTCGAACGATGGGCCCATGTAGTCCGGGCCATGCACGTCCGTGGTCTGGAAGTGGACCCAATACGGCTCCCCCGGATAGGCCTCGCGCCAGCGCCAGAACTGCGCTTGGAGCTCGGCGGACGAGTTCGGGTCATAGGCCTCGCGCAGCACGTCCGAGCCTCGTCCGAGTCCAAGCGCCGTGCCAGCATTGGCATTGGTGGTGAACAGACCGGTTTGATAGCCGACGGCGTGCAGGTGCTCGGCCGCCGTCAGGGCTTCGTCGGGCAGGATCCTCGGACGTCTAACTCCGCCGATGGCGCTCGTGTGCAGCGACGTGAGAAAGGAAGGGGTGGAGCTGCCGGTCCATGACGAGTTGCTGTAGGCGTACTCGAAGACGGCGCCCTCCTCTGCCAATCGCTCCAGATTCGGGGTGGTCCGGCGGTTGTACCGGTACAGGCTCATGTGCTCGGGAGATGCGCCGTCGATCACGTAGAAGACCACGTTGGGCCGACCCGAGTCGACCCGACCACTTACGGTCGGAGCCGCCCATAGACCCACTGTTCCGGGCGCTGCATCTACCGCCAGTGTCAGGGCGACCGTCTGCCCCGCCATGTGCGAGAGATCCACGCCGAGCTGGGCCCATTCGGTCGTCGCATCGTGCGTCTCGGTGGCGAGGCGCTGGACCCCACCCGCCTCGTCGGTTGCCGTGACCTCGAAGGTCACTGGCGTGTCTTCTCGGAGCACCCCCAACCCGACATCGAGGCGCCCCCCGTCGGGAACCTTCACACGGTATTCGAGGCTCGCTGGGGCGTGGACGAAGATGGAGCGTCGATGCTCGATGCCGCGCGCCACGGACCGCACTCCTGCGGGCTCGGTGGCGAACTCCGCGTCGATCGGTATCGCCCGGACGGACAGGACGTCTACGGTGGCAGTGCTATCCGCTCTGAGATGAACACCCAGCTCGGTCCACGGACTGCTCGGGACTCCGCGGATCTGCGCGACTCGAAGCAGATAGGTGTGTGTGTCTCCGTCGGCTTGGAGGGGCACCGGGACGCTCCAGCCCTGCAACGGTCGTTCGTCTGTCGTGGTCAGGTTCATGCCGAGGGTTACTCGCATCCTCCGGCCGGTTGCCCGTAGCCGAAGCGCGATCGTCCCCCAGTCCGCCCGGTTCCATTCCGGAAGCCGCACGTTCAGGTCGACCGACCCGAATTCTTCTTCCCGAGCCTCGCGGTCGAAGGTGACTCGCAGGCCCTCCTCGGTCGCGGAAACTGAAGGGGACCCCGACGACGAGACGAGCCTCCAATCGGATTGGAGCCCCTCCGCCGCCCACTCCACGGGCTCGGTGACGCCGGCGGACAGATCGGAGCCTGTGAGTGTTGCGGCGCCGAGATGATCCTCGAGATGCAGAGGCCCGTCGGCCGTGAGCATCTGGGATCCCGACTGCGAGTCGCAGCCCACGACGATTGCACTGAGCAGGCTGGCTGTGACGATTCCGGAACGGTGGCGGACGAACATGGCCGGACCCCGGCTTGTCCCGCTCCTTGAGGCTCGATTCCAGCATTGCCCAATGCCCCGGAGCAGATCTCCCTCGTGGGAGAGCAGCGAGTCCGGAGTGGGACAGTTTTGAATCGAGACTACGCCTCGATGATAGGGGCCTCGCTTTGCGAGCGCCACGATCATGGCGAGCCTCGACCGATTCCGCTCTCCGCCGCGAGCTCGCGGCTCACTGTGGGTCGCCAGTGGTCAGGTGGGCGGTCGGAGGGGTCGGTCGCGGAGCGGGCTACGCCGGTCGCACGGGCCGGTCGCGGGGCAGGCTGCGGCGGTCGCACGCGCCGGTCGTGAGGCAGATGCGGCGGCGATGCAGCGGCACCGTGTGGACGCCGTCGCCTCCCTTGCATCGCTCTCTGTGACTAATTACTCTTTATGCATATATGCATATCGTGCAATTGGACAGAGTAGAGGTCCGACATGGCCGAGATTCCGGAAGGCATGAGCACCCTCGAGTACCACGTTCTGCTGTCCATGGCCTCAGGGCCCCGGTACGGCTACGCGATCAAGGACGCCGTAGCGGCCGAGTCCGCCGGAACGCTCCAGCCACGAGCCGGCACCCTCTACCGTGTGCTGGCCCGCCTCATGACCCACGGTTGGGTGGCTGAAGTCCAAACCGGCCAGGACGACCCGCCGCACCCCGGGCTGACCCGCAAGTACTACGGCCTGACGGCCACCGGCCGCGCCGCCCTCGCCGTGGAAGCCCGGCGGTTGCGCGAAGCCGCGGCGTTGGCCGAGGAACGTCTCGGGCTGGTGGAGAAGACGGGTTGAACGCGTTGTTGGATCTGCTGATCCGCCTGTTTCCGAGGGCGTTCCGCCGGCAGTTCGGTGCGGACCTGCACGAGCAAGTCCGCGTCGACCTGGGGCGCGCCGAGCGTCGTGGGCGCTGGCCGGCCCTCGCGTTCACGGTCTGGACGGGTCTGGACCTGATCCGGTCGGCGGTGGCCGAGCGCTTGCGTCCGACGTGGGTCGGCGCGCATGCCACGAGCGAGAGAGTGACGACGGGAGGGGAGAGGACGATGACGATGGGTGGATGGACCCGAGACCTGCTTTACGCCACGCGCGCCCTGAGGCGGGCGCCGGGGTTCACGGCGGCCGTGGTGGTCACGCTCGGGCTGGCCGTGGGAGCCAACGCGGGGATCTTCAGCGTGATTTCGGCCGTTCTGCTGGATCCGTTGCCCTTCGAGGAGCCGGACCGGCTGGTGTACATCGCCGCGTCGGCCCCAGGCTCGGACTTCCCCGACGAGTTCCCAGTGTCAATGGAGTTCTACGTCCAGTACGCCGAACAGGCGACGCTTCTCGACGGCCTGGCCACGTTCAACTCGTTCACGGCCACGCTGCGCGTGGGCGATCGGATCGAGCGCGTTCGCATGTCGATGCCCACGCACACGCTGTTCGAAACGCTGGGGGCGGAGCCCATCCTGGGCAGACTCCCCGAGCCCGAAGACGGGGAAGACGTCGCGGTCATCAGCTATGCGCTGTGGACGACGTGGTTCGGATCGGATCCCGACGTAATCGGGAAGGCCTACGAGGCAATCAATCTCCCGCGGACGATCATCGGGGTCATGCGTCCTGACTTCCGGTTTCCCAACGACGGCGTGCTCCTCTGGATTCCGAGCGAGGTCCCGACCGAGATCGTACCCGGACGATTCGGGCGTCGGCTCGTGGGACGGCTGGCACCGGGCGCCGAGCCTGAGGATCTGGCCACGCAACTGCAGACGCTGGCCAGCCGGCTCCCGGAGCGATTCGGTGGATCGGCCGCCTACGCGCGCCTGATCGAGCAGCACCGCCCGGTGGTTCGGCCCCTGCGCGAGGAGCTTCTGGGCCACGTGTCGGGGCCGCTCTGGGTGCTCATGGGCTCGGTCGCCCTGGTCCTTCTGATCGCATGCGCCAACGTCGCCAACTTGTTCCTCGTGCGAACGGAGAGCCGACGACGCGACCTGGCCGTCCGGCGCGCCATGGGAGCCGGTCGTGGCCTGCTGATCCGTACCCAGATGGCCGAGGCCGTGCTGCTTGCTGCCTGGGGCGGCGCCCTGGGCGTCGTGCTTGCCTGGGTCGGGACTCCACTGCTCCTTCGCTTCGCGCCGACGATCCCCCGGGGCGACTCCGTTGCCGTCGAGGCACCCACGCTCCTGTTCGCGCTGGGCTTGTCGGCGCTGGCGGCGATCGTGTGCGGCCTCGCGCCCGCGGTGCGTGCTTCGGCGCCGAGCCTCGACCGACTCCGTGATGCCGGACGCGGTCATACGCGCCGCCGTAGCTGGGGGAGGGACGGCTTGGTCGTGGCTCAGACCGCCTTGGCGCTCGTGCTCCTGGTCGGCTCCGGACTCCTGGTGCGCAGCTTCGTGAAGCTGAGATCGGTGGACCCCGGCTATGACACGGAGGACATCTTCACCTTCCAGATCGCTCCCGAATCCGAAGGCCTGTCCGACGGTCCCGAGTACGCCCGCTTCCACACGGACTTCATGGAGCGGGTGGCCTCTCTTCCCGGTGTCGAGTCAGTGGGCGTCGTCGGTGAGCTGCCGCTGGACGAGGGTGTCCGCGGCGGACGGTTCGTCACCGAGGACCGCCAGGCCGACGAGGACGAAGGCGTCTTGCTCAACTACACCTGGAGCGGTGGGGACTACTTCTCCACCATGGGAATCGAGGTGCGTCTCGGTCGGGCGTTCCGAGCCGCCGATACCGAGACCGATCTGGGCAACGCTCTGGTCAGCGAGACCGCGGCCAATCTGCTGTGGCCCGACCAAGACCCGATCGGCCGCCGCCTCCGCCGCGAGAGGTCGGAGGAGTGGGCCACCGTCGTGGGAGTGGTCGAGGACGTCAAGCAGTACAACTTCCGCGACGCCGCCGAGCCTCTGGTGTACCTGCCGCTCGTTGGACCGACGCCGGAGAGCTGGACCGTCGCGTCGCCTGGCTACGTGGTCAAGACGGCTCGAGCGGAGCAGATCGCTCCGGAGGTTCGCGCGTTGGTGCGTGAGGTCGCACCGAGCGCACCGATGTACGCCGTCCACACCATGGCGAGCCTGCAGGCCGATTCGATGCACCGACTCTCCTTCACGATGCTGACTCTGGCGCTGGCCTCGGGACTGGCGCTGCTGATGGGCGCCATCGGGCTCTACGGCGTGTTGTCGTACGTGGTGGCGCTCCGCACCCAGGAGATCGGCGTGCGCATGGCTCTCGGCGCCCGCGCAGGTGAGGTGCGCCGCATGGTCGTCGCTCGAGGCGCCCGGATAGTGGCGTTCGGGATCGTCCTGGGGCTGTTCATGGCGGCCGCTGCCACCCGCGCGCTCGGTGCGCTGCTGTTCGCCACGCAACCACTGGACGGAATCACGTTCCTGGGCACCGCCATCGTCTTGGGGGGTGTGGGTCTACTGGCGAGCTACGTCCCGGCGCGACGAGCGTCGAGCCTCGATCCCGCGGCTTGTTTGCGGGCGGAGTAGCGCGGGGAACGGGAGGAGGTCGGCGTGGGGGGCTTTCCCCCCCACGCCGACCGCGGGCAGCTGGCCTGATGGCGACCGCCCATGTACGACCCCGCTGGGGCTACTCCGCCCGGATCGCCTCGGTCGGATCGATCCGGCCGGCCCGCCGCGCGGGCAGGTAGGTGGCGACCAGCGCCGCCGACGCCATGACCAGGGCCCCCGCCCCGATCGACAGGGGGTCGAGGGGGCTGATGCCGTAGAGCAGCTCCCGCGCCGCCCGAGCGGCCAGGATGCCCGCCAACAGTCCCCCAACCACGCCCAAGGCCACGATAGGCAGGATCGTCCGCATCTGATCGCGCTCGAGGCGGTCCGGTGTGGCCCCGAGGGCCAAACGCACGCCCAACTCGGAGCGTCGGGTTCGGACCGCGTACGAGACCACCCCGAAGACGCCGACGGCCGACAGCAGAAGGGCCAGGGTCGCGAGGCTGAGCACCAGGGCCCGCGTCGCCTTTGGAATCGCGACCCAGGCGTTGACGAACGCCGACATGGGCCAGAAGCCCGTCACCGGTTGGGAAGGGTCGACGGACCAAATCGCCTCTCGCACGGCCTCACCGAAGCTCATGGGGTCGCCGGACACGAGCACGTACATCCCCTGCGTGCCACGCGGATCCCCCTGATAGGGGACGTACAGCATGGGCGGCGGAGGCGTCGCCGGGCCGAGGGAGTGCACATCGGCCACGACTCCGACGACCTCCAGGTCTCGGTAGCTCTCCTCGTGGGTGCTCAGGTAGCGCCCGACCGGAGAGCCATCGGGCCAGTGCTTCTCGGCGAATGTGTGGTTCACGACCGCCGCGCGGGGTGTTCCCACGAAGTCGTCCGCCTGAAAGGCCCGCCCGGCCAGCATGCGCATCCCAGCCGCTTCGAAGAGGCCTGCGTCGACGCGCCGCCACTCCTCCCGGACGTCGCGCACGGGCTGCAGCGATCGATCGAGGAAATACACCCGGGCGAAGTCGTCCTCGGCCTGGAACGCCACGTAACCGATCACTCCGGCCCGCTCCACGCCCGGGATCCTCTCGACCTCCTCGACGGCTCGGCGGAAGTAGGTGACCCGATCCTCCGCCTCGAGCCCCCAGACGTCACCGAAGTAGAGCGTGAGCAACTGTGCGTGCTCGAGGCCGACCTCGGTGGAAAGCAGCTTGTCGGCGCTGCGCACGACGAGGCCCGCGCTGACGCAGAGCACCGTCGCGACGGCCACCTCGACGCCAACCAACAGTCGCGTCCCGCGCACGCCGCGATGGACACGCCTCGACCCCTCCGGACGGGCGCTCTGGAGCGCCGACACCAGGCCGGGCGCCGTGAGGAGGAGCCCACCCAACACCGCACTCGCCAACGCCACCGTCGTAACAGCCGGATCGAGCACGCCCTCGAGGACGGGCACCCTCGATGCGGAGTCGGGGATGGGGATCCAGGCGGGGACCATCTCGGCAACGCGCTCGAGCAGGAAGGGAGTGGCCAGGAGACCGAGCAACGCGCCTGCCGCGGCCAGCCCGGCGGTCTCGAGGGACAGCACCCGAGCGACCCGGGCCCAACCGGCGCCCATGGCTATACGGAGCGCGAGCTCGTCGGTACGGGCGACGGTCCGAATCCGGAACAGGGTGGCCAGGTTCACGAGAGCGACGAGGAGCACCAGAGAGACCGTGGCCGCGAGCGCCCAGATCACCGGGCGGACCGCCTCGACCGTGACCTCGTGCAGCGGCTCCACCAGGAAGCTCCAGCCTTCGAAACGGGGATAGCGGTCGGTGAAGCGCCGCGCCGCGCCGGCCAGCTCGGTCGAGGCGTCGGCGACCGTTCTGCCCGGCGCCAACTTGCCCACCACGTTGAAGTGAATCCTCCCGGGTTCGTCCGCTGCGAGCACGTCGTCGCGAAGCGGCACGAAGAGCGGCGCCGGAGCCACGAACTCGAAGCCCTCCGGGAGCACGCCGATGATGGTGGCGGGCTCGCCCTCGATGGGCAGGATCGACCCGATGACGTCGGGATCCGACTCGAGGCGGTCACGCCAGAAACCGTGCGTCACGATCACGGTCTCGGGCGCGGACGACGTGCGATCCTCCTCCCCGAAGAGACGGCCCATCAAGGGGGTGACGCCGAGCACGCGGAGGAAATCCACCGTGCCCTCGATGGCGTCCAGCACCTCCGGCCGGCCGTCCACCGAGAGGTAGGCGCCATCGTGATGAAACGCGGCGATCCGCTCGAAGGCGGCGCTCCCATCCTGGATCTCGATGTAGGCGGGTCCCGAGATCACGTCCCTGAGCTGACCATCCTCGACGTTGCTCCCCCAAACCACCATCACCCGATCCGGGTCCGACCATGGCGGCGCCTTCAACAGCGTTCCCCGAACGAAGCTGAAGACCGTCGCGTTGGCCGCGACGGCGCAGGCCAGCACGATCACCGCAGTCGCGGCGTAGCCCCGACTTCTCGAGAGCGACCTGGCCACGAAACGTACATCGAGCATCCATCCCCGGCCCATCCCCATCGTCATCCTCCGGATTCGATCCATCCACACCCCCACTGCCCCGGCCGCCAGATCCGCGGTCACCACCGCGCTCGCCCACGGGGTTCTTCCCGCCCTCTCCCACCGGAAGCTCGCAACCGCGAGCATCTCGGCGCCGTACCGCTGTCGGTGCGACGGCGGGTACAGCCAGAGAATCGACTTCAGAACGGACTTCACGCCGACTCCTCGAGCAGGTCGAGGGCGCGTGCCGCTTCGACCAGGCTCGCCTGACGGCGCGCCTCGGCCCGCAGTGCGGCCATGCCCCTGTGGGTCACCCGGTACAGCTTCCTGGGCGCGCCCAGGCCCTCCGGCTTCAGGCTCTCCTCCAGCGGCTCCACCAGACCGTCGTCGACGAGGCTAGCGATCGTGCGGTACAGGGACCCGGCGTTGAGCCGGATCCCACCTTCCGAGCGGTCTTCCAGGCGCTCCAGGAGCTCGAGACCGTAGGTAGGCTCCTCCGCCAGCAGCAGGAGGATCATGTGGTGAACGGGCTTGAGCGGCGAGCTGTGATCGACGGAGGCCTCGGTCATGGTTCTTCTCCTTAATATGCATTTCGCATATGCAGTATGCATAAAAGAGGAGATCGAGGCAAGCCCTGGAGGCCCGGCGACAGGCCCGGGCGTCGAGACCGATCCTCGATCAGGCGCCGGTCACCACGTAGTAGAGCGGTACCGCGATCGCCAGAAGCCAGGACAGGACCGCGATCCATCTCAGCGGCCGCTGTCGGGCTCGACCGAACACACCGACGACCGACGGCTGTACCGCTATGCCTTCGAGCAGAACCACGAGGGCCATGAGGCAGAGCGCTCCGAAGACCACGTGTTGACTCTGACCAAGGCCCCACGCCGGTTCCGGACGCGTCTAGGCCAGCCCCTTGGCCCGCGTGGGCCAGAAGTAGGCGCCCAACGTCACGAGGAGGGTGACCAGGAACACGGGCAAGAGGCCGAACTGAAGCAACAGCAGGGGCATGGTGGCCGTCACCAGCCCGCCGCCCAGCAACGGCGACGCCACCATCGCCCGGGCGGCGAAGGCCTGCGCCGCGGGGGTGCGGTTCTCCGGGTCGACCACGCGCAACAACATGAGCCCGACGGCGGTCACCGCGGTCTGGGTCCCGTACATGACGATCCCTTGCTCGAACCAGTACGTCTTCATCATGCGCCGAGCCAAGAACGCGAACGTCGCCCACGTCCAGACGATGCCGACCCCCATCAACAGGGCGAACGGCACCGCGTTCTGGAGGAACAGGTCCAGGCGCAGCGAGGCGATGGCCGCCACGACCAGGAGGTCCAGGGACAGCCCCATGATGCGGTGGACGCTGCCGCGGTCGAAGTAGGCCGCGGCTCCACTCCGGTCGGCGACGAGCTGCACGAGCATCCCGCCGATCATCGCCAGGGGAAACAGCGGGAATCCGGACAGGGCGGGATGAAGCGATCGGACCGCGAGCTGCAGTACCCAACCGATGAGCACCGCTACGCTCAGGATCGCGACATGGAAGGTGAAGGGCTCCATCACGCTGGTTCGCACGGTTCCCCGGGCGATCGAAACGCGCTCGGAACGGGGGATCAGACCGGAGCGGTCGCTCTGCGAGGCTACGCGCGAGGCCCCCGCCTCCGGTGACAGTTGGGTCGCATGGCCCCTACGGACGCCCTGGCCGATCAAGGCCATCCCCGTGATCACGCCGACGACGATCCCGACCGTCGCGGACATCTGTCCCAGCGCACCGCCGGCCTCGAAGCCCAGGTCGTCGAAGACGCCGGTCATGGCCGCCGCCGTCCCATGCCCCCCGGCGAACCCCACCTCGATGATGCACGCGAACAGGATCGACGAGCCGAACAGCGGTGCCAACACCAGACCGGTGAGCGCGATGCCGACCAGATACTGACCCAGGGAGGTCACGACCCCGAAGCGGAAGATCGGGCCGCCGAGCAGCACCAGGTGCCGGACGCTCGGCAAGCTCGTGCCCACGAACAGCGCAGCGAACACGTAGTTGATCAGCACCCCGGGGACCGTCGACCACAGCCCGACGACGTCAGTCGGAACCCGGTCGACACCGTAGGGTCCGGCGGCCAGCCCGATGAACCCGCCGATGAGCGAAACGGGGAGCATCAGCCGGCGAAGCAGCCGGATGCGGAGCTGTAGCAGCAACCCCAACAGGAGCAGCAACCCCAGGCCACCCAGGCCTACGACGAACGCCATGCGCTCCTCAAGCCCAGGATCAACCGATCGAACGGCTGTCTGCCACTCACGCGCCCAGCGAGGCCTCCACCTTCGCCTCGACGACCGACAGCACCTTGCCCGCCGCCTCCACGATGCCCCCGAGCCTGTCCCTGATCTCCGCGCAGAACGCCTCGTCCGAGATGTTGGGCAGGTTGATGCGCACGTTATAGGCCGCGGCCTTGAGTCCGGCGTGGGCCATGAGCGCGCCGCTCCCCGCGTCGCTGATCATCTCGGGCGTGGCGAGCTCCGCCATGTCCCGACACAGGCCGAGGGCCTCGAAGCACCGCTCCACCGTGGCCATGGGAACGAGGGTGGCCTCCTTGTAGCCCTCCAGGATGGCCGCGGCGCGGGCCTCCCTCTCCGCCTCGGTGTCCTTGGGCATCCGGATCCCGACGAGCACCGAGTCGAAGGCCCGCGTGTCGTCGTCCACGGCCCGGATCAGCGCGTCCTTCACGGTCTGCGCCCGGGTGGCCAAATCACAGAGTCTGTCGTAGTGCTCGTCGAACTCACCCTTCCCCACCGACAGGTTCGCCACCATCGAAGCGAGGGCGCCCCCGATGGCGCCGGCCAGGGCCGCCACGGATCCGCCGCCCGGAGCGGGTGTGTCGCGCGACACCTCGTCGACGAAGTCGAAGGTGGTGCGCAGAACCAGAGGCCCCTCCAGCGTGGGCAAGCCGAGCACGCGGGTGTCCAGATCGAAGTCGGCGACGTCCCGGAGACCCATGGACTGGACCGCGGTCTCCAGGACGTCCCGGACGGGGATCCCCGGGGACTTCATCATACGCCTCAGGTAGAACTCTCCGGACTGGCGCAGCGCCTCGTAGGGGATCAACCCCACGAGCTCCGACCCGGTGATGCCGATGCCCCGCTTCCGCGCCTCTTCCCGGGCTGCCTCCAGGACCAGATGCGGCGGGCTCACCTTGTAATTCGTCAGGTTCATGCTGATCTGGGCCCGGCTGTACTCGTCGATGACCCAGCCGATGGCCTTCACGTCCCGGAACTGTCCGTCGGTGAAGACGGGTCCGGACGGTGCCTCGGGATCGATGCCCAGATCCTCGTAGCGGGCCCGGAGGTCTCCCCCGTGGACGCCCCGATAGTGAGCCTCCAAGTCCTCGAAGGAGTCGGCCACGAAGTCGCATGGACCGCAAGGGAACCGGCCCTCGCCTTCCCCACCTGCCTCCGGGAAGCGGACAACGTCTCCCTTGTAGTAGAGGGGTTCGGTATTCCCCGACCTCTTCCACCGCCCTCGCTCCCGGAGCACGTATGCGATCTCGTTGGCGTAGCGGCGGTCGGTGGAGTTGAGGTTGATGTTGTAGGCGATCAGGAATTCCCGGGCTCCCACCGCCGTCACGCCCGCCTGGGCGTTCAGCGTGGTGGGGCCGAAGTCCGGCGCCCACTCCGGGTCCCTCAGCTTGTCGGCCATCCCCTCGTATTCGCCGGCCCGCACCTTGGCCAGGTTGCGGCGCTCGGGTTTCGAAGCGGCGTGTTCGTAGAGGTAGACCGGGATCCCCAGCTCCTGGCCGATGCGCTTCCCCACCCGCCCCGCCATCTCGGCGCAATCCTCCATCGACACGCCCGCCACGGGAACGAACGGAAGCACGTCCGTCGCCCCCATCCGGGGGTGCTCCCCGCCGTGCTGGGACATGTCGATGACCCGGGCGGCCTTCTCCACACAGCGGAACGCAGCTTCCTCCACGTCCGCGGGCGGGCCCACGAAGGTCACCACGGTCCGATTCGTGTTGGCCCCGAGGTCCACGTCCAGCAACCGGACGTTCGCGACGGCCTCGATGACGTCGGTGATCTCCTTGATGACCGCTGCATTCCGTCCCTCGGAGAAGTTGGGGACGCACTCGACGATGGGCTGCTGCGACATGGCAGGGACTCTGTGAGGTGGCATGGTGAGGACGATCCCTCAAACTCCCGACCCTGACATCATGCCACAAGGGAGTATCGCACCGCAGCCAGTGGCACCGAATCGCGTTCTCATCTCGGTCACGTCCCTTCGAAACCCCGGCTCTCTGGATCCCGTATCGGGAAGTAGTCCTTCTCCGGAATCCTGCGAAGCGATCATATGTCGGTGCTCTGGTCCCGCCGGTGGCTGCCGTTGTGGCTGCTCGTCTGTGCGTCTCCCGCATTGGCGCAGGACGGTGACCGGATCTGGGGCGAGGTCTTCGCGGTCTCCGGCGAGCGCTACGAGGGGTTCATTCGCTGGGACCGGAACGAAGGGGGATGGGCCGACATCCTGCACGGATCCAAGGAGATCCCGAAGGAGAGCTACGAGGCGTGGCTCGATGCCCGGACGGCGGGCGAGCGGCCTACCCGCACGATCGATCTCATGGGGTACCGCATCTCCTGGGACGAGGAGGACCCGGACTTCCCGGCGACCGTTTCCTCGGGGATCCGCTTCGGACACCTGGCGGCCTTGACCGTCGTCGACGCGGACCGCGTCGCCCTCACGCTCCGATCGGGTGGTTGGCTGGAGCTTTCAGGAGGGTCCACGGACATCGGGACGTCAATCCGAGAGCTGGCGGTAGACGACCCCGAGCGGGGATCGATCGAGCTGGACTGGCACGACCTGGAGCGGATCGTCTTCTCCGCTGCACCCTTCGGAGCTCGAGCCGAATCCCGCCGCCTGTATGGCACGGTCGAGGATCGATCCGGCCGCCGGTTCACCGGACACGTCTCGTGGGACCTCGACGAGATCCTGGAGACGGACGTCTTGGACGGGGAGGACGAAGACGGCGAGGACCGGGGAATCGAGTTCGGCGATATCCGCGTCATCGAACGTACGGAGGATGGGGCCCGGGTGACGCTCTCGTCCGGCGAAGGGCTGCACCTCTCGGGGACCAACGACGTGGACCGGGGACACCGGGGGGTCCAGATCTCGGACACGGACCTGGGCATGGTGGAGGTGGAATGGGACGACTTCGTCGCGCTCCGCTTCCAGGACTCCCCACCGGGGGCCGGCTACGACGCATATGACGGGGGTCACCGGCTCCTCGGGACCGTCGTCACCGGGTCGGGTGAGGAGATTCGGGGATGGGTGCGCTGGGACACCGACGAGCACTGGTCGTGGGAGCTCCTGAACGGGCACTCCGAGGGGGTCTCGCTCACCATCGAGCTCGGTCGGATCGCGAGCATGGAGCGGAACGACCCAGTCGGTACCGCCGTGACCCTTCTCGACGGCAGGACCTTCCGCCTCGACGACCCCGAAGACGCCGACCTGGACGTCAAGGGGATCTTCGTCGAGCCTCCGCACGACGAACCGGCCGCCACCGCCGCGCTCCGGTGGCGGTACGTCCCCTGGGCCGAGCTCAGGGGGGTTCGGTTCGAGCACCCCGCGGACGCCCGACACGGCGCGGGCGGCCAAGGTGTGGGCGAAGTGGGGCAGAGGCCGTGAGCGGCGCTCGCCGGATCGGCTGGCGGCCGTGGGCTCCTGCGATCGCCCTGCTTTCGGGCCTGGCGGCATGGACCGCGGTGCCCGCGGCCGCGCAGACGCCCGAGTACGGTCCCGACACCTTTGCGGACTCCCTGGCCGGTGACCTCTATGCGTCGGCGGTCGAGAACTGGAGCACGCTGGACGAGTCCATCGTCCGCTATGCGGCGCTCATCCAACAACGTATTGCCGCGGCTATCCGGACGCCCCTGAAGGACCGGACCATCTACCGAAGCGAAACGGCCGTACGCGCGTTCTGGGACAAGGACTACGATGCCGTCGTCCAGGTCCTCGGGACCCGTTCGCAATACCCCGGGCGCGACATCGCAGCGCGCGAGGGCGATCTGGACTTTCTGGACGACATGCCCTTCGACGAGCCGTTCGAGCCCGGCGGCGACCGGCTCTTCTTCGGTCTGACCGACGAGGACTCGGACGGCTTCCAGCCCAGCGACGACGACTTCTGGATCGCCCATCCGTTGGCCGAGGGCGCGGATTCCCTCTACCAGTTCCGGAGTGGGGACACGCTGACCCTCAGCCTGCCCGACGGACGCCGCCTGCAGGCGGTTCAGCTCGACGTTCTCCCCCGGAGAGCCGATGTGCACCGCATCACGGGGTCGCTCTGGATCGAGCCCGAGTCTGGCGCCCTGGTGCGCGCGGTCTACCGGCTGAGCCGTCAGTTCGACGCGATAAGGGACATCCCGGAGCTTCAGGAAGAAGAGGACGCGGGCGAGTTCAAGTACGTGCCCGGACTCCTCAAGCCCTGGACTTTCGACCTGAACATGGTCGCCGTCGACTACGGGCTCTGGGACTTCGAGGTGTGGCTGCCGCGCTCGATGCGGCTGGAGGGCGAGGCCGCCGCGGGGATCATGAAGTTCCCGGTCTCGATGGACATCTCGTACCGGATGGAATCGGTCACGACCTCCAACGACGTGGCCGTCGAGATGGAGCCCGCGAGCGGCCCTACGGAGGTCCACTTCGAAACCCGGGCCGAGGCCATGGCCTTCATCGCCGAGCTTCTGTCCGAAGGCGACGGCACCGCGTACGAGCGGATGGGCGACTCCGAAGCGGCGAACAGGGGCAGGCGCTCGCTTCTGATCGTGCCGGAGGAACGGAGCCAGGTGGCGACGAGCCCACACCTGCCGCCACCCATCTGGGAAGACGCGGCCGGCTTCCCCTCGGACGAGGATCTGGAAGACTATATCGGCACCCTCGCCGATTTGCCCGCGCCCACCGTCGACGGCATTCCCTGGTCATTCAACTGGGGCTGGGCCCGGCCTGACCTGATCCGCTACAATCGCATCGAGAGTCTGGCGATCGGGGGTAAGCTCGACTTCACTCTGGGTGGGCCGTATACGCTCGAAGCCTCCGCCTTCTTCGGGTTCGCCGACCTCCAGCCGAAGGTCCGCCTGGATCTCCAGAGGTCCACCGTGCTCCGCCGCTTGACGCTCGGTGCGTATTACGAGCTCAGGGCCACGGACCCGCTCGGCAGGTACCTGGGCTTCGGCAACTCCATGTATGCGCTGTTCTTCGGCCGCGACGACGGCGAGTACTTCGGCACCACGGGCGTCGACCTCTCGTGGCGCCCGCCAGCGGGGGCCCGTGAGTCATTCGTCTTCCGTGCGTACGCCGAACGGCAAGCGAGGGTGGAGATCAACACGAACTTCGCCCTGTTCCGCGTCTTCGACGGCGGCTGGGAGTTCCGGCCCAACGTCGCTGCCGACGACGCGGACGAGATCGGCGCGGAGTTGCGGCTGTCACCCTGGTGGGGAAGCGATCCCCAGAGCACCCAGGTCGGCCTCGAGCTGTACGGCCACGGGGCCCGGTGGGACCCCACCGACGAAGGCGGTCCGGCGGACTACGCGCGGGCCAGCGCCATCCTGCGGCTTGCGGTCCCGCTGGCAGGTACCCGCTGGCGGGTCGGCATGGAAGCCGGCGGCGGGATGACGTGGGGCGACGCGCCCATGCAGCGGAGCTGGTTCCTGGGCGGCGCGCGCACGCTGCGCGGATACCCGGCGTCGACCCTGGCGGGGCCAGCCTTCACCCGGGGCCGACTCGAGGTCGCCCGCGTCTACGACTTCGGCGCCCTGAGCGCCTTCGGCGATGCCGGCTGGGCTGGACAGAAGAGCGAGTTCGAAGCAGCCGACCTCCTCTACGGCGTCGGCGTGGGCGGGAGCTTGCTCGACGGACTCCTGCGGGTAGACCTATCCCACGGGATCAACGGACCGACCCGGCAATTCCGGATCGACCTGTACCTGGATGGGATACTCTAGGCCGGCACGCGATGCTCCAGGCCAGGACCCTCGTCAGGCCTGGGACGAAACGGTCAGCTGGAAGCCGTCCGGATCCACGAGGTTGAACGCCCGCGCGCCCCAGGGCATGTCGGCCGGCTCGGACGCGAGCGAGCCCCCCCGCTCTTTGATCCCGGCGGCGATCTCGTCCACGTCTTGAGCGGTCGCGAGGTGCAGACGAAGCCCCGTTCCCTTCACCCGCTCGCGGCCCTTGGCCCAGTCATCCTGAGAGATCATCAGGTGAGCGGTTCCGGCCACGAGCGAAACGCCCCTGAGCTGGCCTTCGTGCTCCCATTCCTGCTCGACCGTGAATCCCACGATGTCGCGGTACCAGGCGAGGCTCGCCTGCAGATCGCCCACGGTGAGTCCGGCCGAGATGCTGCGAAGCCGTAGGGTCTCGGGTTTGTCTCGAGCGCGCCGCTCTTCCTGAGTCGCCACATGAGTGCTCATAGGGACCTCCATGCCATCCAAGGGGAGACACCGACCAGCCTGGTCTGCGATCTGCGTGATCCGGGCCGGCTCACCGGCTTCGGTCAACCACTCACGGTATCACCGGGACGCCCGCGTCCGCCATGCCCTACCGACGCGGGCGCCACCGTGCTCACCCGGCCCTCCGGGCGTTGGGACCTCGCGGGTCCGTGCCGAGCTGGTGGCGGCATCGCTCCATCCCGTCAGCCCTGGGCGTCAGGCTACTCTGCTGCGACTACGGAAACCGTGTATCGCGCAAAGGGTGGGTCCTCACCCATAGGGAACTCCCCGACCGCGTGCGCAATCCACGTTTCCCCCGACCGCAGGGACGGACCGCCCGGCGGAACGACGAAGACCCGGGCGGTCGTGATCGGCTCGTCTTCCGCATCGAGCCATGTGACCTCGAGGACCAGCCGGTGGAGCGAGCGCACCCCGCGATTATGCGTGGTCAGGGTGAGGAAATGGGCACGCTCCGTTCCTGTCTCGGCGATCCTGCCGTCGCGCTCACCGACGTCGATGTCGATGTGGGCCGGCTGATCGAACGGCCAGTCGAGCTCGAGCGGGATGGGAGCGTCATAGGCGCTGGCCGCAGGCTCGAGCTCTGCGATATCGATCGAGAGACGTACGTGATCGAGATTCGGCGCAGATCCCTCCTCGTAGAACGTTCTCGACAGCGGCACCCGTTCCCCGGGGCGCAGGTAGGGCTGGTAGTCGTCTCTGGCGTCGACGAACCCGGTCAGGATCTCCTCCTGGTTGGGTAAGACCATCGAGGCTCGCAGGCGAAGCCTGTGCACTTCCTCACTCTCGCTGGACACCGTGGCCTTCAGCTCGTACGCGAACGCCGAATCGTAGATGCTCAGGAGCGATTGCCGTACGTCGACCAACAAGCCGGTGGCCTCGATACCGTCCCCCAACTCGATAGGGATCTCGTGCTGCCCCGACGGCTCCGCGTCCACCGCGGTAGGAGACACCTCACTGGGTGGCGCCGGGGCTTCGCCATCCGTTGGCGAGAACGAACTCGGGCCGACGATCAAGAGGCCCAGCATCGCGACAGCGCCGGCCGCCACCATGAACACCCATGCCTTCGATCGGGCCGGCTTACGCTTGCCCGTGGCCAGGGGTGAGAGGGTGGCCAACAAGCCGAAAGACGGCTCATGGTTGGGGTCGAGCTCGATGCAACGACGCGCGTAGCGTTCCGCAGCGTTCCGATCCTCGTCTCGTCGAGTCTCCTGCCAACGGCTCACGTGTGCCGCCGCCAGCTCCTGAAGGAGCGGGACGTTGAACGGGTCCAGGACCGCCGCTCGCCGAAGCTCTCGTACCGCGTCGTCCCAAGCGCCATTCTCGTAGAAGTGACGACCTCGCTGCCAGTCAGCGTCGATCCTCTCTTCGAGACCTGCCAGGTCCTCGTCGGAGAGCCCCAGGTCCCGTGCGACATCCTCCAACTCCTGCTCGTCGAGCCAGTCCTCGTGCTCGTCCTGCAGGACGAGCAGCCGTTCGATATAGTCCTGGAGGATCTTGTCGTCGTCGGATGTCATCGGAGGGACTCCGGATCTCGGCTGATATGACTGAGTGGCATCATGACGGAGCCCGCGGCATCTCGTCAACAACGTGGAAGAAGCCGAACTCGTTGTTACCGGTCGCGCACGCCCACGCGCAGGACGAGCCTCGATGGCCAATGAGAAGACGGTGATGCGCGTAATCCCCTGGCCGGTGGACCGTGTGCGTTCCAAGTCCTGCCGGCGGGTGATGAGCCGCGCTCGGGCGAGGCGGTGTACCGGCGGGGGCATCAACAACCTCTGGCCGCGGTGACGGCGCCACGGCGTGGGCTCCACATGCACTCTGTCGCGCGGCCGTTTCCGGAGCAAGATTCACGACCGCGCTTGACGCGGAATCGTCGAGGTCGAGCGCAGGTTGCCGCAATGGCTCAGCGGGTCTCGATACATCACGCCTCTTACGGAGCCGAGAACGATGCCGTCCCACCCTCCGCGTGGTGACTTGCCACCGGAGCCGACCGACTTCTTCCGAACCTACGGCTCCGCCCTGGCCCTGACGGCCGCCAACGTATACGTGGTCTTCCCCACGGTGATGTCGTCCTGGCCGTTGGCCGAGCTCATGTGGGTGTACTGGCTACAGAGCGTGATCATCGGTGGGGCGCATGTCCTGAGGATCCTCTCACTGCAGGACTTCGAGATCGGAGAAGACTTCAAGATCCTCGGACGAGCGGTGCGAAAGGGCGACCGCACAAAAGGACTGGTGGCCGGTCTGTTCGCATTGCACTACGGCTTCATCCACTTCGCGTTCATGGTCTTGATGGCAATGGCGTTCAAGGTGAAGCCCACCGAATTCGACGGGTTCCTGATCGCGGGCGCGTTGTTTGCGGTCACGCATGCCTTCGCGTTCGTCAAGCAACGTCCCGCTCTTGCCGTGGCCACGCCGGACCTCGGCACGCTGATGTGGTTCCCGTACGTCCGGATCCTTCCCATGTTCTTCACCATCCTGATAGGGATCGGCTTTCTTGGTCCGGTCTCGGAGGGCGCCGTCGCGGCAACGCTGCTCTTCATCCTCTTGAAGACCATCGCCGACGTAGGCATGCACCTCATAGAGGAACGCAGGATCCGCACCACCGGATAGGAATCGTGAGGCCCCCGGGAGACGCCGAGCTCCCGGAGCCTCGAGGAGGCTGCATCCCCTTCAGCCGGCTTCGGGCAACCGCCCGGTGCTCGCCCAAAGGCCCGCCAGCTCGGAGCTCGAGAGGCCGGGCCTCGCCGAGAGCCGAGAAGCCGCGCTCATTCCTCCTGCGAGATGATCGGCGCGATGTTCTGGCGTCTCAACATCGCGTTGTACTCCGCCACGATCCCGTTCATCACGTTCTCCAGGCGCTCCCGCAATACGGTCCATTGGCCGCTCAGGTCCTCCATCCGGTCGTACGAGCCCTGCGTCGGGCGGCCATGAGGGTCGGCTACGTAGCCGTACAGATAGGTGAACTGGTGATCCAGCATCGGCTGGAAGTTGATCGGGTCCTGACGGCTCTGGCTGTTGGTGTTGATGATGTCGTCTTCGATTCCCGTGAGCGCCATGGCGATGGAGTCCGCCATCTCCCGGGCTTCAGCAGCCATCTCGGCACCTTCCATCTCCAGACGTTCCGCCATGTCCGCCGACAGCTCCCGAACCCTGCGGAGCCGCTCTACGTTCGCGTAGATGGTGGAAAGGGAGTCCTTGACCTCGGTGGCCAACCGCCACTGCTCCTGGAGGTCGGCTGCGGTCACGGCGTCGAGCCGCGGGTCCGCCAGAACCCTGAGTGCCTGCTCCTGGCTCCAATCCCCCATAGTGAGGCGCACGGTGTAGGGGCCCGGAATCACGGTCACACCACCCGTGTACCCCCAGCTGGTCACCGCGTCCGGCGGGACGTCCACCCCCTCGGTCCGGAGATCCCACGCGAAGCGGTGACTCCCGGCAGAGGCCGGCAGCACGGGATCGGCCTCTCGCTGGGGCCGGTCCTCGCCGCCCGCGCCGTCCTCGGCCTCGTCCTTCCGCGACGAGTAGCTCTTCAGCGGGGACCCCGACGAATCCAGAATCTCCATCGTCAGCTCTTGCGTCGCGTCTTCGGCCAGGAAGTAGGTGATGACCGCACCCTCCGGCGGATTCTCGGGCCAGATCTTGCCGTCCCCGCTCCCGCCTCGCGACACGCGGTAGGCGCCTCTCGGCGCGTAGAGGTGCGCCGGGGCCGACGCCAGTGCGGGCGTGACCTCGTGGAGCGGTGTGATGTCGTCGAGGATCCAGAACGACCGGCCCTGGGTCGCCAGAACCAGGTCCCGGCGGTGCACCTTGATGTCCGTCACGGGGACGACGGGCAGATTGTGCTGGAGCGACTGCCAGCGCGCCCCGTCGTCGAAGGAGACGAACAGCCCGAACTCGGTTCCGGCGTACAGCAGGCCCTGGCGGTCCGGATCCTCCCGCACGACCCGGACCGGATGATCGCCGGGAATGCCATTGGACCCGTCGGTGAGGAGGTGCCAGGTCTCCCCGTAGTCAGCCGTCCTATACAGGTAGGGGCTGAAGTCGTCCATCCGGTACCGGTGGACCGCCAGGTAAGCCTTCGCCGGGTCATGGGGCGAGACCTCGATCACGTCCACGGTCGACGCGATCTGCACCCCGCCGGGTGTGACGTCGGACCAGCTGCCGCCCCCGTCCCGCGTCAGGTGGACCCGGCCATCGTCGGTCCCGGCCCAGATGACGCCCCGCTCGTGCGGAGAGACGGTCACGCTGAAGATCGTGTTGAAGACCTCGACACCGGTCCCCTCGCACGTGATCGGCTGTCCGCCGCAGTGCTGGTGGGCGGGGTTGTTCGTGGTCAGGTCCGGTGAGATCGGCTCCCACGACATCCCGGCGTCGGTGGTGCGGAAGAGCCGGTTGGACGCGTGGTAGATCGTGTTGGCGTCGTGGGGGTCCACCTCGATGGGAGATACCCACTGGAACCGGTACTGGAGGTCCTCGGCGGGGCTCCCGAGCTGCATCTGCGGATAGACCATGATGTTCCGCTCTTCGCCGGTCCGGGCGTCCCACCGGTCGATCACGCCTCCGTAGCATCCCGAGTAGATCAGATCGGGGTTGTCGGGATCCATGGCCACGGGCCCGGTCTCACAGCCGCCGATCGAGTGCCAATACTGCTCCGGCGAGATGTCGGCGCTGAACCACGAAGGCACGGTGATGGTCGAGTTGTCCTGCTGGGGTCCGTAGACGCGATACGGGAACTGGTTGTCCACCGTCACGGAGTAGAATTCCGCGGTTGGCTGATTGTAGTAGTCCGTCCACGTCCTGCCGTTGTTGACGCTCACCTGACCGCCGCCGTCGTCGGCGACGATCATCGTCGTGGGGTCGTCCGGGTTGATCCACAGATCGTGGACGTCGCCGTGCGGTACGGAGATCGGATCGAACGTCCTACCGCCGTCCACGGACCGGTACAGGCCCGTGTTCATGGCGTAGACCGTGTTCTCGTCCTGTGGATCCGGCTCCAGGTGCATGTAGTAGTAGGCTCGCTGCCGGAGCTTCCGGTTCTCGTTCACGCGAACCCACGTCTTGCCGCGGTCGTCCGAACGGTACACGCCGCCGTCGGGCTCCGGGGCCTCGACGAGCGCCCAGACCCGGTCCGGGTTCGCCGGTGAGACCGCCACGGACGACTTGCCGAAGAGCCCCGTGGGGAGCCCGCCACCCAGCTTCTCCCAGCTGTCCCCTCCGTCCGTGGTCTTCCAGATGCCCGCCTCACTGGCCCCGGAGATGATCACCCAGGGCTTCCGCTCGGCCCGCCACGCCGAAGCATAGATTTCCCGGGGGTTGTCGGGATTCATGGCCAGGTCCACGAACCCGGTCGAATCGGACACGAACAGCACCTGCTCCCAGGACTGCCCACCGTCCGTCGTTCGGTAGACGCCTCGATCGGGGTTGGGTCCGAAGGCGTGGCCGAGTGCCGCGATGTAGGCAACATCGGGGTCACTTGGGTGGATCTTCAGGTCGCCCACCTGCCCGATGTCCGTCAGCCCAACGTGAGACCACGTGTCCCCGCCGTCCGTGGAGCGGTACACGCCTTTGCCGGTGGAGACGTTCCCGCGGATACACGCCGATCCCGTGCCGACGTAGATCACATTGGGGTCGGTGTCCGCGACGTCGAGGGCCCCGACGGGGGCGACGTCGAAAAACCCGTCGGTGATGTTGTCCCACGTCTTCCCCGCGTCGTCGGTCACCCAGACGCCCCCTCCGGTCGTCCCGGTATAGAACACGTTGGGGTCGGTCGGGTGACCGGTAACGGCCGTGGACCTGCCGCCGCGGTACGGCCCGATCATCCGGTATTCCATACCGTCGAAGAGTGCCGGATCGTATGCGGGAGCCGCGTCCTGAGCCTCGAGCGGACCGGTCGGCGTCCCGGCCAGTATCAGGGCCCCGAGTGCGGAGAGGTACAGGAGGAAGAGGGCAAGGGAGCCGCGTGACGAGTCATTTCGCTCGGCGAACGCGGAGGAGTGGTCCCTGGCGATTCCGGCGCTCCACATTGCAGTGCCTCCTGATCATCTCGGGTGGGTCGAGGAGACATTGTAGAGAGCCGTGTCCGGGCTCCGCCACCTGCGGAGCGCACTCGACCAGGTGCGAACGGAACGCAATCCAGCCCGACCGCAGCCTATGTGAGATCGAGCGCCGCCGGTGACGTCAGCTCGTCCCTCGGCTGCCGTCGAGGCACGTCCTGTGATTCAGTATCCGCTCAGCAAATGGAGGGCGGGGCTTGGAGGGTCGGCCCTATTCCTCATCCGGTCGCGTCCCCTCCTCAGCTCGAGTCCCCTCCTCGTCAGGCTGAGCCCCCTCCTCGTCAGGCTGAGCCCCCTCCTCGTCGGCGGCACGCTTCGCGGCCTCCTCCTTCAGCAATCTCTTCGCTTCCTTCTTCTTCTTCTTCGCGATTTCCCGCTGTCGTTTCTGAAAACTGTAGTTGGTCCTCTTCGCCACGCTACCTCCTGGCTCCTCGTGAACTCGGTACTGGAGTATCCCCATTAATCTCGCACATGTGGAAAGCCCGGTGACATGCAAGGCCCGATCCAAGGTCGGCGGCAACGTCCCAGCACACCTCCACCGCGCCGTAGGGCCTGCAAGCATACAAGATCCAGGGCGATGAGTCCGGCTCAGACCGGAACCGATGGACACTACACCGGAACCTCGCCCCAAGGGCTCACCACTTACCGCCGGGAGGCGGGCTTGACCGCCACCCGGAGCGAACGGGCCGCTGGCTCCAGAGGAGGCCCAGGATGAGCTCTTCCACGTCGTCCGTGACGTTGTCCAGGTACGCCAATGCCTCGGCCTCGGTCAGGGGCCCTGGATCTCCCGCCTTGTTCGCGAGCGCCTCACGCGCCCCCGCCACGGCCACGGCACCCTTCTGCTCCTCGCCCAGCTGGTCAGTCATCTGTGCGTCCGGATCTGCGCCGACCGGGATCTCCTCCTCCTGCTCCGGTGGCGGCTCGGACTGCCGGTCCCCCGGCAGGCTGGTCAGAGAATCCACCATGCGCTGGGCAAGGGCGAAGTTCCACTGGGCGTTCTCGTCCCCTGGGTTCAGCAGCAACGCCGCCCGGTTGCTGCGGACCGCGGCAGTCGCGACGGGAAGAGCCGAATCCGGGTCGGTGATCTGAGAGACCCTGGTGAGGGAGCGGTAACCCAGGTTGTAGTGCGCACGCTGCCTGGCGACCGAGTCGACGTCCTGGGCAGCCAACCTCAGGTAGTGCTCGGCCTCGTCGTCGTCCAGAGCGAGAAGGGCCGTGCCCAGGTTGTAGGTGGCGGCCGCGGTGTGATCCGGGGCGTCGGCGTGGACTCGATACAACTCGGCTGCAGCCTGCGTCTCACCGTCGCGATACAGCCGGTTCGCCCGCTCCAGACTGCCGCGGTCCAGCGAAAGAAGGACGCTCACGATGGTGACGAGAAGAACGAGCCCGCCCAGCCACTTGAAGCGCGCGAACCACAGGTCCTTCGAACTCATGCGATCCTCCGGGTCGACGCGGCGCGCGGCGAACGGAGAGATTCGCCGCCCGGCGCCTTACGGGTCGATGGAATCGAGGGCCCTCGAGCGGGCGACCGCCTGGTACGTGGCAGGCGGACGTCCAGGAGGCTCTCGAACAGTAGACACAGAAGCGCGGCGAGCGCGAGCAGGAATACCGGGTCGAAGCGGGTCCACAAGGGAGCCTCGTATGGGGAGGGGGGCGCTACTCTCGTGAAGACCTCCTGAAGAGGCGCCTCCTCGCTGGCATGGGCATAGCGACCACCGCCCACCTCGGCCACCCGGCGGAGCAGGGCCTCGTTCAGCGTCGAGACCGCCCGCGTCCCCCGGTCGTCCAGAATGGGTGCGGACCGGTACCCCAGCGGCATGGCCATCCGGCCGCCCTGTTCCGACCCGATGCCGATGGTGTGGACCGCGATGCCGTTCGCCGAAGCGTCCCGTGCAGCCCGTGTCACGGCGGCCTCACCTTCACCCGACTCCCCGTCCCCGATCAGAACGATCGCCCGCTCGCCCTCAGGCTCCCCGCTGTCGGCGAGCTGCCGCAGGGACTCGCGAATTCCCACGGATACCATGGTCCCGGGATCGGCATGGTTCGCCACGTTCGGCGTCACGCCCAGGAGCAGAAAACGGAGGGCGTCGTGATCCCGAGTGGGTGGCGCGAGCGAGTAGCTCCCGCCGGCGAAGAGGAGCAGTCCGACCCGGTCACCCTCGAGCGTATCGAGGAGCCCATTCACGATGGCCACCGCCGGTGCGAGCCGGGTCGGGGCGACATCGTCTGCTTGCATGGACGCCGAGACGTCGAGGGCGAGCATCACGCTCCGGTCGGGTGGCGGTGGCTCGAACGGCGGGGGTGGCCACCGGGGCTCCGCCAAGGCGGCTGCCAGGGTGAGCGCCCCCAACACGAGGAGGACGACGCGCTCCAACCGAACCCTGTACAAATCCGACCCGGACAGACGACGGACTGCTCGGCGTCCTCCCAAGAAATCGGCCAGCCGCCGGCGTCTTCGCGCCTGAAGCAGGAGGCCCACGACGACCAGCAGCGCCAGCCCGACGCCGATGCGGAGAAAGAGGGGGTTCGCGAAGATCACGGGACCAGCCCCCATCTCGTGCCTCGGAGCATCGCGTCCAGGCCCAGCAGCAGGAGTCCAGCGAGCAGCAGCCAAGCGCGCTCCGGATAACGCACCTCCAGCGTCCTCACCCGTGGCGTTGGCGTTTCGATCATGTCGATGGTTCGATAGATGGAGTCCAGGGCCGCAGCGGTGGACGCATGGAAATACTGGCCCCCGGTCAGACCCGACACGCCGGCCAACACGGTCTCCATGTCCTCGGCGAAGCGCGTTCGGCGGAACTCGGGCGGAAGCACGCTGATGGAATGGACCTTGACACCGAGTCCCGCCGCCGCCCGGGCGGCCGCGACCGGGAGCACGCCGCCACCGTTGTGTGCTCCGTCCGTGAGCAGGACCACTACCCGCCCCTCCCGCTCCGACTCCCTGACCCGGGCGACCGAGGTGAGCAGGGCCGCGGAGATGTCGGTCCCGTCGTGAACCAGGTCGACCTCGAGGCCCTCGACTGCCGAGACGATGAGGTTCGCGTCCGCGGTCGGCGGCATGCGCGTGATGGCCTCACCGGCGAAGGCCACGAGGCTCAGGTCGTCCACCGGACGACCTTCCGCGAAGCCGATCGCCGCCTCCCTGGCGATCTCCAGACGGCTCCTGCCGTCCTCCATGTCCATCGAGAGCATCGAGCCGGAGATGTCCAGAGCCAGGCCGATGACCTTCCCTTCCAAGTATCCCTCCTCCACGATCTCGATTCGTACGGGCCCGGCCAACGCCACGATCAGGCAGGCCATTGCCGCTCCGCGGAGGACGCGCGGAAGCGTCAGGACGACCCACGATCGTTGACCCCACCAACCGGTGAGCCGGCCGGCCGAACCGCCCCGGGCGTAGAGCACTCCCCCGCCCTTGCGCGGCCACACCACCAGCCACCACAAGGGCAGCAGGAACAGCAGGTAGAGGAGATCCGGATCCGTGAATTCCAGGCGCATCAGCCCTCCGGTGCTCGCCGGATCCAGTTCCGGATCGTGCTCCAGTCTCGTTCGGCAGCCTCGGCCTCCGGCTGTTCGTCGCCGAACTTCACACGCTCGGCCAGCTCCACGGTCGAGACCAGCGTCTCGATCCCGCCAGCGCCCCATCGCTCCTCGAGCTTGGAAACCAGCTCGGTGCTGGTCAGCGCCATCCTCCACTCCGGCTCGATTCGTTCCGCGAAGTGCCGTAGAACGTCCGTCGAGGCGGCGTAGAAGTCGTCCGTCCGACCGTCTTTGTGCCACCCTTCGGAGCGTATGCGCTCCAGCTCGCGCAGTGCCTCCTGGCGCGGCGAGCGGCCGCGGAGGCGGGCCAGCATGGGGGCACCGATGGACGCCCACCATCTGGGAACCAACATGACCACGGCCAGAGCGAGCCCGAGGAGCGTCAGGACCGTGGCCAGGAGCCGCCAGATGCTCCACACACCACCGAGCACGTCCGCGGCCGGGCGCGGCTCGAGAACGACATTCTCGTCCAACATCGGCACGAACGGACCCATGTCCACGAACCCCGTCCGAAGCACGCGTCGGTCGACCTCCGTGGCCGCCGCTGCGGCAGCTTCGCCCGCGCTGCGCGCCGCCCCCTCGCTCCCCATCTCGTCGCCGGAGGTCCGAAGCCAAAGCTCGATGGGAGGCAGCTCCGCGGGACCTTCCTGGAAGCCGATCAGCGGGTAGGTCATGCGGATCTCGACCGAATCGCCTGGTGCGGCCACCTCCGTCCACTCGCCCGGACCGACGCTGTGCACTCCGTCCGTGGGTGGCAGCGTGTCCGGCAGGAACGCCACGGCCGTGGGCCGAACCCGTAGCCTGACGTGCAGCTGGAAGGCCAGCGCCAGGGACGGAGCCTCAGGCTCCAGTCGAACCTCGACGAGTCGGGCGCCATCTATCGCCTGGGGCGACTGGGCATGCGCGTCCCCAGCAGCCCAGATCACCAGAGCCATCAATAGGATCGACAGGCGTCTCATTGGTTCGCTCGCTGCCTCCGCCGAAAGAAGTCCGCGAGCACCATGAGATGGTCTGTCGCGGTGTTCACGTCGACCAGGTCCGCTCCTACCTGGGTCAGAAGCAGGGCCATGTCCGCCCGGGCCTGAAGGACGCTGTGCTTGTATCGTTCCCGGATCCGACGGCTGCCCGTGTTCATCACGACCCGCCGTCCACTCTCCGGATCCGTCATCTCCACCCAACCGACGTCAGGCAACTCGTCCGCAGCGCGGCTGGCGAGTCGGACGGCGATCAGGTCATGGGTGCTGGCGACGCGCGTCAGCGCCTGCCGGAACGCCGAGCCGCCGGGGCTCTGGATGAAGTCGCTGATCATGAAGACCGTCGCCCGGTGATTGATGGAGGCGTTGATCCACTCCAGTCCCGGGGTGAGATCCGTGCCCGTCCTCTGTGGACGATGGGAGAGGAGGGTCGCCACGAGCCGGACGAGGTGCCTCGGCCCGGACGCGGGTCGCAGCACGAACTCGACGCGGTCGCTCACCAGGAGGAGCCCGACCCGGTCACTCTGCCGGCTGGCGGCGAACGCCAGAGCCGCGGCCACTTCCTCGGCCACCTCCCCCGCGCTTCGCTCCCCCGGCCCGTACTGTCCAGAGGCGGAAATGTCGACCATGAGCACGCCAAGCAGGTTGCGCTCCTCGACGAACTGCCGGACGAACGGCGACTGTCGTCGAGCCGTCACCTTCCAGTCGATCGCGCGCACGTCGTCGCCCGGCTGATAGTCCCGCACGCTGGAGAATTCGAGACCCCGCCCCGAAAAAACCGCTGCGTACTCCCCCATGAAGAGAGAGTCGACAAGCCCGCGCGTCCGTACCCCCAGGCTGCGCACCTTGCGCAGCACCTCGGGAGTGAGGGGCGTGCGCTCAGCGCGCCCGTCGTGCCGATCCCGGCGACGGCGTAGCAGACCCAATGTTGTCAGGGAGCCGGCACGGTGGACAGGAGCGAGGTGACCATCTGATCCGCGTCGATTCCCCGGGCGTCGGCCTCATAGGTCGTCTTGATCCGGTGGCGAAGCACAGGTGGAGCCATCGCCTTCACGTCGTCGGGAAGCACGTAGTCGCGGCCCTGGAGGTACGCATGGGCGCGGGCGGCGCGGGTCAAGAAGATGGTGGCCCGGGGCGAGATGCCGAACTCCATGAGGTCACCCAGCTCCGAAAGCCCGGCCTGCTCGGGCTCCCGGGTCGCGAACACGAGCTCCACGATGTAGTCCTGAATCCGGTCGTGTACCCGTACGCCCTCGAGCTCCTCCCGGGCCTCGAGGATCTCGGCCGCGCTCGTGGGCGACTCGATCTCGGGGCCTCGGGTGTCACCCGTGAGGAGCGCGACCCGGTCGATGATCTCCTTTTCGTCCGTCCTGCCCGGATACCCGATCCTCAGCTTCATCATGAATCGATCCAGCTGCGCCTCGGCCAACGGGTAAGTGCCCTGGTGCTCGATGGGGTTCTGGGTAGCCAGCACGAGAAAGGGAGAAGGCAGCGGATAGGTCTTGCCGTCGATCGTGACCTGCTTCTCCTCCATGGCCTCGAGCAAACCCGATTGGACTTTGGGCGAAGCGCGATTGATCTCGTCCGCGAGCACCAGGTTCGCGAAGATCGGTCCCTTGTGGACCCGAAACTCGCCCGTTCCCTGATGGTAGACCGGAGTCCCCACGATGTCGCCGGGAAGCAGGTCAGGGGTCAGCTGAATGCGACCGAAAGTGGTGTGCAACGCATCCGCGAGGGAGCGCACGAGCAGAGTCTTGGCTAGGCCCGGCAGTCCCTCCAGGAGAATATGGCCCCCAGTCATGAGGCCAATGAGGAGCCCCTGGACAGTCTCGTCCTGGCCGACGACCCGCTGATGGACCGCGTCCGCGACCTGTTGAAGCAGCCGGTAGCGATTCGCAGGAGCGTACGCCTGCGCGCTCTCGGCGGGGGAATTCGGCACGGGGACACCGTCCTGCCACGGGGATCTTGCGGAACTTATAGAAGTAGTAAATGACCGCATCGACTTTGTCGCCGCAAGAGGCGGCGCCGAGTCGTCAAGCACCTACGGTCATGGAGATTGTCCGTGCAGCTCCTCGATGGGCACGAAATCGATGTCGAACCCGAAGTGTCGAGGACCCAGCGCCTCGATGGCCTGGGGCGTGCGCCATAGCGCGGCCGCCGGAAAGCCAATGACGGTCAACTCCTCCCCCACCCGGAAGCTCCCGATCACCGCCTCGCCCCCCCGCATGGCCCAACCGGTCGCCGGATCTACGGCCGCGATGATATCGGGCGCGGCCGCGTTGAGCTCGCCGTCGCGCCAAGCGACCATATTCTCGTTCTTGTTGTAGATGTGATACTCGCTTCCTTCATATTCGCCGATCCCCGCGAGGTACGCGTCAGTCCATCCGAATCCACGCTCCCCGCGGGACTCCGACCGGGTGACTGTACCCTTGAAGAGGACGAAGCCACCCCCGGCCTCGACCACGGCCTGGACTGGGTCACTCCCAGCCTCGACAGCTTCCCGCGCTGCCCGACCCAGGCGAATGCACTGACTGAGAAAGGCCGGGATCAGGTTCTCCTTGAGCTCTGCGCCCGAAAGCGCGTTGGCTGCCACGCGCACGCCTCCTCCGCTCGCGACCGCGAGACTGCGAGTCAGGTCCTCGGTCCGAGAGTCGTCATAGACGGTCGGGAAGATGAACACGTCGCCGTACCGCGTCACCCCCGCGAATGGCGCGCGCGTGATACCGCTGTTCAGGTTGAACGGGCTCATCTGGACCTCGGGGAGGCAACGACCCGATGGCCCGCCGTCGATGATCGGGATCCCGAGCCGAGCTGCGGTCAACAAGGCGCCGACCGTGGCTCCGCCTGCCTCGGCCTGGAATGTGACGGTGAATTGTCGACCGATGTACTCGCCCAGAATCTGCTCGGGTGTCGGGCGGGCCGGATCGGGCTCGAACCCCTGTGCTTCGTAGCGGTCGATGACGTCCTGCCACGCGCCGCCTCCGCCGATTCCGAAGCTCGTGAAGCCGAACCAGTCGTCGGGCACGTCCTCGAGGGCGATCATCGTGAAAGTTTGGCCCTGGCGTACGGCATCGGTAATGCGATCGATATTCCGCCGAGTGTCGATCCCACGAGAACAGAAGATGCCCGCTCCCACCATCATGTCCACGAGCTCCTGTTCCGTCAGGGTCCTGATCGGCGGATCGACCTGTGCATCCGGTCCGTCTGGCGCGTCCGTGCCACGCGGAGCTTCCACGCACGCGAAGCTCGCCACCGCCATTGTGGCTGCCCACCACAGCGACCCGACTCCAATTCGTCCGCGCATTGAACTAGACCCCTGTCTTGTAGGCAGACGTGCTGCCGAATGGTTTGTCGATCCTATCGGCCGGCAGGTTCCAGGATCAGCTGGTGGGGAAGCCGGATGGTCAGGTGGAGTGAGTCGCCTGGGTTGAGGCGCGGCATCGGATTCGACGTCGCCGTTCGGCGGCTCGTGGTGAAGTCGGCGACGATCCGTACCTCCATCATCGCGCGCCACGGGATCTGGAAGGTGGCGCTGCTCCGACCGTCGATGGTCCCCAGTGGGCTCGCGACCGCGGTGTCCCACCTGTACCTGAGCGTGATAGGCTCGCCAAGCTGATTGTCGACAGTCAGCGTGAGGGGTGCGGTGCCTTCGCCGGGAGCGGCCGTGCCGGGACCGGTGGCCGCCTGGCCGGAACTGCAGGCCAGGGCGAGTGGGGCCAACAGGCAGCACACGGCTGCCAGTGTCTGAAGGGGGCGCTTGTCTCTGGCCATGACGCTCTCCTCGGCAAGAAGACGCGGATGCTTCACTTGCCATCGTAGATGCGCCTCTGAGGGGGTGTCAAACGCGGGGCGAATATGGTCGTGTGCTCTGTTGACACGCCTGCATGCGCATAGCCTATTGCAGCCTTCATCCCGACCCGACGTCCCTCGTTTTCTCCACCCGTCATTGGCCAAGGACGGGCGGCTTGGACTTTGGCGTCTCAACTCGACATCAAGCCCCGGACTGGAAGGTAGAGCCAATGTCGGACAAGCGTCTCGCCGTCGACGTGGGCGGCACGTTCATCGACTTCGTGCTACTGGACGAAGCCACCGGCGCGGTCGAGGTCGAAAAGGAGCCCTCCCTGATCCGCGAGCTCCCTGAGCACATCTTTCGAGGTATCAATCGGCTCGCAGTGGATCTTTCGGACCTCGAGATGATCATCCACGGGTCCACCATCGTGATCAACACCATCCTCCAGGAGGTAGGCGGCAAGGTGGGGCTCATCACGACCCAGGGCTTTCGGGACGTCCTCGAATTAGGGCGTGGCAACCGCCCGCAGGTCTACAACCTCCTGTACAAGCCGCCCAAGCCCCTCATTCCCCGCTACCTGCGATTCGAGGTGCCTGAGCGACTGAGCTACAAGGGCGAGGTCGTCACTCCGCTCGACGAGTCGGCGACGCGCGAGGCCATCGAAAAGCTGAAGGGCCGAGGGGTCGAGGCGATTGCCGTCTGCTTCCTTCATGCCTACGCCGACCCCGGCCACGAACGGAGGGTCAGGGAGATCGCGGCGGAAGCGTTCCCGGAAGCGTATGTGGCAATCTCCTCCGATGTGACCGGCGAGTTCCGCGAGTTCGAGCGGACGTCCACCGTGTCCCTGAACACGTACGTGATGCCCCGGATCGGGGCATACCTGTCCGATCTCGAGCACCGACTGGCCGACGGTGGCTATCAGGGCGCCCTCAGCATCATCCAGTCGACCGGGGGCCTCATGTCGTCCGAAGAGGCTCGCCACCTCCCCATCAGGACCCTCGAGTCAGGGCCGGCCGGGGGCGTGATCGGCGCCGTTGCGCTCGGGAGGAAGATCGGCCAGTCAAACCTCATCGCCGCGGACGTCGGAGGAACCAGCTTCGACGTGGCGATGGTGCTCGACGGGCGACCATTCGAGAAGTCGGAGACGACGGTAAACGAGCGCCCCGTCCTCCAGCCGACCATCGACATCGCCTCAATCGGCGCCGGTGGAGGCAGCATCGCGTGGATCGACGACGCGGGCGGGTTCAGGGTGGGTCCTCTCAGCGCGGAGGCGGATCCGGGTCCCGTGTGCTTCGGCCGAGGCGGGACCGAGCCCACGGTCACCGATGCTCATGTCGTCCTCGGGCGGATCAACCCGGACCTGTTCCTGGGCCACCGGATGGAGCTCGACGTGGACGGAGCCGCGCAAGCCATTCAGGACAAGATCGCCGACCCCCTGGGGCTTACTCTGACCGAGGCTGCCTTCGGGATCACGCACCTGGCGGACACGAACATGATCCACGCCATTCGCCGGGTTACGATCGAGCGCGGGCACGACCCAAGAGATTTCAGCCTGCTCTGCTATGGAGGCGGCGGGGGTTTGTTCGCTGGATCCCTCATGAGGGAGATGCAGATCGGCCAGGCGATCATCCCCTTGAATCCAGCGGTCTTCTCGGCGTGGGGCATCTTGAACTCGGACTTCCGGGAGGACGCCGTTCGGACGTCCGTGATGCCCACGAGCGATCTGGATGCGGACCAGCTTCTGGCCCTGTTCGACGCGCTGCAGGAGCAGCTCGAGCAGAGGATGAAGAAGAATGCGCCCGGCGCCGAGGGCATGCGTCTGATCCACATGGCGGACATGCGGTACGAGGGGCAGGAACACACCGTGAAGGTGCCTCTGCCGCCCCCGGACGAGCTCAGGGCCCAGGGGATTCAGGCGGTGCAGGAGCGCTTCGACGAGCTGCACCAGACGACGTACGCCCACTCGTCTCCCGGGATGCCGACCGAGCTCGTCAACCTGAGGATGGCGGCGGTCCTGGAGTCCAAGAAGCCGGAGCTCGCGGAGATCCAGGAAGGATCGGGCGACGGCAGCGCCGCCTTCAAGGCTAACCGGCAGGTCTACTTCAAGGACGTCGATGACGCGATGGACTGCCCCACCTTCGACCGGGGGGCCCTCGGCTCAGGGGACCGGATCGCGGGTCCTGCGATCATCGAGGAGTGGAACTCGACGACCATCGTGCATCCGGGGCAGCTCCTGGAGGTCGACGCGTACGGCAACCTGATCATCAGCGAGGTGGCGTGACCATGGCAACCGTATCGATGGAGAAGCAGATCGATCCCATCACGACCCAGGTAATCCGCAACGCGATGGTGACTGCCGCCGAGGAGATGCGCCTGACCTTGGTAAAGACGGCGTACAACCCGCTCATCTACGAGGTGCAGGACTTCGCCGTCGCCCTCCTGAACCGAGAGGGCGAGATGTTGGCCCAGGGCACGTCGCTACCGCTGTTCCTGCCCGCCCTCACGTTCACCATCAAGAGCGGCCTCGAGAAATTCGGCACCGGCGGCTTCGACGAGGGCGACGTGATGCTCGCCAACGATCCATATAGCACAGGAACGCACATCTCCGATACGTCCATCTACATGCCGATCTTCTTCGACGGCGAGCTCCAGGGCTTCTGTGCAAACACGGCGCATTGGGCAGACGTGGGTGGCAAGACCCCGGGCGGTTGGTGCCCGGACTCCAACGACGTCTTCCAGGAGGGAATGATCTTTCCGCACCTGAAGCTCTACGAGGAGGGGCAGCTCAACCGGACCATGATGGACTACATCATGGCCAACACGCGCTTCCCCGACCTGGTCAGAGGTGACCTGGGTGCTCAGATCGCGGCCTGCAAGACCGGCGTCAACCGGTACGTGGCGCTCTGCGAGAAGTACGGAGCCGAAACGGCCCGGGAGGCCATGGAGCTCGTGTTCGACCAGTCCGAGGCCCTCATGCGCCGCATGATCGGAGAGATGCCCGACGGGGAGTGGAGCGCGGAAACGTCGATGGATCACGACGGCATCGTCAAGGACGTGCAGCGCAAGATCAAGGTGACGGTCCGGATCGAGGGAGACGAAGCCACGGTCGACTTCACAGGCACGGACGAGACCGCCACGGGTCCGATCAACTGTCCGCTCGCCGCGTCCCGAGCCGCCGCCGAGATCGCCTTCAAGTCGGCCACGCTGCCCCATGAGCCAGCCAACGAGGGTCACAGTCGGCCCCTAAAGGTGATCTCGCCGGAGCACACGATCACGAACCCGTCTTGGCCGGCCCCCTGTGACTCGTATGGCTACGCAGCGCTGATCATCATCGATCTGGTGAGCGAGGCACTGTCCTACGCCGTGCCGGATCGCACGGTGGCGGGGGAATACATGCTCTTCGGCGCCTGGTTCTTCCGCACCGACCCACGTTTCGGCAAGCCGTTCATATACATCGATCCCGTGGACGGGGGCGGCGGCGCGTCTTCCTTCGACGACGGAGCAGACGGGCTCATATTCCACGGTGACGGGGACGCGCCCAACACGCCGGTGGAGGTGGCCGAGTCCCGATATCCGATTCGCATCGAGCGCTACGAGCTCCACACCGAGGAATACGGCGTGGGCAGATTCCGTGGCGGGATGGGGACCATTCGGGACTACCGGTTCCTCACGGACAGCGTCTCCACCCAAGTCGCCAACGAGCAGACGAAGTGCCGGCCCCACGGCCTGCATGGCGGGGCCGACGCGGGGATCAATCGGCTGTGGGTGCGCCCCGGCACCGAACAGCAGGAGATCATCACGGAGCGGGTCTCGTTCTATGGTCCGTTCGTGACCAACGACGTCCTGAGCTGCCGCACCGGCGGAGGCGGGGGATTCGGAGATCCGCTGGAGCGGGATCCCGAGCGGGTTCGATGGGAAGTCCTGAACGAGCTCCTGACTCCGGAGCAGGCGAGAGAGTCGTACGGCGTCATCGTCGGGGAGGACGGAGATGGAGATCCGGTCATCGACCTGGCCGCCACCGAGGCGCTCCGAACGGAAAGACGAGCTTCGGCGAGCGCCTAGAATCGAGGGGGCCGAGGGCTAGAGGCCGGGTCGCCGGGCAGCCAGGCGTCGCCGGGCGCCCGGGACCCACGAACCTCAGTTCGAGGCCGACGCTAGCGCCGGCTTGTACTGGACGCCGCCCTTGAAGACGTAGAGGACGTTGCGCTGGTCGAGGGCGCTCATGTGCCTCAGCGGATTCCCGTCCACGACGATGATATCCGCCAGCTTGCCAGGCTCGATCGTGCCCAGGTCGTCACTCATTCCCACCAGGTCGGCGAAGTGGCGCGTGGCCATGCTGATGACCTTCATCGGTGGGATGCCATACGACACGAACAGGTCCATCTCCTGCCACGTGGATTCCCAGTGGAAGTTCATGGGCGTGCCCGAGTCGGTACCGATCACGAGCCGCACGCCCCCGTCGTAGGCTTGGCGGATCTTGGCCGCGTGGGTGCGATTCGCGTCCTTCGCCCCCTCGAAGTATCCGAGCCTTCCGGGCCAGCGGATGGACTCCCGCACGTCCTCGAAGACGTCCGGCGGCAGATCCCGACTCAGCTGGCGTTCGTCCAGCCGCTCGGGGTATGCCGTCGTGATGTCGTAGATACGGCTGACGATGGACGTCGGCGAGTAGAAGATCCCGTGGTCGGCCATGAGCTTGATGCTCTCCGCTTCCCGCAGCGGCTTCCGGCCTGCGCCCACGTGCTCGATGGACCGCGCCCCCATCTCGGCAGCAGCCCGCACCTCCTCGAGCGTGCTGGCGTGCACGACGATCTGCCGCCCCGCCGCGTGGGCCTCCTCTGCGATGGCCATCCGTTCTTCCCGCGTCATCCGGGCGAGCTGGATCACCTTGATCATGTCGACCCCGGTGTCGATGAGCTCACGGGTCTTGCGCGCGGCATCCTCGGGGCCGTCCACCAGGGTGCGCACGAAGGCCTGTCCCGGTGGTGTGGTCTTCTGGAGGAAATTGCCGGTGACCAGGAGGCGAGGGCCCACGATCCGTCCCGCGTCGATCTCGTCACGGATCCAGACCGCGTCCTCGGTGAGGGCGGCCAGATCGCGCGCGCTCGTGACCCCAGCCATCAGCAGCTGAGGAGCGGAGATCTCCATGAACTCCCTCATCCGGTTCTGCTCGTAGTGGTAGCGCGGGAAGTATTCTCCGTAGACCCCGTGACCGATCAACAGAAGGTGGACGTGGGAATCACTGAGGCCGGGCATCACGGTGTAGCCCTCGGCGTCGACGACCCGGTAGCCGGAGGGGATCTCCGTGTCCGATACCCTCCCCACGTGGGAGATGCGCTCCCCTTCAACGAGCACGACCGCATCCCGCACCGGAGGCGCTTCGGTCCCGTCGATGAGATAGCCACCGACAATGGCCAGCCGGTCGGATCCCTGGGCCGAGACCGGCCCGGCCCCTAGCACGGTGACGGCCAATGCGAGCGAGACTGCTGCGGCGGCTCCGTACCTTCTCATACGTGGCTCCTGTCGTAGGCTCGGACGGACCGTGTTGGTGGAACGATCGCAGGGTTGGACGAGACCCGGGGGTGCGGGCGGAGGGCTTCTCCGGCCGTCACCGGGTACCGGCAACCTCGTTGTCGTCTGGGCTCTTGTACTGGACTCCGCCCTTGATCACGTAGAGGACGTGCCTCTGGTCGAGGACGCTCATGTCCTCCAACGGGTTACCGTCCACCACGATGAGGTCCGCGTAGCGGCCCTCTTCGATCGTCCCCAGATCGTCGCCCATGCCGTACAGCTCGGCGGGCAGACGGGTGGCCGCGGCGATGACTTGCATCGGAGGCATCCCGTACTGCACCAGCAGGTCCATCTCCTGCCAGGTGGACTCGTAGTGGAAGTTCATGGGGGTGCCCGAGTCCGTGCCGACCAGGACACGAACGCCCCCGTCGATGAGCTGCCTCAGCTTCTGGGCGTGCCAGGGGTTGATCCACTTCTTCTGATCGAAGTAGTCGAGGCGGCTCGGATGGCGAAGGGACGCCCGCACGTCCTCGTAGATATCCGGCGGCAGATCCTCCTTCAGCTGTCGCTCGTCGAGCCGCTCCGGATATGCCTGCGTGACGTTGTAGATCTTCGAGACCACGGTCGTGAAGCAGGAAGCGACGCGCTCCACTGCCATCAGGCGCACGCTCTCCTCCGCGTAGAAGGGCTCGGGCCTCGCGTTGACGTGTTCGATGGTGCTGGCGCCGAGCTCGACGGCGGCCGCCAGCTCCTCAGCCGTGTAGCCGTGGGCGGCGATATGGAGCCCAGCCCGGTCGGCCTCTTCCCGGATCGCCGCTCGCTCCTCCGGCGTCAGCATGTGCGCCTGGGTGACCTTGATGAGGTCCACCCCGGCCTCCTCGAGTTGGCGCACCTTGGCGCGCGCGTCCTCTGGCCCGTCGATGAGCCAGCGGAAGAAGAGCTGGTCGGGACTGCTCGTCTTCTGCAGGAATGGCCCGGAGACGAACAGGCGGGGGCCGGGCAGACGTCCTTCCTCGACCTCGCGCTTCAGCCAGAGCATCTCGTCCGGCGGACCGCCCAGGTCGCGGGCGCTGGTGACGCCCGCCATGAGGAGCTGTCTGGCCGAGATCGGCAGGATCTCGCGCATGCGGTCCTCGTACCGGAGGAAGTACTCCGAGTACACGCCGTGGCCCACGATCATGAGGTGGACGTGGCAGTCATGCAGCCCCGGGAGGACCGAGTAGCCATTGGCATCGATCACCCGGTATCCGTCCGGGACCTCCGTGTCGGCGACTGTCCCCACCCGCGCGATGCGGTCGTCCTCGACCAGGATCACCGCGTCCTGGACCGGAGGCCCTTCGTTGCCGTCGATGAGGTAGCCGCCGACGATGGCGAGTCGATTCGGCAGTGACTCCTGCGCCGGGGTGTCGTCGGCCCAGAGGGCGCAGGCAAGGAGCGCCGACACGGCCACCCCGACCATGTGCAAGTAGGTCTTCATCTTGCCTTCCCCTCCGCACGTATCTGGGAAGTCACCCGGGGTCTGGCCTGTTGGTCATCACATCCGTGGACCTTGTGGCCCCTTGTATTGGACGCCGCCCTTGAACACGTAGATCACGTTGTTCTGCTCGAGCGCGCTCATGTGGCGGAGAGGATTCCCGTTCACCAGGATGATGTCGGCCAGCTTGCCGGGCTCCAACGTCCCCAGATCGTCGTACATCCCGTACAGTAGCGCCGGATAGCGCGTCGCCATCGTAATGACCCTCATCGGAGGAAGCCCGTACCGTACGAGCTGGTCCATTTCCATCCATGTGGACTCGTAGTGGAAGTTCATCGGCGTTCCCGAGTCCGTACCGAGCGCGAACCGGACGCCGGCGTCATAGAGCTGCCACACCTTCTCTTTGAACTTCCGGTCTTCCTCACCGTCGTCGAAGAAGTAGCCCAGCCGGCTCGGCCACTGGAGGGACTGCCTCACGTCGGCGTAGAGGTCGGGGGGGAGATCGGCCCTGAGCTGCTGGTTGTCCAGACGCTCCGGAAGCTCCTTGTGGATGTCGATGAGGAGGTTGTGCACCACGGTGGGGACCCAGAAGATCCCCCCGCTCACCATGAGCTCCACCGCTTCGTCGTCATAGCGGGGCTGGTTGCCATAGCCCAGGTGCTCGATGGAGCCCACTCGCATTTCGGCGGCGGCCCGGATCTCCTCCAGGCTGCTCGCGTGGACGGCCATGTGCATGCCCGCGGCGTGCGCTTCGTCGGCGATGGCCATGCGCTCGTCGGGGCTGAGCTGGTTCAGCTGGATTACCTTGAGCAGGTCCACGCCGGAGTCGATCAGACGACGGGCTTTGGCCCTGGCATCCTCGGGGCCGTCCACGGTCCAGCGGAAGAACGCCTGATGCCCCGAGTCGTAGTTGGGGCCACCTCCGCCGGGCAGGGACTTCTGCAGGAAGGGTCCCGAGACGATCATGCGGGGACCCTCCACCCGCCCCGCGTTGATCTCGTCACGGACCCACAGAGACTCCTCCAGCGGCCCTCCGAGATCCCGGGCGGTGGTCACCCCCGCCCTGAGGAGCTGGGCGGCGGAGATCGACATGATCTCCCTCCAGCGGTCCTGACCTTCATAGCGGGGGAAGTACTCGTCGTAAACTCCGTGACCCACGATGAAGAGGTGGGCGTGGGCTTCGTTGAGGCCGGGCATGACCGTGAGTCCGTTGGCGTCGACAACCCGATATCCCGAGGGAATGTCGGTGTCGGCCTCCGTTCCCACGTGGGCGATGCGGTCTCCATCCACGAGGACCACCGAGTTCTGGATCGGTACGCCCTCCGTGCCGTCGATGAGGTACCCGCCCACGATTGCCAGCCGGTTCGTGCTCTGCGCCTGAACCGTCGTGGCCTCCAGGCCAGTCGACAGCAGTGTGATGGCCGTCGCGGCGATCCACACGCGGATTTGGCTCCTGATCATGGTCCTGCCCTGTTCTGGAGACTCGAAGCCCACACCACCCCTTCGTCACCCACTCAGGCCGCCGGCGAATCCTGCCAGGTGACCCCTGTCGATGATCTGCCGCCCCGCCACCGTCGAGTTACAGTTGAACATGGCGAAATGGGTGTGGTTCGGCGCCTTGCGCGTGGAGTCGCCGCTTCCCGAGTATCCCGTCTCCTTGCCCCCGGTGCCGTGTCCGAAGTTCATGCCCAGGGAGTATAGGAGGCTGCCGATCCTGTTGTGGTGGTAGTTGCCGATGTCACCCGAGCCGGTCAGCTCGGTAGATTCGTGCGTGCCGTACCCCCAGTGGCTGAGTCCGAACGATTCGGGGTGGTCATACGACTCGAGAAGCGCCTGGAACTGGCGCGCTCGCTTCCCTCCTTCGATCTCCGTTACGTAGCCACCCTCGAACGTGAGGCGGATCTGCTCATCGAGGATCTGCGGGAACAGCGACGTCACCATGTCGCCGGGCTGGAGAACCAGCACGCCTTCGGCGCTGTCCTCCTGGGGCATGCAGGCCACACAGCCGTAGCCGAAGTTGTCCCATCTTCCCGGAAAGTCGGCGATGCCGTACTGGGCGTGGCCGGGCCTTCCCTCCATGGAGCAGCGCCAGTCGGAGCCGGCGTCGCTCGTCACACCCAGCTCACCCCGGGTCTCGTCCAGGAGGATCGCTCCGCGGAGCGTGCGCTCCCGGCGTTCGGCCGTGGGGAAGTAACGCTGCTGGCGTTCCAGGTCGTAGCCGAGCTGGAGCCACCGCGTCTTCGAGCCCCCGTGGTTGATGTAGTCGTGGTCGGTCTTGTAGGAGTGGTTCCCGACCTTTACGCCGTACGCGGTCTGTGGTGCCGGGAGACCCGGCGTGGCGCCCAGCCGGGTAGTGATGAGCAGGTCGGCCTGAGCGTAGAGGTCCCAGTGGACCGCAGTCAACGCGTAGCCGGGCGGCGCGCCCAGGTTGCCCAGGTCCTCATCCTCGTGAGGCGGATGGGAGATCACGGCCACCTGCATGCCGGTGGCGCCGATCTCGCTCGCGGCCACGAGCATGGCCTGCATGTAGTCCACGTCGTAGACCATCGGGGTGGCGAGAACGAACGTCTCTCCTGCCGTCAGGAGATTCTGCTCGAGGATGCGCCTACAGTGGGCCAGGAGCAGGGCCGACGGGTCTGGCCCGTTGACCGCAGTTTCGGACGTGGCCATCAACCACTCTCGCGACACGGGTGCGCCCGCGAATGCCGCCGATGCGCCCCCCGCGGCGCTCGCCTTTAGGAAATCCCGTCGCTTCACTTGAATCCTCCTGTCTTTCAGGGTCGATGCCAGCCGACGGCCGTCCGGGTGTGTAGCCGGATTCCGTCGCCGAGAGAACGGCTGTGCTCGTGCGGTCGGACTCAGCGCCGCAACGAGCTTCGCGCCGCTTGAAGCTCCTCGATCGGTGTGAAGTCGAAGTCGAACCCAAAATGGCGGGGGCCCAGCACCTCGATGCCCTTCTCGACGCGCCATGCAGCGTCCGAGGGGACGCCCACCATCGCTACCTCGGTGCCCTCCGGATAACCCCCGAGAAAGTCGCTCGTCATAGCCTCGCCGGTCTCGGGGTTCAGGTTCCAGATGTAGTCGGGTGACGTCACGTCCACTACGCCATCCAGCCACGAGACGATGTTCTCGTTCTTGACGAAGACGCTGTACGTGTGCCCCTCGAAGTCCCCCGTTCCCGTGAGCTCGGCCTCAGTCCAGCTGAAGCCCCGGTCGCCCCATGACTCCGAGGTGGAAACGACTCCCCGAAACAGCAAGTAGCCGTTCGTCGCCTCGACCAGCGCTTCGACGGGATCGCGCCCGGCCTCGCGCGCCTCCCGCACGGTCCGTCCCAGGAGGATCGCCTCTGAGAGGTTGCCCGTGATGGTCCCTACCTTGACCTGCGCCCCTGACATGGGGTTCATGGCGATGGACGATCCCCCTCCGCTGCTCACGGCTACGGCACGGGCCAGGTCTTCGGAGCGATAGTCGTCAACGGCGCTCTTCACGAGCACCGAGTCGCCCCAGCGCGTCACGAGCGCAGTAGGTGTCGAGGGGATCCCTTGAATCCACGGGATCTGCTGTTGTATCTCGGGCCGGGCACGGCCGGACATACAAGCATCCACCACGGGCACGCCCAGGTCGGCTGCGGTCATGAGGGCCGCGAGTGTGGCTCCGGCAGGCTCCACACGCAGCACGGCGCGGAACTCGGTCTCGAGATAGTCGGCGAGAAACTGGATCGCCTTCACCCGGCTGTCCTCCACGATGGACAATCCCTGCTCCCGAGTGCGCTCGATCACGTGCTCCCAGGCCCCACCACCACCGACGCCGGCCGGACCGATGACCATCCAGTCGTCGGGAATGTCCTCCGCCGCGATCATGGTGAACTCCGTGCCCTGGGCCATCCTTTCGCGAGCGCGCTCGATGTACCGGCTGGCGTCGCAAGCTCTCGTGGCTTGAATACACGAGCCCACGAGCATATCCACGACTTCCTGCTCTGACAGCGTCCGAATGGCTGGGCTCTCGACGGTGGCGCCCTCTTCGCCGCTCGCGTCCGGTTGGCCACAGGCACCGGTCGTCACCAACACGACGAGGCAGAACAAGGAGCTTCCACTGCACGAAGTCATGGCCCTCTCCCTTGTTGTTGTAGGAGTCGACTCACTGCGGGAATCAGCGATTCCCCAAGGAGATCGGGTTCTCTATGAGCTCGGTATGGAATACGACGCCTTCCTCCACTCCGTCTCGGTCCACGTCGAACGTGCCCTCGAAATCCAGCTTGAGCACCTCACCGGACAGCCGATAGGTGTAGACTACCGTGGGTTCGAAGCCGTTATCCGGAACCAGCGTGAGCGTGCTTTCCGTAATCACGAGCGTGCCCTTGTGACGCGTAAGCGCTCCTCCGGTCAATGACGTCAGGCGCGTGTACGTGGCATCGGGATCGACACGCAGGCTGAAGATGCCGCCCGAAGGAACGAGATCCCGACTGACGGCGCCGTCCGTGAGGCTGCTGACCTCTATCGTATACGCAAGCCAGGCGCCGAAGAGCGAGCGAGCGCCCGACTGCGGGGTCACCTCGATGGGTTCCAGCGCGATCGGCCCTGACGTGCCGGTCACCTCGCAGGCCCCGACGACGGCCAGCAGGCAAAGGGCGGGCAGTGCGTGGAACGGACGTCGAGTCGACTTCACGAGATACGCCTTGGCGAGTTGAGGAATGCACAATAGGCGGAGAGGTGGCAGCGGGTCAATTGCGACGAGCCCGCCGCCAAACGGTCCAGACCACCGGACAGTGGTTCCAACAGTCGTCTCATTCTCCGTTTCCCCCCTTCCAGCCCGAACTCCAGGTCGACGAGTTCGGCATAGAAGTGGGCCGGCTCGTCAACGCCGTCCCCGTCCACGTCGAAGTCCTGCATGAACTCCAGGATCAGACGCTCGAAGCGAAAGCCGTATGTGAAGATTCGCGACGGCCGGCTGATGTGCGTCGCCGTCAGCGTAAGCGTGCTGTCTCCGACCAGCAGCGCTCCCTCTTCACGATATGCTGCATCCCCGGTGAGGGAGTGCAGAAACACGTATGTGAGATCATCGTGGATGCGGAGGCTCAGAACCGCACCCAGTGGGACGAGGCTCACCTGCATCGAAGAGTCAGAGGCGCTGGTCACGATAATGTCAACTGCGAGCCAAGTGCCGCGGAGCCCGTACAGAGGCGTTTCAGGCTGCACGACCGGCAATGGAGCTGACGTACCCGGGTCCCCCTTCACATCGCAGCCCGTCAGGGCGGATAGGAACACGATCACCAGCGGCGCCACAGGGCGAACGGGCAGAGCGACTACGGATCCAGGCCGCGGCCTTGTATTCACGAGTCGCTCAGAACTGGAACAGCTTGGTCACCTTCAAGGCGACCTGCCGGTCCAGAAGCGCCCAAGAAGCTGCAATACGTCTTTCAATATAGACGAAAAAGACATCGCTCAGCGGCGCGTGTATGAAGTTGACGCGTAGATTGGTGACGAACTCGTCGCTGGCGCCATTGTATTGGACGAACGCGCTACCGAATAGACGCGTGGAGTATCCATATTCCATGCGCGCCCCGTATACGTCGGCGACGAACGACTCACCATCGATCTCGATGTCGTTGTACTCGGCGTTGAGCTCGAGGGAGAAGTGGTGACTGGGCCTCCAGAGGGCGCCGGCGAGGGCGGAACGCCTCGTGCCCGAGAAGAAGCCGCCCGACGCCAGGCGCACGAGACCCGAGAGCTTGCGCCCCCGACTCGACTGGTATTGGACGCTACCCTCGGCGAAATCGTAGCTGCCGACCGGGATGACGGCCCCGGGCACGACCTCGAAGTCACCGAACAGTCGCTCGAAGTGATCGCTGGCCGTAACGGTCAGTCGGCTCCGATCGAGGAAGTCGACGTTCAGGCCGGCGGTGGCGGTGCGGGTCTCGAGAACCGACGCTTGGTTGGTGAAATAGTGCAGCTCGACGTACGGGTTGAGCTCCTGTACAAGACGCCAGTCGGGCTGAGGGTGGACGCCCACCGTGGCGTAGCTGTGGCGGATGCCGCGACGCCTGACGAAGCCTACTTCCGGGTTGAACGAATCGCCGATGGTCCGGTACAGGGCCGACACGTCCCACAGTTGGCCCCGCCATGCAGCCGAGATCCTCGCCGCCGTGTTGTTTTCTCCCGTCCCGCGGCCGCTGGTGCCCGCCAGGTAGGAATGGATGACCAGGTTCTGCCACATGTGGACGATCACGTCCGCGCCATAGCTGTTGTTGTATCTCGTTTCGGTGGTGGTCCCCGTGATCTGCCGATTGGTGAACATGCCGCCCACCTGCACGGCGTCGAAGAAGGTGTGGCGGACGCGTGCCACTGAGAAGTTCTCGGCGGGCGCTACGTCCGTGGCCTGGGTCTGCATGTTGAGGACTCCCACCTGCACCCCACCGATCCGACCGGTCATGCGCGCCCCGCCGTGGATGGGAATGGGCCGGCCCTCGAACAGCCCGATGCGGCGTGAGTGGAAGAGGCGGAAGTCGGCGAGTCCCGCTCCCAGCCGGTAGCCCCGCTCCGGCACGTCTCCGAACTCGAATATGCCGGCGTTCTCCAGGAAGAACTGACGCTTCTCGGGAAAGAAGAGCGAGAAGCGGGTGAGGTTGACCTGCTCCTGGTCCACCTCGACCTGGGAAAAGTCCGTTCTGAACGTCAGATCCAGCGTGAGCCGGCGGGTGAGGCCCCATTTGACATCGAAGCCCCCGTCCAACTCGGTCTCGTCCGCGCCGCCCGTTATGAGACCGCGCTGCGTTCCCGCCAAGGCGTACGGCTTGATGGACAGGTTGCGGCCGCTCTCGAGGCCGCTGAGTCCGTGCAAGGTGCCGCCCTGGTCGGATCTGAACAGGGCGAATCTGCGGTCCAGCGGAGCCCAGAACACGTCTTCGCCCTTGCGGCGAATCCGCCGGACGAAGTTGAGCCCCCAGGACTGCTCTCCCTCGGTCGGGTTGAAGCGCAAGGTGGTGAAGGGTATGGCCATCTCGACCACCCACCCTTCGTCGTTGATCCTCCCCACCCGCTCTACTACTCCTTCCCAGTCGAAGTTCAGATCCCGGCCGAGATCGAATACCTGCGCGTCCCGGAACGCGCCGTGTGGATTCACGCCGAACATGAACCCGTTCCGACGATCCAGGAATGTGTCAAGAACGACTCCGAAGACGTCCTCGTCCCCGGAGTTGAATTCGCGCTTCAGGGAGTGGGCGGTGATCCGGTCGGGTTCCGAGTCGTAGAGCATCGCCCCGACGTAGAGTTTCCGCTCGTCGTAAACGATCCAGACTTCCGTCCTCTCGGTGGCCGGATATCCGGGATCCGGCTTGTTCTGGATGAAGCCGGTGATGGTGTCGGCCTGTTGCCAAGCCGGCTCGTCCAGGAAACCGTCCACGACGATCGGTGTGTCGATGCGCACCGCTCGCGACTCCGGCCGTGGCGCCGACTCGGGATCCACCGGTGTGACGGCCGACTGGGCATCGAGGGAGCCCTTGCTTCCGCCTGCCTGAGCTGCCGCGGGACGGGGCGGCAACGGAGCCAGAAAGGCAAATACGAGTGCGAGGAGCACCGACCGCCGAATCGCTCCGATCTGGGGCACCCCGCGACGTACCCGAGATGGACGCGCCCGAGCCGGACGCGCCGCGCTGCCGCAGAGCGATCGGACCGTCACATCCCTCCCCGTTGCAGTCGCAAGGCGGGGTGAGCCATCAGCGGCTCGCCACGGCCGAGCCGGACACGAGCTCACCGTCCTGCTTGAATACGACACCGTCCTTCATGACGAAATCTACAGACTTGAGAAGCTCGATGTCGTCGAGAGGGTCACCCGCGACGGCCACGATGTCGGCCAGCTTGCCGCTTTCGATGCTCCCCAGCTGATCCTCCTTCTCCAGCAGATGCGCCGCATTTCGTGTCGCAGCCAGGATCGCGTCCATGGGCGAGATCCCCACGCCCACCAGCAGCCTGAACTCGTCGGCATTCGTGCCGTGCGGGAAGACACCGGCGTCGGTTCCGAAGGCGATGGCCACTCCGCCTTGCACGGCCTTCTGAATCGACTCGCGGAAGTAGGGGTATATCTCTTGCGCTTTCGCTGCCGACTCTGGCGCCAAGGTCCCGGCACGGGACGCTTCGAGCACGAACTCGAAGGCCATCATGGTGGGTACCAGGTACGTGCCGTTCTGGTTCATGAGCCGGACGGTCTCGTCGTCGATCATCGAGCCGTGCTCGATGGAGTTGACGCCCGCCCGGACCGCGTCCTTGATCCCCTCGAGGCCGTGGGCATGCGCCGCCACGGTTCGATCGGCGAGCCGTGCCGTCTCCACGATGGCTCGCATCTCCTCGAGCGTGTACTGCTGTACGCCAACGGCATCACCCGCCGACAACACGCCGCCGGTCGCACAGAACTTGATCACGTCCGCACCGTACTTGACCAGGTAGTTGACGGCCGCGCGGACTTGGTCCGGACCCTGCGCGATCCCCTGGTCGATGCCGGGCTCCTCGAAGATGTCCGGCCGGTAGCCGTTCGTATCGCAATGTCCGCCCGTGATGCCCATCGAGCTCGCGGCCGTGAACAACCGCGGTCCGGGTACGAGGCCCGCGTTGATGGCGTTCCTGAGCGAGACGTCGGCCCATTCGTTGGCACCTACGTTCCGTACCGTGGTGAATCCGGCGAGCAGCGTCTTCCTGGCATTCTTCACGCCCACGATGGCCGCATAGCCCGGCCACTGATGGAGCCGCCGGTCCCGGTATCCCATGCTCGGGTCCCCGGCGAGGTGCGTGTGCATGTCGATGAAGCCGGGCATCACGGTGTGATCCGAGAGATCGATGCGGACTGCTCCCGACGGGACATCGATGTTCGATCCCACATCCTCGATTCTGTCTCCACGGACCAGGATCGTGACGTTCTCTCTGACTTCCTCGCTCGCACCGTCGATCAGCCGACCCGCCTGGATCGCGGTCACGTGCGTGTCGTCCGGAACGACGACCTCCTGGGCAGCCACCGGAGCTACGACGAAGATGGAAAGCAGGATCGCGGCCGCGCGTGCGGCGAAGTCACTCATGCTGCGGCTCGACTCTCTCATCCTTTGTCGCCTTTCGCTTTCCCCCGCCTCGGCGGCGGCTCGTCGTAGAATGTGACTCGTGGGCAACGCAACAGTCGCGGTTCGACAGTCGTTGCCCCGTACGTCACGATGCGGTCCGCCCCTTGTACTGGACGCCGCCCTTGATTACGTAAATGACGTTGTTCTGCTGAAGCGCGCCCATGTCCCGCAGCGGGTTTCCGTTGACAACGATGATGTCAGCGAGCTTGTCCGGCTCGATCGTTCCCAAGTCGTCGTACATTCGGTAGAGGAGAGCGGGATAGCGCGTGGCCATCGAGATGACCTTCATGGGCGGGATGCCGTACCGGACCAACAGGTCCATCTCTTGCCACGTCGACTCGTAGTGGAAGTTCATGGGCGTGCCGGAGTCGGTCCCGACCACGATGCGGACGCCGTTCTCGTGGAGCTGCCGGACCTTCGCCGCGTGATGGCGATTGGACTCCTTGGCCCCCGAGAAGTAGTTGAGGCGGCTGAAGAAGTTGAGCGACTCCCGCACGTCCTCATAGATGTCGGGGGGCAGATCGGCCCGCAGCTGCTGGTTGTCGAGCCGCTCGGGCCACTCGGTCGTGATGTCGTAGACGCGGCTCACGAGCGAGGTGACGGAGGCCGCGATGCCGTTGGACGCCATGATACTGACGCTCTCCTCCGGGTAGAGCGGGGCGCGCCCACCGCCCATGTGCTCGATCGAGTTGGCACCCATCTCGGCCGCGGCCCGTACTTCCTCGAGACTGCTGGCGTGCACGGCGATGTGCATACCCGCCCTCTGGGCCTCCTCGCCGATGGCCAGCCGCTCCTCTCGGGTCAGCTGGTTTAGCTGAATGACCTTGATGAGATCCACCCCGGCATCGATGAGCTGCCGGGTCTTCTGCCTGGCGTCTTCTGGGCCATCGACGGGCCAGCGGAAGAAGTCCTGGACACGGGAGTCGTAGCTGGTGCCGCGACCTTCCGGCAGTGACGCCTGCAGGAACGGGCCCGCCACGACCATGCGGGGCCCTTGCAGGCGACCCGCTTCGATCTCGTCGCGGATCCACAGGATGTCGTCCAGGGGCGCCCCCAGATCCCGCGCCGTCGTGACACCCGCCCTGAGAAGCTGCTGGGCGGACACCTGCATGATCTCGCGCCAACGGCCGGCGTACTCGGGGAAGTACTCGTCATAGATGCCGTGACCGACGATGAAGAGGTGCACGTGAGCGTCGTTCAGCCCCGGCATCACCGTCAAGCCGTTTGCGTCGATGACGCGTGCGTCCGACGGGATCTCCGTGTCGTCCACCGTTCCCACGTGGGTGATCTTGTCGCCCTCCACCAGCACGACCGAGTTCTCGATCGGCACCCCCTCGGTTCCGTCGATTAGGTAGCCCCCGACGATCGCCATTCGGTTCTGCGCGTCGGCGGGTGCGGTGGAGAGCACGGTTGCGAGGAGTAGGGCCCAGACCGCTCTGGTGGCTCGATGGATACTCATCACTCTCCCTCATCGTGTTCGGGGTTCACCGGTCGCTGAGGTTCAGCTGTGTGTCGGGGCCCTTGTACTGGACCCCGCCTTTGATCACGTAGATCACGTTGTCTTGCTGCAGCACACTCATGCGGCGAAGCGGGTTGCCGTCGACGACGATGATGTCGGCCAGCTTCCCCGGCTCGATCGTGCCCATCTCGCCCAGCTTGCCGTACGCCAACGCGGGATACCGGGTAGCCATGCTGATCACCCTCATGGGGGGCAGCCCGTAGCGTACGAACAGATCCATCTCCTTCCAGGTCGACTCGTAGTGGAAGTTCATGGGCGTGCCAGAATCCGTCCCGACGAGGAGTCGGACCCCGGCCTTGTGCGCCTGACGGATCTTGTCGCCGTAATGGGGGCTCACTTCCCTCTTGCCGGTGAAGTAGCCGAGCCTCGACCGGAAGGTCAGGGACTCCCGCACGTCTTCGTAGACGTCCGGGGCGAGGTCCTCCTGGAGTTGCGGCGCGTCGAGGCGCTCCGGGAAGTCGTCGGTCACGTTGTACACCCGGGACACCATGGCTGTGGGAACCCAGAAGATTCCGTTGTCGCGCATCAGCCGGATGCTCTCCTCGGGGTAGAGGGGGCTCGCCCCCGCACCGACGTGCTCGATGGTGCGAACGCCCATCTCCGCGGCGGCTCGGATCTCTTCGACCGTGTTGGCGTGGACGGCGATGTGCACGCCGGCGGCCCGCGCTACCTCGGCCATGGCCATCCGCTCTTCCCGGGACAGCGCGCCGAGCTGGATGATCTTGAGCAGGTCCACCCCGGCGTCGATCAGCTCACGAGCTTTGCGCCGAGCATCGTCGGGTCCGTCCACGAGCACGCGGAAGAACTCCTGCGTGGGACCAGAGGTCTTTTGCAGGAACGGGCCCGACACGAAGAGCCGCGGGCCCACCATGCGTCCCTCTTCGATCTCCTCCTTGATCCAGAGCGCATCGTCCAGTTGCGCACCCACGTCTCGCGCGCTGGTCACCCCGGCCATGAGCAGCTGCCGGGCGGAGATCGTCATGAGCTCGCGCATCCGGTCCTGCTCGTAGTGGTACCGGGTGAAGTAGTCGCTGTAGATGCCGTGGCCGACGATGAACAGGTGAGCGTGGGCCTCGTGGAGCCCCGGCATCACCGTATGCCCGTCGGCGTCGATCACCCTGGCCCCGTCGGGGATCCGGGTGTCTTCGACAGTGCCCACGTGCACCACGCGATCCCCGTCGACGAGCACGACGGAGTTCTGGATTGGCACACCCTCGGTCCCGTCGATCAGGTAGCCACCCACGATGGCCAGGGACGCGTCCCGGGCTTGCCCATGCAGCGATTCGGACCCACCGAGCGCCCAGGTCAACGCGGACGCGACTGTCAGCACGGCGAGTCCCGGGAGGCTCATGGGTGATCTCGGCTTTCTGCCGGCGGCCCGCCTTGTCATTCCCTTCCCTCCATGGCGTCTCTGGCGGCCTGTCCTCCGGTGCCGGCTCCCAGCGACGCATCGGTGGCGCTCGGGGAGGAGGGGGCGTCCCGGCTATAGATCGCGCCGTCTTTTACGACGAACTCCACGTAGCCGAGCGTGTTGATGTCGAAGAGGGGGTTGCCGTTCACCACCAGCACGTCCGCGATCTTGCCCGGCTCGATCGTTCCGAGATCACGGCCCATGCCCACGATCTCGGCCCCGGTCTTGGTGGATGCCGAGATAGCCTCGATGGGGCTCATGCCGCTGTCCACCAGCGCCGAGATCTCCCGCCAGGCGGCCTCCGTGTGGAAGTTCATGGGCGAGCCCGAATCGGTGCCCATCCCCATCCTGGCGTGCGCATCGATGAACTGGCGCGCGGCGATCTCGCTGTTGCGGATCTGCCGGGGCGTCGTGCGGAAGTACGAGTTCCGGTGGAAGCCCACGAAGGAGCGCTGTACCTCCTCGTAGATGTCGGGCGGGAAGTCGACCTCCAGCCGCGGATCCTGCAGCCGCTCGGGGAACTCCACCGTGGCTGGATAGACCCAGATGCGGTGGGCGATGGTCTGCACCACCGGAATGCCCCGGTGGGAGATCTCGCTGATGAGCTCGTCGCTGTACGGCGGGTTCCCTCCGGAGCCGGCGTGCTGGATCACGTCCGTGCCGGCGCGGATGGCCGCCCACATGTCGTCGGGTGCGTAGAGGTGGCTGTGGACTGGGACGCCGTCCTTGTGCGCTTCTTCAACGACCGCCCGGATGTCGTCCTCGGTCATGCCGGCCCAGGTCTTGATCAGGTCGACACCGGAGTCGATGAGGTCGCGGGTCTGCTCGGCGGCCTCCTGGGGCGAGGAGATGCGCCGCTGGAAGTGGTCTGGGAATCCGCGACCCGCCCGGGTGACCCAGGGTCCGCTCACCAGCATGCGAGCGCCCGGGATCTCCCCGGCGTTGATCCGGTCCCGGACCCTCACGATCTCTATGGGCGCACCGAGGTCAACGGCCGTGGTGACCCCGGCCAGGAGCAGCTGCCGGGCGGAGATCTCCATGACCTCCTCTTTGCGATTCTCCAGGATGGGCCACCAATCCGCGTACTCGCCGTGGCCGAGGATCATCAGATGGACGTGGAGGTCTATCAGGCCGGGCATCATGGTCTTGCCGCTGGTGTCCACCACCCGAGTGTTTTCCGGGATCTCGACCTCGTCCGCAGGTCCCGCAGCCACGATGCGGCCATTCTCGATCAGGATCGCCGCGTGGTGGATGGCCGGTGCCTCGTACCCATCGAGCAGCATGCCGCCCACCAGGGCGAGGCGGTCGGCTGATTGCCCGCCCTGAGCCAGGGCCGACGGTGCATTCATCGCGAACAGGCCGAAGAAGAGGCCCAGCACGCCGGCACCCAGCCCCCGGCGCATGGACGGCTCCTTCAGGCTTACGACCGAGCCCAGCGGCAGCGAGGAGCTCTTCGTACCCACGGCCCCGCGTCCGATCGGCGTCAGCCCCGTCCACCCAACGACGGAGCGCAGCCGCGGCGGAATCCTCATCAAGACGTCCCCTTTCAGAACCGGCGGTTGACCAGCCGGCCACCGTGCGTTGAGTTCTTCAGGCGCCCTGCGAGAAGAGCCGGTGAGCCCTCGGGCCCACCGGCATCCCTCGGAGACGACATGTCCTTCTGCGAGCCTGAATCGGGCCTCAGGCGATGCCACCGGCCTCGGGAGAGCAGCGGCCTTGCTCGATCACCTTGTTCCCGTCGACGTAGACGTCGCAGTCGAACATGGCGTAGTGGCTGTGATTCGGGGCGATGCGGGCTGTCGCGCCCAGACCCGAGTACCCGGCGTCAGGCCCACCCATGCCGTGGGCGAAGTTCATGCCCAACGAGTAGAGCAGGCTTCCCATCAGGTTGTGATGGTAGTGGCCGATGTCGTCGACGCTGCTGAGCTGGGTCTTCTCGTGGGTGCCCCAGCCGAAGTGCGCAAGGCCCCACGCTTCCCGGTGATCGAAGGAGGACAGGTGCTCCTGCCACTGCCGAGCCTGGCTCCCCCCTTCGACGCCCGTCACGTACCCGTTTTGGAAGGTGACCCTGACTTCCTCCCTCAGGACATTGGGGTAGATATCCCGGATGATGTCGCCCGGCTTGAACACCAGCACGCCGTCGGCGCTGTCCTCCACCGGACCGTAGGCCACGCAGCCGTAGCCGAAGTTGTCCCAGCGCCCGGGGAAGTCCGCGATGCCGTACTGCGCGTGGCCGGGCCTCCCGGCACCGGAGCAGGTCCAATCCGAGCCGGCCTCGTTGGTGACGCGTATCTCGCCGCGGGCCTCGTCCAGGAGGCGTGCACCCCTGAGCGTGCGTTCCCGCCGTTCCGCAGTGGGGAAGTACCGCTGCTGCCGACCCAGGTCGTATCCGACGTTCAACCACCGGGTCTTCGATCCCGGCCGGTTGATGTACTCGCTGTCGCTGCGATAGGGGTGATCTCCGACCTTGACGTTGTAGGCCGTCGTTGGGCTCGGCAGGCCAGGTGCGGAACCCAGACTGCTGTTGATCAGGAGATCGGCCTCGGCATACAGATTCCAGTGGACCGGCGTGAGCGCGGCCCCGGGCGACGGGCCCAGTCGCCCCTGGTCGCGACCCTGCGTCGGATCGTGGGAGATCACGGCGACGTGCATGCCCGTAGCCCCGATCTCCCCGGCAGCCACCAGCATTGCCTGCATGTAGTCTACATCGTAGACCATCGGCGTGGTGAGGATGAACGTCTCACCGGCTTTGAGCAGGTTCTGATCGAGGATCCTCCGGCAGTGCGACACCAGGAAGGCAGACGGCTCGGGACCTCGGTACGCCGTCTCCGTTGTCGACATCAGCCATTCCTTGCGCACCGGAGCTGCGCCGAGTGCCGCCGACCCGACCCCGGCCGCCCCTGCGGTCTTGAAGAACTCTCTGCGTTTCACGATGCCTCCTTGGTGAACCCGTTACGGGATTCGAGTGGACCAGCGTGTCCTTCTATCCGCCTCCGGGCTTCCGCCCGGCGACGACGATCAGAGGAGCCGTCATCCGCAGATACCCGCTCCGCGGTACGCCCCCAGGATCAGTGTAGAAATCCTCGAGCCTCTTCTCCGCCCTCCGGTGGTGCTCTTTGAGCTCGGCTTTCGACATTCCTCCCTTCACCACCATGGCCGCGGTGGCCTCGGGGAGCGGCGCCGCCTCCGTCGTGAGCTGATCGACGATCTCACGGAATCCCCGCCGAGGATCGCAGAGCAGGTGGACCTGACAGATGGCGTCTGCCGCCACGTCTTCCAGACCGGCCCCGAGGAACATGCCGGGCAGCTCCAGGCCGATGCGCGGGTTCTTGCCCCTGGCCTGCCAACCTCGATGGAAGGCCCCGTTCAGCCTCTCCGACAGTCGAGTGAAGCGCGCGTCGTCCGGGTCGTGGGCCAATTGCGTGGCCACTGGCTCCGCGGCGGCCTGGAAGCCACCCTCGCGCACGACCCTTTGCATCTCCACTACCGCGTCGCGGGCCCGGTCGAGCGTGCACAGCAGGCTGCTGCACAAGACCACGTCGGCAGAGTCGCCATCGAGAGGGAGAGCGTACGCGTCCCCCTCCCGGAACTCGACGTTCGTGAGTCCGGCGGCAGCCGCTTGCTTGCTGGCCAACCGGACCGCCTGCCTATCGACGTCGAAGGCAAGCACCTCGCCCGACCCCTGCAGGCGGTCGGCGAGCCGGAGCGCCAACGCGCCGCGGCCACATCCTACCTCGACAACGGTCTTGACTTCCTCTAGCGGCAGAAGCCGCTCCAGCGCCCACAACAGGTCCCTGCTCTTCTCAAACAGCGCTCCCCGCGCGACCCGCGCGGGCGGAGACGACTCGGCCGCTTCCTGCTGTGGGCTCTCAACCTCATTCAGGAGCGATCCATCGGCGCGCGAGGCCCCCGAGTCGTGGGGTCCCCTGCGCGCCGACGTTCGGCTCATACAAGCTCTGGAATCAGTCGCCCGTTCTCGATCACCTGATCACCGTCGAGGAACATGTTCTTGTTGCGGCAGCAGATGTCGATGTGGACCGGCGTGTAGTTCTCCCCACCGAGGCCGGCGAACTCGTCCCCGGAGTCGAACATGTTGCGGCCGATCGAGACCATGACGTTGCCGATCAGGCTCTCGGAGTCCATGCCCATGACCTGCCACTGCGCCCGGTGCTCCGTCCCCCAGCCCGCGTGCGCGATGCGGAACGGGTCGGCCAGCCGTCCTTCCGGATGACGGTAGTCCTGGAACAGTTCGAGCCTTTCGCGAATCATGTCGGCGTCGGTCCCGCCCTCGATTGCGGTCAGTCGTCCGCCTTCCAGCGTGATCTTCACCGGCGTGGTGCAGCGCGTCTGGATGCCCAGGATGATGTCTCCCGGATTCACCATGTAGACGCCTTCGCTCCGGTCTTCGAGGGGCCCGCAAGCCACCAGGCCGGACGGCCAGTGATCCCACCGACCGGGGATGCTGGAGATCCCGACCTGGGCGTGACCCTTGCGACCGTCCTTTCGCAGGGTGAAGTCGCTGCCCTGATCGTCGGTCACGCGGATCTCATTCGCGGCCGCCATTCTTCTGGCGCCGGCGTAGGTCCGTTGGATGACGTCCTCGTCGGGGAACATCCGCCTGAGCGTCGAGACGGGCTGCTGGACCATGAGCGTTCGCGTGCCGGCGGCCAGCGCGGCGTTGTGTGCATCGGTATAGAGCGGGATCGCACCGTAGACCAGATCCGCAGCGACGAATGCCTCCTCGAGCAGATCGCCACCCTCCTGGCGAGAGGGATCCACCGCCCCGCCCCCGCCCGGCGTCGTGGCAACGAGAGAGTACGCGTTCGCGCCCAGGATCTTCGCCGCCGCCAAGGAGGCCTCGATGTACTCGGGTCGCGCGAAGTCGGGCCTCGAAAAGAAGAGGAAGTTCTCGCCCGCGCTCAACTCGCACAGCTGCATGTGGCGATGGAAGAGATCGACGAGGTCCGATGATTGGGAGGGATCCGGATCCACCTCCTCGATGGGGACATCGAGCGCCGACAGGGTCGACGGCAGGGTCGAGGCCGCCAGCACCTGCACACCTGCCGCCTGAAAGAAGGTACGACGCTTCATCGGAGACTCTCCTTGTGATGGTTGCCTTTGGCGGTTTTGTCGGGCGACCCGTCTCCCGGGCCCGATTCAAGGGCTACGCCCCCGATCGGACCCGGGCTGCGGGTGTTGGAAAGACGTACTCAGCTGAGCCCCTCGATGTTGTCGATCTCTCTCCGCGGCAGCACCTGGCAGGTGATGTCACCAACCGGGAAGCCCTGAGGGATCTCGGTGTGGAACAGGTCCAGGTTGTACTTCCGCAGGTACAGGCGCTTGTCGCCCAAGAGGACCTCGGCCTCGAAGAGCAGCGTCCGCTGCTTCTCGTCGATGAGCTTGTCCCGGATCTCGTTGGGGCCCGTGCCTGCAGGCTGCCACACGATATCGACGCCTCGCTCGGCGCGAATCTCGTTGATGATCTCGACCGTCCTGTCGGGATCGGATGCCAGAGACGCCTCGGCGATGATGTAGCGCATCTCGGTGCCGTTGGTGATGACGACCGGGTCGCTTCCCGACGGCATCTTCACCGCTGCGTACACGTCGTCGAACTCACCCCGGGGCGGGACCGGGTTCTTGACCAGGAGCGTGCGCGGATCGGGAATGCCCGTGTCGTCCACCGTCAGGTCGCGGAACGCGCTGGATACGCTGTGCTCGCCGAAGCCCCAAGTCCGGAACCAGATCCGGTTGGTCTGCTCGAAAGTGTTGGTCGAGTAGGTCGAGACGAACTCGAAGTCGTCCGGGACCTGCTCCGCGAAGGTGGCGGCTTGAGCGTCGTTCCCCAGCAGGCGGTTCACCCGGGCGAGCCCAGCCAGGGCGGCCAGCCTGATCTCCTCTTCCGCGCTAGACGCGGACGCTGCGGCCTGGAAATGCTCCAAGGCAATCTGGTAGCCTTCCAGCGAGCTGTACCGTGGTGGTCTTGCGTCCAGCACCAGCTCGCAATAGAGGTCGGACAGCCACACGATCTCGAAGCCGCGATACAAGGAGAGCCGGGCGTACTCCGCCGAGTTCGCGTCCAGCCCCTCGAACTCGCCACTCAGGATCCGCTCACGGGCCCTCTCAGCCGACGCGATGCTCTGCTGGAGGTACGCGTAGTAGGCCACCTCGGGGCCTCGGCTATCCCGTTCCCCTCCGGTGAGCCCTCCCGCCTGCCCGCCGCCCTCATTGACGTTTCGCTGCGACAGCGCGAATCGCAGATTCCCCACCGCCACGATGCCGCCGCCCAACTGGTTCGATTGGTACACCCACACGTCGTAAGCGTAGTCCATGTCCACCTTGGTTCCGACCATCGTCTCCTGAAGGAGAGGCGGGTTCTGCGTGGCGTCCACGAAGTGGGGGTCGGGATCGACGGTCAGGAGGTCGTCGCAGCCGGTGATGCCTATCGAACCGACCGCGACTGACACGCCGAGGATCCAGATGATCGCCTGGCTCCTGCCGAGCCGCCTCCGATCGATGTTCTTCTCGTCCATGGTGCGTCTCCCTTGCTGGCGTTTCTCTTCGTCGGCAATCAGTGTCCTCGACATCAGAACTGCATCTGTATCCGCGCGAAGAATCGCCTCGGAACCGCCTCACCGTAGAACTCCTCGTTGGCCACGAACTCGGTCTGCCCGCCCAGCACGATGGCTTCTGGATCGAGGCCGCGGTAATTCGTCCAGGTAGCCAAGTTCCGGGTCCCGACCGTCAGGGAGGTCCTCACGTCCCTCGTGAGGTTCTCCGGGATCCGGTAGGTGAGCGTGACCTCTCTCCATTTGATGAACGACCCGTCCTCGGCGAAGACGAAGTCCCGGTGGATTCCGCCCTCGACCAACGACTTCTCCATGGCCGCTTGCTCCTCGGGCGTCATCTCCGACTCGCGGAACGCGTATTCCCGCGTTCCCGCGAAGTCTCGTCCGAAGCTCACGTGGAAGTCGCTGGTGCCGTTGTTCTTTGACACGTTGCCCTTGCGATCGAACAGCGTGGAAAGCGTCAGCCGCCCCTGCAACATGGTGAAAGTCGTGGACAGGCTCTGGAAGTTCGTTGGCTGAGGACTCCCCAGGAACGAATAGTCCGCCTGGCTCCCGGTGAGCCCCAGGTCTCCTGGCTGTACGACGACGCTGCCCTCGACGATCGTGCCGTCGGCGGCTCGCTCGGCCCTGGTGATGATGGGACCGTAGTACGAGCCGGGCGGGAAGCCCTCGATGAACGCACCGCGGTTGCCTCCCAGAAGAAGCGGTGGGAACTCACCCATGGAGGTGATGATGGGATTCTGTGTGCTGTGCCTGTAGTCGAGGTCCCATTGGAAGGACGCCGTGTTCACGAGCTGCGCCCCGATCTGTGCCTCCCAGCCGTTGTTCTGAAGCTCGCCCACGTTGATCCACTGTTGGCCTCTGAACCCGGCCGATGGCGCCAGGAACCGCTCCAGGATCGCGTCCGTCGTCGTTTGCCGGAAGTAGGTGAACTTGACGGCCAGCCGTTCGTCCAGCAGGCCGGCGTCGAAGCCCAGCTCCAACTCGGCCTTCCGCTCGGCCGTCAGGTCCTCGTTCCCCGGGAAGGCCGCCGACACGCCCGTGATCTGGTTGCCGCCCGACTCCAAGCGAACGGGTAGGAGCCTGGTGATCGATGCGGACTGCGGAGGGGCCTGCGCAGCCGTGCCATAGGCACCGCGGAACCGCAGGCTGGACCACCACGAGACGTTCCAGAAGTCGTAGGCGCTGGCCACCCATGACGCGTTGAAGCTGGGAGACCAGATGCCGGATTGATTCTCGCCGAAGGCGCTGTTGTCGTCGTACCGGATTCCCGCGCTGAAGAACAACCGGTCGTCGAAGGAGAAGCGCTGCTGGCCGTACACGCCAGCCTGACGGTTGTCGCTCAGCCCCGAGAAGCCCGACTCGATCAGCGCGGCGTCGCACGCGGTGGCCGTGGGGCTCGCGAATCCGCCTTCCCCGATGCACCCCACGAGCTCGCTCCGTCGCTGGAAGTACTGGGCGCCGAAGCTGCTGGTCGAGGAAACCCGACTGCTCAGGTTCGCCAGGATCGTACCCGTGTACTCAAAGGTCTTGTTGGTGGTGGTGTGTCGCTGATCCCGGATGAAGCCGGAAGACAGGATGCCGAAGGGCCGATCCTCATCCAGCGGGAACTCGTTGGTGTCATGTTCCTGGGAGAAGTCGATCCCGACCGTGAACCGGTTCGTGAACCAGGACGCGGGCGTCCAGGCGGCGACCGCGCTTCCTATGAACCGGTTGAGCTCCTGTCCGCTGAGGACGGTGTTCAGGTTGTCGAAGTTCGAGATCAGGTTGCCCTGCTGGAACTCGCACCGCGCATCCTGGTTTTCGCCACTGGCGAGTGTCCCCAGGCAGTCGCCCCGGGTCCCGTCGGGCTTGACACCGAAGGAAGTGAGGGCTCCTCCGGCTCCGCCGTTCGTAGAGTAGCCGCGGAAGCTCCGTGAGGACTCGGGTACGCGGACTTCAGATTCCACGTAGTTGGTGCTGAGGACGACCTCGAACTTGTCGCTCGTTCGGGCGGTGAGGTTGCCGCGCAGCGAAGCCCGCTCCAGGGTGTTCACCGGGTACGGTCCGTCGGAGTTCTCGTACCTGCCGGACACGAAATACTGGATGTCCCGTCCGCCGCCGTTCACGCTCAGGTTGAACGCGTTGGACCACCCGGTGCGCAACGGACTGGTGAGCGCATTCGTCATGGAGTTGTGGAAGCCCCAAACTTCTCCCGTGACCGGGTTTACGGTGGCGTTCCACTGCTGGGCGATGGGACTGTTGACGTCCGTGATGCCCATGAACTTCGTGAAGTTGTAGTACTTGTCCCAGTAGTGAGCATTATCCTGGACGAAACCTGTCTCCCAACTGGCGGTGACGCCGTGCGCCCCCCTCCGGCCCTTCCTCGTCTCGATGATGATCACGCCTGACGCCGCCTCCGACCCGTAGAGGGCAGTGGCGGTCGGCCCCTTGATGACCTGGACCGATTCCACGTCTGACGGATTGATGTCGTCGATGCGAGAGAACGTGCGTCCTTCGGTCCAGTCGATGGACTCGGGACCGCGATCCGTCTCGTTGCTGACCCGAACCCCGTCCATGATGATGATCGGGTTCGCGCCCTGGCTGAGGCTGGTCACGCCTCGAACGCGGATCCTCGAAGCGCTCCCGACCGGCCCGGTTCCCTGCTGGATGTCCACGCCGCCGGCTCGGCCGGACATCAGGTCGGACAGGGTCGAGACGGCGGCGGTCTCCATCTCCAACTGCGCGTCGAAGCGCTCGAAGTCGGTGCCTACGGCTTGGCGACTGGCGGCCGCCGCGTCCACCGTGGCGACGACGCCCTCCAGGTCAATAGCCCTGCGCGACAACGTGAAATCGACCTGGACGGTCTCGTCGGCTCGCACCAACACCACCTGGTCCGAGGTGCCGAAGCCGATGATCTGAGCGCGGAGCGTGATTTCACCGGCGGGGAGGTTGAGCATGAGGAACCGTCCCGCCGCCGTGGTCAGAGCCCCGAATCCGGTGTCCGGCACGTAGATCTGCACGTTGCCGAGGGGGCGCCCGGTGGACTCCTCCGTGACCGTGCCCGTGATCCCGCCCGAAGATGACTGAGCAGCGAGCTCAGGCGCAGTCCCCACGGGCAAGATCCTGTGCGCGGCGGGCTCCAACGCCGTCACGGCGACAGCCAATGCGACGAGGGCAGAGATTCTGACAAACGAGCGTCTCATTTAAGCACCTCCTGTAGACAAGACGGACGGGGAACGGATTCAAACCCGCAGGAACGGTCAGACCCCGAAGATCACGTCTTCGGGGCGGAACATCCCCGGTCGCCAAAACAGCTGGCGAGCATTCGAGGGAAAGGGCTCCGGTCTCGGATGCCGTGAACCGAATGGAGCCCGCGCCAACCGAGCGACGCGGACGGACGGCGCCCATCGCTGCGCAGTAGTGCCGGTCACCGGGCCAACTCCATGCATGACGGTCCGTTTGGGTCGTGCCGCCGGATCCGCTTCAGGCGAGCACAGTCAACTGGCCCAGCCTACGGAACATTGTTGAGTTGTTCAAACGTTCTACGTCGTCCGCTCCTCGGTGTCAAGTGGCTTGGGGTCTAGAGGCCACGGAGCGGTCTCACTGCGAGGGTCGCTTACGCAAGGCAGTCGAGGACGCGCGGCAGCCCGGAGGGCTGGGGAGTGGCAGGCATTGCGCACATGCCCGCGCGCGAGCCGGGCCCGCGCGCGCGCCGCTTGCCTCCGGTGAGGGGCGCGGCGACCCTGAGCATTGATACGACGGGGAAGTTGTGTATGGGGGCTTCAGGAGCCAGAGGCGAAATCAAGGCTCGGAGAGCTGGCGATGGCGTCCATGACCCTGGATTCGCCCTGCTCGAGGTGATCGAGGATCTCCTCGGCGCATTGCTCCACGCGCCCCTTCTCGAGCAGATCCACGACCACCCCGTGCCGCGCCATCTGTCGGGCCGTAGCGGCGGCGCTCACCTGCCGGTCGATGAGAATCAGAGCCAGGCGCAGCTCTGCCGTCACGGTTCGGAAGAGGCCGTCGATCCGCTCGCTTCCGTGTTGGCTCACCAGCCTGCGGTGAAACCGCATGTCCAGCTCGACGGCGAGAGGCCAGTCTTCATCGTCGACGGCTCGGTTTACCGCCTCCACGAGCTCCCTCAACTCCCTCACGTCTTCAGCAGGTAGATCGAGAGCCTTCCTCACTGCCGTGGGTTCGAGCAGCTTTCTGACGAGGAAGATGTCGCTGACGTCCTGCCGCCCGAGTGACATGACCGAGGCCCCTCGATGCGGGGTATGCTTCACCAGCCCCTCGTGGACGAGAGACCGGATCGCCTCCCGCAAGGTGTTGCGAGAGATGCCGAGCGCCTCGGCCACGGAAACCTCCTGCAACGCCGTCCCGGGCGGCAGTTCTCCGCCGAGTATCCGCTCTCGCAGGGCGGCAGCGGCCTGGTCGGCGGTGCTCGTTCGATCGATCTGAAAGCCCTCTCGCACTACCACGCTTGGGCTCCTCCCTGTTGGCGAATCGCCCTGACACTCGCTCCATGGAACACTCCTTCACGCGCCGACCTTTGCCGGCGGCCCGGGGGTGACCATAGGTTGTTCGGCGTTGTTGAACAATCTAACGCGTTGGAGACTGACGTCGACCCCGTGCAGGGATGTTGTAGGCAGGAACTCCGATCCCGGGGCATTGTCGAGCGAAGGGAGACAGCTCAAACTCGAGTGCAGGCAGTCCGGTGGGGAATCGGCGACGGCGAGCCTGCGGGATCGCCCTCGCACCCCGCCCCCGCTCGCTACCTTCGGGTGATCACCTGGATGATCCCACCGAGGTACCCCTGCCCGTGGAGAAGCGTCGCCTCGGAGGAGCCGATGAAGCGAATCTCTTCGATCACGTTGGCCGAGATCGCGTAGAGCGCTTGGAGCTCTCCACGTTCGAGGCCGTCGACGAATACCTTCGGCAGTACAGGCGTGGGATCGGTGGCGGACGTGGGACCGCGCGACACCAGCCAGTCGCGGCGCAGGCGTTCAACGGCCTCATACGCGGAATCGGACGCCGAGCCTTCGATCTCGGCCCGGGTGATGACGTCGCTCGACCGGGCGCCCGCACCGCCGCCGCCCGGCGCGGTGCCGCAGCCAGACAGCCCGACCGTGGCCACCAGGGCGAGGACGAATCGAAGAGGTGACGCACGAATATGGATACGCAGCTCCCAAAGGAGACATCCCAATGATTCTCGGCTCGACCGCCCTCCGTCAAGGACCGCCAGACGATCCGCGTACGCCGCGACGGGACGTGCGCGCCCGGCGGCTCCTCGGCACTGCCGTGATTCTGCTGCTCTTGCCTCTGGAGAACGCGGCTGCGCAGAGCCGGGCCGTGACGCTGGAGGCGATGGTCTCCGACGTCCGCGTGGCGTCGCCGGCCGTGTCACCCGACGGACAGACCATCCTGATCGTCTCCGACCGGTCCGGGCGCGCAAAGGTCTGGGCCATGGACCGGGCCGGGGGCGACGCGCGATTGCTGGTGGACGACGAAGGAGCGGAATCCGGTCCCGCCTGGTCGGCTGACGGAAGGTCGATCGCTTTCGTCCGATTCGTGGATGGTGCCAGCGACATCTGGATCGTTGCCCCCGACGGCACGGGGCTCAGGCGGGTCACGTCCGACCCCGACGACGAACGCGGCCTCGCGTGGTCTCCAGACGGCCGCCGCATCGCCTTCCTTTCGGCCCGCTCGGGGCATCAAGACGTCTACGTGGTCGACGTGTCCTCCGGCGAGCCCACCCGCCTCACCGAGGGCGCCATGCCGTGGGACGAGCCTCGGTTCGGTGTCGCATGGTCGCCGGACGGCACTCGGCTGGCGTACGTCTCCAACGAAAGCGACGAGTGGGCCGACGACGTCTGGTGGGTCGACGTGAACACGCGGGCCAGGGAGAAGCTCACGTCCGGTCTGCACGTGATGACCTCTCCCGTCTGGTCTCCCGACGGCCAGAGTATCGCCTTCAACGCCGTCCGGACGGAGGAGTTCTGGTACGGCGATCTGTCCGACATCTATCTGCTGGACGCGGCATCCGGAACCACGCGGAAGGTCTCCATGAACACGCACGTCTCCGACGGAAACGGGGGCGTCCGGCTCGCGTGGCACCCGGACGGACAGACGATCTACTTCCGCTACCTGTGGCAGGGAGACGCCAACCTCTGGGCGGTGGACACCGCCGGTGGGGTGGCCACGCAGATGACGTACGAGCGCGGCAGCTTTCGGAACTTCTCGGTGGCGGGCGACGGCTCGAGCGTCGTCTACGTCCGCTCCACACCCACCCGGGGCGGCGAGCTGCACCGTCTGGACCTGGAGGGAGGGGTGCCGGTCCGGCTCACGGACTGGACCACCCAACGGAGCGACCTCGAGGCGCCGGAGCGGCTGGCTTTCCGGAGCACCGATGGCAAGTACGTGCTGGGATACCTGTTCCGCCCACCGGCCTTCGACCCGTCGAGCAGTTACCCGGCTCTCGTGCAGGTTCACGGCGGAGGCAACAACGCGTACGGCAATGGATTCCACCCGTTGGAGCACCTTCTGGCCAACGAGGGCTTCGTAGTGTTGGCCATCGAATACCGGGGCAGCGCCGGACATGGTCGGGAGTTCCAGGACCTGGCGCTGGGAGACTGGGCGGCAGGCCAGGGCTGGGACGCCGTGGCCGCGGCCCGGTGGCTCGAGGGGCAACCGTGGTCCAACGGCAAGGTCGGGATCTATGGGGGCAGCTACGGCGGAATCATGACCCTGGCCGCCCTGACTCGGGATTCGCAGCCCTTCGACGCGGCGGCCCCGTTCCGGGGGATCTACGACTGGGAGGATGCGTTCGAGCACGGCGACCGTCTCATGCGGTTCTGGATCATCGAGGGGCACTTCGGCTTCAGGCCAGGCGAGCGCCCCGAGCTGTTCGAGCACACGGCGTCGATTCGGCACCTCGACGAGATCCGCACGGACCTGCCCTTCCTGATCGCGCACGGCGAGCGGGACCGTCGGGCTCCCTACCAGCAGTCGGTTCGTCTCGTCGAAGCCCTTAGAGCGCGAGGCAACCCGGTGGAGTTCCGCTCGTACCCGAACGACGGCCACGGGCTCAGCCGCGAGAGCCGTCGGGACGCCTGGGGCCGGATTCTGGAGTTCTTCCACGAGACCTTGGACCAGGCCGACCCGATGACTTCGCCATGACGGAAAGCGATCGCCGTACGTTTCTGAAGCAGTCGGCCACCGCCGTGGCGGCGCTGGCCGTAACCCGGTGCCTCCCCGGGGAAGCTGGTCGGGCGTTGGACGACAGTACGTTGCACGCCGTGGCGGAGGCGGTGCTCCCGTCGGAGCTCGGGCCCGACCGTACCTCGCGCGTGGTGGCGGAGTTCGGCAGGTGGCTCAGCGAGTTCGAGCCCGAAGCCGAGCTCGATCATGGCTACATCTCCTCGGAAATCACCTACGCGCCACCCGATCCCACGCCGCTCTGGGCCGACCAGCTCGGCGCGCTCGAGCGGGCGGCGCAGGGCGAGCACGGCGCGCCCTTCAGCGAGCTCGAGGTCTCCGCGCGCCAGGCGATCCTGCGGCAACGCATCGCGGGAGAGCAGCCGGCGACGCTCGGCCCGGCGATCCAAGCGGACCACGTCGCAGTGGCGGTAATGGCGTTCTTCTACGCGACTCCGGAGGCCGTCGACGTCTGCTACCGGGCCGGCATCGGCGAGCGAACTTGCCGTCCGCTCGACGCGGCCACCGAGGCTCCAGCTCCCGGGCAGGGCGTGTAGTGGCCATCGCCAGGGTCGTGGAGAGCGACGTCTGTGTCATCGGCGCGGGCATCACGGCGGCCATGGTGGCCGAGAAGCTGGCCGACGAGCGAGACGCCCGGATCGTTGTCGTGGAAGCGGGTGGCTGGACGACGCCGTTGGGCCAAAGACAAGCGCGGCGGCAGCGCTTCCTCGCATACGGCGAGAACCCGTGGACCGACGATCACCTGCCCGGCCAGAGCGCCCGGGGCATCATCTCGCGGTCCATGGTCGTGGGCGGTTGGTCCATGCATTGGGGGGGCGCCAGCCCTCGCTACACGTCCGAGGACTTCGGCATACGGTCGCTCTACGGCGTGGGAGACGACTGGCCCATCAGCTACGAGGAGCTCGAGCCCTATTACCAGGACGCCGAAGAGCGTATCGGCATCGCCGGGGAGCCGGGCCCCCCGGAGCTCGACGTGCGATCGAAGCCGTACCCCATGCCGCCTCTGCCCATGTCGTACAACCTCCAGCGACTCAAGGAATGGGGCGAGAGCACCGGTGTGCCCTTCTGGACCGCGCCGGCGGCCAAAACAACGGTGCCGTATCGCGGACGGCAGGTCTGTGCCCGTTGCGATACCTGCCATATCTGTCCCACAGGCGCCAAGTATACGCCGGACTTCACGTTCCAGCGTTTGATCGAGACGGGCCGGATCGAGCTTCTCCCCCGGACGCTGGTCCGCCGTCTGGAGCTCGAGGACGGCTCGACGAGGATCGATCGCGCCGTGGCATTGGACCGGGACCGACCCGACGAGCCGGTGGAGCTCCGGGCGCGGACGTTCGTCCTCGCCTGCGGCTACATGTGGATCCCGCACCTGCTGCTGCTTTCGGCCAACTCGCGCTACCCAGCTGGCCTCGCCAACAGCTCCGGACTCGTGGGGAAGTACATGAACGGACACCGGGCGCTGGAGGGCTACATCGAGCTGCCCATGCGACTCTACCCGGGGATCTTCAGGACCCAAAGCCTGATCACCCGCGAGTACGAGCGCACGCGCTCCATGGACCGCTACGTGCGGCACGACCTGCGCATCTCGGCGTCGAGTGACGGCAGGGAGCCGAGGGTGCGGAACGCCGCCGGAGAGATGTTGCTCGGGGACGAGGTCATGGACGACTGGCGGGCGCGCACGCAGGATCGCGCCACGGCCTACGTTCGTGCGATCTACGACGTCCTGCCCGATCGCGACAGCGCCGTGACGCTGGAAGCCTCGCGTGAGAACCGGTGGGGGGATCCCCTGCCCAGGATCGACTTCAGGGACAGCGTGGAATCGACGGCCGTTCGCGACCACACCGAGCAACGGATCCGCGCGCTGTTCGAGGAGATGGCCCGTGCCGGTGACGGGCGCGTTCTGCGGACCGGTCTCATTCCGGGCCAGCACCATCCGGGCGGCGGCTGTCGCATGGGCACCGATGCGGGCACCAGCGTTACCGATTCCTACGGTCGCACCCACGATCACGAGAACCTCTTCGTCGTGGGAGGCGCCACGGCCGTCACCTCGGGCTGCACCAACAGCACGCTCACCTTCGCCGCTCTGTCGCTGCGATCGGCGGAGGAGATCGCCCGCGAACTCCCGGCTCGGACAGGATAGGCGCGCAGGATGTTCCGCGTGGCCCTGCTGGGCACCGGACTGGCGTTGTGGCTGGGGAGCGTTCCCGACGCCGCAGCGCAGGACAGACCTACGCCTCCGCTCCCCATTGCACGCTTGTCCGGGCCCGTCGACCTGGACGGGCGAATCGACGAGCCCGCTTGGGAAGGCGTCACGCCCCTGCCCATGGTCCAGTACCTGCCGACCTTCGGCGAGACGCCGACCGAGAGATCGGAAGTCCTGGTCGCGTACGACAGCGACTTCGTGTACCTGGCCGCGCGCCTTTATGACTCGGATCCCGCCGGCATCCTGCCCGGCGCCTTCCAGCGAGACCGGCTCGGGCTCGCCAACGACTGGATCGGACTCTCCCTGGACACGTTCAACGACAACGAGAATATGCTGCTCTTCGCGACTTCCCCCTCGGGAATCCGCACGGACGTGGCGTTCTCGAACGACACGGAGGGACCGTTTCCGCTCAACAGCAGTTGGAACACGTTCTGGGACGTGGCCACGAGTCGCACGGAGGACGGATGGTTCGCGGAGCTTCGCATTCCTTTCTCGAGCCTGCGCTTTCAGGACGACGGCGGCGAGGTCGTGATGGGCATGACCGTCTGGCGTTGGATCGCGCGCAAACAGGAGGCCTCGCTGTTTCCCGCCATCCCCCCCCGGTGGCGGTGGGCCCACTACAAGCCTTCACAAGCCAGGGACGTCACGTTCCGGGGCGTGCAACGGAAGAAACCCGTCCACGTGTCCCCCTACGCCCTGCTGGGGATGCAGGAGGGCAAGCTCGGAGTGATCGACAGCGACGGTACGCCAGCATTCAGAGACTTCCGTGAGCCGGTGACCGAGGCCGGGCTGGATTTGAAGTACGGCGTGACCGACAACCTGACCTTCGACCTGACGATCAACACCGATTTCGCACAGGTCGAGGCCGACGACCAGCGCGTGAACTTCAACCGGTTCTCGCTGTTCTTCCCCGAGAAGCGGCTGTTCTTCCAGGAGCGGGCGAGCGCGTTCGAATTCAACACCGGAGGCCCGGACCGGGTGTTTCACAGCCGCCGGATCGGTCTCGCGAATGGCCTACCGGTTCGCATATACGGCGGCGCCCGCCTCGTCGGTCGGACGGGGGGCTGGGAGCTGGGAATGCTGAACATGCAGACGGCACCCACCGACCTGCAGCGGTCAGAGAACATGGGCGTTTACCGGTTGCGCCGGTATTTCCTCAACGAGAACACCTACGCCGGCGGCATCGTCACGAGCCGGATCGATTCCCACGGGAACTACAACGCCTCCGTGGGATTGGACGCGTTGCTCCGTGTCGCCAGCGACGACTACCTGGCAGTGAACTGGGTGCAGACGTTCGACAGCGACCGGCCGACCGGGCTCGCGCCCGCGGATGGCGCTCTGGCCCGCCTGCAATGGGAACGCCGCGGCATCGAGGGCCTCCTCTACAACGTGGACCTCAGCCGGATCGGTGGCGTTTACAATCCGGGCCTCGGCTTCGTTCGTCGGGTCAACGTAATCCGCATCGGCGACCGCATCGCCTACGCCTGGAGGCCCGGAGAGTCCTCGCCGGTGTTGAGGCATACCGCGGGGGTTTCCGGCAGCGTGCACCTCCGCAACAACGACGGCTCCCTGGAGTCGGCCGAGGTGGGACCCGAGTGGGAGACCACGACCAAGTCCGGCTACGTCGTCGGCTTGAGGCCCCGCCTGTTCGAGGAGGACTTGCTTCGGCCCTTCACCGTCGCCCCCGAAGTCGTCGTCCCGGACGGACGATACACGTTCGGCAACGTATCGGCCGAGTTCCGGACCCCGTCCGGCAGGCCTCGCCGAATCACGGTGGGACTCGGCGCAGGCTCGTATTTCGACGGCACCCGGGCGTCCTTCTTCGTACGGCCCTTCCTGGACGTGTCGAGGCACCTCGAGCTGAGCCTCGACTACGAGCTCGACCGCATCCGCTTCGATGACCGGGCCCAGGCACTCGACGCCCACATCGCCCGCTTTCGGACCCGCGTCTACCTGAGCACGGCGCTGTCGGGCTCGGCTTTCGTCCAGTACAACAGCGCGTTCGACGCGTTCGTCACGAACCTTCGTATCCGTTTCAATCCCCGGGAGGGGCAGGACCTCTACCTCGTGTGGAACGAGGAGACCAACACGGGCGCCTTTCCGCCCGTCCCAGGAGGCTTCCCTGGTGGCCGCACGCTCGTCATCAAGTACCGGCACACGCTCCCGTTGGAGTTCTGATGCGGGCCGGGGTATGGCCAGCGCGGACGCTCGCCCTCGCAGCCCTTACCGGGCTCTTCTTCGTGGCCGCCTGGCCGGCGTCCGCGCAGGAGGCGGACGTTCCGGGCGCTGGAGATGCGACCCTCGGCGAGCGGAGCTACCCGATCGATCCGCTAACAGCGCCGCGACCATCCATGAAGGCGGTCCGCACGGACGAGCCCATCGTGATCGACGGCCGGCTCGACGAGCCGGCATGGGCCCTGGCCGACGTCGCCGCGGATTTCGTGCAGAACCAGCCTCAGCCCGGTCACGCGGCCAGCGAGCGGACCGAGGTGCGGGTGCTCTACGACTCCGAGAGTCTCTACATCAGCGCCGTCTGCCACGATTCGGAGATGGACAAGGTCCTGATCCCGGGGCTGGAGCGGGAGTTCGACCCCCGAGGAGGCGACGTGTTCGCCTTGGCCATCGACCCCTTCCACGACGAACGCAACTCCTTCGTCTTCATCAGCCACCCGAGGGGCGCCGAGCGCGACGAGCAGACCTTCGACAACAGCCGGCAGATCATCGTGGCGTGGGAGGGGGTCTGGGACGCCGAGGCCACGATGAGCGACTCGGCATGGATCGTGGAGATGGAGATCCCCTTCGCGACAGTGCGCTTCAAACCCGCGGAAGGGCCGCAGGACTGGGGCATCAACTTCGCCCGCATCATCCGCCGCCACAACGAGTGGGACTACTGGGCACCCCTCGCGCGGCACGAGATCCTGCATCAGATGGTGCGGGCCGGCGACCTGACGGGCTTCCAGGGAATCGAGGCGGGAAGGAACCTCCAGGTGAAGCCCTACGGCTTGGGTGGGCATTCCACAGGCCTACAAGTACCCGACGACGACCAGGGTTCCCGCTTGACCGGCGGGTTGGATTTGAAGTACGGGCTGACTCCTGGTCTGACCATGGACCTGACGGTCAACACCGACTTCGCTCAGGTGGAGCTGGACGAAGAGCAGGTCAACCTGACCCGTTTCTCCCTGTTCTTCCCCGAGCGGCGCGGCTTCTTCATCGAGAACCAGGGCACCTTCAGCTTCGGCGACGTTACGGAGCGTGGGTACCGCATGGGCGCGAACCTACGGGACTTCTCGCTGTTCCACTCGAGGCGCATCGGGCTCACGCCCGACGGCCGGAGCATTCCCATCTACGGGGGCGGCCGGGTCAGCGGCCGGGTGGGTCGCTTCAACGTGGGATTCCTCACCATGCAGACCCAGGGCCTGGACAGCCTGCCGTCCGAGAACTTCGTCGTGGCCCGGGTCAAGCGGGACGTCCTGGGGAACTCGGACGTGGGCGTCATGTTCATCAACCGCCAGGCCACCAGTGGGCAGCTCCGGCCGTACAACCAGAGCTTCGGGGCAGACGCGAACATCAGGCCGATCGATCACCTCGTCTTCAACACCTACTTGGCGGGCACGCGTGGACCGGGCGAGGCCTCGGACGGGACCGCGGCCAAGTTCGGCGCGGCCTGGCGAGACAACTTCTGGAACACGTCGTTCTTCGTGAAACAGGTGGACGGTGAGTTCAACCCGGCCGTGGGGTTCATCCGGCGCCGCGACATGCGGCACTTCTACGCCACGTTGGGCGTCCATCCCCAGCCGGGGACTCGGTCGATCCAGGAGATCAACCCCTTCTTGGAAGCAGACTACATCACGAATCTCGCCTCTGTCCTCGAGACGCGACGCATCACCGGGGGCCTGACGTTCACCCTCGGCAGCAGCGCGGCGATCACCGGCCAGGTAAACGACGTCTTCGAGCGGCTCGACGAGCCATTCCTGATCCCGGGCGGTGCAGTGATTCAGCCCGGGAATTATTCGTTCCGCGAGGCGGTGTTCTCCTACACCTCCTCCGGCAACGGCAACCTGAAGGGGAACGCCAGCGTGACCTTGGGGGGCTTCTGGGACGGAACGCGCAGAGCCCTCCAGGTGGGAGCGGCCTGGAGGCCCCGCTACGACCTCTACCTGGACCTTTCCCTGGAGCGAAACGACGTCGACCTTCCCGACGCCGCCTTCACGGCGGACGTCGCCGGGCTCAAGATCCAATACGCGTTCAACACCAGTCTCTTCTGGAGCGCGTTCGTCCAGTACAACACCCAGAGCGACCAGCTCGTCACCAACCTGCGAGGGCAGTTCCGCTATGCGCCCCTGAGCGACTTCTACGTCGTGTTCACGGAGCGTCGCGACACGCGTCGGAACCTCACGTTGGACCGGTCCATTGCGCTCAAGGCGACGAAGATGTTCGCGTTCTAGGGGTCAACCACTGGGCAGGGCGGAGGATGCGGCTGGGGAGGCGAGACCGGCGGCGGTCTCCTCCTCGTGACCCCAGGAGGGTGACGGTAGAGGCACGTCACGCGACAGGTCGAACTCCAGCCGGTGCCGCCATGCGCCCGCTCTCACGGTCCCGTACGTGAAGCGCTCGCCGGAGACGACCTCGATGGCCCAACCCCCGACGACCCCTTCATCCGTCTCGCGAGGAAACTCCTGCCGCTCGGCAGTCCCGGGCGCCTGGGTCACGGCGCCGTACATCGTCGGGTCACCCGGGGATCCGTCTTCGTGGCGATGGTCGTGCCGCAGCTCGATGGCATCGGCGTGGCGTGTGAGAACCCATGTCCTCGAGCGGTCGTCCCCGACGTTGAAGGAGATCCTGATGACGTCGTCTGAGCACTCCCGGACGTGCATTACGAGCTCCGCTCCGTCGAGCCAGTCGTCAGCCTCAGGGAACTCCTCGGCCACACCGGCGAACGCTCTCGAGCAGTGCTCCGAAAGGCGCGACCAGAACTGATCCTGGGCGGCAGGTTGCGCTGGAGGTGCTTCCTCCTCCGGCTGAGGGGCGTCCTCCACGCGACCACAGCCCACCAGGGAGCAGACGGCCAGGCAGAGTACGAGTCGGTAAGGGAGGGCCTGTGTCATCTGATCCCCGTCGGTAGAGACACGCGAGACCGCTAGATCACCTGAACGCTCAGCACCTTGACCTCGAACACGAGTGTGGCCAAGGGCGGAATCGGTCCTTGTCCGAGGGGTCCGTAGGCGAGTTGAGGAGGGATGACGAGTCGTCGTACCCCCCCAGGCTTTGCCCCCAGCATGCCGATGTCCCACCCGGGAATCACCAGATTGGTCCCGATCTGGAACGCGAACGGTGGCTCGCGGCCTCTGATGTCTTCGATCAGCGTTCCGTCGGCCAGCCAGAGTTGATACTCAACCTCCAGAAGGTAGAAGGACTCGGCTTCGACACCGTCTCCCTCCACGATGTCCTGGAAGTAGAGACCCGAAGAGTGTTCGGTCATCTGTTCCAGATCGACCCCCAACTCGGGGGCGAACTCGACGTCCTTCACGTCTACGTCGACGAAGACGATATCCACCGGATCCGCGGCTTCACAGGCCAGGAGCCCGGTAACGACGGCCAACAAGCCCAGCCGCCAACGACGGGTGAATCTTGCACCGGCGCTTCTACTCATGCATCCCCTCCTACAGCGGACTGGGGAAATACGTCCGCTCGGCCGCTCCTCGTCCGCTCGGCCTCGGGTAATGGACGATGCCGGTTGGCCGGAGACCCATCAAAGGGCTTCGCACGCTCCCAGGTGGAGCCGGAAGAAGTCCTCGAGCCGTTGATACATGTCGATGCGGTTCTCTGGATTGCGGAATCCGTGTCCCTCCTCGGGGTACACCTTCGTCTCGAACTCCTTGCCGTGCTTCTCCAACTCGGCCACCGCGAGATCAAAGTGCTGGATGGGCACCCTGCGGTCCAGTGCGCCGTGCATCAGGAGCACCGGAGCCGCCAGATTCTGGATCCGCTCCACGGTATTGCTCTTGGCGTAGGTTTCCGGCCTCTCGTCGGGAGTGCCGCCATGTCCGGTCACGGTGAAGATCTGCCCCAGGCGGTCCGTGTACTCCAGCGTCTGGGTCTTCGAGTAGGCTCCGCGCATCGGCACCGCCGCGTCGAATTTGTTGGGCGTCCGCGTGGCCGCTGCCAGGGACATGCTGCCGCCATAGCTGCCCCCGTAGATGCCCACGCGGCCCGTGGCAAAGGGAAGCTCTCGCAGGAAGTCGGCGGCCGCGCCCGCGTCCAGGGCCTGTCCGTTGAGCCAGTCCTCCACGCCGAGGTCCTGGAACCCCCGGCCGAATCCCGAGCCGCCTCGGTAGTTGATGGCGAGCACCACGAAGCCGCGGGAAGCCAGGTACTGCTCTGTCAGATTGAGGCCCTTGAGGTACGAGTTCGTGCCACCGCCGTGCACCTGAACCAGGGCCGGACACCGTTGTCCGTTCCCTACCTCCGGCGGCCGGAAGAGGAACGCCTGGATCCGAAGGCCATCGAAGCTCTCGAACGAGACCTCGATGGGCTCCGTGAGATCGGCCCAGCGGGGAGCGAAATCGCTGATCTGCCGCGGCGACCCACCCTGCGCCGGCACGTAGTAGACCTCGCTGCCCAGGCTGGGGCCGCTGCGGACGAAGGCCAGATGGCGACCGTCTGGAGTGGCGTGGAACGAGGGCATGGCGCCGCCCATGTGGGTCACCCGGGTGGCCACTCCCCCCGAAGCGGGCACCGCCCATACGTCGTAGTCCCCGCGTTGCATGTAGGGGAAGAGGAGTACTTGCCCGTCCCCCGTCCAGAACGGCCGATGCCGCATGATCATGTCCGAGGCAAAGACCTCCATGGGGAGGATCCGCGCGTCACCCCTCCCTGGGTCCAGGACGTAGATGTACGACAGGTCCTCGTACCAGTACTCGTTCTTGGCGGTGCCGAACACCGCGATGCGGTCCCCGGAGGGTGACCAAACCGGGCTGGACGAAGCCATCAAGGATCGCGATAGCTGACGACGGGATCCCGTGTCCGTATCGACGAGCCAGACGTCGTCGTGCCAGTAGTCGGATTCGTTGGAGACGTAGGCGATCGTGCGGCCATCCGGTGCCCAGGCCGGCTGGAAGCGACGGTCGTCGAGAGCCATCGCCCCGCTCGTGAGCTGACGTGGCGAGCCCTGCCCGTCCGTGCGGACGGTCCAGATGTCCTGATGGCCACTCCGACCCGAATAGAAAGCCACGGTCGCGCCGTCCGGCGACAAGACGGGCGCCCGGGCGTCCCCCACGTCGGTCGTGATCTGCACCGGCTCCTCTGCTCCCGGCGGCGCGACCGTCCAGACCTCGCCGGATCGGATGAACGCGATCCGTGCGCCATCCAGAGACCAGTCCGGACTGGACGCGGATTCCCAGAAATGGACCGCCGCGTCGTTCCCCGCCCCGCTCGTGGGCAGTAGATAGATGCCCGGGCCGTCGGGTCCGGTTGCCACCACTGCGGCGAACTCACCGTTCGGAGACAACGCCACCTGCCGGGCCCCCGTATCGTGCCGGTGGATGTTCTCCAACGTGAGAGGGAGGAGCTCCAGCCTGACCGATTCGGGCTCCGGGCCGCAGCCGACGAACGCCACAACGATGGACAACAGCGATGCCACGCCGCCCGTTGTCCGGACGGCTCGGTTGGCTCGGACGGCTAGCAGGCCGCGTGAGGATCTGCCCATGCGACGACTCTCCTGTGGGCGCGACGCGAGGGAGGCTGCGCGAGCGCTAAAGCTCCTCCAGGAAGGCACGGTGGCTGATGCAGCTCTCCTCGAAGTCCGCCATCGCCTTCTTCAGCCTGCTCACGTGAGGCTCGACCGAGGAGAAGGCTTTGCCCAGGGAAGCGAACTCCTGTAACAGGTCTCCCTCAGCGACGTCTTTGCGTAGCAGTCCGAGGCCTTGCATCACGTAGAGGCCGCTCAGCTCGCCGAACGCCCTGCCTCGAATCTGAGCCGATTGGACCCGGTTGTGGCCGAGGGTTCGATACTTCGCCATCTCGATCTTCTCGCGGACCGAGTCCGGGTAGTCGACCCTGGCCATCGTGTCCGATACGAGCTGCCAGAAGGGCGTGTCGGCCCGGTCCGTCGCGTAGTGGAGAATGATGAAGTCCCGGATGTCGTCGGTCTCGAGCTTGATCGAGCGGTTGTAGATGTCGAGCAGCTTGGGATCGAAGTTGAAGCGCGCCCTGAGCACGTCGGCCAGACCCAGGACCTGGGTGAGCGTGATCTGAATCGACGTCGACTCGAGCGGCTCGACGAAGCCGGACGAAAGGCCGATAGCGATGCAGTTCTTGATCCAGGTCTGCTCGTATGTCCCGGCCTCGAAACGCAAGGGCGAGCCCACGTTCTTGATTCGATCCGGATCCACGGATCGCGCCAGCTCCTGCCTCGCGGACTCTTCATCCGCATGATCCTCGCTGAAGACGTAGCCGGCGCTGTACCGCTCGCGGAGGGGAATCCGCCATAGCCATCCCGATTCCAGGGCGCGAGCGAGGGTGTAGGAGGGGATGGGCTCCGGGGCCCCGTTGCCCGAACCGTACTCGATATGAAACGGGATGGCCGCATTCACGGGCAACCACTTGGAGTACGACTCCCATTGGGGATCCAGACGCCCGATCAGCCCCCGTCGAAAGCCGGTGCAGTCCACGAAGAAATCGCCCTCGATCTTACGCTTGTCCTCCAGGACGATCCGCTCGATGAAGCCGGACTCGGGGTGCCGAAGGGCGTCAACCACGTTGGCGCTCACGTGCTTGACGCCCGCCTTGCGGGCCAGATCGCCGAAGACCTCGGAAAACCGGCCCGTGTCCATGTGGAACGCGTACGAGCCATACCCGTGATACTCGGCGCGATCCGTCTTGAACCCGGCTCGCCAGGGGACCTTGGATGCTCCAGCGAGCCTTGCGTAGGACGTAGCCAGGTCGTGGAGGGGGGCTTCGTTGGCCAGAGCGTAGCTGACGAGTCGGTTGTACCCGGGAGAGACCGCGAACTCGGGCTTGGCAAAGGCCTCACCACCGTCCAGGAACGGGTGGTAATACGTGTCGCCGAGGCCGCGCCAATTCTCGAACCGCACGGCCAGCTTTATGCTGCCGCCCACCTCCTTCACGAAGCGGACGGGATCGTGTCGAGTGATCGTGAGGAAGTGGTAGAAGAACGGCGTGAGGGCCTCCCCGACTCCGATGGGCGGCGTCGACGGGGACTCGATCAGCGTGATGCGAGCTCTCGGCATCCGGGCCCGGAGGACGTTCGCCGTGATCCAGCCGGCCGTGCCTCCGCCCACGATCACGATCTTGCCGATGCGACGATAGTCGGCCAAAGCCGCCCCTTTCTCCGACTTGGGTGGCGAGGGTCTTCAGGGCCGTGCCAGGGGCGGGCAAGTCTACCGGTCCCGCGAAAGCGGTGTCAAACGAAGCGTCGGACCTGGAGCGCCATGGGCGGCCCAGGTCGGGTGCTTCGCGAGCCGGTCGCACTTGTTGCAGCAACCGAGCACGGGAGCCACGTTGAGACCCGCAACGACGACACCTGGCGTCCTCTGAGTCATCCGCCGGTCCTTCGGCCTGGGACCACGGTGCCGCTCGAACCAAGCACTGACCGGCAAGGAGAGTGGAATCATGAAGTCACGTCTGCTGAGTGCGTTGGTGGCGCTGTTCGCGTCCGTCGGTGTGGCCTCGGGCCAGGATGCCGATCTGGCGATCGTCGGCGGCATGCTCATCGACGGGAACGAAGGGACACCGATCCAGAACTCGGTGGTGCTCGTCCGCGGGGACCGGATCGTCGACGTGGGACAGGTCGGAATCACGCCGGTGCCCGACGGAGCCCGCGTCATCGACGCCAACGGCATGACGGTCATGCCGGGGCTGATCGAGAGCCACGCACACCTGATGATCGTGGGGCACGGCGAGTACTCGGAATACTTCCCGCGATACGAGGATCGCATCAAGGAGATCATGAGGTTGGCGGCTCCTCAGTTGATCTACGCCGGGGTCACGACCGCTCGGGACGTGGGCGCCCCCCTCCAGCCCAGCGTCGAAGTAAGGGAGGAGATCGCCTCCGGCGAGCTCGTCGGGCCGCGGCTGTTCGTCTCGGGTCCCTTCATCGTCCGCGATTTCGGTCCGTACGACGAGTACTTCCAGGTCAAGGTCAACAGTGTCGAGGAGGCGCGTCAGGCGGCCATCGACCTCCTCGAGGGAGGCGCGGATCTCCTGAAGCCATGGGGCCGCATCAACCCCGAGGATCTGGTGGTGATCGTCGAGGAAGCCCGCAGGCGGGGCAAGACGGTTGCCACCCATCCGGGTGCGCTGGACCGAATCCGGGCGGACGTTGAAGCGGGTGTCACCTCGATCGAGCACTTCCCGGGGGCCGGCAAGACCTATATCGAGCAGGAAGCGATCGAGCTGATCGTGAACAGCGGCACCTGGGTGGTTCCATCCTGGAACGGCGGCCCCATCTACTACTGGACGCTGAAGTTCCCCGAGCGTCTGGACAATCCGCTGCTCAGGGAGTTCCTGCCGGAGGACCTCTACACGGACGTGCGCAGGTCGCTCGATCACTTCGAGCGACTGGGGTATTTCCGTGGCGGCAAGGGCAACCCCACGGCGTACAAGAACAAGCTGATGCAGCTGTACAACGCGGGAGCCAGGATCGCTCTGGGTACCGACTCCGGGACGCCCATGAACTTCCACTACGAGGCCATGTGGCAGCAGATGAAGGTGTGGGTCGATTACGGCATGGCGCCCATGCACGTGATCAGCGCGGCGACCCGGCACGGCGCGGAGCTGTTGGGAATGGCCGACGAGTTCGGCACGGTCGAACCCGGCAAGCTGGCTGACATCATCGTGGTGGACGGGAATCCACTGATGGACATGATGGCGTTGCGGAATCCCGTCCGCGTGATCAAGGGGGGTGAGGTGCTCAAGTAGGACGGGGCTTCCTGGCACCCCGGCTACGCCTGGCACACCGGCCTCGACCACCGGGACCTGGGTTCGCACCTGACTCGATGTGCACCCTGTCCGCCCGGTCGCCGCTCCGTCGCCGCGGTCGGGTGGACGAACGCCAGTAACATGCCCCCTTCCGGAGGGACCGTGACCAGGGCCACTCTCGCCGAAACCGCCGACGCCGCTACGGTGCTTCGGTCCACCCGGGGCGCAGCCGTGCCGTCTGCATGTGTAGCGGTTCTCTGTGCGCTCGCGTGCGCGCCTGATCGAGCCGCCGACGGCGAGCCTCCCGAGTACGCCCGAGCCTACGAAAAGCGCCAGGAAATGGTGCAGATGCGTGACGGCGTACGACTCCATACGACCCTCTACATGCCGAAAGACCGGGAGCCCACCTATCCGGTCCTCCTGCGACGAACTCCGTATAGCTGCCGGCCTTATGGGGCACAGGACTTCCCCGAACGGCTCGCTTCCGAATACCTGCTGCAGGACGGCTACATCTTCGTTTGCCAGGACGTGAGAGGACGGTGGATGTCGGAGGGCGATTATGACAACATGCGCCCGCATGTCGCGGGCGAGCTACCCGTGGACGAGAGCTCGGACGCATACGATACCATCGAGTGGATCTTGGAGAACGTGTCCAACCACAACGGTAGAGTCGGGATGTACGGCATCTCCTATCCTGGCTTCTACACCGCCGCAGCGCTGCCCGAAGCACATCCCGCACTCGTGGCCTCCTCTCCCCAGGCTCCGATCGCGGACTTCTTCTTCGACGACTTCCATCATCGGGGGGCGTTCACTCTGTCCTACTTCATCGCTACGGCCTTGTTCGGCTATCAAACCGACGAGCCTTCGACCGAGCCGTGGTATGAGGTGATACGGTCTCCGACGCCGGACGCGTACCAGTTCTACAAGGACCTCGGTCCGCTTTCCAACGCGGTGCGCTACTACGGAGATGACAATTTCTTCTGGCGGCAGCTGACCGAGCATCCGAACTACGACGAATTCTGGCAGCAGCGGAATCTGCTTCCTCACCTGCGCGACATCGACGATGCCGTGATGGTGGTCGGAGGTTGGTTCGACGCCGAGGACCTCTACGGACCGCTGAACATCTACCGCACGATCGAGGAGAACAATCCGGACGCCGTCAACCTTCTTGTCATGGGTCCGTGGACGCACGGCGATTGGTCCCGCGACCTCGAGCACCAGATGGTTGGAGACATCTGGTTCGGGGACGGAATCTCCGAGTTCTTTCAGCGTGAGGTGGAGGCTCCATATTTCCGCCACTTCCTACACGGCAGCGGCGATGCGCCGAGCTTCGAAGCGTTGGTGTACGACACCGGTAGGCGCGAGTGGCAGAGGTTCGACTCCTGGCCGCCGGTCGGAACGGAGTCCGTGCGCTTCTACCTGAGGGACGAGGAGGTACTCTCCAGAGCAGCTCCGATCGCCGGAGAAGACCCCCACACCGAGTACGTCAGCGATCCCAACGAACCAGTGCCACACACGGATCGCATTCGAATCACGTTCACGCCGCGACCCTACATGGCGGAGGATCAGCGCTTCGCTGAGCGCCGGCCCGACGTGATCGAATTCCAGACGCCGCGACTCGAGGCGCCCGTGACGCTCGCGGGCGGAATCACCGCACGTCTGCACGTATCGACCACCGGCACCGATGCCGATTGGGTGGTCAAGTTGGTCGATGTCTATCCACCGGACGAACCGAACAACGAGCATACGCCCGAGGGAGTGCAGCTCGCGGGCTATCAGCAGATGGTTCGTAGCGAGATCATGAGAGGACGATTCCGGGAGAGCTTCGAGGACCCCAAGCCCTTCGTCCCTGGTGAGGCCGCGGTCGTCGAGTTCCCGCTCCAGGACGTCTTCCATACGTTCGCCCCGGGGCACCGGATCATGGTACAGGTTCAGAGTACCTGGTTCCCCCTCTTCGATCTGAACCCCCAGACCTTCGTGCCCAACATCTTCCAGGCGGAGGAGGAGGACTTCGTCAGCGCCTCGCACAGGGTGTTCCACAGGCCCGACCAGGCAAGCTGGATCGAGGTGCTGGTCCTCCCGGGAGAAGCGGCCGGCGGCCCGGCGGAGGGCGGATGACCCGACGCCTCTCGGCGTGCTCGGACCTCACTGGCGCTTCACCAAGAGCACGTGCTGCGTCCTCTCGTCAGGGCCGAGTCCCCACGGGCAATCTTGCCTCCGGGGGGAGGGGCGGGCGAGCCGGCCGCTATCCCACCGACTCGGCAAAGGCGGGCGCCCGTCGATGCTGCGTCGCCTGCTCGTACGCGTAGGCGATCCGGATCAGTCCCGGCTCGCTCCAGGCCCGCCCGAAGAACGAGACACCGACGGGAAGCCCGGACACGAACCCCATGGGAACGGTTATGTCCGGGTACCCGGCGATGGCCGCCGGTCCGGCGGAGCCACCGCCGTCCAGCCGGTCCCCCAGGATGTAGTCGGTCTTCCAGGGCAGATCCCGGGTCGGCGCGACTATGGCGTCGAGGCCGTGCTCGCTCATGAGCCGATCGATGCCGTCCCCGCGGTTGGCCTGCTGAATCGTACGCTTCGCGGTCAGGTACTCAGGCTCCGTCAGAGGTCCCCGGGCCTGCGCCGCGATCATTCGCTCCTGCCCGAAGTGCGGCATCTCTCGGTCCTCGTTCCGCTCGTTGAAGTCGATAACGTCCGCGAGACTCTGGACGGGCGCATCCGGCCCGAGGGTCGCCAGATACGCGTTCAGATCGGCCTTGAACTCGTACTCGAGCAGCACCAGAGAGAGCGGATCGTTCCAGGCGGCGGCGTCCAGATTGGCCGGATCGACGATGATGGCACCTTCGCCCCTCATCGCCTCGACCGCCTGCTCGAAGCGTGCGATCACCCGCGGATCGAAGCTCGGGAAGCTCCGGGCGACGCCGATGCGAGCGTCGCGCAGGCCGCCGGGGTCGAGGAACTGCGTGTAGTCGCCGTGGGCGTTGTCTCGGCTGGCATCGGTCGCGAGGTCGCGCGGATCGACGCCAGTGAGGGCACCGAGCAGGATCGCTGCATCCCGTACGGTCCGACACATCGGGCCCGCGCTATCCTGCGAATGCGAGATCGGGATGATGCCGGAGCGGCTCCAGAGCCCGACGGTGGGCTTGATCCCTACGATTCCGTTGATCGACGAGGGGCACATGATCGATCCGCCTGTCTCGGTCCCGATGGCGAGCGCTGCAAGGTTCGCGGCCGCCACCACCGCCGACCCGGAGCTCGAGCCACACGGGTTGCGATCGAGCGCATGGGGATTGCGACACTGACCTCCTCTGGCGCTCCAACCGCTCGTAGCGCGCACGCCGCGGAAGTAGGCCCACTCGCTCATGTTCGCCTTGGCGAGGATGATGGCGCCGGCCTCGCGCAGCTTCTGGACGATGAACGAGTCCAGCGGCGGGATCGAGCCCTCGAGCGCCAGGGACCCCGCGGTCGTGGTCATGCGATCGTGGGTGTCGATGTTGTCCTTCACGATCACCGGGATGCCATGGAGGGGTCCCCGTGCGCCATTGGCGCGGCGCTCGGCGTCGAGCTCGTCCGCGATGGCGAGGGCGTCCGGGTTGGTTTCGATGATCGACCCCAACTCCGGCCCCTGTCGGTCAATCGCCTCGATACGCGCGAGGTACAGCTCGGTGATCGAGCGGGCCGTGCGCTCACCCGACGCCATGCTCTGCTGCAGCTGGTCGACGGTCACCTCGTCGAGCTCGAACGGGGGGACCCGTTGGGCGGGGCCACCTCGGGTCTCCGGGCGCTCCGGCGAATCGCCAGGAGTGCACCCAACCGGCCCCGCTGCCGTTCCCACACCCGCGGCAATCGTTGATCCGATGAAACGACGGCGATCGATCATTGGCCTCTCCCGAGTCGGTCATTGCGAGATCATGATAATGGGAGTCGGAGAGGGACGCATCGGGGCCCAGGGTCGGGCACGAACAGAAGCTCGGCCGTTTCAGGTGAGTCGATTCCGGGCGAGCGAACGGCGACCAAAGGCCCCTTGCCGCGCGGAGCCTCTCATCTGCATTGACCCCAATCGCGGCCGTTTCGGCGCACGCTCGATCCGCCTCCCGAGCGGGTCCGCATCGAGGTCCGCCGCCCTGCGCATCCTCGATGGCGAGACCGGTCAGATCCTCCTATTCTCCCAACCGGTCCAGCACGCCCACCTCGGATAACACCCGCCCCAGGCTCGGTCAGAACGCTCGTGCTCGCGACCGACAGGGAGCACGACAGCATGTTGGTGTGTCGGAGAGCGGAGAGCGCCAAATGATCAGGGTCGCGACCGACATCGGCGGCACGTTTACCGATCTCGTTTCGGTGTCACTCGACGGTGAAGTGACGGTGGCAAAAGGGCACACCACGCCCAGCCAGTTCGATCAGGGCGTGATGGATGTGATTGGAATCGGCGGGTCTCCGCCGTCGCAGTTCGCGTCGTTCGTCCACGGCACGACGATCGTGATCAACGCGTTGACCGAGAAGAAGGGCGTGAAGACGGCCCTCATTACCACGGAAGGCTTTCGCGACGTGCTGGAGATCGGCCGTGGCAATCGGCCGGACTACTTCAATCTGGACTACGAGAAGCCCGAGTCGTTCGTCCCGCGCTATCTGCGGCGTGAGGTTCCGGGGCGCATCAACTACAAGGGCACGGAGACCAGCGCCCTCGATATGTCGGGCCTACCGGCGATCGTGGACGCTTTTCGTGAAGAGGCCGTTCAGGCGATCGCGATCTGCCTGCTGAACTCCTACGCCAACTCGGCGCACGAAGAGGCGGTCCTGAGTGAGGTCGAGTCGCTCTGGCCCGAGGTGTCTGCGGTCGCGTCCCACCAGATCTCGAGGGAGTGGCGCGAATACGAGCGGACGAACACGACGGTTCTCTCGGCCTACGTGCAGCCTATCGCCCGCCAGTATCTGGACCGCCTGACGGGACGTCTCGCCGATGCGGGCATGACCTGTACTCCCTATGTCATGCAGTCCAACTGCGGCATCGATACCGTCACCAATACGCGCAAGACGCCTATCACCATGGTCGAGTCGGGGCCTGCGAGCGGCGTTTGGGGTGCCGCCATCCTCGGGCGGCTCATCGGTGAGACCGAGATCATCGCTCTGGATATCGGCGGCACCACGGCCAAGTGCAGCCTGATCACCGATGGGTCGGTCCGGCTCAACACCGATTACGTCCTCGAGCGAACGGACGTCTTCGCAGGCTATCCGCTCATGGTACCCGTCGTGGACCTGGTGGAGATCGGCCAGGGCGGAGGCTCCATCGCGTCGATCGATGCGTTCGGACGAATGCACGTCGGTCCCCAGAGCGCAGGGGCCGACCCCGGACCGGTGGCATATGGCCTCGGCGGGACGAACGCTACCACGACCGACGCCAATCTGGCATTGGGTCGAATCAACCCAGAGTACTTTTGCGGCGGGTCCGTCACCGCCGACATGACTGCAGTCCATGCCGCTCTCGACGAGCTCGCTGAACGATTGGGCTTGACGCGGGACGATACGGCGCGAGGCATCATCCGCTTGGCGAACAACAACATGGTCAACGCCATCAAGCTCGTATCGGTCAATCGCGGCCACGATCCACGGGACTTCACCCTGGTCGCGTTCGGCGGCGGCGGCGCCATGCACGCCTGCGCCCTGGCCAGGGAGCTGGGCATCGAGAAGGTGGTGATTCCGAACCTTTCTGGCGTCTTCTCCGCTTGGGGCATGCTTCTGAGCGATCTCCGGCGTGACTATCTGCAGACCGAGATCGTGGATATGGCCGCGCCCGGCGTCATGGAGCACATCAGCGACGTCTTCGATGTTCTGGAGACGCAGGCGTCGACCGAATATCAGGCCGAGGGCATCGAGCCGTCACGCGTCCGCTTCACACGCCATGGCCGTCTGCGCTACCAGAACCAGGAGCATTCCACTGTGATCGAGTTGCCGGGAGGGGAGCTCACCCCGTCCATGACCGATGGCATTCTCGAACGCTTTCACGCCCGCTACGAGCGCGAATACACCTATCGCTTGGATGCTCCTGTAGAGTTCGTCACGTACCACCTCGTCGCCCTTGCGGGGGTGGATGAGCTTCGACCCGAAGCGATGCCCCCGACGCAACGGCAGGCGGAGGCGGCGGTGAAGGGTACCCGGCTCGTCGACTATCTGTCGGAGGGCGAGCACGAGGCCACGGTCTACGACGGCCCATTGGTCGAGCCCGGCATGAGCTTGAGCGGCCCGGCCGTCATCGAGGAGGCCGCGGCCACGATCGTCATCCCACCAGGTATGTCCTGTCGCGTGGATGAATATGACAATTACCGAATCGCGACGAAATCAGGAGATGACCGATGAGTCGCACCGACTACGATCCCATCACCTTGGAGATCATCCAGAGCTCGTTGCAGGCTGCAGCCGACGAGATGTTCGCCGCCATGCGCCGTACGGCGATGAGCGCCATCATCTACGAAGTCCTGGACATGGGTACGGGGATCACCGACGCCCACGGCGACATCGCCAGCTCCGGAGCCGGTATCCCCGCCTTTGTGGGGGTCTTGGACAAGACGGTGAAGAGAATCCTCGCCAAGTTCAGCCGGCCGAACGCCATTGAGCCGGGCGATATCTACATGACCAACGATCCTTACAATGGCGGGGTCACGCACCTGAATGACGTCGTGTTGACCATGCCGGTCTTTGTCGAAGGAGAGATCGTGGCGTGGACGGCGAATATCGCTCACTGGAACGACGTGGGTGGTATGGTGCCAGGTAGCATGTCCACGGAGGCTACTGAGATCTATCAAGAGGGCGTGATCTACTCCGGTGTCAAGCTGTTTTCGCGAGGTGATCCGTTGCAGTCGGTCTTCGACATCATCACGGCGAACGGCCGGATGCCCGACTTTCTGCTTGGCGATCTCTGGGCCGGTGTCGCGGCCGTACGCGTCGGTGCACAGCGACTCATCGAGCTCAACGAAAAGTACGGCAAGGACATATTCCTCCGGGCCTTGCAGGACTATATGGATCTGGGAGAGCGGATCAGCCTCGATGCTCTCGGACAGATACCACACGGTCGCTACTCACTCTCCGAAGAGCAGGATGACGGACAGTTCTACAACGTCAAGATCGAGATCTCGGAGCGCGAATTCATCATCGACCTCAGGGAGAATCCGGGGCAGAGCACCGGGCCCTTCAACATGAGCCGCGACGGCGCGGTCATTTCCTGCCAGATGGCCTTCAAGAATCTCCTTTCCCCCGGTCGACTCGCGAACGGCGGCACATTCCGGCCGCTGACCGTGCTGACGCGCAAGGGAACCGTGCTGGATCCGGAATTTCCCGCGGCCATGGGAATCTACTATGAGCTCCTGGTCCGCGTGTACGATCTCGTGCTGCGCTGCATCGCTCAGGAGATGCCGGAGCGGCTCCCCGCGGGGAACTTCGGCTCCGTCCTCGGGACTCTGTTTGGCGGCGTCCATCCCGATACCGGACGCCCGTACGCGGTGGTCGAACCGGAGATGGGTGGATGGGGTGGTTCGGTCCGCAGGGACGGGAATGCAGGACAATTCTGCGGTCTGCACGGCGAGACGTACAATTGCCCCGCCGAGGTCGCAGAGGCCCGATATGGCGTTACGGTCGATCACCTCGGCTTTCACAGTGAAGACGGCGGAGCTGGCCTGCACCGGGGCGGAAACGGTCTACGCATCGATTACCGGATCCGGTCGGACAATGCGTGGCTCATGGTCGCCTACACTCGCGACCGGATCCCTCCCTGGCCCCTGGCCGGAGGCCATCCGGGGTCGCCGAACCACGTCATCATTCGCCGGGCAAGCGGCGATCGCGAGCGCCATTCAGTCGTGAGCGGTCTGACCTTGAATACGGACGACGTGATTCAGATCATGTCCGCTACCGGCGCGGGCTGGGGCGATCCGATGGAGCGCGATGTCGCTCGGGTGAGCGACGACCTCAAGAACGGCTACATCACGCTCGAGCAGGCCAATCGTGACTATGGGCTCGACCAGCGAAGTGGGTGAGGGAGCCCACCGCCATCCAGTGATCATCGCGCCTGCGCTTGTCAATTCGGAGTGATGGCGCCCCCCAGGTCAGTCGCTGCGCGTCTCGAGCCCGGACAGCCACAGCAGCTGGCTCGCCCTGTCGACCTCGGCTTTCTCTGCCGCGCTCGGACCCACGACCACGGCACGTTCACCCTCGGTACCGGAATGCGCATTCCCAGATTACGGGCGGGCCGCCGAGGCTGCGCGTCCCGCTTCCTGGCTTGTTGTGCTCCGTCAGAGGAACCGCTGGGTCAGGATCGAAACCCGCCTTGCCCACCGCGGAGAGAAGCTGGGCTTCCGTCAGGAAGCACTGGGGCTGTCCCGAGAACTGGGTGAACACGAAGGGCCCACCCGCGGCGGGCTCGGCCTCCGGCGGCAGAGTGCTCCGTGAGAACGTGAACACGAAGAGGCCTGCGCCCGGCCGCGACACTCGCGCGGCCTCGCCGAGGGCACGCTCGAACACGGCGACGGAGGGTGCGAGGTTCCAGATGCCGTGGGCGATCACCAGGTCGAACGCGTGGTCAGGTGCAGGGAGCCGATCCATCGGTGCCAGGGCCAGGCGGAGGCGGTCTCCGAGACCGTCGTCACGGGCCCGCGCCCGAGCAGCCGAGAGCATGGGTCGGGACAGATCGACGCCCAGGACGCTCCAGCCCATGCGGGCCAGCGGTACTGCGTTTCGTCCGGCGCCGCACCCGAGGTCGATCGCACGGCCCTTCCCCGAACGCCGCAACTCGTCAGCTCCGAACCGCAGGAGGACGGCGTTCGGGGGAGCCTGAACGAAA